>NZ_JAGVRH010000009.1 GCF_018274325.1 'Fragaria x ananassa' phyllody phytoplasma | reverse complement strand
TAGATAATTACGTAAAAAAATTATTTTATTTAAATTTTAGTATTGACAAGAATCTAATATATAAGAGTATAATATATTAGTTATGTCTTTAAATACTATTAATATAAATATATATATATATATATTTATGTTGACATAAATCTATTTTGAGTTATAATGAAAGTAATCAATAAACAATTTGTTTTTTTTGAGAAAAAAATTATATTTTTTTTCTAAAAAAAATGTTGTTCTTAACTGGTTCCATTTTCGTGGAGCTTATCAATCAATGCTAAAAAAAATAAAAATAAAAGTATAAAAAATAAAAAGAGACTTTTGCGAGTCTCTTTTTTTAACATTTTATCAATAAATTAATCTCGTTCAAATGATTTTTCGCGTTTTAATTTTAGATAAAAAGAAATAAAAATAGTAAAGGTAATGATAAAACATAGTAAATTACTAAGTAAAATACTTAAACCTACACCTGTAACGCCCCAATTTAAACAAACAGAAGAAAAAAGGAAGATAAAACATATACGAAAGAAAGATCTTAAAAAATTCAAGTAAAAAGAAGGAGCGATTTTTTTAAAAGATACTAAAAAATTAAATAAAATAATAGAGCCACAAGATAACCATAAACTAGTAGTTTCAAAAAATAACAATTTACGGAAAGCTTCTCTTTCTAAATCAGGAATTTGCTCCCAAACTTTATTATAAAAAAACGGTAAAAATAATTTATAGCCAAAACAGTTAACTAAAGTTCCTATTAAAGCAAAAAAACACATACATAAAATAATTTTTTTAAAAGCTTCAAAAACCCGATTAAGATTATTATGACCTAAATTTTGAGAAATAATAGCATTTTGAGAATCAGAAAAAGAATTTAATAAATTATAAAATATATTATTGATTGCAATAGCTAAGGTTAAAATAGCCCCAATTTGGCTACTAGTAAGGTTTTCGGGACCACCGTTATATAACTCCCTAACTACAATACTTACAATCAATTTTCCTAAACCATAAACACTAATGCTAGCGCAAACAGGAATAGCTAATTTAGAAATTTTTTTCATAAACTCTTGATCAAAACGTAAGTTTTTAAAAACAATTTTAAAGGGATTATGAAGGTCAAAAAACAAAAACCAAAGAGCGAATAAAGTAATAATAAAATTAGAAATAAAAGTCGCCCAAGCTAAAGAGGCGATAAAAGGGTAATATTTAAATAACACAAAAGATAAAATAATTTTACTAAAAGCATTTAATAAATTTAAAAAAAGAGGAATTTTGTTGTTTCCCTTAGCTCGTTCCAAACTTAAAAATACGGTATTAATGATGATGCAAACAAAAGAAAGAATAATCAAATTATAATATTGTTTTTGTTGTGCATATTCTTGTGGGATAGTACTAATCTTTAAAATAAATTTTAAAATAGGATTTTGAAAAACAAAAATACATAAAAAAGAAACTAACAATGATATTAAAATAGATAAAAGAAAAGTTTTAGCTAAATAAAGGCGCATCTTGGCGATATTATTTTCTCCATAAGCGCGACCTACTAAAATAACTCCTCCTGTGGCTATTGAAATGCCAAAAGGAATAAAAACACCTTTGAATAAATGCACCCGACTAATAAAAGTTATAGTTGCATCGAGAAAAGATTTTCTTTTTAAAATCAAAATATCAATAACATCAGATATATTTTGAAAAACCCAATAAATAATAATAGGGAAAGTGAAATAAAAAATAACTTGCCATAGATTTCCTTCTAGTACAAATTTTCTATTTTTTTTTTCAGTTATTAAAAATTTAGTCATTCCTTCTGTTTTAACCATTTAAAACCTCCATCTAATGATTTTCTGATTGGTTAACCAAACTTTTTTAATTATTTGTATGACAAAAGGAAAGGAAGGATACTATCTATTATCAAAAAAAACAAAAAAGTTATTATAATAACTTACATTATTATTGTAACATAACTAAATACAACTCTAAAGATAATTTAATATTTAATTTTCTAAAATATTAATTTTTTTTTCAGCTACTCTTAATTTAGCTGATACACTGCGTGGATTTTGTTGCATTTCATTTTGACTGGGAACAAAAACTTTTTTAGTAATAAGTTTCAAGGGAGAAAAAGGCAAATCAATAATAGGAAATTTTTGTGGTAGATCGACAATACTGTTTTTTTTAAAAAAATGTTTTACAATACGATCCTCTAAAGAATGAAAACTAATGACAACTATGCGACCATGTTTTTTAAGTAAATCAAGGCTTTGTATTAAAATTTTTTTTAATGCCTTTAATTCTTGATTAACTTCAATACGCAAAGCTTGAAAAATTTTTTTAGCACTATGTCCTTTATGATAACGATAAAAAAGATCAGTAATGGCTACTACATCATAAGATGTATGCAAAGGTCTTCTTTTAATGATTTCTTTAGCGATATAAGATGCTTTGGGTTCTTCGCCATAAAACCAAAAAATACTTTTTAATTTTTGAAAAGAATAATTGTTAACAATATCTTGGGCTGTTAGTTTTTGTTGTTGATTCATCCTCATATCCAAAGGGACATCATATAAATAACTAAAACCTCTTTGAGGATCATCAATTTGGCAAGAAGACAATCCTAAATCCAATAAAATACCATCTATTTGAAAAACATTTTTTTCAGCTAGTTTATCTTTTAAATAAGAGAAATTACTATGAATAATGTTAATTGGAAAATAAGGTGATATACTTTTATAAGCCTGTTTGCAGGCTGTTAAATCTTGATCAAAAGCATATAAAAAACCATTTTTTAGATATTTGATAATTTCTAATGAATGACCACCTTGTCCTAAAGTAGCATCTACATAAATACCATTGGGATTAATGTTTAAAAAAGCGATAGCTTCTTTTTTAAGAACTGAAATATGTTTAAAAATCAATATTTGCTCCTTTAAAAAGATGATAAAATATTTTTTTAATATATCAATAACTTTTAGCATTAGTTATTGATTAATTTTATTAGGGTTTAAAATAATAATAATAATAGTTAAATTACAAATCAACATTGTAATTTAACTATTATTTAAAAAAACAATATGTATTTAATTTGGTAAATTAATGATAATTTTTTTTATTTAAAGACAAATTCCACTTTGTCATGAATGATTTCCTCTAAAGCTTTACCAATTTCTTTATGACATAAACAATCTGGTAATATTTTTTTTTGAGTTTCGAGTACATGTGCTATTTTACTTGAAACATGTACTAACTTATATTTAGAATTAATTTTATCTAATAATTTATCAATAGAAGGATAACTTAACCCATCCTTATTGATTTTTTTACTGTTCGGCATAACCGTTATCCTCCAAAATTTTTAAATAATTGCGAATACTACGTTTTGTTTTAGCGTGTTCAGCCCTAATAATGGCAATAATACGATCAGCAGCGTTTGTAACATCATCGTTAACCACGATATAATCATATTTATAAGCCAATGGGAATTCTTTATTAGCTTTCATAATTCTTTTATTAATGTTTTCTGGAGCTTCAGTCCCTCTCTTTTTTAAACGTTCATAAAGAGCTTTTTTTTCTGGCGGTACCAAAAAAATAAAAACAGCGTTAGGAATTCTTTTTTTTCTTAATTGAGTAGCCCCTTCTACTTCTATTTCTAAAAAAACTTCTTTACCTGCTTTTAAATAATCTTGGATTTGTTGACGAGGAGTACCATAATAATAATCAATAAATTTGGCCCATTCTAAAAATTGATTCTTTTTGATGCCTGATTCAAATTCTTCTTTAGTTAGAAAATAATAATCTTTTCCTTCTTGTTCGTCTAAACGAGGTGACCTTGTAGTAGCTGAAATAGAATAAACAAAATTATGGTTAGTCATTTCAAATAAAGCTTTTCTAACAGTGGCTTTCCCCACTCCTGAAGGTCCTGAAAGCACTATTAAAAGTCCTTTTTTATTTAATTTCATGTTAAATTACCTTTTTCTTTCTTCAAAATTTTGATGTAATTTTTGATATTTTTTTATTTTTTAAATTTTTAGGATATTTCAGAAATAAAAAAATCAAACCAGGAAATAAATTATTTTGAAGAACAACAAAAAAAAAAAAAATTAGAAAAAAAATAAAATTATTGCTAAAAATGTAATTAACAAAAAAATTATCAAATAATTTTAATTAAGCAACTATTATATTTAACACTTTATTAGAAATATAAATCATTTTAACAATATTTTTTTGATAAATGAATTGATGCACTTTTGGTTCTTTTAAAGCTAAAACTTTAATTTGTTCTAAAGGGGTATTGCAAGATGTTTCTAAAACTGCTCTTATTTTGCTATTTACTTGAACTACTACTTTGCATTCTTTTGTTTGTAAATATTGAGGATCATATGAAGGCCATTCCATATTTACTAATTGTTGATTGTTGTTTAAAAAAACTTGATTCATTTCTTCAGTAATATGAGGGGCAATAGGGTTTAATATTTGTAAAAAAATTTGAATTTGCCTTTTTCCTATTTTATGCTCTTGATAAATTTGATTAACGAAAATCATTAATTGACTAATAACTTTATTAAACTTTAATTTCTCATAATCTTGAGTCACTTGTTTAATTGTTTGATGTAATAAAGGGTCTAAATTTGCTTGATTTTGATTAGTTATTTCAAAAGAAAACATATGATAAACTCTATTTAAAAAACGCTGAATGCCTTTTAAACCTTTTTCATGCCAACTTTTAATTTCTTCTAAAGGTCCCATAAACATAACATAAAGTCTTAAAACATCGGCACCACACTTATCAAGCATACTAGAAGCACTAACGCCATTGCCTTTAGATTTAGACATTTTAGTATGATCGTGTCCTAAAATAATACCTTGATTGACTAATTTTTGAAAAGGCTCTTTCAAAGAAACTAATCCTAAATCATATAAAAATTTATGCCAAAAACGAGCATACAACAAATGACCTACAGCATGTTCTGCCCCACCAACATATAAATCAACTGGTAAAAAATAATCTAGTAATTTTTTAGCTTCAACGGTATTTAAAGGAATCATTCCTAAATAGTTTTTTAAAATATAACCAATATAATACCAAGAACTACCTGCTAATTGAGGCATAGTATTAGAATCTCTACGATATTTTTGACCATTTTTTTCAAAATATAACCAAAAATGTGCTTTAGATAAAGGAGATTCTCCTGTTCCTGAAGGAATGATTTTATCTAAAATAGGCAATTCTAAAGGCAAAAGGGAGTCGTCAATAGTATGAATGCTATTGGTACTATCATAAAAAATAGGGAATGGTTCACCCCAATATCTTTGACGCGAAAAAACCCAATCATGTAATTTATAAGTATGATGTAGATTGCCAAGATGGTGTTTTTGAAGAAATTGAATCATTTTAGTTTCCGCTTGTTTGTTATCAAGACCATTTAAAAAAACACTATTAATATGTATGCCATATCCTTCAAAAGCTTTAATCATTTGACCATTTAAGTTATTTTCTTCAGAAGAAAGATAGTAAGTAGCAGGAGCTTGAATAACTGGAATCATTTTTAAATTATATTTTTGAGCAAATTCAAAATCTCTTTGATCATGACAAGGGACTGCCATTAAAATCCCTGTACCAAAATGAGGTAAAACATAATCAGCAATCCAAATAGGGATTTTTTGATTATTGCAAGGGTTAATAGCATAACTACCAGTAAAAACACCAGTTTTTTCTTTATTAGCACTTCTTTCTAAATCTTTTTTTTGTTTTACATATGTTAAATAATCATTAACTTGTTGCTGTTGTTGTTTATCAGTAAGTTTGAGCACTAACGGATGTTCAGGAGAAATAACTAAAAAAGTAACACCAAAAAGAGTATCAGGACGTGTAGTAAAAGCTTTTAAACAAATATTTTGTTTAGAAGAAACAAAAGACACAAGTACTCCTGAAGTTTTGCCAATCCAATTAATTTGCATTTCTTTAAGATTATCAGGCCAATCCACTAATTCTAAATCATTTAAAAGTCTTTCTGCATAATTAGTAATTTTTACAACCCATTGTTGCATCTTTTTTTTGATAATAGGGTGATTCCCTCTTTCTGAAAAAAGACCTTTTTCATTAGAAATCACTTCTTCGTTGGCCAAAACAGTACCTAATTTAGGACAAAAGTTTACTTCTATATTTTCTAAAACAGCCAATTTATTTTCATAAAGTTTTTTAAAAATCCATTGAGTCCACTTATAAAAATAAGAGTCAGAAGTTGCTAATTCTTTATCCCAATCAGCAGCTTTTCCCATACTTTGAATTTGTTTTTTGAAATTACTAATATTGTCATAAGTAAAAGTACTAGGGTTTTTACCAGTATTTAAAGCATATTGTTCTGCTGGCAAACCAAAAGAATCCCATCCAAAAGGATGAAAAACATTATATTGCTGCATCCTTTTAAAACGACTCACAATATCAGTGGCGGTATAACCTTCGATATGTCCAATATGCAATCCTTCTGAAGAAGGATAAGGAAACATATCCAAACAATAAAATTTTTTTTTATTATAATTATTTTGAGTTTTAAAAACTTTATTTTGTTGCCAATAAAATTGCCATTTATGTTCTATTTTTTTAAAATCATAATTTAACTTAGTCACTATCGAAAACCTTCTAATTGTTATTTTGTTAATTTTATCATTAATATTGCAAAAGTTAAAAACTTTATTATAGCCACAAAAAAACAATCAACAAGAAAAATATTTATAGAAATAATGCTATCAAAATTAAGAATTATTATTAGTGATATAGACTACTATATCTTCTACTGTTTTGAAATTTTGTAAAACAACATCACTAATACTAATGTTAAAGATTTTTTCTACTTCCATCACTAGTTCTAAAGCATCAAGTGAATCAAGTCCTAAATCTTCTTTAAAACGTGTTTTTAAAGTAATTATATTAGGTTCCAAAGATAATTGATTAGCAATTAAAATTTTAATTTTTTCTAAAATCATTATTTTACATTTCTCCTTCAAAAAAAATAATAATCACTTAATAATATTATACTCTAAAAAAACATGTTTTAGACAATACATTTATAATTACAATAAAATTATCTTATATTTAAAAGAAACAAACTAAATTATTGTCATTAATAATTTAGTTTGTTGATTAAAATTAATTTAATTTTGGTGGTAATAGTTTATTAAAATGAAATTTTTTGTACTTTTGTTTCATCTAATTGATTAACTAATGAAATTACAAGTTTAATAGTATTTTGAATATCCTTCTTATGAACTACATAAGTGTGAGAATGAAATATAGCGAACAGAGGAACAAATAATGTGGCAAAGAATAATTTCTTTAGAACAAAAGAAACTTTATTTTCAAAAAAAAAGTTAAATTTTTACAACAAGAATATTTGAATAATAAAATTATTTACCCTGATCAAAAAGATATTTTTGCAGCATCAATACTTCCAACATTACCGCCAACTTCTTTGATAGGAATTTAATTTTTTACAATAATTTCTAAAAATAATTTACGTAATCCTCGGTGCGTCTTTAACCCACTATCATATACTAAAACTTGTAATCCTTTACCTAGTGCGCGGGCTTATTTATCTCAATCTGGAATATCATTGGCAATACCGGTATCAACAGCAATAGCATCTAAATACATCGAAGAGATTTCTACCATAAGATTTCTTTCATGAAAAGTCATAATAATATGTGGCGGTTTGCAATCAGTAACTGCTTTCAAAGTCCTTTGTTAAGTATTAAAGTTACAAACTTGAGTCAACATTACTTGCGAAAACCAACTCTAAGAGTTTGAAATTTTAAAAATCCTTCAAGAAGTAATTTGAGTCACTACCAAACCAATTTCATTTAAATGACCTGCAAACATAATGCGAGAACCTAGAAGTTCCTTTGCGAGAAATTACAGAACCCAAATTATCATATTCAACAACATTTACTTTATTTTTAATTCAATTAAAAACATATTTAGAAACTTCTTTTTCCTGACAGGAATACAATTTAACATGGATAAATCCTTTAACAAAGTAACTAAATCAATCATTTTTTAAAACTCCTTGTTTATCATGAGAAACATGATTTTTCATTTTTTTAATTTCTATAAAAGTTAAATAAAGAAATTTTACAAAAGATAACAAAGATAATGTTTTTAAAATAATGGCTCTAGCGTTTTGAAATATAGGAGTATTTAAACCGTAACAACCAAAACTAAACATTAAAAGATATAAAGTAAACAAGTAAATGTTATCTTTTTTAAAATATTCAATATATAAGCTAATCAAACCATGTAATAAAAAAAGGATGGCCAAACATTTATTAAAATTAGTAAAAACAAACATTAAAGGATGATCGTGGTGAAGTTGATCAACATCTAAAATAGCTAATCCTGGGAGTAAAAAACCTGTTAAAATAATTAATACAAATAATAAGGTTTCAAAAGCGAAAATAAAACGCGTTCTTCCAAGAGTTTTTTTATATTTTTGAAAAACTATTAAATAAGTAAATAAAAGTAAAAAAATTCCTAAAAAAACTGTTCCTAAATGTATTGATTTAGTTATTCCTGGAATCTCAAAAATACTATCAAAATAACAAAAACATGCTACTGCAAGAAACAAAATAGCTACTAAAATAGAGCCTAAATTAAACTTTTTTCTTTTTTTTATTTGATTCATGTTATCTACTCCTTAATTTTTTTAAAAAATATAAGATACAAATGAATATTATTTGCCTTAAAAAAAACCCAAAAATATTTATTTCATGGAAGTGTATAATGATTTTATTTAATAATTTTTTTTGTTAAAATATCAATAATTTCATTTTTTTTTAATTTGTAAACTTGAGTAACTTGATGTTCCTTGGCTAATTGTTTTAAATCAGCAAATGTCATTTGAGATAATTTATCAAAGGACGATTTAGAAGCAAGAGGTTTATTTTTCTTATCAGAAATAAGGTGAGATAAATTAGATTTTTCTACATATACTTCTTTTTCATAATCCAATTTAACGGTTGCATCAGAATTTTGTTTTGGTGACACCACAATATTTTTAGATCCTTTATTTTGCACAAAAGATGTAGATTTTTGAGTTTTTAAAAATTCTGTTTTAATAGATGGTTTTGCTATTTGACTCTTTGATTGCAATATTTGTTCTTGTTTAGGATTGATTTCTGCTGTTGGAGTGTTTTTAGTAATGTTTGATTCTTGTTTTAATTGTTCTAAAGATGCTTGGGATAATTTAACATATTGGGCAAAAACATCTGGTTGTTGATAAGCTAAATCTGCTAAAATTTTGCGATTCACATCTACTTTAGCCAAAACAAGACCATACATAAAACGAGAGTATTTCATTCCCAATAACATAGAACCTGCATTAATACGAGAAATCCATAATTTACGAAAATCTCTTTTTCTTTGTTTACGATCTCTATAAGCGTATTGCAAAGAACGCATTACTTGTTCATGAGCTGTTTTGTAAAGAGTACTTTTAGAACCAAAATAGCCTTTTGCCATTTTTAAAACTTTTTTGCGACGTTGATGTCTTGCTGGTGTAAAACTAATTTTAGCCATAATTTAAATCCTTTCTATAAACCTCTAATAAGAGGTTTGATTCTTTTATAATCTGAAGCAGATACGCATACAACGCCTCTTAATTGTCTATTTTGTTTAGTAGTTTTTGATGCTGCAAGGTGATTTTTATAAGCATGACCTCTTAATAATTTTTTCTTTTTAGTAATTTTAATACGTTTTTTTAAACCACTATGAGATTTTTTTTTAATCATTGGATGATCACTTAACCTTTCTTAATTAATTTATAATAATTTAATCCAATTCCAATAATTTTTATTTCAAAGGAGACAAGGTAACTATAAATTGATTCCCTTGTAACTTTAAAGGACTTTCTATTTGACTCAAACTTGTTAAATCTTTAATAATTTTTTGTAAAATCACTTCTCCTAATTGGTGATTTTTAATCATACGACCGCGAAAACGCATACTAATTTTCACTTTATCACCTTGTTTTAAAAATTTTTGAATTTGTTTTACTTTAGTATTTAAATCATGAGTATCAATAGTAGGACTTAAACGAATTTCTTTTAAAACACTAATAGAATTATTTTTTTTAGCTGCACGATTTTTTTTCTGTTGATTATAACGATGTTTTTGATAATTCATTAAACGAGCTACCATTGGAACGGCATCAGCATTAACTACTACAATATCAATTTCTTTTTGTTCTGATAATTTTAAAGCTTCGTTTTGGTTAAAAATGCCTAATTTTTCTCCTTTTTCATCAATGATTAAATATTTTCCTTGTGGAATTTTCTCATTATATAAATCTTCATTATTAGGTCTTTTTTTTAATTTTGATTTAGGAAATTTAATATTTAAACCCTCCTTTTATTTTTATAAAGTGTGTTGTTTTTTCACTAAAGCTTAACAAATTTCAAATTTTTCAAAATTATTTTTGCAAAAAATTATCGCGAAATAAACAAAAAAAAGAAATGCATATTCAAAAAGCATTTCTCTTAAAAATAAAAATAATAGCACTAAAAATAAAAATATATTTAATTTCAAAAAATTAAATATTTGTGTGCTATTTGCCCAAAAATCAATTACAAGATTAATCAGGCGAGAGAAAAATTCTTCTTTTCACATATTTGGCATATAAATAAAACACAAAATAACATAAAAAATATTTATAAGTTTGCTTTTGTTTGTTTTTTTATTGTTAATGATGAAAACAAAACAATACCATTTATAATTATACAAAAAAAAATTATAAATAATACAAAAAAACTGAATATTGTGATTTTTTTATTACTTTTATCAATGTTTAATTATTTTGTTGATATTGTTGATATTTTGTTATAACATCAAGATAAAGTTTTAAAATATTGGCTCCAAAGTTTTCCTGGGAATAAAATATAACTACTTGTCTTGTTTGATTAGATAAATTCACACATAATTCTTTGGAATGAGATAACTTTATTAAAAGTTGTACTAGTTCATTCTTTTGGCAATAAAAAAAACCATTTTGACCATCTTTAATAACATTTGATAAAACCTGATCATAACGTACTATCAAAGGCAATGAAGCAGCTAAAGCCTCAATATAAGTTAATCCTTGAGTTTCAAATAAAGAAGCGTTGATAAAAACATCTCCTAATTGATAATACACTCCTAATTGCTCATAAGGAATGAAACCTAAAAAAATAACTTTATCACTAATACCTAATTTTTTAGCTTGTTTGATTAAATTTTTCTTTTCAGGACCATCACCAATAATAAGAAATTTAGTTTGAAAATTGACACAATTAAGTTCCGCAAAAGCATCAATTAAATAATTAATTTCTTTCTCAGGAGAAAGTCTGCCAACATAAAGACAAACAAAGAAATCTTGCAAATTTAATTTATCTTTTAAAGTGTTAATACGATTTAATGAATAATTTTCTTTATAAAAATTTGTTAAATTCAATCCTGTAGGCATAATTTTGTAATTTCCAGAAATTTGGTAATTTTCTTGCATCAAAATAAGAATTTTTTTAGTAGGAACAATTGTTATATTTGTTTTTGTAACAAGTTTTTTAATTCTTTTTTTAATATAAATAAACAATAGTTTTTGAATCCACACTGGCAAATGACTTTTTTGCAAAAAACATTTATGCATAGTATGCATCGTATAAACAGCAGGTATTTGTAATTTTTTGTGTATATAAAGACCTAATTGACTCATGGAAAATTCTGTATGAATATGAATAATATCTAGTTTTAAAAGTTTTATTTGTGATAAATATTTGGAAAAATTAAAAATTATTTTATAATCTGGTACCAGATTTCTAAATAATTTAATTCCTTGAATTCTAGTTACAAAATTTTCTTTTGGTACTTGTTTATTAGTTGTTTCTGAAGTAAATATATATACTTGATGTCCTAAATTTTCTAAACTACTTTTTAACATTTTAATAGAAGTTTGGATTCCGCCAATCCCAGGATCATAACAATCAGTAAAAATTCCTATTTTTAACATTATTTTATTTTCCCTTCTTGATTCATCAATTTTTTTATTTCAATTATATAAATAAAATCAAGTAATAATTATATATAATCTAACTGCACCCCGAAATTAAACACTTTATATAAAAAAAAATAAATAAAAAATATTTTTTAATCACTATTTGAAATTGTTTTGAACAATCTTTTTGCAAAAACTAGTAATTTATTTTTTAGTTTGCAACAACAACTCAATAGATATCAACTTAAAAAAATTATTTATATTTATTAATTATTTGTTGATATATATTAACTACTTTTTGTGCAAAATGTTTTCGGTCATAATGTAAAATAGATTTTTGAGTTTGAAGAGATATTTTTTGGCATTCTTGAGGATTACGATACAATTGATCCAATATTTGAATTAATTCTTCTTTGGTTTGAAAAAAAAACCCATTTTTCTTGTTTTTAATTACTTTTTCCAAAACTATATCATATCTAACAATTGAAGGCAAAGCAGCAGCTAAAGCTTCGATATAAGTTAATCCTTGAGTTTCATATAAAGAAGCATTGATAAAAACATCCCCTAATTGATAATATAACCCTAAATTTTGATAAGCCACAAAACCATTAAAAATTACATTATTTGAAATTCCTAGAACTTGAGATTGTTTACGCAAATTACCTATCATAGGTCCGTCTCCTATTAAAAGAAATTTACTCTGAGGATTTTTTTGATTAAACACAGCAAAAGCATCCATTAAATAATCGATTTCTTTTTCAAGAGAAAGTCGTCCAACATAAAGACATACAAAGTAATTTTTCAAACCTAACCTAATTTTTAAATTTTCAATTTGAGTTTTAGAATTATTTTCTGGATAAAAAGAAGCTAAATTAAGTTGTGTAGGAACAATATGATAATCACCTTTTATTTGATATTTTTTTTGAACATATTCAAGATTTTTTTTTGAAGGAACAATGGTAATATCTGTTTGTGAAATGAATTTATAATAAAGTTTAATAATTTTTTGTAATAAGAAATTTTTAAAATATTTAGCCAAAAAAGGTGAAATATTGTGCATAGATAATTCATAAAAAGAATGCATTGTATAAACAGCAGGTATTTTTAATTCTTTTTTAGCATAAAGTCCTAATTTACCCATAGCTACTTCAGTATGAATATGAATTATATCTAAATTTAGTGATTTTATTTGTAGTAAATGTTTTTTATATCTAAAAATATAACGATAACCTTTAAAAGATGGATTAAAAGGTATAGGAATTCCTTTAAATCTAATGATATTAGGATCTTTTTCTTCTTGCTTTGGAGAGATTTCTAAAGTGATAATAAACACTTCATGACCTAATTCTTCCAAACCTTCTCTCAAAGCTTTAGCAGAAACTATGACACCTCCAACTAAAGGTTCATAACCATCAATAAAAAAACCTATTTTCATTATTATTTTACTCCTTATTTGGTAGCTAAATGGTGTTTATATAATTTTTTTTTTACCACAACCCGAAAAAGGATTTCAAATCATTAGTTATTTTGAGCCTCAGAATTTTTGATTGTTGTATGTATTTTAAATATAAAAAAATATTTGTATTATTTTGCATTATTATATTAATTATATTATTTTTGTATTTGTAAAAATTTATAAAAAAGAAAATAGCAATAGAACATAGAAAATAAAAAACAAATAATAAATTAAAAAAACATAAATAATACCATTAAATTGACTGCAATTAACTACCAATAGTGTAACATATTCAAGTTTATTCATCAAAAGTTTTTAAAAAAAGATATTTTTAAGGTAAATAAAAGAGTAATATATGATTAAATTTTTTATAGATGAATAAACATAAATAAACAACAAGTTCAAAAATTTTGATTTTAAATAAAAAATATAAAAAAAACATATAAAATATTTTAAATTTTTAACAATATGGATTAAAAAAAAAATAATAAAAAGGTTGTTATGATTATATGAAAATAAATAATTTAAAACATTATCCCAAAAAAGTAATTAATTTTCCTTTAATTGTTTTAATTTCATGTTTTATTACTCTTTTTAGTATGCATGAAGCTGTTAATAATGGTAGAAAATGTTGCTCTTTAGGGTTATTTAGTAAACAAAATACATTATTGATTAATGTTTTTTTGTTGTTATCTTTACATCATCAATTTAAAAAATTAAAAATTTATCCTTATTTAAGTTTTATATGTTTAATGAATTGTTTTGTTATTATATTTTTTTGTTTATTATTTCCTGAAGAAAAACATATTTATTTCATGGAACACAAAATTTTAACTTCGGCTTTTTTATTTTATTATTTTTTTATTGACGATAGTTTAATTAATATTAAAAAATTTTATATTGGCATAACTTATCCTTTAATATATTTTTTGATTTCCTTGTTAATAGGTCGTTATAATCCAGATTTATATCCTTATCTTGAAAAAATGCCAGACTTATTTCGAAGCGATACCCTAAAGGTATTTGGGTTAACTATGATTTTTTTTATTATTGTAACAATATTTTTATTTTTATCTTTTTGTATGGTTAATGCAAAAAACAAAATCATCCAACAAAAATATGATATTGTGTATATTCAAAAATGTAAAAACAAATTTTATCAAATAACTTTTTTAATGATATTTTTATGTTTATTATTGCAGCTAATTTGCGCTGTTCCTTTTTTTTAGACAATTTTTGTCTTTAAAATGGTTCTTTAAGACTTAAAATTAAGTCAATAATTTCATATCTTTTCAAACTAACAAGACATTTTGATTAGATTAAAATGTGTCTAATATTTTTTCATAATTTGTTAGTTTCAAAAGATATTTTTTTAAATATTTTATCTTAAATTTTAAAAACATTGGATAGGTGGGAATTTGGTTAATGATTTTACTTATTTTTGCTGGAGATTTTTAGAATAAAAAAAGATCGCGATAAAGTAAAATATTTTTCATTTTACCAAATAAGTTTTCAATAACTGCGTTATCTCTAGGAGTTGCTTTGCGCGACATGCTGATAAGGAAACCTTTTTTAATTAAAGTTTGTTGGACTTTTGGGGATTGATAAATTGTGATTTAAATATAATATAATAATTTATTAATTTTTATATTAGTTATTTGATATTTATCAGTATCAATATTGTGAATTAAACAATTGGTTGGTAACATTATAAACATTAATTTCTTGTTGATTGTTATTTTTCATATTTTGTTCACCTTTCTTTTTTATTAATTTTAATTTTTAGTAATTATTATCTCACCAATTGTTGTGTGTTTGTGTTTTGATTTAGGCAAAAGAAAAAGACCCTGAAAAGAGTCTAATTTATATAATTATTGAAATTTATTCACTTATTTTATAATTTTAATATTAAAATATTTGTTTATATAATGAATTAAAAATACCCATATAAGTATTTGTTTTTTGATTTAATTCTTTTTGCAATTGTTTTATATTATTTTGTAGTTTTAAAGATTCTATTTTATTTTTTTCTAAAACTAATTTCCTTTCTTCACAAATTTCTTCTTTTTTTGTTAATTGATTTTTGGTTTTATTAATTTCAAATTCTAATTCTTTGTTTTTAGTTCCTAATATACCATTTGCGCTTTCCAAAACAACTATTTTGCTTTCTAATTGTTTTATTATTTCAATTTGTTTTTTGAAAGTTTCCATATTATCTTCAATTTCAGCTGTTAGTTTTAAGATTTTTTCGGCTTGTTTTTCGGTTTTTTGTTTTAATTTATCTATTTCTTCATCTTTTTGTTTAATAATTTCTTGTATTTGAGTTTCATTGTTTTCTAGATTTTTAATTTTTGATTTTAACCCTTTTATTATTTTATTTTGGTTGATATTTAATTGGTTGATTAATGCTTCATTGGTATTTCTATTTCTGGTTAATTCTTCTTGAATTTGTTGTATTTCTTTTTCTTGTTTTGATTTATTTTCTTTAGACAAATTTAATTTAATATTTAATTTTTCTATTTCAATTTCTTTAAATTTTATTTCTAATTGTTGAAATATTTCTTTATTTATATTATCTTTTTGAATTTTATTTTTTATTTTTAAATCTAATGATTTTTTTAACCAAATTATATATAAATTTTCAGCGCCGTTTCCTAAATTTTGTAATTCTTTTAAAGTATAAATATAATCTTTTTTATATCTTTTCCCTTTGTCAAAAAAAACAAATAATAAATTATGAGGAGGATTTTTGATGCGCCAACAAATATCATATTTACTGTTATCCCCGTTATAACATGGATAATCTAAAGTTAAATAATTAAAACCTTGATAAATATTTTCCCTTATAATATAAGACAAAATATCTTCTTCTTTTTCAACAAAAATATTATGAATTTTCATATTTCGATTACATATATTTTCGTTTTCCAATGCTGTTATTTGATTATTATTAAAAATAAATAATAATCCTAAAAAAGCAATTAAACAAAGATAAATTATTTTAAATTGTTTTTTTGATTTAAACATTAATTAAATCTCCTTTATTTTTATTCCTATCCCTCAGATGAGGTAATTTCGTAGAGGAAGTTGAGGGAGGATAGGGCAGAGATTGTTTGTTTTGATCTAACCTTCTATTTAAAAATCTAATAAATTTTTTTTTTAAATCTTCTGCATGGCTGAGTTGTTTGTTTAAGGATTTTTGTTTTACTTCCAATTTTCCGATTTGGGAGTTTAGTTATGATATTTTGCCTAATGAGTTCGTTTTTTTCATCAAAAGGTAGGGGAATAGGTGATAAGTACTCAATAATTTGAAAGTTATTTATTTTTGCTTTGGGAATTAACATTTATAACGGTATAAGCTCCACGAAAATGGAACCAGTTAAGAACAACATTTTTTTCTAAAAAAACAAATTATCTATTAATTATTTTTATTGTAACTCAAAATAAATTTATGTCAATATTAAAATTTAAATAAAATAATTTTTTTACGTAATTATCTAATAAAAAATAAAGATTAAGAAAATTAACTAACTACTAAAAAAATAAATAATTAAAATATTATTTCTTAAATTGGTTTATATTTATAGTTAG
>NZ_JAGVRH010000008.1 GCF_018274325.1 'Fragaria x ananassa' phyllody phytoplasma | reverse complement strand
ATTTTTTAAACCAAGACCTTACAGACGCAACTTTTTTATTTACAGAATCACTTATTTTATTTTTGATAGGTTGGAAAGAACCTGATCAAGTTATTTGATTATCTATTTGGGTTTTTATTTTATTGTATTTGGTGGTTTTAGAGGATAATTTTGTTTTTCTTTGGTTTTTCAATTGTATTTTTGTTTGTTTTTGTTAATTTTTTTCGATTTTTAATTTTTCTTTGAGGGTTTCAATTTCATTTCAGAGTTCAGTGTTTTCTTGGAGGTATTTGCCTGAGGCTGATTCTAAGGTTTTGATAGTTTCTTCTAAAGATTGGATGTTGATACCTTGTTGTACCCATTTGTCAATTTGTTTTTAGAGTTCTTCATTTAAACGATTTATTTCATTAGTTTGGTCATTGATTATTTGGTTTAATTTGGTAATTTTTTGGTCTTTTTGATCGTATGATAATTGAATATTCTGTTTCTTTTTCTTCTAAATCGGTTGTTAATTGAGTGACTTCGTCTTTTTACAAGTTCGATTAATTTATCCCGAATTGCTAAATTCTTTTTATCTTTTAAAAAATCTTTAAATAATTTTTGTCTTAACATTTGAACTCTTTCTAAAAATATTTTTAGAAAAGATATAAAATTATCAACTTATTTTTAAGTCTTAAAGAATAATTTTAAAGACAAAAGTTGTCTAAAAAAACAGAACAGTGCAGATACTCATCAAACAATTGTTATTAATAAAAGTGATCAAAAAGCACAATTGATTTTTAGATAAAAAAGACATTCAAATAATTAATATCTAAGCAGGTCGTGAAGAAGTAAGTAAGTTTTTTTAAAAGAAAGTTTTACACATTGAACAATATTGGTATAATAAAATCAATAAACAAAAATATTCTAATCAAAATAAACTAGAAATTGAATCTAAACAATTAATAATAATTTATACTGTTATTTCGCTCAAATCCAAGAAAGGGTTAAAAAATAAATTAGATCAGTTGTGTACATATTGGCCTCAAAGTAGAGATATTATAATCCACTTTATCATTTGAACTTATTTTCCCATAATGATAATATCTTTTATTTAACATTAAAAATAAATAATTAGTATTAAAAAACCAACTCATAGTTGTTTTTTTCTTTTTGTTACATATATTTATTATCTCCCTTTTTTTAATTAAATTAAAATTATAAAAGTTAAAGAAAAGCAATTATCTTGCAAAAAAACAAAAAATAGTATAATTGAATATATACAATAAAAGAAAAAAAAGAGAATATCAAAGTTGATCTTAATGATAAATTTTAAAATATTATTGTTGTTTGTTTTTATTAAGTGTAATACGACTTAATAAAGAAATAATAAAAACTAATACTAAATAAAAAATACTTACAACTAAAAAAGGAGTAATAGTATCATAATTTACTGATGCATTTCTTTGAGCTGACCACAAAAGACTTGCTAAACCAATTACTGAGAACAAAGCAGTATCTTTAATATTGATAATAAATTGATTCCACAAAGAAGGAACAGTTTTTGTCAAAGTTTGTGCAAAAATAATATGTTTAAAAACTTGTTTATGATTCATACCCAAAGCATGACCTGCTCTAATTTGTTCTTTATCTAAGAATTGAGCATGATTGATCATAATAAATGCTAAATTAAACCCAGTATTTAAAACAATAATAATTAATCCAACAGTAAAAGTACCTAAATTACTTTTAAATAAAGGTATATTGGTTCTTATGAATAAATTATAAATTAATAAAGTTTGAAGCATAACAGGAATTGATTTAAACAAACTAACTATTCCATCTATTAATAAAGCAATCATTTTGATCATACGAGTTTGTTTTCTTGTAACCAAAGATAAAGTTTTTAACTTAAAACATAATAAAGCTAAACCAAATCCTACAATCAAACCATAAAAGGATAGCAGTAAAGAATAATATAACCCTTTTTCATATGTCAATAAGTTTTTCCAAATAGTAGTTTTATATTTTGTTGTAATTTGATTCGTACTTTGATTTTGATCTTGAACTATGTTGCAAGCCATATCAAAATAATAATCATATCCATTTTCATATTTGTCATTATCGTTTTTTTTAGCTTCATCTATACATTCTTGAATATGTTTTTCTAATGATTCCTTTAATTTAGGTTTATTTTTTTTGAAAAAAATTCCTAATGGATAAGTTTTGCCTGACATTTGTAACGATTGATAATCATCTTTATATTTGGGTTGTTTTGCTACAGCATCTATGATAAAATTATCATTCATATAACCTTCTGATACACCGTTTTCTAAGAAAGTCAAACAACCATTGTGATCATCGCTTGTTTTGGTATGTTTTTCATGTCCTTGTTTTTCTAATTTTTGAAAATATGAACAACCATTTATGACAGTTACCTTAACCTTGTTGTTTTTAATTGCGTCCCAAGGAATTTGGTTTTTGCTATCAACAAGATTTAGTTTATCATAATCTTTTTTAAATAAAATTTTAGTATTTGTAGGACAATATTCAACTGCATCAAAATTTTGTGTTCTTTCGGGGGTTATATTCATCATTCCCATAACACAATCAATAATACCTTGGTCAAGATCGTTGAAAACCCCTTGAAATCCACTATATGATTTGATTTGTAATATTTTCCCCATTTTTTTAGCCACTTCTTTGAAGAAAATAACATCAGAACCACTTATATATTCATCATTCGTAGTTTGTATTTTGTAATCTGGATTTACAACATTAGCACCATCAAAAGCTACAGGAGGACAACAATTAACAACACCTAAAGTAATTGTATTTGTTCTAGATATTTGATTATTAGCAACAGGAGACATATAATGTAATCTTATATGCATTGCTGTAACAGATAATAAACTAATGACAATAATTAATATTTTTTTAAAATGACTTTTAAAATTTTCTTTAATTAAATTTCCATTTAACATATGTTTTAAATTAACCTTTCTATTTCCTTATTGTTTAAATAATTTAAAAAAATAAATATAATAACATCATATCAAATAATAAAAATATAAAGCAATTATAATCTTTTTTCATAATATTATTTATTTCATGAGGTCAATAAAAGCCCAAATGATATAAAAAAAATATTTAGGACAACCCTAAACAATAAATGTAATAACAATCATTAAACTTAAAAACATGATACAAGTACTAGAATTTAGTCATTAAAAAAAAGATTGTTTAATTGATTACTCCTAATATATCATGGATTAAAATCTTTGTCAATAAGTTAAATGAAAAATATTATCGAGATCACAATTAAAAATAAAATGAAGATATCAAAAAAATGAATACTTAAAAAAAATAAACACTTACCAAAAAGATTAATTCTTTTTTTGGTAAGTGTATGTAATAAATAAAATAATTGCCATTTCAAAGAGTTAATGGAGGGATTATAAATAAGTAGTTATTTGATTAAATGGCAATCTAAAAGTATCTGATGTTTGATGTGAAGAAAAAGGTTTCCCTATAGCAACAATTAAAGTGGGAATATATTTAGGATCAATACTTAGATTTTGATTGATAATTTTATGATTAAATCCCCCTATAGGACAAGTATCGTAACCACAGCTTTGAGCTGCTAACATTAATTGTAAAGCTACTATGCCACATTCTAAATAAAGTTCATTTTGTAATTCTATTTTAGTTTGGTTAGAATAGACAAGGTCAATCCGTTTTAATAATTTATTTTGAATATTTGTTGGTATTTTTTGAAGAGAAAAATATGGTTTTAAGATGGCTTCTTTAGTTTCATTTTTTTGGGTATTACCTAAAATCAAAATCATAGCTGAACTAGTTTCTAATTGACTTTGATTGCCGTATAAACAAGGTTGTAATTTTTTCTTACCAGTAATTGTTTCAATAACAACAAAATGCCAAGGTTGTAAGTTGAAGGAGGAAGGAGCTTTCATGGTATTTGTTAGAATTTGATTTAAGATATGACGTGGTATTTGATGATTTTTTTGAAACAATTTAACAGCTTTTCTAGTTGTTAATATACTCATATGAGGATTTTCCTTTAAACTTTGAATTATTTTAATTGTATTTTATGAGAGAATTAACGTTTTTTTTAGATTAAACCTTTATTAAGCAAAGTTTGTCGTAAAAGGTCTGCTTGAGCAAAATTTTTGTTTTGTCTTGCTTGTTGCCATAAGTGATAAGTTTGACAATCAATTAAAGTAGCTTGCAAAAAATTTATACGTATTCCTAAAATATCAAAAATCAATAACAAAGTATTATGATATTGAGATAAAAGTGTGATTTCATTAATTTGATAAGTTTTTTTAATGGTTTGTTCGATTAAATCAATTACTTTGTGAGTGGCAAAATCATCTTGCATTAATTGATGAAAATCATTAAGAATAGTAGTTTGGTGGGCGGAAGATAAGCCATGATTTAATTTCAAATAAAAATAGTTCTTAGTGAAGAAAGTAATGATTTTGTGATATTTTATGCGAAATTGTTCCATTAAAGAATAATTAAAATTAATAGGTTTGCGATAATGAGTGCTTAAGAAAAAAAGCTTGATAATGGATGAGTTAAATTGTTGCAATAAGTCACGACACCAAACAATATTTCCTAAAGATTTAGACATTTTTTGATTTTGATAATCTAATCTTGCTACATGCATAAAAAAATTAGTTAAAGGGCGTCTGCTATGTGCTTGTGCTTGAGCTATTTCATTTTCATGATGAGGGAATTTTAAATCAGTTCCACCACCATGAATATCTAAAACAGTGGCAAAAATTTGATCAATCATAGCAACACATTCAGTATGCCACCCAGGTCTTCCTAAAAACCAAGGGCTTTCATATTGAATCCCTTGAATGGTTTTTTTCCACAAAATAAAATCACCAGGATGCTCTTTTTGAGGATCTAATTGTTTTCGGGATTTTTGCTTTAATTGAGATAAATCTTGATATTTTAATTTGCCATAATCAGAGATTTTAGATATACGAAAATATATTCCTTTATCTGTAAAATAAGCAAAACCTTTATTCAATAATTCTTGAATATAGAAGATCATAGATTTAATATGCTTGGTTGCTTGAGGTTGAAAATTAATAGTTTGCAAATCTAATAAATTGAGAAGTTCCGAAAAAGCGTGAATATATTTTTGAGTTAAAAGATGTTCTGAAATTTTTTTTTGCGAAGCAGAGGCAATAATTTTATCATCAATATCAGTAATATTGACGGCATAACGAACTTCAAACCCCAACATTTGCAAATACCTTTTAACAACATCAAAAAAGATTAAAGGTCTAGTGTTTCCTAAATGTAGATGATTATAAACAGTAGGTCCACACACATACATATTTACTAAAAAAGGGTGTAAAGATTTAAAAAGTTGTTTTTTTTTTGTTAAAGAATTATAAATTTTTAACATGTTATCAGTCCTTTTGATTTTAGAAAAATATACCAAAACTGTTGCTAAAATAAAAAACAAAAGAAGAGGAAATGTTTAACTAAAAATAAAATAATCTTATTGTTTTAATATTTGAGATAAATTATTAAGAACTTGTTTTTTTCCTAATAATGTTAAAAGAGATGGCAAACTAGGACCTTGCATTTGATAAGTAGTACCAATACGTAAAGTCATAAAAAGATTTTTCTTGGGAAAATTATTTTCTTGAGCTACTTTTTTAATAAGTGTTACAATAGTATCTTTTTCAAAAATAATTTTTGCAAAAGCCTGTTGAAATTTTTCTAAAATAAGGATGATTTGAGGATTTTTTTTTAAATAATCTTGCGCTTCTTTGGATAAAGAAGGGGTTTTTGAAAAAAACAAATGATAAAAATCATTTACTTGCTTGACATAATGCATACGATTTTTAAATAAAGCTACAAATTGAGACAACCATTCTTTATTAGTTGATTGTGTACAGGTATTTGGTAAGTAGTTTTTATTGATAACAAAGGAAACTAAATTATCAAGAGGTAACTGTTTTAAATAATGGTTATTAAGGAAATCTAATTTAGTTTTATCAAATATAGCAGGAGCTTTATTTAAGCGAGAAGTATCAAAAAGAGCAATTAGTTCTTCAGGGGTTAAAATTTCTTGATTGCCTGAAGGAGAAAAACCTAAAAGTGCTAAAAAATTAAATAAAGATTTTGGAAGATAACCTAAATCAGCATAAGCTTCAATAAATTGCAATACATCAGAATCTCTTTTGCTAAGCTTTTTTTTTTGTTGGTTCAAAATTAAAGTCATATGAGTAAATACTGGAATTGACCAATTAAAAGCTTGATAAATCATAATTTGCTTAGGAGTGTTAGTGATATGCTCTTCTCCTCGAAAAATATGAGAAATTTGCATTAAATGATCATCAACAGCAGCGGCAAAATTATAAGAAGGATAACCATTAGATTTAAGAATAACCCAATCTTCAATTTCTTTACTTAAAAAAGTTAGAGGGCCTCGAATTAAATCATTAAACGTAAATGTTTGATTTTCAGGAACACGAAATCTAATAGCAAAGGATTTTTTATCTGGGGTTAACTCTTGATAAGCTAAATTTTGTTGTACTAATTGTAAAGCATGCTTGCGATAAATAGCTAATCTTTCTGATTGACGATAAGGACCAAAAGGGCCTTTAATATCAGGGCCTTCGTTCCAATTAATCCCTAACCAACGTAAATTTTTTAACTGTGAAGCTTCACCATTAGGAATATTACGTAAAAGATCAGTATCTTCTGTTCTAATAATAAAATCCCCTTGATGATGTTTAGCAAATAAATAATTAAATAAAGCGGTTCGAGCATTACCGATATGTAACAACCCAGTAGGACTGGGAGCATAACGAACTCTTACTTTAGTCATAGGCCATACTTTCTCTTTTGGAAGATGATAATTTGCAAATGAAAATAAATGTTATATTTATAAAAAAAAGAGCTTTTTAGCAAAGTTCTTTTTTTCATAATAATTATTATTAACGTTTTGAGAATTGTGGAGCACGACGAGCTTTTTTCAAACCGTATTTTTTACGTTCTACACAACGAGCATCGCGGGTTAACAAACCAGCTTTTTTAAGAATGATTCTTAATTCTGGTATATTTTCTAATAAAGCACGGGCAATGCCTAAACGAATAGCTCCAGCTTGAGCAGAAAGGCCACCGCCAGTGACATTAACACGAACATCATATGCTTCTCTTTTTTCAGTTATGTACAAAGGTTTTAACATTTCTAAATGAGTTGCAGGTGATGGTAAATATTTTTGAAAATCTTTAGTATTTATAGTTATTTTCCCACTTCCACTAGTTAAAATAACTCTTGCTACAGCACTTTTACGACGTCCTGTGCCATAATAATTTAGTTTTTGCATGAAATTAAACCTTTAAGATTTCTGGTTTTTGAGCTTGATGATTATGATTTGCTTGGGGATAAACAAATAATTTTTTACCAATTTGAGCACCTAATTTAGTGTGCGGAATCATTCCTAAAATAGCTTTTTCAACCATTCTAATTGGGAATTTACGCATCATTTCTGAAGCAATCACTTTGGTTAATCCTCCTGGATATCCTGAGTGCTTATAATATTTTTTTTGAGCCCATTTTTTACCAGTTAAATGTATTTGAGAAGCGTTGATAACAATAACATAATCACCATTATCTACATGTGGAGTGTAATGGGTTTTGTTTTTACCCTTTAAAATAGCAGCTACTTGAGTAGCTAACCGACCTAAGGTTTTACCTTTTGCATCAACTAAATACCATTTACGTGTAATTGTAGAGTTGTTAGCCATTAAAGTTTTATGACTGTTTTGAGTTTGTGTTTGTGATTTTGGTATAATCATGAAATTTTCTCCTTATTTGTTCCAAAAAAATATGATATGAAATTAGATTAGATATTTTTAATTTGAAATAATTACAATAGAAAAAATATTTTAAAAAATCGATAATGTTAAATAGTTAGAACATAATATTAAAATATTCTTATCAATTACAATTTTTTCTTTTCATCGGTATTCTTTAATATTTTACTATAAAAAGAAGATTAAGTCAAGATATATGAACAAAAAAAATGCTATATTGTTTTTTTGTATAATAATTTATCAAAAAAATAAATCATATTGATCATATTTACAAGTTTAAAAATTTGTTTTACTGGTGAAAAAGAAAATAAAATGTTTTTTTTGATGTGATTGATAATCATCTATATATTAAGGGATTTTTGAAAAGATAAAGCAGTATTTTTTCCGCGAAGAGCTTCTACTAAAGCAAAAACAAAATCAAAAACAGTAATAGGAGAGCGAGAAGTCACAAAATTACCACTAATTACAGCTTTTTGATGAGGTAAATAATCTCCTGAAATAAAATTTTGACAACCAGGAAAACAAGTAAAAGAATGTTTAGTTAATAAATTTAATTTTCCTAAAAACATCGGTGCTGCACAAATAGCTCCAATGATTTTGTCAGTTTTTACAAATTTTTGAATTACTTGAAGCAAGAAAGTTTCTTTTTCAATTAATGTAACTACATAAGGTCCACCGGGAATTACTAAAAAGTCAAAAACTTCAACTTCTTGATTCCTTAAATTACAATCTGCTTTTACACTAAGTCCACTAGAAGAAGTAACTTCTAATGATTTATTTAAAGTAGCAGTAGTAAGAGGCAAAGAAGCGCGTTTTAATAAAGCTCTAGTCACTAAAGCTTCACAATCTTCAAAACCATCATATAAAATTAATAATCCTTTTAATCCTTTCATATATCTCCTTTTAATTTTGATGTTTTTTGTTTGATAATCATAATTGTGTTTTTTTAATTTAAAAAAAGATGAACACTTAAACATTTTAATGAAATGATAATCAAATAGAAAAATACCACAAAAAATTGTTTTTTTTGTGGTATTAGAATAAATGCATTTATTTTCCTGAATATTTTAATAAATTACGTCTTTTACTAGTTTTCATAAAAAGACCTCTTTTAGAATGAAAATCATGAGGGTGCTTTTTAAGATGTTCACTTAATTGTTTAACTTCTTCTGATAAAATAGCAATTTGAACTTCAGAAGAACCTGTATTTTTTGCAAAACTAGCGTGTTTTTCAATAATTTCTTTTTTTTGTTGTTTTGTTAACGCCATGAAAAAAACCTCCTTATTTGTTAAGTTGTTAGTTTGATAATTAAAAATAGTAATTTTGTTCTTAAACTTTACAAAATTGATCAACATTTAACACAAAAATAGTAGCACCACCAATAGAAACTTCTGTAGGTAAAGAGCTATAAGCTGAAAATTGGTTCATAATATTATTAGGAATCATCTGTGTTTTTTTGTGAGAGTGTTTACCAATAAGATCTAAAACCTTACTTACTTGATCTTCTCTTACGCCTAATATAAAAGTGGCATTGGTTTTTTTTAAAAAACCACCTTGAGTAGCTAAGCGAGTAGTAAAAAAACTATTTTCTATTAAAACTGTTTGTACTTTGTTTGCATCGTTACTATCAACGATAGCTATAATTAATTTCATATGATCCACAAAAATATTATACCTTATTTTTTGAATTTTGATAAAAAAAATGTTAAAAAAGAATGAAAAAAATAAATTAAAGAGGAGAAAATGGGAATTAGAAGAAAAAAGGTTATTAATTAAATTAGTGATTATGATACTTCAACGTTTATCTAATTTTAAAGCGATAAAATGGGCTATTAATTGGACTATTTGAGTTAAAATAAACATTATTAACAAAATTATTAAAATTAAATCTAAGTTATTAAAACCATGGATTTCGCGCACAAACAGTTCTCCTAAATACCCACGAGAAATAGCTAATTGACCAAGTCCCATATGGCCTATAATTCCTAAAACAGAAGAATAGGCTAAGGAGGTAACAAAAAGGGAAGCTACTTTCAAGATAACATCAGTACGAGCTTCTTTTAACACAAAGAAAAAGATAAATTGCAATTTAGAAGCACCGAGGCTATCTGATGTTTGATATAATTCTTGATTAATAGTCATAAAAATTTGTTCACAATGACGAGCAAAAAGAGGAGTTAAGATTAAAGTTAATGAAAGTAAGCTAACTTTAAAGCCGTAAGACCAACTATTCCCCAACAAAGGACGCCATAAAAATTCAATAAATAAAACAATTAATAAGATAAAAGGAATAGCAATTAAAAGATTAATGATTGTATTGATGATTAAATATCTTTTATGATGATTTTGTATTTTACATAAATATAAATAAATTCCTAAAGCAACACCTATTAAAAAAGATAGCAAGGTTGAGCAAAAAGTAATTTTAAGAGTTTCACATAAAGCTTGCCAAAATAAATATTTATTTGATTCTTGATAAAACAAGATTTTTCCAAGAATAGTGAAAAAGTAGGGCATTTTTAAGTGTTCCTGATAGCAGAAGTAGTTTTACCTAAATATGTAGCTTTAATGTTGGTACTTAATGAATCAATATCTTGGCTTGGAATCATATAATAATTAGTTTCTTTAAAAATATCAGTTTGAGCTTGTTTAATAATCATATCTTGTTTTAAAACATCTTGTAAAATTTTAATTTCTTTAGAAGTTTCGTTATCTTTACGAGCCACTAAAGAAATAGTATAAGAGTAAATAGGATCTTTTAAATCAGTTGGTTTTTGAAGAGTTGCTATGGTGCTAATAAGATTATTTAAATTACCCATAAGAGTAGGATATTGTAGGCATAAATGATGGTTACCATTTTTAAATTTGGAGGATATTTCCATTAATTCAGCAGTTTCATATTCAATTTCAGGGAAACCTGGCTTACTTTCAAATAAGGAAGGATTCAAATTAAAGGATTGTTGCATTGTTAATGCTTGATTCGAATTCTTTTTTTGAATAATCCCTAATTGTTCTAAGACATAAAGAGATAATGATTTTTGAAAGTTATCATTAGATATTAAAATTTTTAATTTTTCATGAGGATGATTTTGCTTAAAAGTTTTTAAATCAGCTACATTAGCAAAACCTTTATCTTTTAAAGTAAAAAGTCCAAATTTAGCTAAATAAGTAGTTTGAATAAAAGTTAATTGATTAGGAGAGTCAACTAATTTTAATTTACTATTTGCAATATTTAAATGATGAATGTGAGCATCCAGTTTAGCATCTACTTCTTTATTGGATAACAAAGAATCAGTTTGAAAAAAAGAATTTCCAGGTAAATATAAAACTTCTAAAGTAATATTATGATATTCTTTTAAGCGTTTTTGTACGCTACCTTCTAAAAAGGTTCTCACATTAGGTAATGCAGTAGCTACTTTTATTTTAGGAGGAAAAGATAAAGGAGAGGTTTGAGGGCGATCAAGACGCCATAAAAAATAACCTAAAAGAAGGTTTAACAATAAAGAGATGATTATGAAAACAGGCAAGATATTTTTTTTAAGTTTTTGTAAAAGAGGGATAAAAAAAGTAAACATATAAAATAAAAATTCATTTCTAAAATAATTTATTTAAGGAATTAACAAATAAAATTTATCTCATATTAAAAATATTTTGATAAGAAGTTGCTTGAAAGTTCAAAGAAGGTTTTTGTCCAATAATTTGTTTTAATTTTCCTTGTTCTAAAATACCTACTCGATGACATAAGGTTTTAATAGAGGCAACATTATGAGATATTAAAACAATAGTTGTTTTAAATTGATCATTAATTTGGTATAGTAATTTTAATATTCCTTGACTAGTAATTTCATCAAGAGCAAAAGTAGGTTCATCACAAAATACAATTTTGGGACGATAAACTAAAGCTCTGGCGATTGCAACCCGTTGTTTTTGACCACCAGATAAGGTTTTAGGATAAGAATTAGCAAAAGAGGATAAACCAACAAATGTTAACATTTGATTAACTTTGTATTTAATATTATCTTTGGTAACATTTCTAATTTTTAAAGGTAAAGCAATATTATCAAATACATTTAAATTATTCAAAAGATTAAAATTTTGAAAAATCATAGCACTTTCAAGATGATTAAAACTTTTGTTAATTGTTTGATCAATTTTTTTATCTGGTAATAAAAAACCATTAATAATTTTTAATAAAGTAGTTTTACCAGAACCAGATGAACCGACCAAGCCAAAAATTTCTCCTTTAGTAATTGATAAAGTAATATTTTTTAATACTGGAGCAGGATTTTGATTAACTATAAAAGTTTTGAAAAGATTATTAATCTTAATCATATGAGTTATTTCCTTAATTATTTTTTATATTTTTAACAGTTAATTTTCTAAATTAGCAATTAATTGTTTAAAATTAAAAGGTAGAGGAGCTTCGAAAACCATTTTTAGCTGAGTAATTGGATGTTGCATCATTATTTTTTGAGCATGTAAAAACTGACCTAAATCATTATTATAACTTTGCGAACCATAAAGCTGATCTCCTACAATAGGATGTTTTAAGTGTGCAAAATGAGCTCTTAATTGGTGTTTTCTTCCTGTTTCTAAAACACATTCCATCAAAGAATAATTGTGAAACCGTTTTAAAGTAGTAAAATGAGTAATAGCTTTTTTACCTTGTGCTAAAACTGTCATTTTTAAACGATTATGAGGATGCCTTGCAATAGGTAAATCAATAGTTCCTAGGTCTTCTAAAAAACCTTCAATTAAAGTTTGATAAATCTTTTTAATAGTACGATTTTTAAAAGCTTGTTGTAATTTTTGATTAACATCATTATTTTTAGCTATTAACATTAAACCAGTAGTATTTTTGTCTAATCGATGAACAATTCCTGGTCTTAAAGTATCCAAATAACTTAAAGTTTTAATTTGATACAATAAACCATTTACTAAAGTTAATCCTTGAAAACTTAAAGAAGGATGAACTATTAAATTAGCGGGTTTATTAATGACAGCCAAATAAGAATCTTCATAAATAATTTCTAAATTAAGATTATAAGGTTGTTGAATTTTAGGAATTGGGGGAGATTGGGAAGCATCAATTGTAACTATATCATCAGTTTTAAGTAAATAACTTTTTTTAGAAGGGTTATTGTTAACTAAAACTTGCTTAGATAAAATCAATTGTTGACATTTACTTTTATTAAAAGTTGTTTTTATAGTTAAAAAATGATCTAAACGTTGTAGTGATTCGTTTTGAAAAACTATAAAATCTTGTTTTAGAATCATATCAAAGACCTTTTTGGGATTAAAATAAGATGCATAGTTAAAATTATAATTATTTTTGATGATTTTGATCTTGATTTGGAGTTAGAGTGGAGGTGTTATTAAATTCTGAATTTTCTACTTTAATAACATCAACATCTAAAACATTTTCTTGATCATTTTGATCATCTTGATCATCTTGTTTTGGAGCATCTTTTAAATCTTCTAATTCTTTTTCTTTTTCCCACCAACTAATTTTACTAGTTGCAACAATTTCATCAATATCTTTTTTAGTAAGAGTTTCGATTTCAAGTAAATATTGAGCAATAGTGGTTAATAAATCTTTATTATCTTCAATAATCTTTTTAGCTTGTTGAAAACAATTAACAATAATTTTTTGAATTTGTTGGTCTATTTCTAACCCTTTGGGATCAGAAAAGTCATTTTGAAAATCATTACCTGAATATTGTACTGGTCCTAAATCACTCATACCATATTTAGTAACCATTAATTTAGCTATTTGAGTAGCATGTTTAAAGTCATTAAAAGAACCACTAGAAACATCGTCAAACATTAATTCTTCAGCTACCCTACCACCTAAAAAAGAAGTAATTTGGGCTAAAAGAGTTTTTTTAGATGAAAAGAAAGTTTCTTCTAAAGGTAACATTAAGTTATAACCACCAGCATTTCCACGAGGAATAATAGTAATTTTTTGTACTATTTGAGCAAAAGGCATTTTAATACCAATAACAGCATGTCCTGCTTCATGATAGGCTACCATACGTTTTTCTTTATCGATATATTTACGTGATTTTTTGGCAGGACCCATTAATACTCTATCTAAAGCCTCACTAATATCTTTTTTATTAATAAAAGAAGCGTTTCTACGAGTAGCTAATAAAGCTGCTTCGTTTAAAATTCCTTCTAATTGAGCACCACTAAAACCAGGAGTTTGTTTAGATAATTCTTCTAAACTAATTTCAGGAGCTAACTTTTTATTACTAGCGTGTAATTTTAAAATAGCTTCACGATCTTTTACATTAGGTAAGGAAATATTAAAATGACGATCAAATCTTCCTGGTCTTAAAATAGCTGCATCAAGGGCTTCTGGTTGATTAGTAGCAGCAATAACAATAACACCTGTTTTTTGGTTAAAACCATCCATTTCGACTAAAAGCTGATTTAAGGTTTGTTCTGAACCTCCGCCACTAGTCATAACAACTCCTCTTTTGCGAGCAATTGCTTCAATTTCATCAATAAAGACAATACATGGAGCTGCGAGTTGAGCTTCTTTAAAAAGATCTCTTACTCGCGATGCTCCTAAACCAACATATACTTCATCAAAATCAGAACCAGAAGAAGCAAAGAAAGGAACTCCTGCTTCTCCTGCTACTGCTTTCGCAAGTAAGGTTTTTCCTGTTCCAGGAGGTCCATACAATAATACCCCTTTAGGGATTCTTGCACCCATAGCATCATATTTACGAGGATTTTTTAGAAAATCAATTAATTCTGACATTTCTTCTTTTTCTTCATCAGCACCTGCAACATCTTGGAAAGTAAATCTTTTTTGATTAAGGACAACTCTACGCTTTTTACTACCTTTTTTATCTATAATCTCATTACCAAATTGTTCAATCACATCAGAAAAAAGAAGATAAAAACAATATATAATAATAATTTTTAAACAAAACCAAATAACATTTATCACAGGAGCATAACCCCAAAAAGGTTCGACACTTGTAGAACTTATTGGCAATGTAGGATACTTAATAGTTCCATCTTGATTAAATAACATACCCATAGGAACATGAGAATAATCAATTTTTTTATTATTTTTTTTAACTACTGTTATATTCATAAAGGTAGATGCAGGATGAGGAGCATAAGTTATCTTTTTAACTTGATCTTCCACTAATAACTCTTGTAATCCTTTAATTCCTTTATCATCACTTTCTGTTTTAGTAAAAAAACAATAACCAAAAGTAACAATTATTGCAGCTAAGGCAATATATAAAACATAGATATTAAATTTTTTAAAAATTTTATCTAAAAAAGTCATAAAAATACCTTCCTTAATCTAAATTGATAAAAATATCAATTATTATTATAAAATATTATTAAATATTGTCTTTTAAAGCTAAATAAAGACATTTATTTGTCCCTAAAACTTGATTAATATATAAATTAGGGATCCATAAAATATTATTAGAAGCATCAACTATTAACCACAAATTATTTCTTTGCAACAATGGTATTTTGCGGTTAATCAAAAAAGTTTTTAATTTTTGAGTACCAAAATTAAATTTTAATAAATCACCGTTTTTTTTATGACGAATAGTTAAAGGAAGCATTATATGGTGACTATCATAACTAATAGGTTGCATTTTGGAAGAAAAGGAAGCAAGAGCGGTGGCGCAAAATGAAGCAGCAAGTAAAGGGGTTTTAAGGTTATTACTTGACTTTATATTTAAGTTATTACAAGCAATCAATCCAAACTGAGAATAACTTTTGACCAAACAAAATCCTAAATGAAGACACCAAGATAAATTAGGTTTAAAGGGGTTATTTAATCCTTTAACTATACTTTTAATTAAACCAAAATTTTTATTAAGATTAGCTTGTTCTAATAAAAAAAGAATAATATCTTGTTGAATAACTATATCAAGCAGTAAAAGGGATTTAAGTTCAAAAAAAGATGAGTTTGTGTTATTTTGTGGATTTGAGCTTTGATTTAATTGTTTTTCTTTAATAAAAGCAAGAGTAGTTTTTCTAATAAAATGATGTGTTTCTAAAAGTTGACAAGAAAAACGTTTCACATTAGCTAAAAAAGCAGTTTTTTCTTGTAAATAAGGAATGACATGATGTCTTATATGATTTCTTTGATAAATAGTTTCTTGATTAGTTTTATCTTTTAAAAAAGTTACTTGATAAGTTTTAGCATAAGCCATAATTTCTTTTTTAGTCGTATATAAAAAAGGTTTTAAAAAAACAAACTTATTAATGAATAGTTGTGGTTGCATCCCACTATAACCTAACAAAGTACTACCACGACTCAATTTCATTAAAATAGTTTCTGCCAAATCATCTAAATGATGTGCTGTTATAATTTTGGAAGAATGATAAAAGCGTGCTACTTGTTGTAATTTAGCTTGTCTTAATAAACGTGCTTTATTTTGAAAATTTGCTTTATTTAGGTGAAGTTTAAAATAATGGAAAGGGATATTGTGATTCACACAATAACTTTGTACTAACTGTTTATCTTCCAAAGCTTCTTGGCGCATTAAATGATTAAAGTTAACTACCTTTAAAGTAATATTTTGTGACCGTAAAAAATCTAATAAAACCATCGAATCAACCCCACCTGAAACAGCAATAATATAAGTCGTTTTAAGATCTAATTTTAAAGATAGTTTCATATTAACTCATTAAATACCCTCTCTAACTTTAATACGATTCATATTGCTTCATATGTTAAATTTGATAGCTTAAATTTTAATTTTTAAAGTCTTTAATTGTTCATCATCAACTAAACTAGGGGCTTCTAACATTAAATCTTTAGCATTTTGTGTTTTGGGGAAAGCAATTACATCACGAATATTATTAGTTTTAGTAAATAACATTACCAAACGATCAAGTCCTAAAGCCAATCCACCATGAGGCGGAGTTCCATATTGTAAAGCCTCCATTAAAAAACCAAAACGTTTTGTTGTTTCTTCTTGATCAAAGCCTAAAAGTTTAAAGATAATAGCTTGGGTTTGAGAATTGTTGATTCTTAAAGAACCGCCTCCCACCTCATAACCATTCCACACTAAATCATAAGCCATGGCTAAAGCTTGCTGAGGTTCTTTTTGTAACACTTTAAGGTCACAAGGAGCAGTAAAAGGATGATGTAGAGAATAAAGCCTATCACTATTAATGTTAGATTGGTTGGACTTTTGAGATTCAAATAAAGGGAAATCAACGATCCACAATAAAGCTTCTTTTTGATGATCAATTAAATCTAAATCAATAGCTAATTTATTTCTAAAAATACCTAACGCTTGCTTAATTTTTTCTTTTTCACCAGAAACTAAAAAACAGGTTTCTTTGTTATTTAAAAAAGAATCATCCTTGATAAATTGAGATATTCCACCTATAATTTTATCATTTTTTTTATTAAAAGTGAATAATTTTAAACCAAAACCACGATCAAAAAAAAGTTGATATTCGCTTATTTTACGTCTTGTTAATAAAGGACTAGTAGCCACTTTAAACCCTTTAACCAAATTATTGAAAAAAAATTTATTATCCCAAGCATCTTTATTAAAAAAAGGCTTAAAGTTATTAATTTTTAAAGGATTTCTAAGATCTGGTTTATCAGTTCCATAAAGTTCTAAAGCTTTTTGATAAGTTAATTTTATAAAAGGATAAGGTAATTTTTGATGCCAAATGTGATCAAATAAATTAACTATAATTTCTTCTGTTAACTTCATAATCTCTTCTTGGGAACAAAAAGATAATTCAAAATCAATTTGAGTAAATTCAGGTTGGCGATCAGCCCTTAAATCCTCATCACGGAAACAACGAGCTATTTGAAAATATTTTTCAAAACCAGCAATCATATACAGTTGTTTAAACAGTTGTGGTGATTGTGGTAAAGCATAAAATTTACCAGGATAAATACGTGAAGGAACTAAATAATCTCTCGCTCCTTCAGGAGTTGATTTGGATAAAATAGGAGTTTCTAATTCGAAAAAATCATTTTTTAAAAGAGTTTGACGAATACTTTGAGTAATATAGTGTTTTTGGATTAAAAAATGTTTTACTTCAGGATTACGTAAATCTAAATAACGATATTTTAATCTTGTTTCTTCCAAGCTAGTTTGACTTTGAAAAACATTTAAAGGAAGGATTTGGGCTTCATTTAAAATATCACAAGTTGAAACTAACACTTCAATCTCACCTGTTAACATATTAGGGTTTTTGTTGCTTCTTTCAACTACTAAACCTTTAATTTCAATTACAGTTTCTAATTTAAGATTTAGCATTTGCTCATATTGAGGATGTTCATTTTTAATTAATAATTGTACTACCCCAGAAACATCACGTAAATCTAAAAAAAGAGTTTTCCTAAAATTTCTTTTATGAAAAATCCAACCTTTTAAAAAAACCTGTTCGCCAATATTACGAATATTTAATTGATTATTTGGATGACTATATTTGCTTTTCATTTGTTTTAATTACACTCCTTGTTTTGTTGTTTTAAATAAAGAACAACATTTTTTTGAAGGATAGTTGCTTGCTTTTTAGTAACGTTATTTTTAATAGTAATTTGTTCATTCATAAATTCTTGTTCTCCTAAAATAAGAAGATAACGTGGATTGGTTTTAAAAGCCTGTTTTAAACCTTTAGTAAAAGGAAGAAAAACATAATTAAGATCAGTTTTAAATCCTTGATGACGTAAAGTTTGGGCTAAAACAAAAGCTTGATCAAAAAAACAAGGTTCTAAGAATAGTAAAAAGATATCCAAAGAAAAACATTGATCTGGTTGACAAAAAGATGTTTGGGTTAAAGCTAACATAATTCTTTCCATCCCAAAAGCAAATCCTATTCCTGGAGTTTGATCACCATTAAAACTAGATACTAAATGATCATAACAACCGCCGCCGCCTAAAACCTCTTGATGATCGTTATTAACAACTACTATTTCAAAAACAGTGTGAGTATAATAATCTAACCCTCTTACTAAATTATGACAAATTTCAAAATTAACTTGACTCATCTTTAAGCCATCAAGTACTTTTAAAAACCTCTTTTTAGCTTCTTTAGTAAGATAATTAAACATTTTAGGAGCTTCTTTTAAAAAAGGTTTACAGCAACAAACCTTACAATCCCAAATTCGTAAAATATTTTTATGCATTCTTTTCTGACATAAAGAACATAAATGATGATACTTATTTTGTAAATAATTTTGAAAAACTTTAAGATAATTATGATAACTGTTTTGATCTCCTAAAGAATTAATGTTAACTTTAAGATTATTAATTCTTAAAGATTTAAGAGTTTCATAAGCTAAAACAACCACTTCTATATCTAAAAAAGGAGAACTTAAACCTAACATTTCTACTCCCATTTGATGAAATTGTCGATAACGTCCTTTTTGAGGCCTTTCATAACGAAAACAAGGACCACAATAAAAAAACTTATATAATTGTGATGTTTTATCTAATTTATTTTCAACATAACTACGTACTATTCCAGCAGTTCCTTCTGGCCTTAAAGTTAACCAACGCTTTTTTTTATCAAGAAAAGAATAAGTTTCTTTGGAAACCATTTCTGAATGTTGGGCAGCACGTTTAAAAACACCTTGATATTCAATAATAGGAGTTCTTATTTCTTGCAAATGATATTTTGTAAAAAGATGACGAATATGAGTTTCCACTTTTTGCCAACATCTTATTTGTTCTGGTAAGAAATCAGAAGTACCTTTAATTTTACGAAACATATTTGCTTTTTCTTTCTTTTTATTTCCTTAAAATAATAAAATTCTTTTCAATTAATAATTATTACTTTGATTATTTTATTAATAAATAATGATTAAATATTCTTACTTATTATTATATCAAAACAAATTCAATAAAATGTTTAAATGATACAAAAGGTAATTATATTTAATATAATTAATTAATTTTTAAATATTAACATAATTATTATTAATAGTAAAAGGTAAATAAATATTAATTTTGAGCATAAAACTTGTTTTTTTTTTTTTTAATTATAAATGATTATTTTTTTAAAAGAGAATTAACAACCTAAATAATAAAGAAGAAAACAAATAAATAAAATGTCAAAAAAAAATTAATTATTTCTAAACTAATTTTAAACTTTTACAAATTACTTTTTCTTTTTTTAATTCTTTTATTTACCTTGTTATTACCTTCCGTTTGTGGTGATGAAGTGTTTAATTGTAATATCATCATATCTAGAGAAAATAACAGCAAGCTATATTCAATTACCATAAAAGATGGAACACAATCACAAAAACTAATAAAACAAGTAATAATGTATAATAATAATGGCATAATAAAGAATAATATCCAACAATATGACACAGCAACAATCTAAAAACTGATAATTTCCATGAAAATGGAACCATTTAAGAATCAACAAAATAGCCAAACTGTTTATTGATTAAAAATAAACAGTTTGGCTATTTTTTTTATGCCCAAATTGAAAAAGGAGGATAAATGTTAGAAGTGGAGCAAGCATTATTGGTAACATTGGATAAGCCCTTATTAACTTAGGGTCCTTTTTTATTTCTCCTTTCTTAATCTTAAATTAATAAAAAAAGCCATAGGAGCTGCTATTTGACCCAAAGATGCACCCAAAGATGCAAAGATAGGAGGGAAAGCAACAGCAGCAATAATAACTGCACCAGCACC
>NZ_JAGVRH010000007.1 GCF_018274325.1 'Fragaria x ananassa' phyllody phytoplasma | reverse complement strand
ATTGATGTTTTTATTGATGATGATAGAAATAACAAAATTGAAGATGTCAAAACTAAATGTCGTCAAATGAAATACACTAAAGGACTTGATGTTGTCTTTATTGATTATCTGCATTTATTAAAAGAAGACCAAAATTTTAATACCTATCAAGCAATCGCAGTAATTTCAAGAGAACTTAAAAAACTAGTAAGCGAACTTAATATCCCAATCATTTCAATTTATTGATAGCTATTTTTTTAATATTTTCTACTTTTCTTAAAGTTAAATTAAATGCATAATCTATTTCTTGATTGGAATAACTAGGTTGATATTCTTCATTAATATTTCCTAAAGGAATGCCAAAACTTAATCTAATGATATTAAATTCGTTTTGGCTTAGTTTGGTTTTGAGTTTATTTAAAAAGTGTTTGTGATTAACTTGTTTTAACCACAATTGATGAGGATTAGGAATTTGATAATGCCAAAACGTGTTTTTCTTCTTGAAAAGAAGTGTTATTGGCTTTATGAGTTTTTTGAGGGATCGAAGGGGAGTGACTTTTTCTTATCAGTTCATTGATTTCTGATTTGATAGTTGGTGTTGCATAAGAGATAAAGTCATATCCTAAATCTTGATAATTATTTAAGGTTTTGATTAAACCTAATATTCCTTCTTTGGTATAAATCATCTTTTTGAAGGACATGCGGATAATATTTAAATCTGTTTACTATCTTATTTACTAACAGTAAATGTAAATTGATTAATTGATTACGAATTTCTAAATTCTTTTTACTTTTTAAAAATTCTTTAAATAATTCTTGCTATGAAAATTATTTTAGTCTTTGAAAAGAAAAAAGACTAATGACTTAATCATTAGTCTTAAAGAATTTTTAAAAAGTAAAAAGTGTCTAAACTTTTGGAACACCTCACTTGTGGTAATTTTGGTTATTTCCTTAGTTATTTAAATAGAATGATTATTGCATCAACGACTATGGATAAATTAAAACACATATCATATCTTCTTTAAATGATGATTTAAAATAAGGTAATTTTCTAAAATTAATGATTATTTAAATACTAATTTAAGAAATTATGGTTCTTTTTATCAAAGTAAAGATTTATTATTACAAGCAACTGGTTTTTCTGAAATTAAATCATAAATTTTTTTAAAATATTTAACTAATAAATATTTAAAATCTTAAGATAAAATATTTATATGATAAAATCACTTTTTAAGTGATTTTATTATTATTTTATTAATTACCATAAATGTTATAATAAGAGTGAAGGATAGTAATTAATAAAATAATAATAGAAAGATAATGATATGATGACTTTAATTCAAATGAATCATGTTTGTGATTTAAAACCTTATTTTTATTATGCTTTAGAACAATATGCTCTTGATTATTTATTAAAAAAGAATAAAGAAGAAAGTTATTTCTTTATTTGGAAAATTAAAGGGGTTGTAGTAGGTAAAAATCAAATTATTGAAAATGAAGTTAATTTAGAATATCTTAAAAATAATAATCTTGCTTTATTTAGAAGACCTACTGGGGGAGGATGTGTTTATAATGATCCTCAAACTCCTCTTTTTAGTATGATTGTTCCACGAAGTGATAATTTTAACTTTAAACCATATTTATTAAAGATTGTTACTCTTTTAAATAAATTAGGACTTAATGCTTCTTTTAGTGGTCGTAATGATATTTTATTAGAAGGTAAAAAAATATCTGGGAATGCTTTTAGACAAACTAAAAATGGCATGGTTACTCATGGAACCCTCCTTTATAATTGTGATTTTAACACTATGGTAAATGTGATTACTCCTAATGATCAAAAATTAATTTCTAAAGGAATTAAAAGTGTTCGTTCAAGAGTGGTTAATATTAAAAATTATCTTCCTTCTGGTATGACTCAAGATGACTTAATGCAATACCTTATTCAAGGATTAACTATTAAAACTTATTATCTTAGTCAAAAAGAAGAAGTATTATTAACAAAAAAAGCTTTAAGATATAGTTCTTCTGAATTTCTTTTTCAAACTCAACCACATCATACTAAAATACTTAAAAAACGTTTTTCTTGGGGAAATTTAGAAATCTTTTTAGATTTACGTTTTGGTAAAATAGAAGATATCTATTTAATTGGTGATTTTTTTCATAAAGAAGATAATTTATTTCTCTTTTGTCAATCTTTTAAAGGTACCTCTTATCAAACTAAATCTTTAAAAGAAGTTTTATTAAAACAAGATATTAAAGATTACATTTTTAATGCTACTAATGAAGATTTTTTAATGTTATTACAAGAAGGAATCTTAGAAGAACAATTAAGTTATTAGGGATATCAATTAATAATTATTAAAGTTATAAATAGTTATACTTATATAAACAGTTATAAATTAGTAATTACTTATTAAGCATCTTCTTAATCAACTAATAGACATAATATAAAGGAATATTTTCATGTTACAAAATCAAAAAAATATTTTAAAAAAAATTATTACAACATCATTTTTATTATTTTTAGCTTTCTTTGTTGAAATAATATCCCGTTATACTATTAACTTAAATTCTCCTTGTGATTATTCTTTGTTTAAAATTGAATTAGTCTTTATTATTTTAATTGGTTTTCTTTTTGGCTTTAAATACAGTTTTTGTGCTAGTTTAACTTATTTATTAATTCATTATGCTTTTGAATATTTTATAATGGAATTATTAATTAATTCTCATATTCATTCTCATGAAGAACATCATCAATATTCTTCATATTTAATCTTTTGTTATCGATTTTTTATCCCTTATCTTATTTGTTCTTTTTCTGGTTTTTTTTATCAAAAAGAAACAAAGAAATTATTTACTAGCTTTTCTTTAATAATAACTTTATCAATTATAAGTATAGTTCAAATTATATCAAGTATGTTATTTATTAATTTAATAAAGGAACATTTTTTAGAACATCAAACTCAAAATTTAGTTACATATTTCTTTTCAAACAGTTATAGTTTTATTATTAATGTGATTTATAGTGTATTATCTGTTATCATTAATAATTTAATCATAGGAACTATTCTTTATCTAATTAATCGTCATCTTTTAAATAAATTAGATTTTTGGTATAGTTTAAAAAAAGTTTAATTATTGGTGAAATTAGTCTTTTCTTAATATTGCTATTTTATACTTTTTTTATCTTGTTTTTTAACCTTTAATCTTTACTTTTTATCAAATATTTATATAGATCATAGAGTTTTATCTTCTTTTATTTTTATGTTTTATGTAGCATATAATCTTGGTAAAATTTTATTCCATTATAAAAACCGCTTTTCTCATCATCTTTATCAAAATCAAAAAAATTCTAATATGACTTTTGATCATATTGCAGGTTTAACTGCCGAAAAAATAGAAATTCAAGAATTTATCGATTTTTTAAAGCAACCTCAAAAACATTAAAACATAGGTTTAACTATTCCTAAAGTTATTTTATTTGAAGGACTTCTTGGAACAGGAAAAACTCTTTTATCACAAGCTTTAGCTAATAAAAAAGTTAATTACCCTTTTATTCTTTCTCTGGATCTTAATTTGTTGAAATTTATGTTGGTCTTGAAGCATCTAGTATTAGAAATTTATTTCAAGAAATTAATAAAAATAATACTCCTTGTATTTTATTTATTGATAAAATTGATATTTTAGGGGCTAAAAGAGGAATCAGTTTACCAGTGGTCAATAAAGAAAAAGATCAAACTTTAAATCAATTATTAACTGAAATAAATAGCTTTAATCCATTAAAACAAATTGTTATAATAGCAGCTACTAATATAATTGATATTCTAAATCTTGCTTTACTATGACCTGGTAGATTTGATCGCATATTAAATTAATTTACCTAATTTAGAATCACGAAAAGCTATTTTAACTCTGCATACACAAAACAAAAAGATAGCTAAGAATTTTATTTTTCCCATTTGGACCACCAAATACAAGGACTCAATGATGATCAATTAGCCTCTATTTTAAATGAAGCATTTATTTTAACTCTTTGTTTAAAATAAAAATTTATTGATGAAAAGAACTTAGAACAAACTCTTAATCGTTTGTTAATGGGGTTTAATCCTAAATAATCTAAGCATTCTTTAAAAGAACAAAAAATAATTTCTTATCATGAAGCAAGAATGGCTATTATTAATTTAAAAGTTCCTTTAGCCCCCTAAGTTAAAAGAATTTACTTGCGATAGTAATAAAATTCAAAAAGATTATCATAGTCATTGTTTATAACAAAATTTTAATCTTAACTTCTTTATAAAAAAAAATTAGGCATAATTACTTATTATTTGTGAGGTAAAGCGGCAGAACAATTAATTTTTAATGATCTTTTTGATTATTTGAATCATACTATAAAATAATTGCTCAATTAATTCTTGGCTACTTAAAACTTTATTATTTTCAGAAGCACAACAAATTATTAAAGTTAATCAAACTTTATTCACCAATTATTGCACAAACTTTATTATAGAAAGAAATTATTAATTTAGGTTATATTAATTTTTGTTAATGATATTAATGATTTTAATAATAAAAAATTAGATTGAAAATAAATTACTATTAAAAGAGTATTTTGATTTTACGTTTAATTGTTATTTAATTATGATTTTATTTGGAACTTAATTATTATCTATTTTTAATTTTTCAATATTGTACAAATTAACAAAATTAACTTCAGCAAATGAGTTAATCTTGTTTATTTTTTTAAGCTTGTTGTAATATTTTAAGCTTTAGTTTAGAAAGTGATTAAACAATAAGTAATAAATTTAAAAAAGATAATTAAAGGTACACGAAATTAAATAACTATTTTGGTAATTAAAGCACGCAAACACAAGCAAATTTATTAACAAACAAAAAAACAATCTTAAAAACATTAAAAAAATGCTATAATATCTTTATAATCTTTTAAGTTAAGGTTAAACAAAAAACAAACAATAAATAAGGAGAACTATCAAATTGTTTTTGGAAACCATCAAAATTAAAATAGAAAATGTTATTGAAACAATTTTAAACCAAAAAGTTAATTTAAAAGATCAAATCGAGAATTTAAGCTTTGATTTCTCCCTTCCTTTATTTATGTACGCCAAAAAAAATCAAACTAATCTTTTTTTTATTTTTAAAAATATTGAAAAAAAATTAACTACTATTTTAGAAATAGAAAAAATAATGTTTTTAAATGGGTTTTTAAATATTAAACTTCAAAGAATACTTTTATCACAAAAGATTTTATTACATATTAACCAATTACAACATAATTATGGTAACCAAAAACCTAATCATCAAACAGTAGTTATTGATTATTCTTCTCCTAATATTGCTAAAAATTTTTCTGTTGGTCACCTTCGTTCTACTGTTATCGGCAACACTTTAAAAAAGCTTTATCAAAAATTAGGGTTTCAAGTAATAGGGGTTAATCATTTAGGAGATTGGGGAACTCAATTTGGAAAAATGATTGTAGCATATCAACTATGGGGAGATAAAGAAAAAATCGCTAAAGATCCTATTAATGAATTGCAAAAACTTTATGTTTTATTTCATGAAAAAGTCCAAGAAGATAAAATTTTAAATGATCAAGCCATTGATGCTTTTTTACAATTGGAAAAACAAAATCCTAAGTATTTAGCATTATGGAGTTGGTTTCGCGAAGTTTCTTTACAAGAATTTTATAAAATATATAATATTTTAGATATTTCTTTTGATTTTTTATTAGGAGAGTCATTTTATAATGATAAAATTGATGATCTTTTTGAAGAATTGCAACAAAAAAAACTTTTAAAACAAGAAGACCAAGTTCTTTTAATAGAATTAGACCAATTACCTCCTGGATTAGTTAAAAAAACTAATGGTAGTACTTTATATTTAACACGCGACTTAACTGCTTTTAAATATCGTTATGATACTTATAATTGTCAAAGTATTTTATATGTTGTAGGAAACGAACAAAAACTTTATTTTAAACAATTGGGTCAAGTTGTTAAAAAAATGGGATATCAAGATATTACAATTGAAAATATTAATTTTGGTTTAGTTTTGATGAATGGTAAAAAAATTTCAACTAGACATCATCAATTTACTCCTTTGATTAAGGTTATTCAAGAAGCAACTGTTTTAGCTAAAAAAATTATTCAAGAAAAAAATCCTAATTTAGTTAATATTGATGAAACTGCTCAAAAAATAGCTGTTGGAGCTATCATTTTTAATGATCTTAAAAATGATCGTCATTTAGATATTGATTTTAACCTTCAAAATATTTTACAATTTAAAGGACAAACAGGCCTTTATTTACAATATACAGCTACTCGTTTAAATTCACTTTTACAAAAAGAAATTATTGATCTTAATTTAATTGATCCAAGTATCTATCAACAAAATCACTATTTTGTATTAATTAAGTTATTAGATCATTTCCCTATTATTTTGAAAAAAAGTCAACAAGAAAAAATGCCTAGTATTTTAGCAAGATATATTATTAAATTAACTCAAAATGTTAATTTTTTATATTCGCACGAAAAAATTTTAACTACTAACGAAAATATTAAAAATACTAACCTTTTATTAATTAAGGATGTTTTGGTTGTTATTCAAGAAAGTTTAAACATTTTAGGAGTTCCTTTTTTAGAAAATATGTAGTTAATTATATTAGATAACATCACTTTGTTTTTAAAAAAACAAAAAATATCTTTTATTTAAATAAAAAAACATTCTATAAATTAAAATTCTTGATATACTATATAAGTATGATTTTTTATTATTTTTGAAGCTGATGTGGCGGAATGGTAGACGCACTTGACTCAAAATCAAACGAGTAACCCTCATGTCGGTTCAAGTCCGACCATCAGTACCATAATTTCAATTATTATACTTATGAAATAACAAATAAAAAACTACATGGAAACCTCACGTGGTTTTTTATTTGTTTTATTTCTTTTAAATCAAACATTCTTTTAATTTTATCTTTAAATTTTTTTTGATCCAATTAAAATTAGGTGGTACTTGATATGTTTATCAACACATTCGAACAATTTATAAAGGAAAAAGGATTTAATAAAAATTATTTTCAAAAACTTCAATTAAAAAAAGTATTCGTCTTGGATAAAGAAAATACATGGAGAATACACATTAGTTTTCAACATTTACCTTTAATTTCTGATTTATCAACTTTTTTAGAAGAGTTAACTCAATTTTTGCAAACAAAATATCAAAAAAAAGCACAAGAAAGAATTGATGTTAAAAACATTGATATTGAAATTATTAATATTGAATACTACTTAAATTTTGAAAAATTAGATTATTTAACCTCTTTAGGACCTAGTTATTATCGTTATATGATATCACAAGCTAAATTAAAAGAAAAATATTTAGATTTAGATTTTTTTGATTGTAGCAATTATCAAATTAGTTTTTGTGATGAACAGTTTATTATTGCTGTTGATTCTGAGTCTTTTTGGGTTGCTAAAGAAAAAATACCTCTTTTAAAAGATTTTTTGGCATGTTTTTATGGCTTAAAAAATAAAGTGATAGTAGAAAAAAATCATCAAATTACACCAATTTCTAAAAATCAATTATCATATCATATAAATAAACTAAAAGTTAATCAGCAAGAAACTTTTACATCATCAAAAGTAGCAAAAAACGAATTTAACATGAAATCACCAAGTAAATATCAAAAATCTTTTAATAATGATTGCAATATATATAAAAATTATCAAATTAAAGACCTTCCCAAAAACAAACAAGAATTTGATGAATTTAACGAACAAAATCCTAATATTTGTATTATTTTTCAAGGATATTTATCACAAGACATTAAAGAAATTAATTTTCGCAAATATTCTAAAAATAAAGCAAATCCACAATTTTTTTTCAGTTGTGTTTTAGAAGAAAATCACGGTTTTTCAATAGAAGATAGAGATGCTATTTTAGTTAAAAAAAGAATAGATAAATTAGAAAAAGAGCAATTGCTTAATCAAAATTTACAAACTGGACAATTATTTAAAATAAAAGCTAAAATGGAATATAGTTTTTGGGATGATGTTCATTTAATGATTCAAGAATATGAAATTTTATCTTCTAGTGAAACTTTATTCCCTATTAGACAAGATCATGGTGTTTATGGTGAAAAAAGAATTGAATTTCACGTTCATACTAAAATGTCTAATCTAGATGCTATTAATAGCGCTAAAGAATATTTACAAATAGCTGAATCATGGGGTCATAAGGCTATTGCTTTCACAGATCATAGTGGTATTTATGCTTATCCTGAGATTTATAAATTTTCAAAAAATAAAAAAATAAAACCTATTTATGGTTTAGAAATTGATTTTATCAAAGAAAAACCTCTTTATATTACTAATCAAGTAGAAGATAAATTAACTTATGATTTTAATTTACAAGAAGCTACTTATGTTGTTTTTGACTTGGAAACAACTGGTTTTTCTAGTGTTCGTGATAAAATAATTGAGATCGCTGGAGTTAAAATATATCGAGGACAAAAAATAGCAGAATTCGAAGCTTTTATTGATCCGCAAGAAAAATTAACTCCTACTATTATCGATATTACCAATATTACAGACGAAATGTTAGTGGGACAACCAACTATTGATCAAGTGCTTCCTAATTTTTTACAATTTATTAAAAATTGTGTTTTAGTTGCTCATAATAGTAATTTTGATATGAATTTTTTAAAAGAAAAAATGAAAAAATTGAATTTATCATTTAAACCTCAGCCAGTTATTGATACTATGGGTTTATCACAAAGCTATTTTAGTAAATTTTTAAAATATTTTACTTTAAAAAGATTAGCTCAAGTTTTCAAAGTTAAAATGGAAAGTCATCATCGAGCTTTGTCTGATGCTAAAGCTACAGCTGAAGTTTTTATTAAAATGATTAACCAATTGAGTGATCCTAAAAAAGACCCTCAAAATGTGGTAATTACTAATTTTTTTGATTTACAAGATCCTGTTGATCCTAAATATGAAAGACCTTATCATATTAATATTTTAGTAGCCAATCAAAAAGGTTATCGCCATTTATTTGAATTGTTAAGTAATGCTTTAACTGATAATTTTCACAAAACCTCTCGTGTTTCAAAGTCTGTTTTAGCAAAATATCGCGAAGGGCTTTTAGTAGGTAGTGGTTGTTATAATAGTAATATTTTTGAAATTGCTTTAAATTCTAATATTGATAATTTAAAACAAGCTATTGCTTTTTATGATTATATCGAAGTTCAACCCCCACAAGCCTATAAACATTTAATTCATGAATTAGGTTCTAAAGGTCAACAAATTATTGAAACAACTTTGATTAAAATTATTGAAGAAACTAAAAAACAAGGAAAATTAATTATTGCCACAGGAGACGTTCATTATCTTAATCCTTGGGAAAAAGATTATCGTGAAATTTATATTAGTGCTAAATTAGTAGGTGGTGGTTTACATAAATTATCTAAATATAGTAATAATTGTTTGCCAGATAATCATCTTTTAACTACTTCCGAAATGTTTGATGCTTTTAAGTTTTTGCAAAATAATGATTTAGCTTATGAAATTATTATTGGTAATACTCATTTGCTTAACGATAAAATTGAAAGAGTTGAAGCCTTTAATGACAAGCTTCTTTCTTTGCAAGATAATATTTTTGAACATATTTTAAAAATACCAAGCATTAAAAAAGAAGTTAAAAATTTAGTAATGGCAAAAGTTAAACAATTATACGGTTGCAATCCTCATCCTTTGATTCAAAAAAGATTGCAACAAGAATTAAAAAGTATTTTAGGAAATGATAACAATCCTACAAGTAATCAAGAAATTGCTCCAATTTACTATTTGTCTCATTTATTAGTAAAGAAATCTTTAGAAGATGGTTATTTAGTAGGATCTAGAGGTTCTATTGGCTCTTCTTTAGTAGCAACTATGTTAGAAATAACCGAAATTAACCCCTTAAAACCTCATTATCGTTGTCCTCAATGTTGTTATACCATTATGAAAATGAAACCAGAAGAAAAAGCTAAATATGGAGTCCCTAAAGATGAAAGTTATTATGAATCTTTAGACAAAGTTTTTTCAGGGTATGATTTAGAAAACAGAAATTGTCCTGCATGTCAAACCGTGTTTCAAAAAGATGGGCATGATATCCCTTTTGAAACTTTTTTAGGTTTTGAAGGAAATAAAACTCCTGATATTGATCTAAATTTTGCAGGAGATTATCAAAGTAAAGCTCATAATTATATTAAATATTTAATTGGCGAAAATTATGCTTTCCGAGTTGGAACAATCCAAACTGTTGCTAATCGAAATGCTTATGGTTATGTGATGGGATTTTTAGAAAATAAATCTTTTAAATGGCGTAAACATAAAATATCTCAAATTGCTAATAAAATCGAAGGCGTAAAACGCTCAACAGGGCAACACCCAGGGGGAATAGTGATTGTTCCACCTGGACATAGTATTTATGAAATTACACCAATCCAATATCCAGCTAATGATACTGCCTCACAATGGAAAACTACACATTTTGATTATCATTCTTTTGAACAAAATCTTTTTAAATTAGATATTTTAGGACATGATGATCCTATGATGATTAAATTTTTAATGGATTATGTCAAACAAGATCCTAACAATTTCCCTTTTCAAAGAGTCCAAGATATTCCTTTAGATGATCCTCAAATATATAAATTATTTTCTAATGATTTTATTATTAATACACATCAACAAAACAACATTATTGTTGATTCTTTGGGGATTCCAGAATTTGGAACTTTCTTTGTTAAGCAAATGTTAAAAGATATAAAAAACAATAACAAGACACCTATTAAAATTAATTTTGCTGCTTTAGTTAAAATTTCAGGACTTTCTCATGGAACTGATGTTTGGCATCAAAATGCAAAAGATGCTATTAATAAAACAGGTGATTTTGGGATATACCGAGATAAAAATATTTCCTTTAATGATATTATTGGTTGTCGTGATGATATTATGTTGCAATTACAAGAAAAAGGAATCGAACCTTTAAAAGCTTTTAATATTATGGAATTTATTCGCAAAGGGAAACCACAAAATGATTTTAAAACATGGCAAATTTATCAAAATGAAATGCAAGGTATTATTGAAGATTGGTATATTGAATCAGCTTTTAGAATTAAATATTTATTCCCTAAAGCTCATGCCACCGCTTATGTGATTATGGCCTTAAGAATTTCTTGGTTTAAAGTTTATGCTCCTTTGATTTTTTATAGTGGCTATTTTTCTAAACGCTCTGAACAATTTGATCATCAAACCATGGTTAGCAATGATGTTTCCTTAATTGAAGAAAAAATAGAAAAATTAAATAAAATAAAAGCTAGCAAAAAAATAAAAGCTAAAGATGAAAATTTAATTAATACATTAAAAATAGCTAAAGAAATGTTACAACGTGGTTTTAAATTTTTAAGTGTTGATTTTAATAAATCTGATATTAGTATTTTTAAAATAGAAAATAATAACTATTTAAGAATGCCTTTGCTTGCCCTTGATGGTTTAGGCAATATCGCAGCTAATAAAATTATCGAAGCACGTAAAGAAAAGCTTTTTACCAAAGATGATTTCCGTATTCGTTCTAAAATCAATAAAACTATTTTTGAACAAATTACTAAAGAGCATCTTTTAGATTCCTTGTGATATGGTGATTCAAAAAGGATTACTTTTGTTAATTTATTTAGTGAAAAAAACAAAAAATTAAAAATGAATAAAACATAATAGCATTTTTTTCAAAAACCTTAAAAGGAGAATAAAAGTTGACCCTAAAAAAAAAATTAGTTGCAGGGATTAAACCAACAGGAAATTTAACTTTAGGTAATTATATTGGCGTGTTGCAACCTTTGCTTGATTTGCAAAAAAAATTAAAAAATTTTGATTTTTATCTTTTTATAGCTGATTTACACGCTCTTACTTTTTACCAAGATCCACAAAAACTTAAAAAAAAAATTAAAGAAGTAGCTGCTCTTTATTTAGCAACAGGGTTAGATGTTGATAAAATCAACTTATTTATTCAATCAGAAGTTATCGAGCATTCATATTTAGGTTATCTTTTAGAATGTCAATCTTACTTTAACGAACTTCAAAGAATGATACAATATAAAGAAAAAAGTAAAATAAATCCAGATGGCATTAGAACATCATTATTCACTTATCCTACATTAATGGCGGCGGATATTTTAATTTATGACGCTAATTTAGTTGCTATTGGTAAAGATCAAAAACAGCATTTAGAATTAACCCAAAACTTAGCTACTAGATTTAATAATTTATATGGCAACACTTTTACCATTCCAAAAGCTTTTTTTAATCCTTTAGGTGGAAAAATTAAATCTTTACAAAATCCTTTAAAAAAAATGAGTAAAAGTGATATAAATAATAATAAAAATTATATTTTACTTTTAGATAAACCTGAAATAATCAAGAAAAAAATAGATCAAGCTGTGACTGATTCTGAAAGAGTTATCAAATATGATCCCCAAAATAAACCAGGTATTTCAAATCTTTTAAACATTTATGCTTCTTTAAAACAAATCAGCATTTTTGAAAGTGAAAAAAAATTTCAATTATTATCTTATAAAAATTTAAAAAATAAAGTTTATGAAGCGATAATGAATATTGTTATTCCTTTGCAACAAAAATTTTATCATTTCATAGATAGTCCACAATTAGATTTGATTTTAAATCAAGGTGCTCAAAAAGCTCGTTTTATAGCGATTCAAAAAATTAAAGAAGTTCAAAAAAAATTAGGAATTTCAAGGTTTTGAATTTAATTAATATATATAAAAAAGACCAATTTAAATTGGTCTTTTTTATATATATTAATTGTGTTTGTTAATTATTTTTTTTAAAGCTTGCCATGGGAGGGCAATACAAATTATTCTTCCTGGGAAATTAGTAAAATGTTTAAATAATAATAAATCTTGTTCTATTTTTTCTTCATTTGAAGGTTGATTGTTGATCATAGCTAAAAAAATATCTATTTTATCTAAACTTTCAGAAATTTCAAGATTTTTAAAATAAATAGACATCAAACTTGCTGAAGCACGACAAATAGCACAAGATTGGGTTTCATATCTAATATCTTGTATTTTGTGGTTGATGATTTTAATTTGTAAAACAATAGAATCTCCACAAGAAGTATTTTTATGAGTTAAACTAATAAAATCCTTATCTTCGGATAAACCCCAATTTTGTGGATTTTGATAATGTTTCATAATGATATCGCGATATAATTGATTTATTTCCATCATCTTAATACCTTTTGTTTTTGTTCAAATGACGTAAAAAACTCTTTTACTTTTTTCAAATTTTCGATTAATAAAACCACGTCTTTTTCATTGTTATGTATTCCTATTGAAATTCTTATTATGCTTGTTTGTTTTAATTTTTCGGTGATTAAAAAAGCACAACATTTTCCTGTTCTAACATAAATATTTTTTTGAGCTAAAAAAATTTCGACATCGTGTGCATGAATGTTATTAAAATTAAAAGCAATAATGTTGAAAGCTTGAGGATTATAAATGGTTATTTGATCGAATTTTTTTAATTCTTTCATAATTTTTTGATAAATTTTTTGTTCTTGTTTTTCGATATTGTTAAAACCAATTTCTTCAATAAATTCTAAAGCTTTTTTGAATCCGATAATATCAGCAATATTAAATGTTCCGGGTTCAAATTTATAAGGAGAATCATTAAAACAAATATGTGTAGTTGAAAATTCTTTAATTGAACTGCCGCCAAAAAAAGTCGGCTTTAATTTTTTTAAAAGATGGTTTTTACCGAATAAAATACCAACTCCAAAAGGACCATATAATTTATGCGAAGAAAAAGCTAAAAAATCAATATCTAAAGTTTTTACATCTATAGGTAAATGTCCTACAGATTGAGCAGCATCTAAAATGACTAAAGCATTTTTTTGATGTGCTAGAACAGTTATTTCTTTAATAGGTGTTTGGTATCCTAATACATTAGAAATATGAGTTAAAGCAACTACTTTTGTTTTAGCGGTTAATACTTTAGCGAAATTTTCAACAGTTATTTTATTATTTTCATTTAAAGGAACAAAAACAATTTTTGCTTTTTTAATTTTTTCTTGTTGCAACCAAGGTAATACAGAAGAATTGTGTTCTAATTGTGATGTAATAATTTCATCCCCTTCTTCTAAAATATCACTTAAACTTTGGGCTAAAAGATTTAAAGAATCAGTTGTTCCCTTGGTAAAAATAATTTCTTCTGGTAAAGCATTAATGAAATTAGCTGTTTTCTTCCTAGTTTCATTTAATAATAAATCATTTTGAGAACCTAAAGGAGCTAAAGATTTGTTACCAATGCCATTATTGTTATAAAATGAATTTAATTCATTGATCACTTTTTGAGGTTTTAAGGAAGTGGAAGCTGTATCAAAATAGACAAGTTCGGGATTGGTTTTAAAAATAGGAAAAAAATAACGAAAAGATTTTTTTGGCATTCTTGTAACCTTTTTTTGCAAAAATATGGGAAATTAAAAAATAATTAAAATTCGGTAATTAAATATAATTTAAAAAAGAAAAGCTATATTTAATTAAAAATAATTAAAGCGTTATTTTTTTTACCTTTTTTTAAAAGTACATATTTATTAAATAAAGTGTTTTTTTTGGTGATTGTATAATCTGCTTGTTTAATTTTTTGGTTAAAAATTTGAATCACTCCTTTATGAATGAATTGACGCGCTTCGCTTTTAGAAGATGTTAATTTGGTGTTCACTAAAGCATCTACTAAGCAGATGTAATCTGATGTTTGAAGATTATGGCAAAATAAAGTTTTTTGTAATAAGATGAAATCTTGTTCTTTCCAAGTGTGTTTTTTGTTTAAAAATAAAATTTTATTTGTTTGTAAACATTCTTGTAAAACATTGGGAGGGTAGATCAAATTAAAAATATGATGGGCTAAAGTTTTTTGTGCTAATCTTTGTTGAGGTTGATTTAAAGTATGTTTCTCTAAATCTAAAATTTCTTTTTTAGGAATTAAAGTAAGGGTTTTTAAATAATTAATAATTTCTTGGTCGCCGATATTTAAAAAATATTGATAAACTTCATAAGGAAGGGTTTTTTTAGGGTTTAACCATAGAACTCCTTGCTCGCTTTTTCCAAATTTAGTGCCATTAGCGTTTAATAAAAGAGGAGTGCTAATGCCAAAAGCATTGTGATGTGTTTCTAATTTACGAATTAGTTCCAAACCGCTTGTGATATTTCCCCATTGATCAGAACCGCCTAATTGTAACTGAACATTATGTTGTTTATATAAATAATAAAAATCTAAGGATTGTAAAACCATATAAGTAAATTCGGTGAAAGAAATGCCTGAAGCTAATCTTTTGGCTACTGTTTGTTTAGAAAGCATATAATTAATATTAAAAAATTTACCATATTTTCTTAAAAAAGAAATAATATCTAATAAAGCAAACCACTCATAATTATTAACAAATTCTATGTTTTTATTAAATAAAATGGATTTAAATTGAGATTTAATGTTTTTGGCATTTTTTAAAGAGTGTTTTAAAGATAATAATTTTCTTTCTTCTGTTTCTTTGGGATCACCAATTAAACCAGTCCCACCTCCTATTAAAATTACAGGAAAATGTCCTTGTTGTTGCATTAACAAAATCATTGTGATTTGAACTAAATGTCCTACAGTCAAAGAATCAGCAGTTGGATCAAAACCGCAATAAAACTTAATTTTACCGTTGTCTAAAAGTTCTTTAACTTGATTTTCATTGCTGCAATCTTTAATTAAATGACGCCATTTTAGTTCTTCATAAAAAGACATTTCAAAACTCCTATTTTTTCAGAAAATGTTATTGTTTGTGAAATAGATGATATTAAATTATTTTCGTTCTTTAATACGTGAAGCTTTAGAAGAAAGGGTACGTACATAATGTAATTTAGCACGACGCACAATTCCACGATGCACAACTTCTATTTTTTCATTAGAAGGAGAATGCACTGGAAAAGTTAATTCTATCCCTATTCCAGCGAATATTTTTCTAACGGTGAAAGTTTCTGAAAGCAGTCTTCCTTGACGTTTAATTACTAAACCTTCAAAAATTTGAACTCTTTTACGGTTACCTTCATCAATTTTAATAGAAATTTTAACAGTGTCACCAGGTTTGAAAACAGGAATTTCTTTAAGTTGATGTTGATTAACTGATTCTATTAAATTTTGTCCTTTTAATTGAGACATATTAATTGTTCCTTTGTTTTTTTTGTTTTTCTAATTCTTGCTTAATTTCTTGCAAAAGTTTTTGTTGGGTTGAGGTTAATTTCTTATTAACTAAAAGATCAGGTCTTTTTTGCCAAGTGATTTTTAAACTTTTTTTTTGACGCCAATGATTTATCTTTTCGTGATGTCCAGATAACAAAATTGAAGGGACTTCTTGATTTTGATAACTTTTCGGTCTAGTGTATTGAGGAAATTTTAATAATCCTTGTTGATGTGAATCTTGAAGATAAGATTCCTTTTTGATAACTTCAGGAATGATTCTTATAATAGTATCAATTAAAACTGTAGCAGCGATTTCTCCTCCAGTTAAAATATAATCACCTATAGAAACTTCTTGGTCTATATATTTTAATATTCTAGCATCAATTCCTTCGTAATTGCCACATAAAATAATTAAATGAGATTCTTTTTGGGCATAATCAGTTGCTTGTGATTGATTAAATAATTTTCCTTGAGGAGATAGTAAAATAACTTTACTGTGAGGTTTTTTGATTTCTTTTAAGCAATTAAAAAAAGGAGGAAAGCAAAGCAACATTCCAACTCCTCCTCCATAAACACAGTCATCTACTTGATTGTGTTTATTAATGCTGTATTTTCTTAAATCATGAATTTTAATTTGAACTTTTTTTTGTTCTAAAGCTCTTTTTATAATTGAATTATTACAAAAACTTTGAAAAAAAATAGGAAAAATAGTTATAACTTCAATTATCATATTTTTTTCTTTTTAACCTTGAATATTATTTTCTTGAATAATCAAATTTGATATTGCGTTTTATTAAAAAAAATATTGTTTATTCTTTTTTTGTGTTATTTTTAGTATTTGTAGTTTTAATAATAAAATTACTTTTTCTAAAAATTTTTTTTACTGTTTTAGTAGGTTGTGCTCCATTTGATAACCATTTTTTAATTTTATCATGATCTAACTTAACAATATTTAAAATAGTATCGTAAGTTCCTAAAATTTCTAAAAATTTACCATCGCGAGCATTTTTAGATTCGCTTGTAACTACTCTATAAAAAGGTCTTTTATGAACTCCGAAACGTTGTAAACGCATTTTGATTGCCATAATATTATTCTTACTTTCTTATTTTTCTTATTTTTTACTAACTTGATTTGTTTTGACTAATTTTTTTGAAATTAAAAATCCCATCCTAATTATTATTACATAAAAAACTTGAATTGTCAAGATTTCAAATGTAATAAATATCTTACTAATTGGTGTGGTGAGGGAAAATATTTTTAATATTGATTTGAATGTTTTTTAATCCTTTGTTGAATTAAAAGGTAATTTAGTTAAAAACCCATTAATAAATTCATCAATATTGCCATTCATGACTTGTTCTAATTGAAATATTTCTTGATTAGTGCGGTGATCTTTCACCATTTTATAAGGATGAAAAACATAGCTTCTAATTTGTGAACCCCAACCAATTTCTTTTTGATCATTTTGAAATTGTTTAGTGTTTTCTTCTTTTTGCTGTTTCGTTGCTAATTGGAATAACTTTGTTTTCAACAATTGTAAAGCTTTTTCACGATTTTTGATTTGACTACGTTCGTTTTGACAACCAACTACTATTCCTGTGGGTAAATGAGTTATTCTAACAGCAGAATCAGTAGTATTAACGTGTTGACCTCCTGCACCACTGCTGCGAAAAAAATCCATTTTTAAATCTTCTGTTTTTAAATTAATTTTAATTTCATCTTTGATTTCTGGTAAAACATCACAAGAAACAAAAGAAGTGTGTCTTTTGGAATTTTTGTCAAAAGGAGAGATTCTGACCAAACGATGAACTCCCTTTTCAGCTTTTAAATAACCATAAGCATAAAGTCCTTTTATTAGTAAAGTAGCTGATTTAAGGCCTGCTTCTTCCCCTGATTGATAATCTAAGATTTCGGTTTTAAAATTCTTTTTCTGAGCATATTTTTGATACATTCGAAAAAGCATTTCACACCAATCTTGAGATTCGGTGCCTCCCGCTCCAGGGTGAAAAATTAAAATAGCGTTATTATTATCATAAGGTTGATTTAAAAAAAATTTAATTTTAAAGTCAAAAACAGATTTTGTTAATTCTTTTAATTCTTTTTCTAAGAAATTAGTTTCATTTTGTTTGTTATATTCGAAATTAAAAAAAGTTAGCAAATCTTGATAATTGTTTTCTAATGTTTTAAAAATAGTTTTTTTTTCTTGTAATTCATTAAAATTTTGACTTATGACAATTGCTTTTTGAGGGTTGTTCCAAAAATCTTCTTTTTGCATTGTAATTTTCATTTTTTCAAGTAATTCGTTAGTTTTAGTCAAATTAATGGCTTTTTTTAAATCTTGGAGATTTTGAGAAAGATTTTCTAAATGTTGATTAATTTCATATTTTTCCATGACTTAATTCCAAGGTTTTTTAACAACACGAATTTTTCTTCTTTTTTTGCAAGTGTTATCATCGTTTGAACTTTTATCGTTTAAGATATTTTGTTCTTGTTTAGGGTCATTTTGGAAACTTTCAACAAAAGGGAATTTTAAAATAGTAGCAGTAATATCCAAAGACATTTGATAAATCATTTTATTAAATAAGTGTTGTCCTTCTTTTTGATATTCAATAAAAGAATCTTGTTGGCCGTAACTCACAAATCCAATGCCTTGTCTTAAAAAAATCATATCATTAATATGGCGTTTGTAATGGGTATCAATTATTTTTAACATAATCCATCTTAAGGCATTAGTGAAGTATTGTATTTTAAGGGATTCTTTTTCTAAAACAGTTTTATGACTGTTTAAAATAATTTTTATTTTTTGTGATAAATGATTTTTAAAAGAGGATAAAGTGTGATTTTTAAGGTTTTTGTATATTGTTTGTATTTCTTTGATATCGAAAGTATTTTTGGGAAAAAAGTTTTTTTCTAAAAAAAGAATTATTGATTCGATTTGATTTTTCTTTTTTGAATCATTATTAAAATAAGGTAAAATTTCTTGATTAAGGGTTTTTTGAATCAATGCTAAAGCTATTTTTTCAGGATCACAACTATTTAAAATTTCTTTTCTTTGGTCATAAATTATTTCTCTTTGTGTTCTTAAAATATCATCATATTTTAAAAGATATTTACGATAATCAAAATTAGAAGATTCTACTTTTTTTTGAATTTTAGTAAAAAATTTAGTAATCATTTTAGATGATGTTTTGGCTTCAGTAGTGTTTATTTTTTGTAATAAAAAAATAATTTTTTCTATTTTGGTTCCGCCAAATCTTTGAGCTAATTCATCTTCGCTGGAGATGAAAAAACGTGAATATCCTGGATCTCCTTGACGACCAGAACGACCTCTTAATTGGTTGTCAATCCTTCTTGATTCGTGTCGTTCAGTTCCTAAAACAGCTAATCCACCTAATTCAATAATTCCTTCTCCTAAACGAATATCAGTTCCTCTCCCGGCCATATTAGTTGCTATAGTGATGGCATTTTTTATTCCTGCTTTAGCAATAATTTCAGCCTCTTTAGAATGATTTTTGGCGTTTAGAATTTCGTGTTTAATTAATTTTTTTCTTAATTTTTTAGAAATAATTTCTGAAACTTCAACTGTAGTTGTTCCTATTAAAATAGGTTGTCCTTTTTTATTGCGTTCTAACACTTCTTCTATTAAAGCATCATATTTTTCTTTTAAAGAAACAAAAATAAAATCTGGTTCATCAACTCTAATCATTGGTAAATTAGTAGGAATTTCAATTACTTCCATGTTATAAATATCTCTAAATTCATCTTCTTCGGTTTTAGCAGTTCCTGTCATCCCTGATAATTTGTGATAAATCCGAAAGAAATTTTGATAAGTAATAGTTGCTCCAATTGAAGTTTCTTCTTTGATTAAGACCCCTTCCTTAGCTTCTAATGCTTGATGCAAACCGTCACTAAATTGACGTCCTTTTAAAACTCTTCCTGTAAATTGATCGATAATTAAAACTTGATTTTGGTCCACCAAATAATCTTTATTTTTATGCATGGTAAAATAAGCTTTTAAAGCGTTTTTGATGTGATGAAGTAATGAGGTATGTTCAACATTGTATAAATTTTCAATTTGAAAAAATTTTTCAGCTTTGTTGATTCCTTCTTCGGTTAATTCAATTGTTTTAGTTTCTAATTCAATAAGATAATGTTGATTTTTTAAAATTCTTACAAAACGTTGAGCTTCTTTGTATAAATTTTTACCCTCTTTCATACTTTGAGAAATAATCAAAGGTGTTCTTGCTTCATCAATTAAAATAGAATCCACTTCATCAACGATAGCATAACTATAAGGACGTTTCATAACTAAATTTTGAGAATCAATTTCCATATTATCTCTTAAATAATCAAAACCAAGTTCACTATTGGTAGTATAAAGAATATCACATAAATAAGATGCTTGTTTTTCTTTGGTGGTATTTTCTTTAACGTTAAGTCCTACTTGCAAACCTAAAAAACGATAAACTTCTCCAATATTGCCTTCAAATTCTCTTTTAGCTAAATATTCATTAACTGTGACAATGTGAACGGGATTTCCACTTAAAGCATTAAGATAAGCAGGCATAATAGCTGTTAAAGTTTTCCCTTCACCTGTTTTCATTTCAGCGATATTACCTTGGTGTAAAATAATAGCTCCTAAAATTTGTACATAATAAGGAGTCAATCCTGTTACTCTTTTAGTAGCTTCTCTAGCTAAAGCATAGGCTTCTGGCAATAGTTGATTCAGGGTTTCTCCTTTTTGATATCTTTGTTTTAATTCATTAGTTTTAATCGCAAATTGGTAATCTTGTAATAAAGACATCGTTTCGCTTAGTTTTTCTATTTTATTAGCGATAATTTTAGCTTTTCTTAAAGCTTTTCTAGAAGAATTAAATATTTTTTTTAAAAAATTAAACATAATGGTTTTAATCCTTAATTTTTGTTTTTTTCTTTAAAATTTTAAATATTTTTTGTTATTTTTTTATTGTTTCCTTCACTTTTTAAAATCAAATATGAAACTACAATAAATAAAAAATTTAAAAATGAAAAAAAGTAAACATCAATAACATTATACCTTTTTTTAAACAAAAAAACAAAGATTATTTTGAAAAAATATTAAAAAAACAATATCAAGATTTTTAATTTTGTAAGAAGTGCCCCAAAAAAATGGAACTAGTTAAGAACCAACAAAATAGCCAAATTGAAAAAGGAGGATAAATATTAGAAGCAGAGCAAATATTATTAGCAATATTTTTTTAACTTTTCTATTTTGCTGTTTCCCATGGTGATAGCTATATCAGCTAATTGGAGCATTTCAAAATCATTAGGTCCATCACCAATGCAAATTCATTAAAAAAAGATTTATTAAATTTGATCCAGCAATTACCTAGTGAAATATCAAAAACTAAAAAACATTCATAATTATTTACAAACAGTTAAAACCCAAATAGAAGGTTTTATACAAAATACTAAATTCTCCTTTTGTGATTGATTTTGATGTTTTAAAACATATTATTTTTTGATATAATTAATGGTGTTTTTGATAATAGATAGTATTCTTCCTTTCTTTTCTTTTTTTCATAAAAATAATTAAAAAAGTTTGTTAACTAATCAAAAATCATTAGATGGAGGTTTTTATGATAGTTAAAAAAAAAGATCAGATGGCCAAAGATAAATTTCGAATCAATGAAGAAAAAAAAAGAAAATTTTTAATGGAAGGCAATTTATGGAAAGTTATTTTATATGTCACTTTCCCAATTATCATTTATTTAGTTTTTCAAGCTTTATTTAATTCTTATGATATCTTGATTTTACAAAGAGATAAAGAAAATCCTCGCGATTCTAATTTATTATCAGTAATGAATCGTATTCATTTAGTTAAAGACATTCTTATCCCTTTTGGTGCTTCGATTGCTACTGCAGGAGTAATTTTAGTTGGTCGTAATTATGGACGCAAAAATATTGAAAAAATGCGGCTTTATTTGACCCAAACTTTTTTAGTATCAATTATTATAGGTATTATTATCACTATTTTATGTACTTTGATTTTAAAAAGTACTATTTTACAATATCTGGTTGATTATCCTTCTATTACGGATCCAATTAATCAAAAAGATGCTAACAATTATTATCTTATTATTTTTTACTCTCTTTCATGCATTATCATGAATTTAGTTTTTTTAAGTTTGGAGCGCGCTAAAGGAAATAATAAAATGATTTTTTGGATTACAACATTAAATATTTTTATTAAAATTATTTTATCTTTAGTTTTTTATCAATACAATATTTTTCCATTAAAGGGTAAAATTTCTGCTTTAGCTTGGGCGACTTTTATTTCTCATGCTGTTGTAACTTTATTTGCTTTTTATTTTCTCTTTCTAAATCAAAACAATCCTTTAAAAATAATTGTTAAAAAAATTCGTTTTGAAAAAAAATTTCTGAAAAAACTTTTTCAATTAGCAATTCCTATTTGTGTAGGAATTATGATTTATAGCGTAGGAAGATTAGTGATTAATATTGTTGTTAAAAAACAATATCAAGCAACAACAGAAACACAATTACTTTTAGCAGTTTCAGTAAATAATATATTTTTTAATATTATTAATTCTTTTGCCGATAGCCAAAACGCCATTATTTCTCAAAATTTAGGTCAAAATAATCTTAAACGTGTTTTTGAAACTTTTAAAAAGGTTGTTATTACAATATTTATTGTAACTTTAATAGGAACCTTACTTCATACCTTTTGTTACAAATGCATTTTATCATTAATCGATGGCACAAAATTTGATGAAATCGATGATAACGAAAAAATTATTTTTAAAACATTATTTTTTTATGAAACCGCTAGTTTATGGTTAACATGTTTTTCTAATATTTTATTTAGTTTTTTTACATCGTTTGAAAAAACTAAAGTTCCTTTAATCATGAATTTTATAAGAATTGTAAGTAGTGTGTTTTTACTTTGGAGTTTAAATTCAATTAACCTTATTTCATCATCACATAAGGTAGGTTTAAGCCTTTTTTTAGGTAATTTAATTTGTATCATTATTACTTTATTACTATTTATCCCTTTTTATCACAAAAATAAAAATGAATATATTGATGTTGAAGATTAATATTAAAAAACTTTAGTTGCACTAGAGTTTTTTTTAATTTATTTGCAAAGGATATTGTTGAAGAATGTTTTTTATATCTTTATTAGATAATGTTTTTTTAAGAATTAATTGTTGTTAAATTTGTTTAAGAGTTGTTTTATTAAGATGAATTAATTGTTGGCTTTCTTCTAAATGATCTAAATAACGATTAAAATCTAATTGAGGTTTGGAAAAATGATTGTTTTATTCTATATATACTGTTTGTTTTTATAATCATATATTAACGCGATAACCTCCATCTCCACGAAAATGGAGCCAGTTAAGAACAATATTTTTTAAGAAAAAAAATATAATTTTTTCTTAAAAAAACAATAAGAATTGTCTATTAATTACTTTTATTTATAACTCAAAATAGATTTATGTCAACAAGAAAAATATTTATAATTTATTTTAATAGTTTTTAAAAATAGAATCTAATATAATAAAATTATAATATAAGTATATATTTACTTTATATATAAAAAACTCTTATATTTAGACTCTTGTCAATACTAAAATTGAAATAAAATAATTTTTTTACGTAATTATCTAAAAAATAAAGATTAAGAAAATAAATTAACTACTAAAAAAATAAATAATTAAAATAAAGGTTTTTTAATAAATATGTCGCGTAAAGCAACTTCTAGAGATAACACTGTAATTGAAAACTTATTTGTCCAAATGAAAAGTATTTTATTCTATCGCTATTCTTTTTTATTTCAAAAATTTCCAGCAAAAATAATTAAAATCATTAAACAATTTCCTTCTTTTTGGAATCAAAAATGGATTTTAGCTAAATTAAACTATTTTCCACCTATCCAATATACGAAAAGTTTAATTAAGATAAAGTATTTAAAAAATATCTTTTGAAACTAACAAATTATGAAAAAA
>NZ_JAGVRH010000006.1 GCF_018274325.1 'Fragaria x ananassa' phyllody phytoplasma | reverse complement strand
GAATTAAAAAAATAATTACAATTACTATAATCCATATTTTTACAATAATTTTTCTTTTTTTATTCATATATTAACCTATTTTGTCTAGCATCTTCAATATGACTAATTGTTTTTCCATCATCTTGATATCTAGTGGATTTGATTATAAAACCAGTATTTTTGTCACATTCATCAATATATTCAATTGTTTCACCATCATTTTGATATTTGGTGGTTTTGATTATAAAACCAGTATTTTTGTCATATTCATCAATATATTTAATTGTTTTTCCATCTGGTTGAAAAATAACATTTTTAGTTGTAGTTAATACATCAATTTCTTTATCAACTTTGGCCATAATAGCATTATATGTTTTTGCTTGTTCCTCTGGGGATGGAATATTAGATTGATTTTCAACAGTTTCTTGTTCTTGTTGGTTTGGGTTTTCAGTTTTAGTTTGATTTTTATTAATAGCTAATAAAAGAATGATTAATAAAAAAAGAATAGTTCCAGTAATAAATAAACCCCAAACGATAAAGATAATATTTTTTGATTTTTTTTGATTATCGATTTTTATTTTTATTTACCTCTTTGATTATAATTTTGATTATTTAAAGGTTTAATAATATTATTTCTTTTTTTGTTTTTTGTAAATTAAGTTTATATTCTAACTCAGATATCTTTTTTTGTAATTTAATTAAATCAGTTTTATCAAGAATATTGGTTTTAATTGATGGTTCAACAGATGGTTTAATAAGCGACTTTGATTTATATTAAATCTTTTAATTAATTTGATAATTAATTTAAATGGTAATTTTATTATTATTTTAATAATATTAAAAATAGGAAAAATAACTTTTTTTAATTATCACCTATTCTTTTCAAGAAGTTTTTTTTAAAGCTCAAGAATTAGTGGATTAATTGCGCAACTAAAAGAGATTACAACTGTAGACGAAATAGAAGAATTTTCAAAAAAATAATAGTCTTGGTTTTCAACTTGAAAACGAATCTAAACAAAAAAAGAAAATGTAATCATTTAATAAATTTGATATGTTTATTTTGTTTTTTTTTTTTTTTGGTAATTGTTTTATTGTTAATTGTTTTACTGAAAATCATTTGGTTTAAGTTTAAAATTAAAAAAAATTTATTTATTTGAAACAAAAAAATTATATTATTGATAATAATTATCACTAGTTTTAATGTTTTCAATAATAACAGTTATAAGCGAACTTAATAATTATTTTAGTTTTTTACCATTTTATAGAAAATAAAGACGAATTTATAAATACTTCAGAATTATTTTATAAAATTGATCATTATGCAATTAAAAGAATGACTTATATTGCTAAAACAGTTGGTTAGATGGATTTCAATATATTATTGAATTACAAAATAAAAGCGGCAACTATTTTTTTTAAATTAAAGCCCATGTCATAAAATATTTTAAAATAAAAAATAGCTACTTTAAAAGTAAAAGATTTTATTTTCATTCACAACAATTATTTTGATTGGTTTAATTTATTAATTAAAATCATGGTTTTTTGTTCTTCTTGTATTTTTGATGTGTTTATGGTTATTTCTCAATATGAAGTGCATTAGAAAACAATTAAATAATTCAAAATTAAGTGTTTTTTAATTAATAATTAATTGTTTAAAATTATATAAAAAACAAACTATTTTATAATAGTTTGTTTTTTATACTTGAATTAAATTTATATATTTTATGTAATTTTAGCCAATAAAAAAGTTAAACCAAACTTGCTACTTTATGTAACAATCTTACTAATTGATTAACATAACTCATTTCATTATCATACCAAGACATTAATTTAATAAATCTTGGATTATCTTTTAAAATTTGTAAAGTATTAGCATCATATAAAGAACCATAAGTAGTTCCTACAACATCCGATGATACAATAGGGTCTGTAACGAAAGCTAATGTTTCGTTAGCGCTTTGTTTCAAAATGGTGTTAACTTCTTCTATAGTCACTTCTTTGTTTAATTCTGCTGTTAAATCAACTAAAGAACCCGTAATAGTAGGAACTCGAATTGCTGTGCCATCTAATTTCCCTTTTAATTCCGGAATAACTAAACCAATAGCTTTAGCTGCTCCAGTAGAACTTGGAACCATATTAAAAGCAGCTGCTCTACCACGTCGTGTCCAAATTCCTTTAGGGTGATTTTGATCTATTAAAGATTGATCACTAGTATAACTATGAACAGTAGTCATAAAAGCTTGTTTGATGCCAAAACAATCATTTAATACTTTAACAATTGGCGCTAAACAGTTAGTAGTACATGAAGCTCCACTGACAATTGTATCATCTTTGTTTAAGGTATGATCATTAACGTTATAAACAATAGTTTTAACATCATCATTGGCGGGAGAACTAATTAAAACTTTGTTAGCACCAGCTTTTAAATGTAAAGATGCTTTTTCTTTATTTGTGAAAAATCCTGTACATTCTAAAACGATATCAACTTTTAAAGAACTCCAAGGTAAATCTTGAGGATTTTTTTCTTGAAATACAGGAATTTTTTGTCCCTCAACTACTAAATAATTATCTTGATAACTAATATCATTTACTTTATAAGTTTTTTGCATACTATCGTATTTTAATAAATAAGAAATAGTTTCTAAATTTGCCAAATCATTAATAGCTACTACTTGAAATTTAGGATTTCCAAAAATAAGACGAAAGGATAATTTACCAATTCGACCAAAACCATTAATTGCTACTCGTACTTTCATAATTTTTTAAACCTCTTTTTTTATTTTTTAAAATTAAAAAAATATTAAAATTTTAATTTGTTTATAATGCAAGCTAATCCTGGCATTGGCTTTTCTTCTAAAAACTCTAAAAATGCCCCTCCACCAGTTGAAATATGACTAAAATGCTTTTCTAAACCAAATTTAAAAACAGCTGCTGCACTATCGCCGCCACCAATAATAGTGGTTGTTGTTGGAGGCAAATTACTAATTATTTTAGCTAAAGACTTAGTTCCTTGGCTAAATTTTTCAAATTCAAAAACACCTACAGGGCCATTCCAAACAATGGTTTTTGCTTTTTGCAAATAACTTTTGAAAAGTTCAATAGTTGTAGGTCCTATATCAAGTCCCATGAAATTATCAGGAATATTAAAATACTGATAAATAGAAGTTGGAGCATTTGGAGAAAATTCTTGGCTACAAACAAAATCTTTAGGTAAAATTATTTTTTGACCTTCTGGAGATGCTAATAACTGTTTAACTAAAGGTATTTTATCTTCTTCTAATAAACTAGTTCCGATGTTAAAACCTTGAGTTTTTAAAAAAGTATAACTCATACCGCCACCAATTAAAAGATAATCAACTTTTTTTAAAAGATTTTTAATAAGTTCAATTTTATCTGACACTTTAGAACCTCCCAAAATAGCTACTAATGGTTTTTGTGGTTGATGGATAATTTTTTTAATGAAATTAATCTCTTTTTCAACTAAAAAACCAAAACATTTTTCTTTAATGTTAGTGGCAATCCCAACATTAGAAGCATGAGTTCGATGGCAAGTTCCAAAAGCATCATTGACAAAAACATCTCCTAAAGAAGCCCAATATTTCCCTAATTCAGGATTATTTTTACTTTCTTTTTTTTGATTTAAATCTTCAAAACGAGTATTTTCTACAACCAAAACATCACCCGGAGATAAATTATTAATAGCTTGTTCTAAAAGAGGACCTTTAGTTTGAGGGACGAAAAATACTTTTTGATTTAAATAAAGTGACATTTTATCAGCTATTACTCGTAAACTAAAATGTTTTTTTTGAGATTCATCTTTAATGCGTCCTAAATGAGAGAAAATAATAATTTTGCTTTTATTTTGGATTAAATATTTTAGCGTCGGCAAAATAGTTTTAATTCTGTTATCATCTGTAATAATATTATTTTCTAAAGGAACATTTAAATCTGCTCTTAATAACACTTTTTTATTGGTAACATTTAAATTGGTTAATGATAAATTCATAACATCAGCACCTTTTAATTTTGAAAATGTTAAATATTGTTTGTTAATTTATAAAAAATATATTGTTTGTCTTGTTTGTAAAATTTTGAATTCAACAAAATTTTTTTAGCAAAACAAATATGAAATTATGCCTTGTTGATTGAGCCAAAAAGAGATAATTTATGTTTCATTAACTCTTTAATAGCTAAAAAACCAGGATTTAATAATTTACGAGGGTCAAACCCCTTATTAGTTAAGTCTTTTTTATCTTCAATATATTGTCTCGTTGCCTGAGCAAAAACTAATTGAAACTCTGTGTTAACATTAATTTTTACCACTCCCAAAGAAATAGCTTTTTTGATCATGTCTTCTTTAATCCCAGTTCCTCCGTGAAGAACTAAAGGTGTTTGTTTTTTAGTTAATTTTCTAATTTTAGCAAAAATGTTAAAATCAAGACCAGGCCAATTATCAGGGTATTTTCCATGAACATTCCCGATTCCAGCAGCAAGCATATTGACCCCTAAATCAGCTATTTTTTTGCATTCTTTAGGATCAGCTATTTCTCCTTTCCCAACAATACCATCTTCTTCTCCGCCAATGCCGCCTACTTCCGCTTCTATTAAAAGCCCTTTATCATGACATATTTTGGTCATTTCTTTAGTTTTGCGTAAGTTGGTTTCAAAATCATAATGACTGCCATCAAACATAATTGAAGTAAAGCCAGCATCAATAGCCTTTAATCCACCATCATAAGAACCATGATCTAAATGAAGGATCACAGGAACAGACACATTATAAAAAACATCTAGTTCTTTTACCATGGCAAAAACTGTTTTTAAACCACCCATGTATTTTGCGGCTCCCTCAGATACTCCTAAGATAACAGGAGATTTCAATTCTTCAGCTGTTTGTAAAGCTGCCTTGGCCCATTCTAAATTATTAATATTTACTTGAACTATTGCATATCCTTGTTGATGTGCTTTTAAAATAATTTTTTTATCTGAAGTTAACATTTCACTACAACCTTTCTTATATTTTGTGTTTCATAAAATGAAAGTGACAAAATATGGATAAATTATTTTTTTGGTAGTTAACTTTTTTTAATGTTTTTAAAACATTATAATTCAAAAATAAATCAGCTAAATTATTTAACTAACAAATTTTAAAATTTGTTAAAAAACAATTCATAAATTAAATATTTTGATTATCTGGAAAAAATATTAAACTAAACATTGTTTTTTTAAAAAATCATAAAATTTGTTAGTATCAATATGAGGTGCTAAAAGGGTGGAATTATCTCTAATTTCGCGACAATTAGTGTTGTCCATTCCTATACCAATATCAGCGTATTTCAACATATCAACATCATTATAACTATCTCCTACACAAATTAATTGATGTTGAGGGTATAAAGATTTAATAAGTTCGATTCCGCAAGTTTTATTAATTTTTTCAGGAACTAAATCAACACCACCTTCGCTTCTCCAATAATATATTTGTAAGTTTTTAAGGTTTTTGATAAATGTTTCTAATTTTTCACGATTAGGTTTGAATAGCCAAATTTGATAAATGTTATTGTGTAAATGAAATTGAGGGTCCACTAAAGAATTTTTGTTAGTGCAATACATTTCTTGCAATGAAGTGGGGATCAAATCTTGCTTACTAGGGACAATTTCTTGATTCATTCCTGTTAAACCAATATGGATTTTAGCTTGATGAGCTTTTTGAATTAACTCTTTAACTACTTCCTTGTTAAAAGGTCGATCATAAATAATCTTATCATTAACTTTTGTAAGACCGCCGTTAAATAAAATAAAATGTTTAAAGTAAGGGAGTAATTCCCCTAAAACATCTATTCTTTTTGTGTTTCTACCAGTAGCAATTCCTAAAATATTATTAGGATTTTGTGCTAATTTTTTAATAGCTTTAGTAGTTTGAGAAAAAATCTTTTTATATTTAGAACTTAAAAGGGTTCCGTCAATATCAAAAAAAAACATCCTTTTTTTTTGTTGCATGTTAAAAAACTCCTTATAATATTGCGATGAATAATGAAATTAAAATTAAAAAGTTAATAAATAAGTTTATTTTTGAAACAAGTCAAACAACAAGAGGTTTAAATTATTTTTCATTATGAAGTGTTTGAGAATGAGGAATAGAATATTGCAAAGTTGTTGTAACAAAATATAAAAAATTTTCAGGTTTTAAAGCTGATTTTCCTGCTAAAATACCATCAATTTCTTTTTGTTTTAAAATATTTAAAATATTTGCGGGAGAAACAGAACCACCATAAATGATTCTTACAGTTTCTGACGTTTGTTTTGAATATAAAGAGGCAATTTTATTTCTAATTTGCTTAATGGTATTATTAGCATCAGCAGGACTAGCGCTTTTACCTGCACCAATGGCCCAAATAGGTTCATAAGCAATGGTTATTTTATCCATCGATTCAAGGGAAACACCTTGTAAAATTTGAGTTAATTGTTGTTCTAAAAAGAGTTTAGTTTTATTTTGCTCTCTAATGGTTAAAGTTTCTCCTAAGCATAAAATAGGATGTAAATCATTTTGAAGAGCTAGTAACAATTTTTTATTAATTAATTGATCTGTTTCTTGGAAATATTCTCTTCTTTCGTTATGACCTAATAAAACACATTGAACCCCTAAAGATTTTAGATTAAGAGGGGAGATTTCTCCTGTAAAAGGGCCTTCGTTTTCATAAAACATATTTTGAGCACCAATTTTTAAATTAGGTCCTTGATTTTGAACTAAAATATCTAATAAAGTAGCTTGGGCAAAAAGCATAGTTTCTACTTTTGTTGCATCTGGAATTAAAACATTAATTTTTTGGATAAACTTTAAAGCTTCATTTTTGTTTTTATACATCTTCCAATTACCTGCGATAATCTTGGTTCTTTGATGATAATTCATAAAATAACTCCTTTTTATGTTAATTTTTTTGCAAAAAGATAAATTATTTTAAAAAAAATGAATTTACTTCGTTGATTTGTTTACAAAAGTCTATAAACATAAAATGGTAAAAAAACATCTAATATGATTTTAATAAATAATTTATGTTACAAATATATGAAGCAATCAAACGATAAAAAAAGATCAATAAAGAAAACAAAAAAAGAAATTTTAATATAAATCACTCACAAATAAAATTATATCATAATTTCAACAAAGGAAAAGGTATTAAATTATATACAAATTAAGATGTTGGGAAACTAACTTTAAAAATAGGGGAGGAAGAAATAAAAAGAAAAAGGGCAAAAAAAGAAGTAAATATCCAAGAATCAAAGCGATCTAACAAACCACCATGTCCTGGCAAAAGATTTCCAAAATCTTTAATGTTATATTCTCTTTTAAATTTAGAAGCAAGTAAATCACTGATTTGAGAAATAATGGCAATTAAAAAAGCAAATATAAAAAATAAAAGAAAATGTTGAATTTGAAAATCTGAGTTGGAATTTGATACTATTAAGAAAAAAAGAAAAGTAGCTAAAGGTGAGCCCAAAGTTCCTAAAATAGCTCCTTTTTTTGTTTTTTTAGGACTTAATTGTGGAACTAAAAAACCCAGATTTAAAAACGGAAAAAGTTTATGAAAACGAGCTAAAAAGGCGAAAGAATCCGTTAAAACAACATTTAACACAAAAAAAAGTAAATATGGGAGGGGTGATAAAAATAAAGTTAAAAGAGATGCCATACTACCACCAACATAAATCATAATTAAAAAAGTTTTACTAATATCTGAAGTGTTGTAAGAAGGTAAAAATACAAAAGCCAATAAAAATAAAATGAAAGGATAAAACAAAAGAAAAAAGGAAAATTTTGGTTTGATTTCGGGGATAAATGATTGGGGTAAAAGATGGAAGGAATTAAATATAATCAAAACACTGATAAAAAATAATGAGGTGAATAAAAAGACTACTCCAAAGCGATCCCAAAGCTGATTTTTATTAGTTTTGCTATGGGAATGATGAAATAAAATTAACATTTCTTGTGTTCCTTTTATGGTTAAAGGAAGAAATGTTATAATTTTCATATAAAGAGGCAAATAATAAAAGAAGAAAGAACATAATACTAAAACGCAAGCAGTTATTATTCTTTTTTTTATCATAATAAACCTCCTATTGGATGATTATAAAAAAACACTAATAAACAACTAAGATTTTAAAAGTTCTTTATTTTTATTAACAATTTCGTTATCGATAATTTTAATGTTTTTATCAGTTAAAATTTGAATTTTATTTAAACTTAAATTTTCTAAATCTTTAGTAAGTGCCATTTTTTTAATTTTATCATTACCATCACGACGAATGTTTCTTATTGCTACTTTGGTTTTTTCAGCTATTTTTTCAACTTCTTTCATTAAAGTTTTTCTTTTTTCTTCAGTTGTCTTAGGAAAAATAAGTCTTAAAATAACACCATCTGTTTCAGGAGTAATTCCTAAATCAGAGGCTAAAATTGATTTTTTAATAGCTGGAATTAAAGTTTTTTCATATGGTTTAATGTTTAATTGATTTCCTTCAGAAACACTGATTGAGGTTAATGTTTTTAAAGGAGTAGGTATTCCATAATAATTAATAGTTAATTTATTTAAAATATTAGGATTAGCTGTTCCAGTGCGAATATCAGCAAATTTTTTTAACATAATGTTTTGGGCTTGTGACATTTTATTTTCAATTAATGTAAGAATTTCTTGAGTTTGTTGTTCCATCCTTATGAATCTCCTTTTGAACTAATAATAGTACCAATTTCTTTTTGTAAAACCGCTTTTTTAATATTTCCTGTTTGAAGCATATTAAAAACGATAATATCGATATCATTTTCTAAACAAAGAGAAGCAGCTGTAATATCCATAACAGAAAGTCTTTGTGATAAAATTTGCTCATGTTTCATAGTTTTTAACAAAATAGCATCATTGTGTTTCTTTGGATCTTTATTATAAACACCTTCAATATTGTTTTTAGCCATTAAAATGATATCAATATGTAATTCAGCAGCTCTTAAAGCAGCAGCAGTATCGGTTGAAAAATAAGGAGATCCAGCTCCTGCTCCTAAAATAATTACTCTTCCTTTTTCTAAATGACGAATAGCCTTACGACGGATATAAGGTTCTGCCACTGCAGAAACAGGGAAAGCAGTCATAACTCGTGTAATTGTTTGGGTTTGCTCTAAAGCATCTTGTAAAGCTAAAGAATTCATAATAGTTCCTAGCATCCCCATGTAATCAGCTTGAGAACGATCCATTCCTAATTCTTCTCCGATACGACCGCGCCAAAGATTACCTGCTCCTACAATGATAGCAATTTGAACCCCTAAGTCTTTAACTTCTTTAATTTCTAAAGCAATTTTTTTAATAGTTAGAGGATCAATGCCATAAAGGGAATTTCCTTTCAAGGATTCGCCACTTAATTTTAAAAGAATTTTTTTATACATGCCAAAACCTTGTTTCATGAACCTTGAAAAAAAATAATTTCAAAGGTTTTTTTTTGTTTGTAAAAAAAATTATCATAATTAATTAGTGATTGCCCAACGAATAAAATAGGTAACATCTGTTTGATTTTCTTTTAGATAATCTTTTATTTTTTGTTTAGGGTTTTTAATAAAAAATTGTTCTAACAAACAATGGTCTCTTAAAATCTTGTTTAAACGCTCTTGTACTATTTTATCTAAAATATGTAAAGGTTTTTTGCCTAAAAGTTCTTTTTCAGTTTGCTTTTGTAAAATATTTTTTTCTAACTTTATGAATTGAGGATCAATTTGATCAAAGGTTAAAAATTTCGGTTCTACTGCTGCTATATGCATAGCAATATCTTCAGCAACTAAAGTACAATTGTTTTTAAGGATGGTTAAAACAGAAATTCGTCCTCCTTGATGTTTGTAAGTCCCAAAACATTCTTGATCTTTTTTAGTAATTTTTAAAACTCGTTTAAGAGTAATTGTTTCTCCTAAAATGGATATTTTTTCTAAAATCAAATTTTTTATTTTTTTATTTTGATATGTAGTAGATAAAATATCTTCTACTGTTTGTAGTTGTTTTTGAAGAATTGTTTTTCCTATAATTTTAACTAATTGTTGAAAGTGTTCGTTTTTGGCGACAAAATCAGTTTCTGAATTTAATTCATATAAAAAAGCATTATTTTGATCAATAATAATATTAATCAATCCTTCATCAGTAATACGGTGTTGTTTTTGAGATGCTTTAATAATTCCTTTTTCTCTTAACAAAACAATTGCTTTTTCAATATTTCCTGAGGTTTTTTCTAAAGATTTTTTACATTCAATCATACTTACATGAGTTTTTTGCCTCAATTCTTTAATCATGTTTATTGTAATTTTCATTTTTGCTCCTTTTATTTTGGTTTTTAAAATAATGTTGTTGTTATTTTTGGTAAAAAGAAAAAAATGCTTTTTGATTAATTTAGTGCTTTTTGATTTTTGTAAACATTTATATTTTGCGTGTTTTGCGTGATCAAACACTTAAGACATGTTGTTTGTTTTTAAAAAATGCAAAATTAGTTATTTAATTATAACCATTTTTTTATTTTGTCAATCAAACAATTAAGATGATTTTCTAACTTTGTCTTGATAAGGTCTTCTGTGGTGTGAATTTGCATTGTTAAAAGTTTGAGGTTTTAATGCATTTTTAGCATCAAATTGTTCTGGTTTTTCAGGAACTCCACCAGCTCCTTCAATACAAGCATTAGCTATAGCCCAAGTTATTAATTTAACTCCTCTAATAGCATCATCATTAGCAGGAATAATATAATCAACTAAATCAGGATTACAATTAGTGTCAACAATACCAAAAATTTTAATATTTAATTTACGAGCTTCTGCGATTGCAATCTTTTCTTTTTCAGGGTCGATTACAAAAAGACCTTGAGGTAATTCTTTCATGTCTTTAATGCCGCCTAAAAATTTTTCTAATTTATCTCTTTTTTTTTTTAATTTAACTACTTCTTTTTTAGGTAATTTTTGCCAAATTCCATCTTCTTCTTCTTTGTATAAGGTGTGAAGCAATTGAATACGTTTTAAAATAGTGTTAAAATTAGTTAAAGTCCCCCCCAACCAACGTTGAGTAATGTAGTATTGTTGGGAACGTTGTGATTCTTCTTTAATAGATGTTTGGATTTGTTTTTTAGTTCCTAAAAATAAAATTTTGCCTCCTTCTGCAATCATTTTTAATAATTCTTGATAATTTTGTTCAATTTTTTCTGAGGTTTTTTTAAGGTCAATAATGTGAATTCCATTTCTTGAAGTAAAAATATAATTTTTCATTTTCGGATTCCATTTTCTAGTAGCGTGACCAAAATGAACTCCTGATTCTAATAATTGTTTCATTGTAACTACTGCCATTTTTGTTAAAAAAACTCCTTTTTTGGTATTTGCGATATAAATAATAAATGATTACAATTTGCTTTTTGCTATTTTGCTATAAATATTGTAACAAGTAAAAATATTTTTTTTAATTTGTTTTTATATTTTTTTTAAAATGGTATTATAATTAATTTGTTAATAGAAGAAAAGAAGAATAAATGAAAAAAAATATAAAAAATATAACAAATCATAAAATATCAAAAAAACAAAACATCATCATGAAAAATAAAAAAATATCTTTTTTCCTAAAATATTTTAGCATATTTTGGTTCATATAATGATAGTTTTATGATAGTAAAATCAATTTTTATGAGTTGTGCTACCAAAACCTCCTTTTCTTAATGATGAAGGAGTTGCTTCTTTGGTACTTAGTAATACATTTTGAAAAAGACCTTGTGCGATTCTTTCTCCTTTGGTAATCTTAACTGTTTGATTTGAAAAATTATATAAAGGGATTAAAATATGTCCTTCGTTTTTAATATTGTGATAGTAATCGCTGTCAATTACTCCAACTCCATTAACCATTATTAATTTTTTTTTCAAAGGAATAGAAGACCTAATATAAATTAATAAAACTTCATCTTGAGGAAAAGAAGCTTTAATTCCAGTAGGAACTAAAATAACTGTTTGAGAAGGGATTTCACAATTTTGAGCAGCTTCAAAATCATATCCAGCACTCATTTGAGTTTGTCTTTTAGGGAGATTAATTGCTTGATGTTCGTAAATGCTAATTTTTTCAAAAAAACGTTGTTTTGTATTCATAAATGATAAACCTTAGTTTTCTTTTATTTTATAATAATATTATTGATTGTAAAATTAAAATTGATGAGGAAAGAGGAAAGAAGAATAAATATAAATAACTTTTTAAGGATAAAAAAAAAGAATACAAAAAAATTATATCTAAAGGATCTAAAGAACCCAATTAATTTCTTTAATTCCATGAAATTTTAAATAAATATTAATTTTGGAAAATGGTTTAGAACCAAAAAAATTTTTAAAAGCAGAAAAGGGAGAAGGATGAGAACTTTTGATAATATAATTATTTTCTTTGATAATGTATTTTTGATAGTTTTGAGCAAATTTCCCCCATAAAAGATATACTATATTTTTTTTAGTTTGTAAAGCTTTAAAAATATTTTTAGTAAACGTTTGCCAACCGATATTATGATGACTTAGGGGTTGGTCTTTTTGAACTGTTAAAATAGTATTAAGTAATAAAACTCCTTGTAAAGCCCATGAAGTTAAATCATTTTTATGATTATTGATTTGCAAATCATTGTTTAATTCTTTAAAAATATTATTAAGACTGGGAGGTCTATGTAAGGATTTAATGCTAAAAGATAAACCATGAGCTTGATTAGATCCATGATAGGGATCTTGACCTAAGAGAACTACTTTTACTTTTTCAAAAGGAGTTAAATGAAAGGCTGCAAAAATATCTTTTTGATCAGGGTAAATAATTTTATTATTCAAATATTCTTGTTGTAAAAATTTAACTTTTTTTTGAAAATAAAGTTTCTTTTGTTCTAAAGAGATTATTTTTTGCCACATTATTTGTTCCTTTGAAATTTTTGATTTTTAAAAATTAGGCAATTTTACAACTATTCTTTATTTTTAATAATAGTGCGGATGAAATAAAAAAATATAATCAAATAAATGCCAACTAAGGGAAAATAATACCAATATTGTTTTAAAAAAGTTTTAAGATTAGGTATAATGTGAGAGTCTTTAAAAATATATTTACCCACAATTTTATCATAAGGGATTTTTTCTTCACATTCTGATTGGCAGGAATTGGCATCGCCCCAAGTGCCAATTATTTTCTTATCCGGATCATTATAGATGATTCGATGAATAATAAGCTTGTTTTGACCATTTGGGTTCTCTTCACTCCATGGGTCTAGTTCATAAAAAGGGTTTTCAAAAACTACAATATCACCATCTTGATCGTTTTTTCTTTTAGGTTTGTTTTCAGGATTGGTTGTTCTTGTTCCTCCTACGGGTTTTAATTTAGTAGGATCCCAAATTCCTTTAATAAAAACAAAATCACCATAGGCATCTGGATTTTTCTTAGGGGGTCCTTTAATATAGGGTTCCATACTTCCTGAAGCAACAGAAAAAGCAGAAATCCCTAGCCATTTAGTTGAATACTTGGGAAAGAAGAGTTGGCCTACAACAACAATTAATAAATAAAAAAGAAAAATATCAAAAATGATCAATAGTGTTTTCTTAATGTAGGCAATAGGAGATTTCTTAGATATTGTTTGTTCTTTATGATTTCGTTTACTAATTGACATAAAAACCTTTCTATTTTTTTAAATCTATTATTTATGGGATTTTATAATATATAATACAATTTAATTATAACATATAAAAATATTTTGAGGAGTAAAACCAAAGAGGACTCAAGGATAAAAATGAAGAGGGGAGAGACAAGAAAAAAAATAAAAAAGAGATTCCGAAGATTCTCTTTGAAAATATAAATATTAATGCAGTGACTAAAAAGAAATTCTTAAATTAAAATAATTTTTATAATTGAGGATTCTTTTTATTAAAAACAAAAACTTTTTTCCAAATAGTATCAAATAATAAAAGGATAATAGGACATAAGATAAACCACAAATAATCCTTTAAAGCAAGTGTTTCGGTGTGAAAAATATTACTTAAAAATTGAATTTGTGTAATTAAGATAAAGAATAATATTTCTATTAAAATACCGTAATATAATATTTTATTTGGTTTTTTTAATGTTTGCCAAAAATAAAATTTATTGGAACGACACGCAAAAGCATTACCTACTTGTGCAAAAATAACAGCTCCAAAAGCCATAGTAGAGGATAATATGAAACTTTGGTTAAGTATTTTGTGAAAAATTAAAAATAATGATAAAGAAACAATACCTTCGACTATACCTAAAAAGCCATAACTTCTTTTTAATACTTTATCATCCATTAAATGATCATGTTTGCTACGAGGTTTTTGAATTAATAAACTAGAATCAGTTTTTTCAGCTCCTAAAGCAATCGCAGGAATTAAGTCAGTTAAAAGATCAATAGCTAAAATATGTAAAACATATAAATAAGATTCTGTAATCCCTAAAAAAGCCATTGCCAGGAAAGGGAAGATTTGAGGAATATTAGAAGCAAAAACATAAGTAATAAATTTTTTAATATTTTCATAAATACAGCGACCTTCTAAGACAGCTTTGGAAATAGTAGCAAAGTTATCATCTAACAAAATCATATCAGCAGCATTACGAGCCACATCAGTTCCTGATTTACCCATAGCAATACCAATATGAGCTGCTTTAAGGGCTAAAATATCATTCACACCATCACCAGTAACACCTACGATTTCACCATTATTACGATAAGCTTGAACTATTTTTAATTTATGTTTTGGAGTAGTACGTGAAAAGATTACTGGTTTATTACTTTTTAAAGTTTTTTGTAATTGTTCCATAGTCATTTTTTCAACTTCTACACCATCTAAGCCAATAAAATCATCTTTAATAATTCCTATTTGCTTACCTATAGCAGCTGCAGTTAAACCATAATCTCCTGTAATAATAGTAATTTTAAGTCCTGATTGAGTCAAGTTATAAACAGCTTCTTTAACTTCTTCTCTTGGTGGATCATAATTAACAGCAAAACCTAAGAAAACCATATCTTCTTCTAAGGGTTGATTTTGCTCAATTTTTTTATATGCAAGCGCTAACACGCGGTAACCTTGACTGGCAAAATTATCGTTATGTTTTAAAAAAGAGACTTTCTCTTCTTGAGTAAAAGGATTGACTTTCTGATTTTTATATTGCATTTGACATTGTTCTAAAATAGTATTAGGAGCACCTTTAATGAATAAATATTCTGAATTAAGGTCATACACTTTTTCATGATTATTTTTAACTAAAATACTCATTTTTTTACGTTCTGAGGTAAAAGGATTTAATTTTAAAATATTAACACTTTTTTGGACGCTTTCTAAATTATAACCATATTTTTTAGCAGCAATTAATAAAGCTCCTTCAGTTGGATTACCAATTAAATTGAATTGATTAGGTTTTTTGTCTAAAGAAATCAATTTAGCTTCAGAACATAAAATAGAGGCTACTAAAAATTTTTCAATTCCTTTTTGAGCAAACATTTGATCGGAAGAAGGTTGATATCGTTCTTGATCATTATAACCAGAACCAGCAAATTTGATTAAAATATCTGGAGTTAAAATTTTTCTAACTGTTAATTGATTTTGTGTTAAAGTACCTGTTTTATCAGTACAAATAACAGTAGTCGAACTTAAGGTTTCTAAAGAAGTAATTTTTTTAATTAAAGCATTTTGCTTAGCCATTCTTTGAGAACCAATTGCCAAAGTCAAATTAACTGTTGGTAATAAACCTTCAGGAATATTAGCAACTAACATTCCTACAGCAGCAATGACTGCGTATTTAAAATTAGCTTTTGAAAAAACATCTGCTCCTTTAAAAAAGGAAATAGTAAAAGCAATTGAGGCAGCACAAGTAGCGATGATGCTCACTTTTTTCATAATATGTTGCATTTCTTGATCTAAAATACTGCGTCCTTTATCAATAGTTTGAGACAAACTAGAAACTTCTCCAATTTGAGTATCGTTACCAATAGCATAAACTACAGCCAAACAACTTCCTTGAGTAACTGTTGTGCCGGCGTAAACTAAATTAGGAATTTCAGCAATAGAATAATCATGGCGATTATTAGGGGATTCATTACGGTTTAAAGGAATGGTTTCCCCTGATAACATAGAATTATCAACAAAAAAACTATTAGCTTGAATAATACGAGCATCCACTGGTACTTGAGTTCCGGTTTCTAAAAAGATCACATCTCCAATAGTTAATTCAGTTACATCGATCATTTCATTTTTTTGTTCTCTATAAACTTGTACTTTTTTAGGAATCATTTTACCTAAAGAAGATAATACTTTATCAGCTTTATATTCTTGTGAAAAAGAAAATAAACCATTAATCACAATTACTAAAACAATAGCCACACCTATCCTGTAATGCTCATGACCAAGACAAAAAGAAAAAAAAGCAGCAATCCATAATAAAATCGCCATTACAGATGTAAATTGTTTGATGAATTGTTTCCAAAAGTGAAAAGATTGATTTTGTTTAATAATATTTTTGCCATATATTTGTTGTCTTTGAATAGTTTGTTCATTGGTAAGCCCATGAACATTTGTTTTTAAATATTTTAAAACATCATCTTTATTAAGACTACTTATGTGCAAAAGTTCTTCTTTTTTATTCATATAAAGTTTTTTCTTCCTTTGACAACACTTTGTTGCTTTTGTAAATATTTATTATTAATAAACACTTTTATTTAATAAATCATAATTAAAATCATCAGGCTATTTTTTTAATTTATTCTTTAAGCCTGATTAAATTATAACAAATATAAAAATAAAAGCAATCAATAAACGTTAAAAAACGAAAATATGTGGTGCGTTTTTGAAAAAAATATTATTAATAGGGTGATAAATGAAAGAAATTGGAAAAAGGGTAAGATTTAAAAACATAAAAAATAACATATAATTGTTGGTGTTTTTTTATATATTAATTTTTTTCAAAGAAATGAAATCGAAAATAAAGAAATAAAAATAATATCAAATGATGAAAAAAGTGATTTTATTTTGGAATTAAAAGACTCTTTGATTGATTATAACAGAACTAATTATTTATATAAAAAAGATATCGAAAGAATTATTGATGATTTTATTAAAGAAAATAAAAATAAAAGGAATTTAAAAAAATTAATATAGTAATTTTAAGTGGTTATATTGGGCAAAACCTACAAATTAAAATAATCAAAAATCAAGTTTTTGTCATTAATTTTTCATTATCTACTAAAAGAACAGTTAAAATTAATGATAAATATGAATATTTGACTGATTGGCATTATATCACTGCTTTTGTTGAATATAATTCTAAAATTAATTAAAAAAGGATATTTTGCAACCATTAAAGGTAATTTAAGAGAAACTAAATATAATAAGGATGGCAAAGATATTCGTTATTATGTTGTTTTTGCTGATAATATAGAAATACCAGAAACTGTTAAAAAAGGTAAATCAGATTTTAATGATGGTTCGCCTTTTTAATTTAATTTAGAAAGGAATAATTAAATTGAATTTGGAACAAATAATTATTAATATTTTTGAGTATAAAATATTTATTTCTTTAATTTCTGTTTTTTTTGGTATTTTTGTTTATTGGTTTTATTTATATCTTAAAGAGTTAAGAAATAAATATGAATTTAGTGATGAGTTGAGAGATGTAGTTAATTATTATATTAAAAATGGTTCGATTACTGTTAAAGAATTTGGAGCATTAAATAGTATTTCATATGGGTAATTATTTAGGAATATATAAAGAACGTGTTCAAAGAATGATTAAAGAATTTGGAGAACATGGTGGTCTTAATTTTTCCGAAGGTATTTTTGATGAAAAAGAGCACGATAAAGAAAATAAAAAAGATGAATCAAATGATTTAGATAAATTATTAAAAGAAAATTTAGAATTAAAAAAAAAATTATCTAATTTAAAAAATCCTTTAATAGTAGAAAATATAGAAGATAATGAAAATGTTTTTTAAATTTTGATTTTCTGAAATATTTATTTACTTTTAATGTTTTAAAAGATTTTTATTATTTATTATATGATTTATTTTATAATATTTTTTTAACTAAACCATCTTTTTTATTTAATTATGAGGTTGGTTGGAATAAAAATTTTATTAATATTTTTAATTTTATTAAAGTGATATTTTTTTTTATATGGGAACAACTAACTATTTTAATTTATCCTTTAAAACTATTTTCTTCTTTGTTTAATTTTTTAATTGATATTTTAGAAATTTTTTCAAAAATTAAGGATTTTGTTTAAATATTTTTTACTGAAGTTTTTAGTTACAAAAAATTAAATCCTGATGATAGTTTTTGGGAAAAATTAAAAAAAATAGCAAAATTAATTTTTAGTGCCACTATTGGTGGTATTGTTATTTATTTTATGAAAGAAATTCAAATATTTATTTTAGGAGATTTTTCTAAAATAGGTGATTTATTATTTAAAATTCTTTTAAGAATATTAGATGTTCTTTTAATTATTCTTAAAATATGTTTATTATTATTGAAAAATGTTATAATAATATTAAGTTTTGTTTTATCATTTGCAATGAATTTTATTTATTTATTGGTATTTAAAGATGATAAAAATAATACTTTAATTATTTTTAATAATGAAAAAAAGTATAAGAGTTTTGAAAAATGTCAATTTTTAAAATTGGTAATAAACATTATACAATTATCCCTTTTATCATTATTACTAGTGTTTTAATTTTTTGTTTTTTGTTAATTGCTTCAGCTGCTTATCGTTATCATTTAGAAACTGAGGAAAGACGTAAATTACAAAATATAGATATTAAACAAAAAGCAAGAGAACTTAATGTTTCATTGCATAAAAAAAATGAAAATTTAGAAAAAGAAAATAGGGATTTAAAAAATGAAAATGAACGTTTAAAAGTTGAGATTTATCAAAACAAAGATTATGAAGGTAATATTTCTTATTTATTTGCGCGATAAAGAAAAACAAAAAATTAAACAAAGAAAAAAAGATAATAGTATTATTGGGTATAAAATTAATGGAGTAAATATTAATTATTATAAAAGCTTGGGAGCAACTGTTAAAGATTTAAAAGATGCAGGATTTACAATTTAATATAATTAATCAAGTTGATACTCAGCAAGAAGGGAAGATATATTAAGTAATGTATTATTTCCCTTCGTCTCCCTCTTCATTCTTTTTTAGACCTGTGTTTGTGGATTTCGCTTGTTTAATCCTCATATAATTAAAAGTGTCTTTTTTAAGAGAGCTTGGTCGCTTCATCCGCTTGTCAATCCTCACAATATATAAAAACATTAAGTACACCAAAATCGAATGTAAAAAAAGGATTTTTTTATGTGAGATTTTGGGTTTAATGTTATATTGTGAGTTAGGATTGATAAGACGGATAAATGAAGTGACTAAGCTTATTATTTTATATATAAAATTATAAAGAAAAAATAATTATGTTATTTTTAAATGAATTTACAATAAATAAAAAAAGATGTTAAATTATTTTTTTTATTCTCAAAAAATGTTTAATTCAATTAATAATAATAAAAGTTTAAGTAATTTTGAAAAAGAAAAAATTAAAAATTCCTTATCAAAATAATTTATTTTTTTTAAAATTACTAATTTTCGTTTAGGTTGTATTCCTCATTTTACTAATTTATATCTTTATTGTTTTGTTTTATCAATGTAAGATAATAGATTAAAAAACCTTAAAAAAACAAAAAATAGCTTTTATTAATCGTGAATTAAAGGAATTTGGTTATAATTTTTTTAATTCTGATATTATTAGATGATTTTATTCTCCTTTTTTATTTTTATACATTTGCTAAAATTAATTATAATTTAAAAGATAATAAAGAAAAAATAAAATTTATCAAAGATAAGATAAAAGAATTAACTCAATTTAATTATTTTAAAAGTTATTTTGATAATGAATATTATTCAAAATTAGAAAATAATAATAAAAAATTAAATTCAATTTATAAAAACATTTGTTTTTTAATCATTGGCAAAGATAAAGATAATATTGATAATGTTTATGTGTTAAAATATTGAATATCAATAAACAAAGGGAGAAAAATTTTAATGAAAAAAATATTTTCTAAAAAAAGATATTAAAGACTATTAATTGTATATTAGGGTTATCTTCGTTAGGTTTTTGTTTGGCATCCCAAAAGATAAAGGCTTCTTCGATGGCGATTTCGTATTTTAAAAGGTTTTCGAGAGTATATTCGTAATCTTCATCACAAGGGTATTTGATATTAAAATGATTAGTTCTATTTTTTTTAAAGTATACTCCTAAAAGGCCCTGAGGAGGGTTTTTGAATTTAGGATAAAAAAATTGTTTATTATAAGGATTGTATAATGGTTCTTCAAGGCCATAGGTGGAAGTTTGGATATCGAAATATTTTAAGATGTTAGGGATATCTTTTTTATCTAGGACGTTAATGTCGTATCTTTTTAATTTAGGTTGGGTGTTTAACCATTCTTGTTGGAGGGTTTCATAGTCTGTTAGTTTTATTTTAGATTTTGTTTGTTTTTGAAAATAGCTGTGAGCGTAGATGGGATTATGGGATAATATAAAGATTAATAAAGAAATAGTTAATAAAAGAACTTTTTTAGGGGTTTTGTTTGATTCATGTTTAATTTTCCTCCTTGGTATTGAGTGAGTTTATGGCCTAGCGGATTGTTATTGCGGTGGTTTTGGGCAAAAGAAAAATACCCTGGGGAGAGCTTTTAAATAAAATTATTATTAATTTTATATAGAATTACTTTTTTTTAATTTGGACCAATTTTCTTTATCTTTTTTTAAAATTTTTTTAATTGAATTTAATATATTTATATTATTTGACATATCTTCTAATGATAAGTTTTTATCTTTAATATAACAACTATTTTTGAAGGAATTATTTTGAGAAATATTAATATTATAAATTATTTGTAAATTATTGTTTGTTTTACCAAATTTTTTTGCTTGGGAGTTTTGCATCGCCATTACTTGATGGTTGTTACAAATAAATAATAATCCTATAAAAGCAATTAAACAAAGATAAATTGTTTTAATTTTTTTTTTTTTTGATTTAAACATTAATTAAATCTCCTTTATTTTTCAAATCTTTTTTAGAACTTTCTGGACAATCAAAAGCATTTTTATTAGAATCATATTTTGGTAAATTTATATATTGAATTTCATCAGATAAACAACTATCATCCTCTGTTGATAGATTTATATTCTGTTGAGAACTTTCTGGTTGATCTTGGCGATCAATTGGTAATTGGTTATTATTTTTCCTTTTGTTATATTTTTTTATTTCTTTTGCAATACAACTGTGTTTATATAAAAGTTCTTGTTTTTTTTCATTATCAAGTTTGAAATTTGTTAATTCATTTTGTATTGCCAATTCTGTTTGTATATACAAAGAATATTCTTCATCATTTGAAATTTCATTATTATTACTATGTTTATTACCCATCGCCATTACTTGATGATTATTAAAAATAAATAATAATTCTAGAAAAGTAATTAAACAAAGATGAATTATTTTAAATTGGTTGTTTAATTGAACCATAAATCAAATCTCCTTTTGTTTTTATTCTTCGGCTGAGGTTATTTCGTAGAGGGAGTTGAGGGAGGATAGGGTGTATTGATTGTCTTTTAATAAAGATTTATCATAATTGCGTTGTAATGAATCTCTTAGTTTGATGGTATCTGACAACATACCATTTAATGTTTTAATTTTGATTTCATCAAATCCATCTTGGGGATTAAGTTCACTTATTTGTTTATTATAATAATCGCATTCTTGTTGATATTGGTTTATACTTTCTAATTTTCTTTTTCTAAAACTTAATGTTTGTTTTTGCGAAGCTCTTGCTTCTTCAATTACAGTTGTTTTTTCTGGTGTAAGATTATTGAATGGTAAAATTTAATGTTCGTTTTCAGATAAGATATAAGATGCAATTTTATCATATTTTGCTTTAGTTATTTTGATTTTAGATTTTGGTATTTGTGTGTCGCGTTTTGTTCTTGATGATTGGTTTGGTTTTCTTTATTATCTTCTAATTCTTCGTGATGATTTGATAATGATTTTTGTTCTTGTTTTGCTTCGTTGATACCTTCAAAAAAACCTATAATAAATATTATTCCTAAAACGATAATAATCAAAATAACAACCCAATGTTTTTTAAAAAAATTAATTTTTTTTAATGCCTTTCCGATAATAGTATTAATTTATATTATCTTTTAAAGAAATTAATTACTACTATTATACAATTTTATTTATTGAATTTTAAAGAAAAAGTGTTTTAAGAAGGAATAGTTATTAATTCTGGAATTTTTGTTTTATTTTTTTGTTTAATTTCTTCTTGAGATTTAGTGTAGTTAGGATTTGATTGTTTTAATTTTTCTATTTTTTTTTCTAAAATATTTCTAATAAAATTTTTTACTTCTATATGTTTTAAATTTGATCCAAATTTAAAAACATTTTTTTTATCTATAAATATATCTTTTTTATTTTCTTTAATAAAATAAGGTATATTATGAACCAAAAAAACATCTTTTAAATTAGTAGCTAAATAATTTTTACGATAAAAATAACAATATCACTATATTTATATTCATAATTACTAATTAAATTTTTAATTGTTTCAATAATAAAAAAAAGATTTTCCAAATAACTATTAATAAAATGGCGATATATAAACCTTACTATTATTATTTAAAAAAGAAACAAGTCTATATTTTTCATCAATTAATGAATTTGATATTTTTGTAATTTCATTACAAGAACGATAATTAGTTTTTAAATAAAAAGTTAACATATTAAAATCTTTTTGTAAAAGTTCAATATAAATATTTTTAGAACCACGAAATCCATATATACTTTGATTTAAATCACCTACAATAAAAAGAATTGTATTTTGTGCTAAAAGTTTAATTAATTGATATTGATAAAAATCTATGTCTTGGATTTCATCAATTAAAATATATTCATATTTATTTTGCAAATCATTTAAAATATTTTGATTATCTAACAATAACTGATAAGCATATTTATTTAAATCATCAAAATCCATTAAATTATTATCTTTTAAATAAGTAATATATTTATAATAAAAATAACTAAATAATTTATTGATTTTTAAAATATCTTGATTAATTAAATTTTTTTTTTAATTTTAGAAATAGTATATCTAATATTAGAAAAAGAGGAAATATATTGATATAACTTAATACCCGATTTTAAAACATTTTTAATCGCATATTCAGTTTCTAATTCATCCATAATTTTAAAATTACAATTATATTTATTATTTAATAAATCAATATTCTTTTTTAAAATACTAGTGCTTAAAACATGAAAAGTCATAATTTTAATATCAATAGGAAAACATTTATAAATATCATTAACAGTATTTTTATTAAAAGATAAAATTAAAATATTTTTAGGTAAAATTTTTAATTTATTAATTAAATATTTAACACGTTCAATTAAAATCGTAGTCTTACCAGTTCCAGTACCTGCAACAATATTTAAAGAACCTTTATTATATCTAATTATTTGTAACTGTTTTTTATTTAATTGTTTCATTTTAAAACCTTCATTTTTTTATTTTGTAGGCAATATTTGATATATTGCCTACAAATAAATAATTATTTAATCCATGTAATTTTAGTACTATCAAGAACGATAAAACCAAATTTATACAATACAAAAACACATATACCACTTAAAGCAATAAGGATTAATATTTGTCTTAAAGTCATTTTAAAACCTCCCTTTATTTATTTTTCTTACTTAGTGATTGAAATATAACCTTTATGAGATTAAAAAAATGCAAACAGGAATAATAATGCCTAAAACAGGTAATAACCAATACATAAAAAAAACCTTAAGGTCAATTTTTTTTCTTTTAAAAAATTTTATTTTAGAATAATAACGTTTGATATTTCTTGCCATTTTGAATCTCCTTTTTTAAGTTTTTTACAAATAGGGAAAATAACTTTTTTCACTTATCACCTATTCTTTTCAAGCCTATTTATTTTTTATTCCCGACAATAAATTTGATTTAGTTTTATTCACTCAAAAGAAAAGAATAATGGCCTTTAATTTCAAAAATTGTCTCCGTGACCGATATAAACAAGCCATGATAGAAGGACAACAACTCAAAAAACTAGATACTCGCTTTGAATTTTATTTATTAAATAATAATATAATCGAATCTGTAAGATTAAATAACAAAATCAAAAACGGTAAAGTTCAACATATCAACCAAGTTATTAACTGTTTTTTCAAAATAATCAAATAACTTCATGAAAACATTATTAAAAAACCAATTCATCCCTTTTTCACGAATTAATTTAATTAAAAAAATGGTTCATTCTAATGAAAAATCAATTAATTAGTTTTGAAGGGTTAGATAATAGCGGAAAAACAACTTTGATTTCTAAACTCAAACATCATTTACAATCAACTAACAATTTGGTTAAAACTATCCAAGGTTTAGGAGATTCATGTCTTGGTAATACAATTAGAAATTTTTTTACATCATCCAAAAGTTACCCCTAAAACAAAATATTTGTTAAGTTTAGCAAATATGATACAAACCCAAGAAGAACTCATCACCTCATCTTTATTACAAGATTATATCATCTTTTAATCGAACGTTGATTTGATTCTACTTATACTTACCAAAGTAAAGCAAATTACATTGATTACGATGATAAAATAACTAACCAATATAATCAATCATTCTCTAATTAAACTTAATATAATTTTTTATTTAGACATCAAACTCAAAACTGCATTAAATCGTAAATCAAATCAATCAAATCACAAATTAGATTTAATCGAACAAAAACCAATTTCATATTTCGAAAACGTTCAACAACATTATTTAAAAAAATATCAATATTGCACTAATTCAAATTGCCAACATTTAAAATATAATCATTTTTTAATTGATGCAAACAACTCTCAAAAAAACAATATTACAACAAATAATACAAATATTAACTATTAAAAAACTAGGAGAATAAAAATGAAAAATAATAAAGAATACAATAAACAAAATAAATTAATCAAAGAAACCTCATACAAACGCGACGGCAAAACAATTTACTACATCGATGAATTTAACTCAAATAATGGAAACCCCACAAAAACAACGAACTACTACAATAACGGAACAATTGACTACATCAAAGAAATTCGATCCCAACACTGGCGATATAACTAAATCCATCAAATTCCAACCCAACAAAATAATTAATTTCATCCCCCAAATAACTAACTTAAAAACTAAATTAGATGAAAAAAAACCAAAAATGATTAAAAAAGAATTAATTAAAAAAATATCAGAAGTTAATACAAATTTATATTACTAAAACAAAAGAATTTTATAATAAAATTGGAATATTAAATATACAAATTATAGCATATATATATATACTTATATTATGATTTTGTCTTTAAAAACTATTAAAATAAATTATAAATATTTTTCTTGTTGACACAAATCTATTTTGAATTATAACAAAAGTAATTAATAAACAATTTGTTTTTTGAGAAAAAATTATATTTTTTTCTTAAAAAGTGTTGTTCTTAACTAGTTCCATTTTCGTGTAGCTTATCCTTTTCAGATAAACGACAATAAATTACATAAAAATTCAAAAAAAAATTATTTTCTTTTGACAAAACTTTTATTTTGGAGTACAATTTAGTTGTAAATGTATCATTATCAAAAAATATTCATTTACTTTTGAAAAAATTATTTGATAATTATAGTTAATTAATTCAATCCTAAACACATAAAGACTTTAATAAAAAAATATTTAAATTCAAAAAATATAAAGAATATAGGAGTATTATCATGTTAACTAACGTTTATGATCCTTTAAAAGAAAAACAATTACAAATTCTTGATCCTCAAGGAAATATCGTTAAACCCGAATTAGAACCCAAAATTGATAAAAATACTTTATTAAAAATGTATCAAATAATGGTTTTAGGAAGACAAGCTGATCTAGCAGCTTTAAAATATCAACGTCAAGGTAGAATGGGGAACTATTTGCTTAATTCGGGACAAGAAGCTTCTCAAGTTGGAGCAGCAGCTGCTTTAGAACCACAAGATTGGGTTTCGCCTTATTATCGTGATGCTGGTATTTATCTTTATCGGGGAGTTTCTTTAGAACAATTTTATCTTTATTGGTATGGTAACGAAAAAGGTTCTCAAATAGATCCTAAATTGCGTCTTTTGCCAGCTAATATTATTATTGGCTCTTCTGTTAATTTAGGTTCTGGCTTAGCTTTTGCAAGTAAATACCAAAATAAAAAAGAGGTTACTATTGCAACTATTGGTGATGGTGGAACTGCTCATGAAGAGTTTAATGCTGGGCTTAATTATGCTGCGGTTTTTCAAGTCCCTTTAGTAGTTTTGATTCAAAATAATCAATATTCTATTTCTAATCCTCGTAAAAATATATCACAAGCTAAAACTTTAGCTCAAAAATGTTATGCTTTTGGTATTCCTGGCATGCAAGTTGATGGTAATGATATTTTAGCTGTTTATGTAGCGGTTAAAGAAGCTATCACAAGAGCTCGTGAAGGACAAGGACCTATTTTAATTGAAAATATAGCTTATCGTTTAGAAGCTCATTCTACTAATGATAATGCTTCTGTTTATCGCAGCAAAGAAGAAGAAATGAAATGGCGTAAAAAAGATCCAATTTTGCGTTTCCAAATGTATTTAATAAAAAAAGGTTATTTGAGTTTGGAACAAGTGAAAGAAATTGAAGAAAAAGCAAAACAAGAAGTAGTTGATGCTCATCAAAAAGTAGAACAATATGGTTCTTTAATTGATGTCAAAGATGTGTTTCAATATACTTATGAAACAATGACTCCTCAATTAGAAGAACAATTAGAAGAATGTCGAGCTTTTTTAAAAACACAAGGAAAAGAAGGTAAATAATCATGGCTTTGATGACATTACTGCAAGCAATTAATCAAACTTTAGATAGTCAATTAAAAAAAGATCCTAATGTGGTTGTTTTTGGACAAGATGTTGGCAAATTAGGGGGAGTTTTCCGAGTTACTCAAGGATTACAAGATAAATATGGTGAAAACAGAGTTTTTAATACTCCTATTGCTGAATCAGCAATTATAGGAAGCGCTATTGGAATGGCTATAAATGGTTTAAAACCAGTAGCTGAAATTCAATTTGATGGTTTTATTTTTGTGGGGCTTGAAGATTTGTTTGCTCATGCTGCTCGTATGCGTAATCGTAGTCGTGGTACTCGTAGTGTTCCTATGGTAGTTAGAGTTCCTGTTGGTGGTGGTGTTAAATCTTTGGAACATCACTCTGAAAGTTTAGAGGTTATTTTAGGTTCTGTTCCTGGTTTAAAAGTTGTTATACCTTCTAATCCTTATGATGCTAAAGGTCTTTTAATGGCAGCTATTAATGATCCTGATCCAGTTATTTTTATGGAACCAAAACGTATTTATCGTGGTTTTAAACAAGAAGTTCCAGAACATGATTATCAAGTTCTTTTTGGTAAGGCTAAAATAATACAAGAAGGAACCGATATTACTGTTGTTGCTTGGGGGGCGATGGTGTTAGAAACTCAAACTGCGATTAAACAATTAGCTGATACGGTTTCAGTTGAATTAATTGATTTAAGAAGTATTAATCCAATTGATCGTGAAACTGTGATTGATTCAGTTAAAAAAACAGGTCGCTTTTTGGTAGTTCATGAAGCATGTAAAACTTATGGACCAGCTGGTGAATTAATTGCTTTAGTTAATGAAAAAGCTTTCCTTCATTTAGAAGCTGCGCCAGCAAGAGTTACTGGTAATGATATTATTATGCCTTTGGCTAAAGCAGAACATTATCAATTTTTAAGTCCTGCTAAAATAGCTGATGCCATTAATAAAGTAGTTTCAGAATAATAGTATTTAATAAAAGAATTAAAACCCAAGGAGAAAATTATGTTTGAATTTAAATTTGCTGATGTCGGCGAAGGTATTCATGAAGGCACCATTACTCAGTGGTTTTTTAAAATAGGAGATGCTATTAAAGAAGGTGATGTTTTAGTTAAAATAGAAACCGATAAACTAGATGTTGAATTAACGGCTCCTGTTGCAGGAACTATTCTTAACATGACTCATAAAGAAGGTGATGTGATTAATGTTGGGGAAACCTTAGTTTTAATTCAAGAACCAGGGGATAGCAAAAAAGATATTAAAAAAACAAGTACTATGGGTAATAAAGTAACAGTAACTCTTCCAAAAGAAACAACTGTTCAGGAATCTAAGTCTGTAGCAACTTATTCTGATACCACCACTTCTCACAAAATATTAGCAACTCCATTAGTAAGACGTATAGCGAAAGAATTAGGAATTGATTTAATAACTGTTAAAGGAACTGGTTTGGGAGGAAAAATTTTAAAAGAAGATATCATGAAGCAATCAAATCAAAATGACACTTCCAATTATCATGTTGAAATAGTAACTCCTCTAACAGCTACAACTACTTTAGAAGCTCCTGAAATTATTAAGATTTCTCGTCTTAGAAAAGCAATTGCCCAAAAAATGGTTCTTTCAAAAAGTACTATTCCTGAAGTTACTTTAATGGATGAAGTTAATGTTAGTGCTTTAGTTACTTTAAGAAAACAAGTTAAACCGCAAGCAGAAAAAGAAGGGATTAAACTTACTTTTATGGCTTTTATTATGAAAGCTGTTGCAATTTCTTTGCAAAAATTCTCTCTTTTTAATGCTAGTTACGATGATAAAAAAGAAGAAATTATTTTAAAAAAATTTATTAATTTAGGAATTGCAGTAGATACTAAAGATGGCTTAATTGTTCCTAATATTAAAAATGCTAATAAATTACAGCTTTTAGAATTAGCTAAACAATTACAAAAAGTAGCTCAAGAAACTATTGAAAGAAAAGTTCAATTAGAACAATTACAAAATGGAACCTTTACTATTACTAATTTTGGATCTTTAGAACTTAACTATGGCACCCCTATTATTAACCATCCTGAAGTAGCTATTTTAGGAGTTGGTAAAATTTCTAAAAAACCAATTGTAGACAATAATCAAATTATTATAGCTGATATGTTACCACTTTCCTTAACAGTTGATCATCGTATTATTGATGGGGCTGATGGAGGAAGATTTTTAAAAAGAATTAAAGAATTACTGTCTTCACCCGCTTTCTTGCTTCTAAATTAAATAAGAAAGTATAAACTAATTATGAAAAATTATGATATTGTAGTCATTGGTAGTGGACCAGGGGGATATGTAGCAGCTATTAAAGCGGCTCAAACTGGTGCTAAAGTTGCTTTGGTAGAAAAACATAAATTAGGCGGTATTTGCCTTAATTATGGTTGTATTCCTACTAAAACGTATTTAAAAAGTGCTAAAATATATCAAAATGTACAAAAAGCAAATGATTTTGGCATTATTGTAAATCAACCTCCATCTTTTAATTGGCTTGCTATTTTTAATCGTAAAAATAAGATTGTTGAACAATTAACTAATGGTATTGCCTTTCTTTTGAAAAAAAATAAAATTGATCTTTATTATGGGATGGCAACTGCTCTTTCACCTCAAGAAATCTCAGTTAATCAAGATATTTTACAAACTAAAAAGTTAATTATTGCAACTGGTGCAACTGCTTTTATTCCTCCTATCAAAGGGGCTTTAGAAAGTTATAAAAAAGGGATTTTAAAAACTAGTAAAGAATTATTACAATTAGATAAATATCCTAAAAATATTATTATTATTGGTGGTGGCGTTATTGGGGTTGAATTTGCTACTCTTCATAAAACTTTTGGCTCTGATGTTACTATTTTAGAAAAACAAGCTAATATTTTAAATGGGGTTGATGATGATATTGTTGATGTTTATACTAAAAGATTAAAAGATGATGGTATTAAAATTTTAACCCAAATAGAAATCAACACCATCAAAGGACATCAAGTAACATATACTCACAAAGGTGTTTTAGTAACTAAAGAAGCTGAAGTTATTTTAATGGCTGCTGGCGCTAAACCTAATTTAATAGGATTAGAAAAACTTAATTTACAAATGGAACACAACAGTATTGTGACTGATCAATTTTTACAAACATCTATTCCTAATGTTTATGCTATTGGTGATGTTAATGGTAAACATATGTTAGCTCATGTTGCCAGTCATGAAGGAATTATTGCTGTGATGCATGCTTTGAATAAAGGTAATACTCATGGGATTAATTATCAACGTATTCCTTCATGTATTTATGGTTTTCCTGAAATTGCTTCTATTGGTATTACTGAAAAAAAAGCTCAAATACAAAAAATTGATTATAAAGTATCTAAAGTTCATCTTAGTGCTATCGGTAAATCTTTGGCTGATGGGGAAAAAGAAGGTTTTGCAAAACTTATTGTTGATACTAAACATTTAGAAATTTTGGGTATGCATATTTATGCTTATAATGCTACAGAATTAATTAGTGAAATTTCTGTAGGGATGGAATTAGAAGGAACTGCTTATGAATTATCAGAAGCGATTCACCCTCATCCAACATTATCTGAATTAATTTTTGAAACTCTTTTAGGTGCTATTGATAAACCTATTCATGCTTAAAAATTACTTATATCACTTTAAAATTATCAAAGACTAGCTGTTTAAGTTGGTCTTTTTATTTATTTCATTTCAATGATTCAAAGAAGAACATAAAAGGAAGATACATGATATGTTAATTGATACTCACACTCACTTAAATCTTAAAATATATGAAAAAGATTTAGATCAAGTTTTATCAAAAGCATTGCAAAATGATGTGCAAAGAATGATTGTGATAGGTATGGATGAAGCAAGTAATCAAAAAGCTTTTACTTTAGCCCATCGTTATCCTCAAATGATGGTTGCTTTTGGCATTCATCCTTGCTCTTGCTTAACTGTAGAAAAACCAGAAAATATTCTTAAATATCTTCATCATCCTCAAACAGTGGCTATTGGTGAAATTGGCCTTGATTTACATCATCGACAAGATAATTTAGCTTTGCAAAAAAAGTTTTTTCAAACACAAGTAAAAATAGCTATTCAACATAACTTACCTATTATTATTCACGCTCGTAAATCTTTTGAAAAAATTTATCGTCTTTTATTGCCATATAAAAATAAAGTAAGAGGTGTTTTTCATTGTTTAGTTTTTAGCGTTCAAGAAGTTCAAAAAGCTTTAGAATTAGGTTTTTATATTGGTATTGGTGGAGTTGTTACTTTTAAAAATGCTAAAGCTGCTCATGAAATTGCTAAAACTACACCTTTAAATAGAATTTTATTAGAAACTGATGCTCCTTATTTAACTCCTTTTCCTTTTCAAAAAGAAAGAAATGAACCAGCTTATATTAAAGTTATTGCTGATCATATTGCCTTTTTGCGAAATATTTCTTTACAACAAGTAGCAGAAAAAACTAGTAATAATGTGGCTCAATTATTTTTAAATAAAAAATGCTAACTTAATGTTATTCTCAAATATACCATTAGTATAGCTTCTGATAATAATTTTTTTTATAAGGTTAATCAATATGATATACTTTTAAAGACTTTCTTCATTAACAATTATTATTAATTTAAGAATTATTTAATTGTAGGTTTGTCTTGTTTCTTTTTTTACAATGATTGTATTTACTCATTTGGATTTTAATTTGGATATAAAAAAAAGACCATCAAAAATGATGGTTTTATGGAAAATTTAATTTAAGTCTAAGGTTTTGATCTAGGTAAGAAATAAACACTAATTATATGTGATTGATTTTGATTCTTTCTTGTTCATCTGTTTGTCTAAAAATATTAATATTTAAAAGGGCTTGATTCATGTTGTTTAATTCTATTTCGCCTTCTAATACCTTAATTACTTGTCCTGGTTGTAAAAAGAATTCAGGATTGTCATCATCAATATGAGTAAAATTAATAATAACTTCATCATATTTAACTTGTTGGTCACCCACCATAACTAAAATATTTTGAGCCAACCATTGTCTTTTATTCCCTTCGGTTGTTTTTAAATATCTTGCTTGTACTTCTAAATAAATATTACTTACTTTAATTGTTTTTTGTTTATTATTCATCTTTTAATTGAAACCTTTCTTGTTTTTGATTATTGATTCAAAAAACTTTACAATAAAGAAATATCTAAATAATATGATAAAATAATATTGAATTCTTCAAAAATGAAACAATTTTTCATTAATACTTCAACTTAAATATTATAATATATTATTATTCATTTTAAGTTGAAGCAATTTAACATTTATTGACGATTGATTGCTCTTTTTTAAAAAATTTTAAAAAATTATTTTTGCAAATAACTTGAAAATATAATTTCTTAATTTTTAAGTTTAATGAACTTTTTTTCATAAGAAATTATAACATAATTCAAATTTATATAATCAAAAAAAACATAACTTAATGAAATTAATTAAAAAGGAGTCCTTTTATGATTAAAATAGCAGTAGATGCTATGGGAGGTGATTTGGCTCCTTTAGAGATTGTTAAAGGGGTTTGTTTGGCTTTAGATCAAAATACAGCCCTTCAAATTGTTTTATATGGTGATCAAAGGCTAATCACTCCTATTATTAAAAATAAATGTTTTTTTTTAAATCATCAAATTATTATTAAACACACTCCTTATTTTTTAACAATGGATGATAAAAACATTAGAGATCAATTAAAAAATAAACCTAATGCATCTTTGTTTTTAGCGTTGCAAGGGGCTGTAAATGATGAAGTTCAAGGAGTAGTTTCGGCCGGATCTACCCAAGCTTTAGTTTTGGCCAGTCATTTAATTTTAAAAAAAATACCTTTAATGCAAAGAATAGCGATTGCTCCGATGTTTAATTCATTTGATAATCGTATCAGAATTTTATTAGATGCAGGTGCTAATATTGAGTTAAAACCACAACATTTATTAGCATTTGCCTATTACGCTACTATTATTGCGCAAGAAATTTTAGCTATTCCACATCCAAAAGTAAAACTTTTAAATATCGGTCAAGAACCTAATAAAGGGCGTACAGTGGAATTAGAAACTTATCAATTATTAAGTCAAGCTAAGCATATTCATTTTAGTGGTAACGAAGAGCCACAAAATCTTTTAACTACTTCAGCTGATATTTTATTAAGTGATGGCTTTACTGCTAATATTGCTTTAAAAACTTATGAAGGAGCAGTTTTAAATTTTATGAATAATATTAAACAAATTATGACTAAAAATTTAGCTAAAAAAATTATTACTAAATTATGTTTTCAAAAAGAGTTGCACAACTTTAAAAAACAAATAGATCCTCGTGAAATTGGAGGAGCCATGCTTTTGGGGTTAAATCAAATTGTGATTAAAGCCCATGGATCTTCACAAGCTTATTCTTTTTGTAAAGCTATTTTGCAAGCTCAAAAAATGATTAAAGCTAATATTAATCAAAAAATAACTCATTTCTTAGAACAGCAAAAATCATGAATATTAAACCTCTTTTAAAAAAAATAAATATTACTCCTCGTAATTTAGTATTATATCAAAAAGCTCTTACTCATAGTTCTTATTCTAATGAAAAATTTTTATTACAACAAGAAGATAATGAGAGATTAGAATTTTTAGGAGATGCTATTATAGGTCTTTTAATGGCTGATTATTTATATCAAAAAAAACAAGAAGATGAAGGTATTATGACTAAAAAAAGAGCGCAAGCGGTTTGTGAAAAATCTTTAACTATTTATGCTCAAAATATTAATTTACAAAATTATCTTTTGTTGGGCAAAGGTGAAAAGAATAAAGATTTTAATAATAAAAGCATTATGGCTGATGCTTTTGAAGCTTTATTTGGAGCTATTTATTTAGATTTAGGATATCTTTGTGCTAAGCAAGTATTTCAAACATTAGTTATCCCTTATTTATCTCAAATCATTGATATTGTTGATTTCAAAACTCAATTACAAGAAATAATTCAATCAGAGAAAAAAACCATTCAATACAAAATAGTGTCAGAGCAAGGACCTGCTCATTCTAAAAAATTTATTGCAGAAGTGTATTTGGAAAAACATTTATTAGGAAGTGGTTCAGGTACTACTAAAAAAGCAGCGGAGCAAAAAGCAGCGGAGCAAGCGTTAGCTAAAATGGCCAAAATTTAATAAAGGTGGTTATATGTTTCAAAAACTTTATGAAAATGGTTTTTTATTAATCGAAAAGATATTAATTCAAGAATATCAAAAATTAGGTTTAACTTATCAAGAATTAACCATTTTATTTTTTTTATTAGAATTTTCCAAAAAAAGAGTTTTTTCTTCTAATAATTTAGCTAAAAAAGCAGGAATAAGTAAAAATGAAGTTGAACATATTTTGGAAAAATTAATTAATAAAAATTTTTTCGAACTTTCTCAAGAACCTAAGAATAATAAAATTATTGAAGTTTTTTCCTTAAAACCGACTTTTAAAAAATTAGAACAATTATTTTTAGAAGAAATTCAAAAAGAACAAGAATCTTTAAAAATGACTTTTATTCAAGAAACTATTGATTTACTTGAAAAAAATAAAGGACAAGTTTTGGTTAATTATGAATTAGATGTAATTAGAGGTTGGTATCAAAATCAAGAATTTCATCATCAAAACATTAAAACAACTATTGAAGAAGCTTTAGAGCAAAAGAAAACTTCAGTGTTTTATATTGATAAATTATTGCATAAAAAACAATTTATGGAAGTAGAACCTGATGAAAAAGCAGATAGAATACTAGAAAAACTTTTTAAAAAAGTTAAGTAATTGTGGATTATATGATTGATTTTTATTAATTAACACACTTTAATTAGTTATATAGCACAATTGGATATATATATCAAAAAATTATTAATTTGTGATAATTTGATATTTTTAATTTTTTGCAAGAAAATATATGAAATTTCATGCTGCTTAGTTTGTGTTAATTATAAATGTGCTCAATAAATAAAATAAGTAAAAACAAAAAAAGAATATTTTAAATGATTAAATTAAAAAGAATTTCTAATATTTTATATTTATGCTTCCGCTGTTGATTGCTTATTTAAAAAAAATAGATGTTAATCACTATAAATTACAAAAATTGCTTTATTATGCTCATTCTAAACATTTAATTGATTTTGGTTAAACTTTTTTAGATGTTGCCGAAGTAGAAATATGGTCGAAAGGACCTATTTTTCGTACTTGATTTGAACGATTATAAGCTGTTGTATTTTTTTTAAACAACTTTTGTCTTTAAAATTGTTCTTTAAAATTTAAAAATAAATTGATAATTTTATATCTTTACAAACTAATAAAATATTTTGATTAAATTAAAAAAGTACCTAATGTTTTTTCATAATTTGTTAGTTGCAAAAGATATTTTATCTTTTACGCTATATAGCGAGGTAAAAAAAAGTTTAAAATCTACCTACAAAATTAATTTTTTTTATAATTATATCATTTTGTTGAAAAAAGGAGTAATAAAACTATCTTTAAATAGTTTTTGTATTGGTTGAATAGTTTTAAAATTTTGATTAATTAAATTGGGGTTTTATTTTTCAATTATCTTTTAAACAACGATAATGTTATTTTTTATTAGTTTTCACTTCTTAAACGACGATCAATGCCATTTTAGTAGCAGTGCGATAAATTTTTTTCTTAGTAAGATTTTCATTAAAAATGTTTTGGTATAAAATAGTAATTTTTCGATATCCTAAGAAATATTCATAAATTTTACATAAAGATTTAATAGATTTTTTATATTTTTCTTGTTTTAGTTTGATTTTATGATTAACTTTTAACTAATAAATAAATGCTCTGTTTTATTTTAATCGTTTTTAAAATGGTAGTTAAATTTATATTTTTCTTAAATTGGTTTACTAATTTAAAAACGATTTCTTTGTTAATATTTTGAATTTGAAAAAGCATTTTTTGTAATAATTTCAATTTTTGTTTTAATTTATAAATCATTGAAACCCAATGACCTTATATTTTTAATATATTGATAATATAACTATAAAAGGTTTTTTTATTATTAAGAAAATAGTTTTAATTATTTATTTAAAGACTTATTCGATTTTTTTATAAATAACACTCACTAATATTGGTTAGACAGTTAATTTTAAAATTAAAATTTATTTATTAATGAAAATAGTTTTAAAGGTTAAATTTCTAAAAAAAGAAGAATTTTTTTATATAAAATAACAATAATGATTTATGAAAAAGATAACAATAATATCTAATATCATTATCAATATAAAATATAAAATATCACTGGTTAAAAAGTCTTCTGTTAGTATAAGGTTTTTGGAAGAGATAAAATGTCATAAAAGTGTCATTGAATTAAATTAAAAATGTTTATTAAATATAATAAAAAATAAAATAACTATTTTTTTATTTAAATATAAATATTTAAGATGAATTTTTTTCACTCGATATCCTTGTTGGGTTTTAGTTAAAAAGGTTTGGATGTATTTTAAATCTTTTTCTTGATAGTAAATGATATTTAAACTTTTTTTTATAATTAAAACGACGAAAGAATTAGTCTTAAACATAACAACAGTATATAATTATATATTACTCTTCATGTATATAAAACTATTATATTAAGACTATTGTTAACACTAAAATATAAATAAAATAATTTTTTACGTAATTATTGTAATAAATAAAAATTTAGAAAATAAATCAGATGATCAAAAAAAGAAATATTTAAAACATTATCTCTTAAATTAATTCATATTTAGAAGGGAATTCAATAAAAGAAAATAATCTTAAAATATTTTTTTGCATTATTTTGTATCGTTATTTTTATTTCCAAAAAAAATAAAATATTTGTATAAATAATAAAAACATTTTAAAACAAAATCAATTACAACATAAATTGTTCTTCTAATAATCATTTATAATATTACATTTTTGAGTGTATAGGGTAATATAGTTTTTAACTGGATTGAAGTGAATATAGTAGATATTTTTTTTTGTAGAGTTTGTATTGAAAGGCATTTGTACTTCGTCAACGAAAAAGTCTTCGTCTTTTTCGAGCAAGTATTTAGGTCCTTTGTAGCTAATATGATAATTGTGGTTTGATGGAGAGTGAAAAAACATATCATCAAAATATGAATCATTATCGTTATTTAAGGTAATAAAATTGTTAAAATAATCAAAACGACTACCACTTACTTTCCATTTGTTGAAAGGATTTCTGATAAATGGAGCTAGGTCATGTGGGTTTGGAGTAAATTCGGGGTTTTGACATTTATTAAGTCCATCTATTCCATAGAAGATGTAGTTTCTATGAATCATTGGTGTTCCTTCTAATTTAAATCCATTTCTTCTTATAAATTTTAGTTTACTACTTTTATTGTTTTTTAAAAATTCTTTTTCTTCTTCACTATATTCAATTCTGTGTGAATCATAATCATAATCATCATTATTTTTTCTTTGTTTATCTTCGCTATGAAACCATTCATCTTGTGTTCCTATTTGAGAATCAGGAATAGCATAAACCTTATTTTTAATAATATCACATTTGTTATTTAAAAAGAAAAAAAATCCTGATCCAAGTAAAATAATAGTAAAAATACTATAATAAGCAATTGCAATATATGCCACATTACGTTTTTTAATTTGATTTTTATTTTTTTTGTGTATAAAATACAAATTTATAGGAACAATTACAAAAGGAACAACCAAACCTTGGATAAAAATTAATATCTTAAATAATTCCATTTATTATAACTTCCTTTTTTTAAATATACCAACATTCTATCAAAAATAAAATAATAATGTAAATAGTATTCATTATTATTTTATTCATCAACTTTCTATTTTTCTATTACCTTCTATTTAAAAAGCACAAATACAGTAGCACCTTCGGTTACAACACAAGTAAACTCGTCCCTGCAGTCGTGCCTAAAACAAGAAAAATTACAATATCTAATGTTATAACCGATAAATTTTACACAATTAAAATCAATTTAAGAACAACATTTTTTTACAAAAAAATAAATTGTTTATTAATTACTTTTATTATAACTTAAAATAGATTTATGTCAATACTAAAATTTAAATAAAATAATTTTTTTATGTAATTATCTAAAAAAATAAAAATTAAGAAAATAAAATAACTAATAAAAAAATAAATAATCAAAATATTGCCCTTTAAATAATTTTATATTTTTAATTAGTAGTTTTAAAAAACTTCTAATTTTATTTTAAAACATCATATAGGATCAAAATAATGTATTTTATAGATATTTTAATTTTTTAATGTAACCTATTTTTTAACCATAAGAATAAAAAACCAATACAAATTGCCCTCCTTAATTGAGGGCATTTGTTTTAATAATTTATTTATTAATATTTTTATATTCTAAAAGTGATAAATAATTTAAATTTTTATTTTTTGATAAGTATTATAATATTTAATATAATCATTAATAATTTCTTTAACTTGAAATTCATTAAGATTTTGCATTTTTTCA
>NZ_JAGVRH010000005.1 GCF_018274325.1 'Fragaria x ananassa' phyllody phytoplasma | reverse complement strand
ATTTTTTAGATAATTACGTAAAAAAATTATTTTATTTAAATTTTAGTATTGACAAGAATCTAATATATAAGAGTATAATATATATTGAAGTAATATATAAGAAAGAAATAAAAACTATTCAAAAATTTTTATTTCTTTCTTATATATACTTATATTATACTCTTATATATTAGATTATGTCTTTAAATACTATTAATATAAATTATAAATATTTTTCTTGTTGACATAAATCTATTTTAAGTTATAATGAAAGTAATCAATAAACAATTTGTGTTTTTTTGAGAAAAAATTATATTTTTTTTCTTAAAAAGTGTTATTCTTAACTGGTTCCATTTTCGTGGAGCTTATCCTCTTGATTTAATTTGTAATTAAAAAATAGTATCAATCAAAAGAAATTAAAAAAATAATTACAAATTTTGACTTGATCTCCTATTTGAGCTCCTTTTTTTTTCAAAATTTCTTCAACTCCCATTTTTTTTAATAAATGATTAAATCTTTTTACGGCTTCATCGTTGTTAAAATCCGTACGATGAAAAAATATTTCTATTTGCTTTCCTGAAATGGTAAAAAGTTTTTCACTTTCTTTTGTTATAACAAAATTATTAAGAGAAGAAGGGAGGGTGTAAGTTTTAAAACGATTATTAGGTTTAATTTCAACAGGTGTTTTTTGAAGTAAAGAACTCATTTCATATTTTAATTTTTCTAAATTTTGAAAAGAAACTAAAGAAAGAGGGATAATTAAATTATTAGGGATTTTTTTTTGTAAATTATGAAATTTTTCTTGGGCATCTATTAAATCCATTTTATTAGCTACAATAATTTGTTTTTTGAGTAAAAGTTTAGGGCTATAATGTTTTAGTTCTTGGTTTAAGTTTTTAAAATCCTGATAAGGATCAGAACTTTCCATGCTTAAAATGTGAATTAATACACGACATCTTTCGATATGTTTTAAAAATTGTATACCCATTCCTTGACCTAAGTGAGCATTTGTAATTAAACCAGGTAAGTCGGCAACAATAAAACTAAAACCATCTACTTCAACTACTCCTAAATTAGGGTAAAGAGTGGTGAAAGGATAAGGTGCTATCTTGGGTTGAGCTTTGGAAATAAAAGAAATTAAAGATGATTTACCAACACTTGGAAAACCTATTAACCCAATATCAGCTAAAACTTTAAGCTTTATTTTGATTTTCAAGTGTTGCCCTAAATCACCTTTTTCGGCATAACCAGGAGTTTGATTTTTAAAAGTGGCTAAAGATTTATTTCCGAGTCCGCCTTTGCCTCCTTTAGCAATAACTAAAGTTTCTTGGTGATGTAAAATTTCTCCTAAAAAAGAGTTATTGAGGGTATAAAAAACAGTTCCCAAAGGAACTTTGATATAAAGATCAGGAGCATTGGCGCCATTTTGACTTTTGTTTTTTCCATTAACACCATTACCAGCTTTTAGATGTTTTTGATATTTTAATTTTAATAAAGTTGTTTCTCCTTGATCTCCGATAAAGATGACAGAGCCACCATTACCACCATTACCACCAGCAGGGCCTCCAAAAGCTACATATTTTTCTCTTTTGAAAGCGACGATACCATTACCACCATTACCACCAAAAACTTCATTAAAAGCTTCATCAATGAAATGCAAATTCAATACCTTCTTTCTTTCGTAAAATAAATTTAAAAAAAATTATTGAATGTAAACAGAAACTTTTTTACGGTTACCACTTTTTTTTTCGTATTTAATGATGCCACTAATTTTAGCAAATAAAGTATCATCTCCACCGATGCCAACATTGAAACCGGGGTGAATTTTGGTTCCTCTTTGACGATAAATGATTGAACCTGCTTTGGCATATTGTCCATCAGAAAGTTTAGCACCTAGTCTTTTAGAATGGGAATCGCGTCCATTTCTAGTGGAACCTGCTCCTTTTTTAGAAGCGAAAAGTTGAATTTGTAATTGTAATAACATTTAATTTAATCTCCTTTTTCTTTTGAAAATAGAACTGTTAAGATATTTTTGGAAATGTTTTTGATATTGAGTGTTTAAATTATCTAAAGTATATTCTAAATTATCTAATAAAAGTAAAAGGTTTTTGTTGTGAAATGTAAGAACATCTAAATGAAAAAAATTTTCTTTCAAGACATAAGAAATTTCTTTTTTATAACCTAAAATTTCTAAAGAATTAAGAGTAACAATGATAGCAGTTGAAACGGAAGCACATACAATATCTAAACCCTTAGTAGCATAGTTAGCATGTCCTAAAATTTCAACAGTAGTGATTTGATGATTATCTTTTTTGTTAAAAGAATAGTGAATCATAACTTTAAACAATTATTTTAGTAATTAAAAGTTTGGTGTAAGCCTGTCTGTGACCTTGTTTAGAACGATATTTTTTTCTTTTTTTATATTTAAAAACAATAATTTTTTTGGCGCGATCGTTTTTAATAACTTCGGCTTGAACTTTGGCATTAGCAACATAAGGCTGACCTAAAATCATATCTTTACCTTCTTTATTACCAATAGCTAAAACTTCTTGAAATTCATAATTTTGTTGAGGTTGTACTGTTAATTTTTCAACAAAAATTTCTTGTCCTTCGTAAACATGAAGTTGTTTACCACCAGTTTTTATAATTGCAAACATGTAAATACCTCCTTAAAAATTTTTATTTCCCAATAATAAAATAATGGTTGATGCTTGTTGTAAAATAATTTTGTAAATGAAGTTAATTTGAAATAATAGTTTGTTTATTTTAACTTTGTAAAAATAATTTTATTATTTAATGATATATTACAAGAACTAAAGTTAAAAAATAAATAACAATCAAATAATATTATAACATATCTATTAAGAAATAGACATTTTATTTTTTGATAATGATTGATTTTGTTTTTTTAAAAGATATCTATTTTTAGGATGTAAACGACATTTTTGACAACAAGCCCCTAAATATTTATGTTCATTTAATTCATGACATAAAATTTGTTTATTACATTGAGGGTTAGAACAGTTAATATAACGTTCACAAGGAGTTTGATCAAAATAGTCTTTTCCTACGATAATATGTTTTTTTTGATTAACAGATAGGGTGATTCTTTGATCAAAAACATACACTTGCCCATTCCATAAAGCGCCTTGAGTTTGAGGGTTTTGGCTGTAAGAAATAATTCCACCTTCTAGTTGATATACTTCGTTAAAGCCTTTTTTTTCAAGGAAAGATGAAAATTTTTCACAACGTACACCACCAGTGCAATAGGTCAAAATTTTTTTGTTTTGAAGCAATTTGGTGTTTTGTTCAACCCAAGCTGGTAAATCACGAAAATTTTTAATTTTAGGATTATAAGCGTTACGAAAATGACCTAAATCATATTCATAATAATTTCTAACGTCTAAAATAAGAACATTTTCTTCTTGCATTGTTTGATAAAATGCTTGAGGTTTGAGGTATTTTCCTTTATTTTCTAAAATATTTATATCTTCTTTTAAATTAAGATTTACTAATTCTTTTTTAACTTTAACAGAAAGTCGAGGAAAAATATGATCATTAATTGAGGATATCTTAAAAACAATATCACTAAATCGTGAGTCTTTTTTTAAATCATTCATGTAGGTTTGAAGGTTTTTGGTGATTCCTGATAAAGTCCCATTAATCCCTTCTTCAGAAAGGATAATTCGTCCTAAAAGACCTAATTTTTGACAATATTTAAAATGTTGTTTATGGAAAGCAACAATATCTTGAAGTTTAGTATAGTGATAATATAAAATAACTTGATATTGATCCTCTGGTGTTGATTTTTGCAAATAATTTGTTGTTGTGTGATTGTTCATAAAAAGATTTATACCTCATTTCCATTGAGTATTAAAAAAATTTATAATTGTTAAACTTATTGGATGATGGGAAACATGATTAAAATTTAAAATTAAAACTTGAAGGATATGTTTGAGAATTAGATTTCCAAAAAATATACATGTTTTGAGCACCATTAGACATTTTTTTTAAATCTGATAAATTATATTTAATTTCATTTTTAAATGAAGGATCTCTTTGTCCGTTGTCAAAGTAAACTCCTAATAATTTTAAAGGGGCGTCTTTAATGCGACATAAAAGACAGGGGTAAGTGGCAATAGTTTCGGAATTATAACAAGGATAATGTGAAATTATACCCCAAAATGATGGATGGATATGTTTTTTAATATAACAAGCAATTTGTTGCTTGAAAGTTTGTTTTTTTCGAGGAAACAAATAAATATTTTTAATTTTCATATTGAATAATCCTTGTTATTTGATTTAATAATATGATATATATATTTATTGAAATAATTAAAATTATTTAATAATATCAGTTTTTAAATAAGGAATTAAAATTTGAGGAACTCGAATAGTGCCATTTTTATTTTGATAATTTTCTAAAATAGCAACTATTGTTCGTCCAATAGCTAAACCAGATCCATTTAAAATATGAATATGCTCTTTTTTATTAATTTCTTCGTTGTGGAATTTAATATTAGCACGACGAGCTTGAAAGTCTTCGGAATTGCTAATTGAACCAATTTCGCGATAACAATTAGAACTTGGTAAAAAAACTTCTAAATCATAAGTTTTAGTCATACTAAAACCGAGATCACCTGTAGATAATAAAACCACTCGATAAGGAAGTTGAAGTAATTGCAAAATTGATTCAGCATCTTTTAACATTTGTTCTAAACAAAGATAAGAATTTTGAGGATGAGAAAATTGAATTAGTTCAACTTTATTAAATTGATGTTGTCTAAAAATACCACCAGTGTCTCTTCCAGCAGAACCAGCTTCTTGACGGAAAGCAGTTGTATAAGATACATATTTAAGTGGTAAAGATGAAGTTTTAAAAATTTCATCGCGATGTAAATTAATAGTTGGGACTTCGGCTGTTGGATTTAAATACCAATTATGTTTATGATGTGATATTTGATAGACTTCATCTTTGAATTTTGGCAATTGTCCTGTTGAAAACATTGACTTTTCATTAACAATATAAGGTGGGATAATTTCTTGATATCCTTTTTGACTGTGTACATCCATCATAAATTGAATAAGAGAGCGTTCTAAACGAGCCCCTAATCCTTTGCAAACAACAAAACGACTACCTGTTATTTTAGCTGCTCTTTGAAAATCAAAAATATCTAATTTTTCAGCTAAACCAACATGATCTTTAATGTCAAAATCAAAATGACGAATTACTCCTTGGCGATATAATTCTTGATTAGTTGTATCGTTTTTTCCTATTGGTAAAGAATCATGCGGGATATTTGGAGTATTACTTAATATATCAAAAATTTCTACTTCTATGAGTTTTAATTGCTGTTCTAATTTTTGCAAATCATTGCGTAAAAATTTTTTTTTTGCTAAAAAAAGTGATAATTCTTTGGGATTTTTTTTAGCTTTTTGGGAAACAGTTTTAGCTAATTGATTCTTTTGGCTTCTTAACTGTTGAATTTGTAAAAGTAAAGATTTTCTTTGAGATGATAAAAAAGGTAATTTTTTCAAATAATCAAAGTTTTGGTTTCTTTTTTGTAACTTTTTTATAATTGATGGCAAGTTTGCAACAGTAAAATTTAAATCTAACATATAATGCCTCTTTTGTTTGAAAAAATTTCTTTTTTGTTTTTTTTGGTGATTTTTGAAAAAAATAAAAAAGTAAATATATTTTTTTAGTTAGTTATCAAAAGTAATTATAAAAAATATCATTAATTTATATTTTTGCAACTTTTTCAACTGTAACATAGGTTAATAGTTGTTTTATTCATAAAACAAAATAAGTTTTTATTGTTTCTTTTGGTTTTTTTTGTTATTGATTGTTTTTTTACTTGATTTCATAATTTATGAACTAACCAAAATATTAAAAAATGATTATTATTTTCAAATTTTGCTAATTATAAATCAAGATATTGGGATAAAAAATTCCGTTTTTTTATTTTTCCTAATTTTTTGGTTTTTTAATCGTTAACAGATAATTATTGAGTTACTATCTTGCAAATTGGTGATAGTATTTTGTTTTTGAAAACAAATAACAAGATAATTGTAACAACAATAATAGCTATTGATGCAAGTGTAATTATTAATTTCTTATTTTTGGGCTTTGCGTTAATATTTAGTGGTTTTTTAATAGTATTTTTAATATTTTTTTTAGGAACAGTTATATTATTTTTGACAATTTTTTTAGTTGAGTTAACTTTATTTTTATTAGTCTTGTTGTTTTTATTGTTTGCCATTATTTTTTATTCCCCTTTCAATTGGTTTTTATTAAAATTGTGATTTTTAATTTACAATTTAAAATTGATTTAAATTTTAAATTGTATTAACTAGTTTTTGTAAAATTGATTTATTTCTAGCGGCATAATTTGCATGATAAATTCTTTTGACTACACCTTTATCTAATTTTTTGTAAGCATAACTTAACAAAGATAAAGCTTTAGTTTTGTCAGCGCTAGCAACTGCACCTTTAACTTGTTTGATAACTGTTTTAACAGATGATGAAAAAGAAAGGTTTCTTAAACGACGCTTTTCATTAGTTTTATTACGTTTTATCTGTTGTTTGATATTAGCCATTAAATTTTTTTATTCTCCTATTATTATATTTTTTTATGATAATTAATTATTAATTGGATATTAATAACTCTAATAAAAATTATATCAAAAATTATATTAAAAAACAAGTTTCTGGGTGTCTTCTTTTTTTAGATAGAATTCTCCTTAAAATATATTTTTAAAAGTTGGAAATTTGAGTAAATTGAACTAATGAGATGATGTATTTATGCAAAAAATTATTTTAGTTTAATATAAAATATGATTTTATGTTATATTATTAATTAGTGTTTAGTGTTTGTTTAATGTTTTATTAATTAGTAAGTTGAATAAGTTTTGATTTAGATTAAATTTAAAATGAAGGTTATCAAAATTAATGTTTATTGATAAAGGTAAATAAAATATAATTAAAATCTAATAGAAAGAAGTTTAATATTTATGAATTATAAATCTTCCTTATTTAGGAAAATGTTTTTGAAACATTCATCTGATAGTTTTTTAAAAATAACATTTGCTTTGGTTTTAACACTTATCACTATTATAGTTTTTGGATATCATATATATGATATATGTTCTAAAAAAAAAGAATTTCATAGTTTAATTTATAAATTTACATCTGAAAGTAATATTTTAGTTTTAGTTGTGATGATATTATTTTTCACTCCTTTAAGAAATAAAAAATACTTTACTTATTTATCTTTTATTGCTTTGATCAGCATTTTGTTCACTTTTTTTATTAGTCATATTATTCTTTGCCGTCAAGAAATTACGAGATTTACTTTTAATATGAATCAAACAACAATTCACTATAAACACACTGTTATTCCTATTTTATACACTTTATTTTATTTTGGGAACAATCTGAAAGCTATTTCTGTATTTCAAGTATATATGTGTTTAATTCACCCCTTATCTTATTTTACATTTTTTTTAATTAAAGGTTTATTAAATCATAATACTATTTATCCTTATGGTTTTATTGATCCTAATAATCCAGGTATTTTTCACAATCATCCTCGCCAAGGATATCCTTATCTTGTATTAATGGTTTTAGTTTTATCGGTTTTAGTTTATGCTTTGGCTTATGTATTAATTTTAATTAAGAATAAATGGTTTTCGTCGCAGCAAGAGAAAACGCGTTTATCAAAAAATAAGTTGCGTTCATCAGCGTCAATCTGTTTTAAAAAATAATTTGTTTTTAAAGTTTAAGTTTTTTTACTATTTGTTACATTTAATAAGTTATTAGGTATATACTATATATGTAAAAATTGACAAATAAATTAGTTCCAAATTGTTGAAAAGCAGTTTGTATTTTTTGATTTCCTAATGTAAAAAGTTAAAAATCTAAATTATTTTTGTGTTATGATATGTTTTTGTTTAATCCACAATAAGATAAATTAAATGTGATATAATAAAGTTATATAAACTTAAGAAGGTCATAAAAATGAATGAAATACTAAAAATTAAATTAATATTTATGGCATTGTAGGTTATCACTTAATTTTAAGTATGAAGAATAATTTTAAAGACAAAAGAGTTATTTAAACTTTTGGAACACTTCATATTAATCCATAAAATTGACGACTAATTGGTATCGAATACACTATCACCTTCATATTCCCACCCTATTTTAAGATATTTATTGCTATAATCTGGCTCATATAATTTATAATTTTCTTTCTATACTTTTAAACTATAAACTATTTTTTTGAATAAACAAAAAAATACTTATCAATGTAATTAACAAAAATATAAATTTATATTTAAATTTATGATTAGATTTTAATTTTTTTATAATACTTTTTTTTATTTATATTTTTTGATAATTAGAATATATTTCAAATATTTCTTTCTAACTGTGTAAAAAAGTTTATAACCAAAAGAAAAATGATAATTGAAGAATGCAGTTAACTGTATTAAAACTTTAATAAATTTTAAAAAAAAATAATAAAAGAATAGAAGGAAAAATTAGATATGTTGATGTTAAGTGTGGAAGAAATTACCTGTCCAATACTAAAATGTTAAATTATTAAAAGATATTCTTTTATTTTTATAAAAATATGTAAATATTTACCCTAAATTTATTAATTATTAATTTATTTATGTTAATTATGTTAAAAAAGAGACTGCTTAAAGTCTCTTTTTTTAGTAAAATAATGAAAAATAGTTAATTAATTGGATGTGATTTGTAGTTCTTGATTAATTTTATCTAATAATTTATTATTAAATTTATGTTGTTTTTCGTCATTTAAATTACAAAATTTCTTGGTTAATTCAACAGCTTCATCAATAATGATTGCATAAGGAACATCTTTTTCTAATAATTCAAAAGTAGCTAAACGAATGATAGCCTTATCAACTTTATTTAAACGATTTATTTTGTAATTATATAAATTTTTAATAATGATGTTATCAATCAATTTCAATTTAGCAATAATTTTATGAAATATATTACTGACTATTTCAGATTCTTGATAAAAAAAAGGTAAATTGTTTTCATAAAAATCATATTGATATAATAATTTAATTATTTCAACCCGCAATAATCTCGATTCTTTTTTTTTTTTTTTGATTATTCATGGTGATTATTTTTGAGAGGCTTGAAGCAAATTAGTTTCAATTTGTTGCCAATTTAAAACATTAAAAAAAGCTTCAATATAATCAATTCTTCTATTTTGATAACTTAAATAATAAGCATGTTCCCAAACATCTAACCCTAAAAGAGGGGTTCCTTGTTTTAAAACTACATCTTGATTAGTGGTTTGAGTAATTGTTAAACACCCTTGTTTATCTAAGATTAGCCAAGCCCAACCGCTACCAAAAATATTTTTGGCGGTCGTGCTAAAATAGTTTTTAAAAGATTCGATAGAACCAAAAGTGGTCGTAATCATTTCTTTTAATTTTCCTTGTGGATTAGCTCCATGGTTTAATTTTAAAATTTTCCAAAAAAAAGTATGATTAAAATGACCACCACCATTATTGCGTACTTTTTGGCGGATATCTTCAGGAATTAAAGTTAAATTGGTGAGCATTTGTTCTAAAGTTAAATTAATTTTAGGATATTTTGTTAATTCTTCATTAAGGTTATTAATATAGGTTTGATGGTGTTTGTTATGATGAATTTCCATGGTTTTTTGATCAAAAAATGGTTCTAGATCGTTGTATTGAAAATGAAGTTTTGGTAAAGTAAAGTTCATCTAGTTTTCCTCCTTGAAATTAAATGAGTTGAATTTTTTTTGTTAGTTTGTTTTAATAAAAAAAACATTGTCTATGTCTGTGACAACAACAAACAATGTTTATATTAAATGAAAATAAGTTGAAGTGTTAATTAGTTAATAAATTTTTTGATTGACTTTTATCTAAAGCTTTAAGTCCTGCTAAGTTGAGTAAACTCCAAGGTTTGTTGAAATGAGGTTGGAAAAAGAAATCAACAAAAGCTAATTGTTCGATGGTCATGTTGTTTTGAATACAAACACTTAAAGTGTTTATTTTTTCTGTTAAATCAAGTCGAGAAACAATTTGGCCACCTAAAATTTTATGAGAATCTTTATCAAAAACTAATTTCAAAGTAACAGTGTCATAATCAGGCATAAATTCAGGTCTATTAGCATCTTTGATAGTAACAGTTTCATAGTTTTTACCTAGATCTTTAGCAACTGTTTCTGTTAATCCGGTGGAAGAAATATTTAAATCAATAATTTTAATGCCACTGGTTCCTTGAGTTCCTAAATATTTAACTTGTTGTTTTTTAATGTTTAAACCAACAAGTGTCCCCATTCTAATAGCATTAGTAGCTAAAGGCATGTATTTAACTTCGCTATTAGGGTTATAATAAACATTAACACAGTCACCACAAGCATAAACATCTGGATTAGAAGTTTGCATATATTCGTTAACTACTAAAGCTCCATTAGAAGATATTTTTAAGTCTTGAGCAAATAAATGAGTATTTGGTTTAAAACTAATACACATAATTACCATTTCAGTTTCAAAAGAATTTTTATCTGTTTTCACATGTGTGACTAAATCATCTTTGGTGGTAAAACCAGCTATTCTTTGACCTAAAGCCAATTTTACTCCGTGTTTAATTAATTCTTTTTGTGCTAAATCAGTAAATTCTTTATCTAAGTATTTAGACATAATACGAGGTTCGCCATCAATTAAAACAACTTCTTTGTTACGTAAAGCAAAAGCTTCTGCTAATTCAATTCCAATATAACCAGCACCTACGACAGTTATTTTGTTAATCTTTTTACTATATGTAATAATATCTTTGGCATTGTCAAAGTTTTTAGATAATAAAACATTTTTGCTTTTAATCCCTTCAATTGTTGGAATAACAGGCCAAGAACCAGCAGCAATAACTAATTTATCGTAAATATCTGTAAATTCTTCGTTAGTAGTTAAATTTTTAACTATTACTTCTTTTTTATTAAAATCCACTTTTAATACTTCATGTTTTAATTTGGTAGTTATTCCCATGTTTACTAATTCATTAGGATTGGAATAAAAAAGCCCACGACTATCTTTGACAACTCCGCCAACATATAAAGCAATTCCACAAGAAAGAAAGGAAATATTATCATTTCTTTCATAAACTAAAATGTCGGTTTGAGGGTTGTTTTTTTTCATAGTTTTGGCAGCAGCAGTTCCTGCATGAGTACAACCAATGATTATAACTTTCATAATTTTGTTCTAAAACTCCTTTTAAATTTCTTTTAATTTCAAGATTTTTTTTTCTACACACATTTAATTATACAATAAAAATAGATCACTTTAAGAAACAATTTAATAATTTTTTACTTTTAGCTTTGTTCTTTTGGTAAAAGATTTTAATAGACCATCACTAAAGCTAAAGCATAGTTAGAAGTATGAGTGATGGAAAGTAAGATTTGATGTTTGGGGTTGGTGTTGGCTAGATAAGGGGAGCCGTTTTGATCATTGAGAATAGACCATTCATGATAATGAGGGTTGGTAAAATTAATATTTTTGGGTGTTTTAAACGCTTTAAAAAGGGCTTCTTTTGCCGCCCATCTTCCTGCTAAAAAATCTAATTGACGTTGACTGTTTTTAAAAGTAAGATAAATTTTATTTTCTGACAAAGATAAGATTCTAGGAGCTAAAATTTGCATTCCTATTTTTTTAATTTTGTTGATTTCTACTAAATCAATACCAATATTGGGGATGTTTATTTTCATATTTGCTTTCCAATTTGTGTTTTTTTTGATATTTTTTTTTATTCGTTTTGTTTATTTGTGTTTTTGAAATTGGTCTTTAAACGGGTACTTATTTCTTTAATTTTTTGAAAATAATAATTTAATCCTGATTTGGTTATTTTGGGATTATATCTTTGGTTATATTTTTGGGTTAATTCTTTCAGACTTAAATCAGGATATTTTTTTCTTAATTGGATAATTTGAAGTATTTTTTCATTTTTAGGAATTATTTTTATTTGCTTTTCAACTAAATTAATTTGTTTTAATTGTTTGTTGGCAGTATTGATTATTTTTTGTTCGTTTGAAATTTCAAAATTAATAGTTGATTTAATATTTTGTTTAAATTCTTTATTAATAATGATGTCTTCATATTGAAAGACCATTCCTAAAGCTCCAATTAATCTTAAAAAATCAATAATCATTTGAGATTCTTTTAAATAAGTTAAAAAACCTTTTTTATGTTGAATTTTTTTAGCGTTAAAATTTAAAGAAAGCATTATTTTTTGGATTAATTGAATTTTGATAACATCTTTATGAAAAAATTCTAAATGATAACTATTTTTTTTAGGATCATTGACGTGGCCGATACAAAAAAAACTTCCTCTTAAATAAGCTTGTTTGGCTTTTAAATTAGTTTTTAATTGAGTAAAGATTGTATTTTCGTTTTGGAATAAGAAATTATGTTTTTTTAAAATAATAGAAATTTCTTTTTCAATTCCTATATGAATACTTTTTAAATGAGGTAGATTGTATTCTTTGCTAGTCATTAAAAAAGAATTGGTATTAGGATAAAAAGCTTTAATTAAAATTAAAAATCTTCTTGCAATTTTGAGGTTTTTGGTTTTAAACCATAAAATAGTTTTTTCATGGTTTTTTTCTACTTCGCAACCAAAATGCAATAAAGCAGTTAATTCAAAAAAATTTTCGAAAGAAGAGAATTGTTGAAAAGTAATTTCTTCTTTTATGTTGACAGTAAAAGACATAAGTGCCTCTTTTATGATTTATTATTTGGATTTATTATTTTTTTTGTGATTTGGTTTTCTTTTAATAAAGTTTGAAGTTGGGTTTCTCCTATGATAGTTATTTTTAATTCTTTTGCTTTGGTTAATTTAGAACCAGCATTGTTGCCAAATATCAGATAATCAGTTTGAGAAGAAAGAGAATTAACAATAATAGCTCCCATGTTTTCTAATATTTTAGTAATTTCAAAACGATTATATTGTTCAAGAGTTCCTGTGAAAACAATTTTTTTGTGAGTGAATAAATTATGTTCAAATTGTTTTTTGATGTTGTTACTTTTAAAAACAACTCCTAAATTTTGCATTTTGATAATTTCTTCTAAATGATCAGGGTTTCTAAAATATTGTTTTAAACTTTCGGCAATTTTATCACCTATTTCTTCGATATTAGTTAAAGTGGAAAAAGAAGCTGTGATGATCTTATTGATGGTTTTGAAGTTATTTGCTAAGATTTGTGCTATTTTAATGCCAATGTGTTTAATTCCTAAAGCAAATAAGGTATTTTCTAAAGATTTGTTTTTACTTGCTTCTATGCCTTTTAAAATTTTGTTAATTTTTTTTTCACCAAACCCAGGAATTGTTTTGATTTTGCTGATGTGATTGTATAATAAATATAAATCTGATGGTTTTTTGATTAAATTTTGATTAAACAAAGTAATAATAGCTTGGTTTCCTAAAACATCAATATCCATGGCATTTTTTGATACAAAGTGAATTAATTTTTGAATTTTTTGTTGATAACAATTGTCATTAAAGCAAAAATAATCGACTTCTCCTTCTTTTTTAATTAAATTAGTCAAACAATAAGGACAATGTGAAATCATAAGGGTTTTTGGTTGCTTGTTGCGTTTGCTTTTGATAACTTCTAATATTTCAGGAATAACAGATCCTGCTTTGTGAATTTTAATGTGATCGCCGATGCGAATATCTTTTTTACAAATATAATCATAATTGTGTAAAACAACTTTAGAAATTAAACTACCATCAACTATAACTGGCATAATTTCGCAAACAGGAGTAATAACACCAGTTCGTCCTAATTGAAAAATAATATTTTTAACCACACTTTGGCTACTTTTAGTTTCAAATTTATAAGCAATAGCCCATTTAGGAACTTTAGAAGTTGCTCCAATTAAAGAATGAAGTTCAAGTTCGTTAATTTTAATGACAATGCCATCAGTATCATATGGAAGATTTTCTTTGAATGTTTTAACATTTTTAATGTTAGTTATTAATTCTTGAAATGAAGAAGCTAAATGATAATGAGGATTGACTGTAAATCCTAAAGAAATCAAAAATTCTAAAACTTCTTTTTGAGTCTTTTTGATTAAATAAGGGTTTGCTATGTTATAAATAAAAATTGATAAATTTCTTTGAGCGACAATAGTAGAATTTAGTTGTCTTAAAGTCCCTGAAGCTGCATTTCGAGGGTTTGCAAAAAGAGGTTTTGCTTCTTTCTTGCGTTGTTTGTTTAATTTTTCAAAAACTTGATAAGATAAATATACCTCTCCTCTAACTTCTAAATCAATTTCTTGGTTTAGTTTTAAAGGAACAGTTTTAATGGTTTGGATATTTCTTGTGATATCTTCTCCTAAAATACCGTTACCTCTTGTTAATGCTTGTGTTAAAATTCCTTTTTCATACTTTAGACTAACAGCTACGCCATCAATTTTTAATTCAGTTAATAAAGTAAAACTATGCTTGATTTTACAAATACGATTATAAAAATTTTGTAATTCTTTTAAATTAAAAGCGTTAGCTAAAGACATCATGGGGATAGAATGTTGCACTGTTTTAAATTTTTTTTCGATAAAGCCGCCTATTTTTAATGTCGGGCTATAAGGAAATTGATATTGTGGATACTTTTGTTCCCATGTGATTAATTGCTTTAATAAAGCATCATATTGTTGATCGTTAATTTCAGGATTACTTAAATTATAATATTGATAATTAGCTTGATTGATTTGTTTGATTAAAGATTTAATTTTTTGCTCAATGTTATTTAAATTTGTCATTAAATGTTACCTTTTGATTATTTTTTTATTATTTATATGATATTTATGATAAGAAATAGGAGTTGTTTAAAATTTTGTTTATTATTGAATTTATTATATTTTATTACATTGGCGTGTTTATTGTTAGTTGCAATAAATATTTGATGATTGATGGTTTTGATAGTTAATTAGTCATTTTAATTTATTTGGTTTATTAATATTACAAAATTTATTTTCTTTGCCTTGCCAAAGACGGATGATATTAGAATGATGTTTTAAGATTATGATTAAAGTAACAATTCCCATAGCAATATATAATGTTACTTCATTAATATAGTTTGTGTTATTATAATTATTTATGGATGTAATTTTTAAATAAAGATTAATCCAAAGTAATAAGTTAATTAAAATAGTAGTAATTAAAGCTGATAAGGAAGCGTAACCAGAAAGTTTTAAAAAAATAAGAAATAAAGTAATTCCATAAAATCCTATTAAAGGATTAATAGCAGTAATAACACCTACTGAAGTAGCAATTGCTTTGCCTCCTTTAAAACGATTAAAAAGAGAAAACATATGTCCTATAATAGGGGTAATCATTAAAAGAGAAATAGTAATATCTTTATCATTAAAAGGCCAATGATAATTTTCAAAATAATCTGATTTAAGACAAATGATGGCTGGGAAAAATCCTTTCAGAAAGTCAAATATAAAAACTAAAATCCCCCATTTTTTACCTAATATTCTAGAAGCATTAGTGGCTCCAATATTGCCTGAACCAGCATAACGTAAGTCTTTTTTTTGTACTATTTTACCGATAATTAATCCTGAAGGAATAGAGCCTAAAAGATAAAATAAGATAAATAAAGTAATTATTTTCAAGTTATCCATATTTTTTAATCCTTTGTAATTTTGATAAGTGTTAAAATATCATTAATTGTTTGAATAAATAAATCTTTTAAAAAGATGAAATTATAAAATTTAATAGTATCTTGAACTCATTTTGATATTTTTCATAAAAAAGAATCAATAATATTGTACCATAATCATTAGTTATTTTGATTTGAGTAATTTGTGCAGTTAGAACGAAATATTGGACTTTTGAAAAATTAAGAAAATGAAATCGAAAATTACAAAAAGAATTGATATTTTAACAAATATTTATAAAAAAACAAAAAAATATTGAAAAAAGTTGTTTTTTAGTCATTTTAAAAGTATAATATTATAGATACAGTAAAAATTTATAAAATGTTTAAATTACAAAAACTATTATCAAATAGTCTAATTTGTTTTTCAAAAAAAGGTTTTATAAAATTTGCATTTTGAAGTAATGAATATGTTAATCAATTGTTTTATATTTCTTTGTTTTATAAATATGATAAGATAATTAATCTTTTAATTTTATACATTTGTTTCTTATGTCACTTTTCCTTTAATTGCTTCAATTTGTTTTATTATAGAAGTGTTTTAGTTTTAAATGTCAAAATATTTTAAAAACTAATTACTAAGCAAATAGTTTTTCAAATACGTTTTTAGTCTTTCTTACTTTAAGGTTGTTAAATTTAATTTAATTATTTGTTATCCAAAGTAATGTAATAAGACTTAAAATTTCTTTAATCTAATATCCATAAAAATGCTTCTTAAAAACAATTTTTAAGAATATTTGGCAATTCTTGTGCAAAAACATTTTATATTTCTACTTGTATATTTTATTTTCAATATTAAAAAAAGAAAGAGATGAAGAAATTATGAATACTTTATTTGAACAATTACCTATCTTAGAACAAATTAAAAAAGCTTTAAAGGAATTAAATTTTATTGATGCTACTCCTATTCAAGCTTTAGTCATTCCAGAAATTATGGAAGGTCATGATGTGATTGGACAAGCACAAACAGGTACTGGAAAAACTTTTGCTTTTGGGATTCCTATTATTGAAAAAATTGATCCTACATTAGCTAAAACTCAAAGTTTAATTTTATGTCCTACTAGAGAATTAACCCTTCAAGTATATGAAGAATTAAAAAAATTATTACGTTTTTATAACGAAATTAGAATTGCTGTTATTTTTGGAGGAGAATCTTATACTAAACAATTTAGAGCTTTAGAAAGTAAACCTCATTTAATTATTGCAACTCCTGGTCGTATTATTGATCATTTAGAAAAAGGAAAAATTGATTTATCAGGTTTAAAAATTTTAACCCTAGATGAAGCCGATGAAATGTTAAAAATGGGTTTTCAAGATGCTTTAGAAACTATTTTAAAACAAATCCCTGAAGAAAGACAAACAATTTTATTTTCAGCTACTCTACCTCCTTTTATTAAAAAAATAGCTAGTAAATATCAAAAAGATACTAAGATTTTAAAAGTTCCTGTGACTAAAATTGCTGTTACTGCAATTGAACAATTTTATTTTTTAATTAAAGAAATTGACAAAAATAAGTTATTGTTACGTTTATTAGATTTAAAAAAAGACCATTCTGTTATTTTATTTGCTAATACTAAAAAAGATGTTGATGAAATTACTTCTTATTTACAAGATAAAGGTTTTTTAGCAGATGCTGTTCATGGTGATTTAAAACAAAATCAAAGGCAATATGTCATGAACAATTTTCGTAAAGGGAAAATTAAGATTTTAATTGCTACTGATGTAGCTGCTCGTGGTTTAGATATTTCTGATATTAAAATGGTAATTAATTATGATTTACCACATGAAGATGAAGTTTATGTACACAGAATTGGAAGAACTGGACGAGCTGGTAAAAAGGGATTAGCTTATAGTTTAATCAGTCCTCGTAAAATGGGTCAACTTAAAAAATTAGAATTTTATTTAAAAGAAAAAATTAATTTTTTAGAAATTCCTTCTGTAGATAACATTCAACAAGAACTTTTAAAAAATTTTAAAAAACAAATATTAGAAATGATTACTCAAAATAATGAAGAAAAAACAAATTATCCTTTAATAGAAGATTTGTTAAAACAATTTTCAGCAGAACAAATTATTCAAGGATTATTAAAAGATGTTTTACCAAAAAAAAGAAATTATCCGGATATTTTAGCGCCAAGAATAGGTTTTAATACTCCTTTTACTTCGAAAAGATTTAATGAACCTCGTTTTCATGAACCCCGCTATGGTTCTTCCAAGAGAAATGATTTTATAGAAGTAGTAATTAATTTAGGTAAAAAAGACAACATCAACCCAACAACCTTAATTAGACTTTTAAAAGACCAATTTCAAATTTATGGAAAAAATATCGGTAATATTAAGCATTTAAGTCATGAAACTATTTTTGAAGTTGCCAGCCGTTTTTGGTATCAAATGAAAAATAAAACTAATGTTCGTTTTCAAAATAAAACTTTAATCGTTAACAAAAAAAATTATTAAGACATGATAAAGTTACTTTAAAAAGTTTTCAAAAATACTTTTATGTCACATCTTGAAAAACATTTTTAGTTATTATCAAAACATAATCAATTAAAAACTAACTTATGCTAAAATGAGTTAGTTTTTTTATGTTTTAGTAGAATTAATCAAAATCATAAATTAGATTCATAAATAAAAATTAGCAGAAATAAGCAGTTAGAAATGATCTAAATTCAGATTAATGTTTTTTTTAATTGAGAAACTGTTGACAATATTCTTAAAAAATAATATAATATTATTGGCAATCGTTAATTTGAGTGCCAAGAGGTATTGATTTATGCTTTCAGATAGAAAAAAGTTAATTTTAAAAGCTGTAGTCGAAAATTATTCTCAAAAAGGTCAGCCAGTGGGTTCAAAAGCTTTAATTCAGTTTCCTTATCTTCAATTTTCAAGTGCTACCATTCGTTATGATATGGTTCAATTAGAACAGGAAGGTTTTTTAAAAAAAACTCACACTTCTAGTGGCAGAATTCCTTCTTTTAAAGGATATACTTATTATTTAACACATTTATTAACTAGAGATCAAGATGTTGCTCGTTTATTTCCTTTAATTGATGGAGTGATGAAAAAAAAAAGTTTGCATAAAGGACAAGTAATTAAAGAAGCTTTAAATTTACTTAATAATTTGACTAGTTATACTGCTATGGCTATTGGTTCTGATGTTTTTAACAACAGTAAAGTAAATCAAATTGATTTTATTCCTTTGAGTCGCTCTCAAGCTTTAATTTTAATTATTACTGATCAAGGAAACGTTCAACATCAAAATATTTATTTATCTCAAAATCAAGAAATTAGTATTTATGAATTAAGAGATGTTATTAAAATTATTAATGATTTACTTGTGGGAAAATATTTATCTGTAGCTGTTAAAATTATTCAAAGTGATTTTGTCAAACAAATTATTGCTAAATATATTAGTTTTCAAGAACAATTAATTACTTTGTTGATCGAAGTTTTTAGTAGTTTTGCTTCAGAAAATCTTTATTTTTCAGGAGTTTCTAAAATGGTTGAAAAACCAGAATTTAGTAATCTTGAATTAATTAAAAAGTTTATAAGTCTTTTAGAACGTAAAGAATTATTAAAAATTATGTTAATTCAAGAAGGATTATCTTTTAAATTTTCAGATGAGTTGCAGCTAACTCCTTTAAAAGATTGTATGATACTTTCTATTCCTTTTACTGTTAATTCGAAGGAAAAAGGAACAATTGCTATTTTAGGACCTTCTTGGATGAAATATCCTAAAGTTATTCCTCTTTTAGAATATTTAGCTATTCATTTATCAAAATTAAATGATTCACAAGAATAAAGGCGTAACAACTTAAAAGATAAATGATAATTTTCAAAGGAAAATAATAATTTTTAAAGAAAAGAGGTTGTAAAATGTTTGTAGATAAAGAAAAAGATCAAAAGGAAAAGCAAAATGTTAATGCCGATGTAAATGTAAATACTAATCACAAAGCAAGTAATGTGGTAGAAGAACAAATCCATAACAACAACAATCATGATGCTTCAATAAATAAAGATACTGCTAATTGTTGTTGTCATAAATCGGATTTGAAGGATTCTAAAACAAACACCAAAAATAAAACTGATAAGAATTTAGATCAAAAAAATATATGCAAAGGTGAGCAATCAACTCAAATAACTAAATTAAAAGCTCAAATTAAAGAGTTACAACAACAAAATAAAAAACAAACTGACATAGAAAATGAACTTTTGAAAAACAAAGCAGAATTAATTAATTTTAAAAAAAGAATGCAACAACAAAAAATACAAGAATTTAAATATGCTTCAAGTGTTTTTATTAGTAATTTATTAATGCCTTTAGAACAGTTGGAAAAAGTATTAGAATTTTCAACCGATAATGAATTATTAAAAAAGTATTTATTGGGATTTCAAATGATTCAACAACAAATTAAAACTATTTTAAAAGAAGAGGGAGTTAAAGAAATTCAAGCTTTAGGACAAGTTTTTGACCCTAAAGTGCATCATGCTTTAGAAACAGTTTCAGACCCTCAAAAACCTAATAAAACAATTATATCAGTTTTACAAAAAGGTTACTTTTATAAAGACAAAATTTTAAGACCAGCAATGGTTCAAATTAATGAATGGAGTAATAAAAATGGCGAAAACAAATAAAATTATAGGAATTGACTTAGGAACAACTAACTCTTGTGTTGCTGTTATGGAAGGCGGAGAGGCTAAAGTTATTCCTAATGCTGAAGGAGGGAGAACAACCCCTTCAGTTGTTTCTTTCAAAGGAAACGACATTATGGTAGGAGAAATTGCAAAACGTCAAGCAATTACTAACCCTAATACTATTAGCTCAATTAAAAGACATATAGGGGAATCTCAATATCATGTTGATGTTAATGGTAAAAAATATACTCCTCAAGAAATTAGTGCCATGATTTTAACCAATCTTAAAAAAACTGCAGAAGATTATTTAGGAGCAGAAGTTAGTGAAGCTGTGATTACAGTTCCTGCTTATTTTAATGACTCTCAAAGACAAGCTACTAAAGATGCTGGTAAAATAGCTGGTTTAAATGTAAAAAGAATTATCAATGAACCAACTGCTGCTGCTTTAGCTTATGGAGTTGATAAAGGAAATAAAGAACAAACTATTTTAGTTTTTGACTTAGGAGGCGGAACTTTTGATGTTTCAATTCTTAATTTAGCTGATGGTACTTTTGAAGTTCTTTCTACTTCTGGTGATAACGCTTTAGGGGGCGATGATTTTGATGATCGTATAGTTGATTTTTTAATTAAAGAATTTAAAAAAGAACATAGTGTTGATTTATCAAAAGATAAAATGGCAGTACAAAGATTAAAAGATGCTGCTGAAAAAGCTAAAAAAGAATTAAGTGGTGTGACTGCTACCCAAATCTCCTTACCGTTTTTAACTATGAGTGCTGAAGGACCTTTACATTTAGATTATAATATGACGCGCGCTAAGTTTAATGAATTAACAAAAGATTTAATCGATCGTTGTTTAGCCCCTGTTAAACATGCTTTAGGTGATGCCAAATTAACAATTGATCAAATTGATCAAATTCTTTTAGTAGGTGGTTCAACCCGTATTCCAGCTGTTCAAGAATTAGTTAAAAATGAATTGAAAAAAACTCCTAATAAAAGCATTAACCCTGATGAAGTAGTTGCTATTGGAGCTGCTATTCAAGGAGGTATTTTAACAGGTGATGTTAAAGATATTTTACTTTTAGATGTGACCCCACTTTCTTTAGGAATTGAAACATTAGGTAATGTTTTTACTAAATTAATTGAAAGAAATACTACAATTCCAACTTCGAAAAAACAAGTTTTTTCAACAGCAGCAGATAATCAATCGGCAGTAGATATTCATGTTTTACAAGGAGAAAGACCTTTAGCAGTTGATAATAAAACTTTAGGTAGATTCCAATTAGCAGATATTCCACCAGCTGCTCGTGGTATTCCTCAGATTGAAGTTACTTTTGATATAGATGCTAACGGAATTGTTTCTGTTAAAGCTAAAGATTTAGGTACTCACAAAGAACAAAAAATTACTATTTCTGGAAGTGGCGCTTTAAAAGAAGAAGAAATTCAAAGAATGATTCGTGAAGCTGAAGAAAATGCAGAAATAGATCGTATTAAAAAAGAAACAATTGATGCTCGTAATGAAGCTGATAATATGATTTTTATGACTAAAAAATCTTTAGAAGATCTTAAAGATGAAGTTCAAGCAGAAGAAAAAACTAAAATAGAACAACAAATTAAAGAATTAGAAGAAGTTTTAAAAGGCGAAGATGTTACTTTGATTAAAGAAAAAACAGTTAGTTTGTCAAAAGAATCACAAAATATCGCTATGAAAGCTTATCAAAAAACACAGCAAGCGCAAGCACAATCTCAAGGTGCTAATGTGAAACCAGAAGATCAAAACACAACTTCTGCTAATGCCAAAGATGGAGTAGATAAAGTAGTTGATGCTGATTTTGAAGAAAAATAAACTATAAAAAATAATAAAAAAAGGGGGTAACCCCTTGATTTTATTATGAGGTGGAGCGATTAAAAAATGACTAAAAAAGATTATTATCAAATTTTAGGATTAAGTAAAGATGCTACTCCTGAAGAAATTAAAAAAGCTTATCGTGTCCTTGCTAAAAAATATCATCCCGATATTTCTAAGGAAACAAATGCAGAAGTTAAATTTAAAGAAGTACAAGAAGCTTATAGTGTTTTAATTGATGCTAATAAAAAATCTAATTATGATCGTTTTGGTTCTGCTTCAGAACAAGATTTTGAAGGCTTTGGCGGCTTTGAAGAAAGTATTTTTAATTCTTTTGGAGATTTTTTTGGGAATAGACAAACTAAAAAGACTAATTTTGACAAAAAAGTAGAAATGACAATTAGTTTTATAGATGCTGCTTTAGGAGCTCATAAAAATATTGAAATTACAGTTGAAGCGGATTGTAAAGTTTGTCAAGGTTTGGGAGCTTCATCTTCTAAAGATATTGTTGAATGTTATCGTTGTGGCGGCTCGGGACAAATTATTACTGAACAAAGAACTTTTTTAGGTAATATTCGTTCTCGTCAAGTATGTCCTAATTGCCATGGTCAAGGAAAACAAATTAAAAATAAATGTTATGCCTGTTTTGGTAAAAAACGTCAAAAAGTCAAACAAGCAGTTAGTTTCGATATTCCTGCAGGAATTGAAGAAGGAATGTCTTTACAAATACCTGGAAAAGGACATTTTATTTCTTCAAGTTCTCAAGCAGGTGATTTATATGTTATTTTTAAAATTCAACTTCATAAATCTTTTGTTAGAAAAGGTCAAGATATTATTTTAGAAATTTTTATTACTTTGCCAGAAGCTGTTTTAGGAACTAATATTTTAATCCCTACTATTTATGGTGATATAGGTTTAAAAATACCTTCAGGAACACAATCTGGTAATAAGTTAAGAATTAAAAATAAAGGGATATCTTATCTTAATTCTTCTCATCGTAAAGGTGATCAATATGTGATAGTGCATTTGAAAACACCAATTCAACTTACTTTGGAAGAAAAAAAACTTTATCATAAGTTATTGCAATTGCAACATTAAAGTTATAATAATTAAGATCAATTTAATAGTTGATCTTTTTTTTGTTATATGGGTTTATAAAAAAGAAAAGACTATCTTCTAAAGATAGTCTTATTGCTTTAAGAAATTATTTTTTTAAGATAACATCAATTGGTTTTTTGCGAGATAGTTTTTTGATAGCATAGTAGGAAGTTAAGAAAATTAATAGTAAACACAAAATAAATTCAATTAAAAATACAAAATACAAAGAAAATAGCCATTGATTTTTTAGTTCCCAAGAGTACATTTGATTATTTTGATTGTTCACATATATTATAAAATTACAAACAGAATACATTATTGGTTTTAATGTTTTCCAAATAACCCATTTGATTATAAATAAGATGATACTCCAAATAGTGGCCAAAATTGCAATCATCAAACCTTCGCTAAAAAAAATTTTAAAAACATCTTTTCCGCGAGCACCTAAAGCGCGTAAAATACCAATATCTTTGTGTTTGAATTGGATACTTTTTTTAACAAAACCTCCTGTAGTTATCCAAAACAAGAATTTAATAAATAAACATATAACTATAAAGGAAATTATGAACTTGTCTATATTAAATTTTTTAATTATTTGTTCTAACGCTTCTGGTGGCACTTGTGCTTTAGTTTGATTATAAAAAGAAAATTTAGTAATTAAAGCAATAATTGCACCATAAAAAGCAAATGATAATCCATTACTTGCTAAAGAAACAAAAGCAGTAGAAATTTTTTTATTTTTTAAGAAACTAGATCCTATTTTAAAAGCAATTTTAGAAGGTAAAATACTTGGAATCTTTAAAAGAGGTTGTCCTTCATTTTTTATTTTAGTAGGATCTGTAGAAGTAAATTGTTTTTTTAATTGATGTGAAGCTTGTCCTTGTTGTTGAATTTGTGATAATAATTCTTCTGTTAAAACTTGTCCTCTTTCCAATTTTATTTTGGGAGTTTCTTTTTTTAAAGGCTCGCGGGTTAAATCAGAAATTATTTTTCCATCTTTAAATTCAATAACACGATCACTATAATTATAAGCGTTTTCATGGTCATGACTAACAATACATACTAATTTTTCTTTAGATAAAGTTTGTAAAATATTAAAAATTTTAGTTCCTGTTTCAGAATCTAAATTACCTGTTGGTTCATCTGCTAAAATAATTTGAGGATTTTTAACAATTGCTCTAATAATAGCAACTCGTTGTTTTTGTCCTCCTGAAAGTTCGTTGATTTTGCGATAGCCAAAACCACTCATTTCAACATCTTTTAGTAATTGATTAATTAAATTAGGGTTAACTTTTTTTCCTTGTAATTGCAAAGGTAAAGCAACATTTTCAAAAACATTCATATCTTCAATTAAATTAAAATCTTGGAAAATAAAACCAATATTACCATTACGATAACAATCTATATCGTTGGCATTTAGATTTCTTAAAGAAGTATTGTTAATTATGATTTCACCGTTATCGCAATAATCAAGACCCCCTAAAAGATTAAGTAAAGTAGATTTACCAGAACCAGATTTTCCTAAAATAAATACTAAACCTTTAGAAGGTAATTTTAAAGAAACATTGCTTAAAGCAATAGAAGTAATCCCTTTTTTACTGATAAATTCTTTATTAAGATTGGTTATTTGAAACATATTTCTTCCTTTCATTGTGTTTGTGTTAAAATTATACAAAAAATTATTAATAGCTGGAATTAATTTTAAAGCTACAATTTAATTTTATCATATTTAATGATTAATGTTATTTTTGAAATTTTTAAGGAAATATAATATTTTTTGTAATTTTTGATGTAAAAAAATAGTTAAGGGTTTTACCTAATTTGAATTTGATATTTTTTCATTAAAGTTTGAATAATAGTTTGTATTCTTTGGTCAATAGTTGGTTTATCTAAGTTTTTATTAGGATTAGAAAAAGAAAATCTTAAACCTAAAGAACGAATTTTATCTTGATTGGATGTGATTACTTGATAAACATCAAAAAGTTCACAATTAATCAAATCAAGTGAAGAGTCTTTATTGATGGTTTGTATTACATGTTCAAAAGAATACTTTTGATTAATGAAAAAAGCTAAATCACGAGTAATTACTGGAAATTTAGAAATAGGTTGATATAAAGTAGTTGGTGTTTGGTTTAAAATAGTTTTAGTTAATAAAAATTCACAAAGAAAACTATCTTTTAGATGATGTTTTTCATTAAATTGAGGATGAGTTTTCCCAATTATTCCAATGATTGCATTGTTGTATAAAAGGTTAGCTTGAATATGGGGATGAAGATTTAAGTTAGAAGAACTTTTTTGATAAGTAAGATTGATTCCTAGAAAAGCACTTATTTGTTCGACAATCCCTTTTAAAACAAAAAAAGAACTAGTAATGTTTTGTTTTATCCATCCACTGTTTAAGAAATTACCACTTAAAGCTAAACCTAAGGTTAATATTTCTTCTTGGGGATAATAAACTTTTCCAATTTCAAAAAAAGCATTATCAAAAGTTTGCCTTTTGTGATTATGACTTAAAACTTCAGTTAAACTACTTAATAAACTTTGTCTTAAAATAACTTTATCTTGTGATAATGGGTTGATGATTGCAATATGTTCTTTTTGATAATGGAAAGCATTAAACATTTCTTGACTAATTAAACTATAAGTAATAGTTTCATAAAAACCTAAATTCATTAATAATTTTTTTAAAGTACGAAGATTTTTTTGTTGTAAAGTCATTTTATTTTGTTGAGAAGATAACAAGGAAACAGTTGGCATAGTTGTTGTGTTGCAACCATAAAGACGAATTAAATCAGCAATGATGTTTTCTTTAATTTTAACATCATATCTACTTAAAGGGGGAGCAACTTCTAAAGTTTCATTCTTTTGGGATATAACTTGATAATTTAAGTTTAATAACCATTCTTTGATTTGCGATAAAGAAAAAGAAATACCAGTTTTTTGTTGAATATAATCAAGATGTAGAGTAATGGATTTTGCTTTTAATTCTTGTTTTTTTTGTTGAACTGGTTGTGAAGTTATTTTAGCATCAGCTAAAGAAATTAAAAGAGAGCATGCTTTTTGTAAAGCTAAAGGAATTAAATTAGGGTCAATCCCTCTTTCAAACCTTAAGGAGCTTTCAGTTTTGATTTTAAGTTTTTGGGTAGTTTTAATAATAGTTTTTGGTTTAAAATAAGCAGCTTCTAAAATAATATTTTTGGTATTATTTTTGATTCTATTTGATGAAAGGCCAACAATACCTGCTAAAGCAATTGCATTTTGACCATCTGTAATAACTAAATCATTTTCTTCTAAGTGATATATTTTTTGATTAAAAGTAGTTATTTCTTCTCCTTTTAAAGCTTGTCTTACTTTAATTTTTTTTATGTTTTGGGAATCAAAAGCATGCAAAGGAATGCCATATTCAAGTAAAATTAAGTTAGTAATATCAACAACATTATTAATAGGGTTTACTCCTGATTTTAAAAGAGTATTTCGTAACCATAAGGGTGATGGTTTGATAGAGATATTTTCTAAAATACAAGCGTTATATTCATAACAAGCATTACTTTCAATAGTTATTTTGAGGGGTGACTTTGGCACAAGTTTTTTGGAGAACATTTGATGAAGGGATAAAATTTTTCTACTGTTGGATTTTATTTGATATTCTTGGGAAGGATGACTTTTAATAACTGCTTCTAAATCTTTGACAAAGCCAACATAAGATAAAAGATCAGCGCGATTAGGAGTAATTCCTAATTCCAAGATTAAACCAGCTAACCCTAAAGGAATTAAAGCGTTTTGTCCAAGAATGATTTTATCGTTAGGATCATCAAAAAGATAAATTCCTGTTTGTTCTTCTGGGGTTAAAATTTTAGGGTCTAAACCTAATTCATCTAAAGCACAAATCATTCCTTCTGAAAACACACCATAAATACTTTTATTTTTAATAGTTTTTTGAACCCCTTCTAAAAAAGAACCTTTAGAGGCAACAATAACTTTGCGATTATTAGCTAAATTAGCAGCACCACAAACAATTTTAACTATTTTAGTCCCTATATCAACTGTGACTAAGTTTAATTTTTTAGAATTAGGTATTTTTTTATAGTTTAAGATTTTACCAACTATTAAATTAGTATTTTTAGATAATTGAGTGCAAGATTTGACTTCACAAATGTAATTATTAATTAAGTTAAAAAGTTGGTCATGATGAGGTATTTTTGGTAAATATTGTTTTAAAATGTTAGCAATAATTTTCATGCTTTTTTCTTCTTTGCAAATTGTTTTAAAAAACAAAGATCGTTAGTGTAGAAATGACGAATATTTTCAATATGATATTTAATCATAGCGATTCTTTCAATTCCTATGCCAAAAGCAAATCCTTGGTATTTTTGAGGATCATAGTTGGCATTAATTAAAACTTGAGGGTGAACTAAACCAGCTCCTAAAATTTCTAAATATTCTTTGGTGTTATCTTTGTGGTTAATGACTAAATCAACTTCAATACTAGGTTCGGTAAAAGGGAAATATGAAGGTCTAAAATTAACTTCTTGTGAGGGGCTAAATAATTCTTGAGTAATGGTTAGTAATGTTTGCTTTAAGTTTACGAAATTAATTTTTTGATCAATTACTAAACCTTCTAATTGTATAAATTGATGGCTATGAGTAGCATCATCATTATCTTTGCGAAAAACTTTTCCTGAAGAAATAATTTTTAAAGGTTTTCCTTGGTGAGTTAACATTTCTTTTACTTGAATGTTAGAAGTATGAGTTCTTAAAAGACGTTCAGGGTTAAGATAAAAAGAATCTTGCATAGCTCTTGCTGGATGACCTTTTGCAATATTTAACATTTCAAAATTATAAAAATCTGTTTCAATTTCATTACCGTCTTTAATTTGATATCCTAAAGATAAAAATAAATCTTCTAATTGTTCTACAATTTGATAAAGAGGATGAATTGATCCTTGTGAAAAAAGGAAACCTGGTAAATTAATATCAATCTCTTCTTTCAGTAATTGTGATTGGAGAGCTTTATTTTTTAAAAATGACTTATTTTTGGTTAAAGATGCAATCACTTCTTGTTTAAAATGATTAATTAGTTTTCCTATAATTGGCTTTTTTAAAGGATCGATTAATTTTAAATCTTGATTTAATTGTTGACAAATCCCCTTTTTGCCTAAAAATTTTTGTTCTAAAGTTAATAAATTTTCTAAATTATTTTTTTCTTTATTTAAATTAATATTGAATTGTTTTTTTAAAAGATTAATTTTATTTTTCATAACAATGTCAAGATCCTTCTTATTCTTATTAATTTTGTTTTTTTGATTTATGGAATTTCTTGTTAGATTGTGCTTTCAAATAAATTAAATAGTTATATTAACCAAGAAATTATGTGGCCTTTGGTTAATAATGATAACCATAATCCCAAAGCAGAACCTACAAAAACCCCTAAAGAAACTCCCATAGCTCCTTTTTTAAGTCCTAAAATTAATCCCCCTAAAAACATTCCTGAAACCATGGCTGTTAAATAAAGATAAGTTAATTGATAATATGGGTCTTGGGTGCGTAACTTATCTTTAAAAAGAACAATTGTTATTAAATTAACAGAAATACCTAAACAAATAAGGATTAAGTGATAATTTTTATTTTGTAATAAAGTTTGATAAAATTTATGTTTGCGAGGATAAAGGTTGTTTTCTTTAATTAAAGCTTTTTTAGGTGTTTGATTCATTGTTTTATATTACTCTTTCTTCTTTGTTGTTTTAATTGTGGTTGTTTTAAATTAAATTATGTGTATTAAAAAAATCATATAATTTATTTTCTTCTATGTGAGGAGCCACCAAATGAGCTATTTTTTTTAAATCAGGATATTTGGTGTTATTCATTACAATAGCAATATTAGATGATTGAAACATTTCAACATCGTTACAGCCATCTCCTACACAAATTAATTGATAGTTAGGATAATTTTTTTTAACTGGTTTGATGCCATAAGCTTTATTAATTTGTTTAGCGCTGAGGCTAACTACTCCATTTTTCCAAAAATAAGCATGTAATTGAGGGAAATTTTTTAATAAATCAATAATTACTGCAGTATTAACATGAAATAAATTTATTTTGTAAATTGGTTTTTCAAAGCTGGAAAGATGAAAGATTTTTTTATTTTCTTCTTGGATTTGAAGGGTGTCATTGTTGATTAATGGTTGCGAATCGGGATCTTTTTGTTCTAAAATATCTTTTTTTCTAAATTCAACATTAACTATTGCTATTTGTTTTTCATAAGCTTTTTTGTTTAATTTCAAAACATCTTCTTGTAATATTGGAGTTGCTTGGATGATTTGATCATGTCTAAAAGTCATAGCTCCATTAAGAACTACAAAATATTGGAATAATGGCATTAAACCTTTTAAAACACTAACTCCTGAATAACTACGTCCTGTAGCAATTCCTAAAACATTATTAGGATTTTTTGAGAGTTGTTTTAATAGTTTTTTAGTTTGTGAAGGTATTTCTTTTTGTTCGTTGTAATATAGAGTATGGTCAATATCGAAAAAAAATAGTTTTTTTTTGGTCATGAATGAATTATATATCCTTTTTAAATATATTTTAATTATGTGAATTATTTTTATAAATTAATTATATTGATTATCGATAATAATTAAAAAATAAAATGATAATCATGGTAGCATATTTTAATTAGTATACATAAATTATAACAAATCATAGGAATTATTTTGATAATAAGTGCTTTGATGTTTTTATTATTTTGTTTTTTGTGAGTTTTAAATTGGTTAAATTAAAACCAAAAACTTTGATTTCGTTGGAAATTAATTCTTGAGGTGAATATTCTTGGTGTAAAACAGGTTCATAATGTTCTAAATAACGATAATATTTAACTTCTTCTAAATTTTTATTATGGAATAAAGTTTTGCGATTAAAACCTATGTGATCAAGTGCGCCGCTAAAAATCAAATTAGTAAGAATTGTTTCATTTAAACAAAAAGCTAATCTTTCTTTAAAATCAGAGAAGGATTCAAAAGATTTTTGGGAACGTTTTTTGATTAATTCGTGGCAGAAATTAAGATTAACGCCTTTAATCATGTTTAAAGGTAAAAATAATTTATTTTGGTTAAAGTTAAAATAATATTTGCTGCTACTAGTAAATACATTTGGTTTTTCTAAAGAAACATTACTTTTTGCTATTTCTTGCAATAAAATATAAGTTTGTAAGGAATTATTAAGAGCGTCATTTAATAAAACAATCATAAAAATAATATTAAAATTAGCTTTCAGATAAGCCATTCGATAACTGATTAAAGAATAAGCAACACTGTGACTTTTGTTAAAACCATAATTAGCAAATTTAAGAATATAATCATAAATTTTATTAGCTAATAATAAGTTATGTCCTTGTTGATGACTCTTATTTAAAAAACGTTCTTTTTCTTGCAATAAAAGGTTTTTTTCTTTTTTACTAATAGCTTTTCGAAATAAATCTGCTTCAGCAAGAGTATATTTGGCAAAACTAGCTGCAATTTGTATAATTTGTTCTTGATATAAAATTATGCCGTAAGTTGGTTTTAGAATTTCATTTATTAAAGGATGAAAAAAGTGTTGCTGTTGAGTTTTGCGATTGCGATTTGTTAAAAACAAATTAAAAGAATCAATGGTACCAGGACGATTTAAGGCTAATAAAGCAATTAATTCTTCAAAGTTTTGAGGCTTCATTTTTTGTAAAAATAATTTAGCTTTGGGTGATTCTAATTGAAAAATACCTAATGTTTCGCCTTGTTGTAAAAGTTTAAAGGTTTTTTCATCTTTTAAAGGGATATCAAAAAGAGAAAAATTAGGGTTAATCGTATTAATAGCTATTACTATTTTCTTTATTAAAGTAAGGCTACGAAGTCCTAAAAAATCTATTTTGAATAAACCAATTGTTTCTAAATCAGTAGCTTCCCATTGGGTTTGTTGTAAGTTGTTGTAATTTGATTTTTGTAAAGGAATGGTTTTGGTTAAATCGCTTTGACTTAAAATAAGTCCTGCAGGATGAGTTCCTGTGAAACGTGGAACTTCTTCTAAATGAGAAGCCATTTGTAATAATTCTTTCATTTTAAAATCCATGGACACAGGGATAGGAGTTAAAACTTTATTTTTTTGTAAAGCTTGATAATTTAAAAAGGAAAAAATACCTTTTATTTGAAAAGGCATCACTTTTTTAAATTTAATTAATTCTTTAATAATAGCTTTTTTATTCATAAAGCGTCCAAAGGTAATAATGTTTGCGACATGTGTTAACCCGTATTTTTGACACATATATTTAATTACTATATCTCTTTTATTATCTGGAAAATCAAGGTCAATATCAGGCATAGTTTTTCTTTGAGGATTTAAGAATCTTTCAAAAATAAGATTATATTTTAAAGGATCAATTTCTGTGATTTGGAGGCAGAAACAAACTAAAGAACCAGAAGAAGATCCTCTTCCAGGACCTACTAAAATACCTTGTTTTTTGGCGTATTTAATGACATCATTAACAATTAAAAAGTAATTATGATAATTCATTTCATGAATAATAGTTAACTCTTGTTCTAATCTTTGTTGATATTTTAGATATTGAGGATTTTGGGGATTTATATAATTTTTTAATCCTTCATAAGATAATTGTTTTAAATAATTTTGAAGGGAAATGGTTTTTGCCTTTTCCTCTTTTGGTTGATCTTCTTTTTTGTTATCTTGAGATTTGTCGTTTTGATAATCTAGATAAAAAGGGAGAGTAATATTTTTTAATTGATAATTTTGATAATTAATTTGATTAATTAATTTTTTACAAGAATGCAATATAGTATTATAATTTTGATATTTATTGTCAAAACCATTTTTAGTTAAAAAAGAAAGATCTAAATCAGATTCGATTTTTCTGTTTTCCATTTGAGATAAAATTTGCCAAGTTTTTTTAAATTCAGGTGTGATGTAATTAGTTTTATGAACAGGAAGACAAGGTAAGTGAAAATGAGCAGCAAAATCTAAGATATGATCAGAAAGCATTTCTAAAAAGAGGCTTTGAAAAGAAACTCCTAAGAAAACATCGTCAAATATGTCTTGAAGGAGGTTTAATAATTCCTTAAAAACTTTTTTTTCTTGGGTTTTAAATAGTTTTTCAAAAAAAGGGCAAAGTCCTGTAATAATTGTGAATAAACCTTTTCCTAAGGGGATGATTTTAGCTAAAGGGATATTGTTTTTATCAATGTTTTTAACCATAGTTGATAATTGAATTAAATTTTTGATTCCTGTTTCATTTTTAGCATAAACTAAAAGTTCACCAACTTGATTATTCCATGTAAAATTTATTTTAATTCCTAAAATAGGTTTAATTTGATGTTTTTGACATAATTTTAAAAAAGTAAGCATACCATATAAATTATTTTCATCACTTAAAGCAATGAAATCATAATCATTTTCTTTAGCTTGGAGTACTAGTTTTTCTAAAGAATTAAGACTTTGTAATAAACTATAAAAACTTTGTAAATAAAAAACACCTCTTAAAAATGACATAATAAGATTACCTTGATATCTTTATTTTTTGTTTTCATTCGTTTTGTTGATCACACATTTAGATCGCTCTTTAGTTTCTTTAGATAGTTCTTTATTTTTATTTTTAAAATGAGGAAATAAAATGACATCACGAATATTGTCAGTATTTGTTAAAAGCATAACTAAACGATCAATCCCCATTCCTAAACCACCAGTTGGAGGCATACCGTAACTTAGGGCATTTAAAAAATCATAATCCATATCATTGGCTTCATCGTTACCTAATTCTTTTTCTTTTAATTGGTTTAAAAAACGTTTTTCTTGTTCTATTGGATCGTTAAGTTCACTAAAAGCATTAGCAAATTCTTTGCCAACAATAAAAAGTTCAAAGCGGTCGGTAAAACGTTGATCTTGTTTGTTTGTTTTTGCTAAAGGGCTAATTTCAACAGGGTGGCCATAAATAAAAGTAGGTTGAATTAAAGCACTTTCAACATATTTTTCAAAAAAAGCTTCAATAATATGACCTTTGCTAAAATGTGACATTAGATTAATTTGATGTTCTTTGGCTAATTTCTGGCACTTTTTTAAAGTGAAATTATTTGTAAAATCAATTCCAGTTGCTTTTTTAATAGCCTCTGTCATACTTATTTTATGAAAATGATGAAAACTAATGTCTTGTTGTTGATAACTAAAATCTAAAGTTTTTAAGACTTGTTGGCAAACATATTGTAAACATTTTTGTGTTAAAACCATAATATCTGACATATCAGCATAAGCTAAATAAGCTTCAATGGTGCTAAATTCAGGATTATGAGTAGCATCAATTCCTTCGTTGCGGAAAAGGCGGCCAATTTCATAAACTTTTTTCATTCCGCCGACTATTAATTTTTTTAAAGGTAATTCAGTAGCGATTCTTAAATAAAAATTACAATTAAGAGCATTATGAGAAGTAATAAAAGGTTTAGCTAAAGCCCCTCCTAAAGTGGTTTGTAAAATAGGAGTTTCTACTTCTAAAAATCCTTCATTATCAAAAAAATTACGAATATTTTTAATAATTAAACTACGAGTAACAAATACGTTTTTAGTTTTTTCATTAACAATAAGATCAACATAGCGTTGTTTTCTCATTTCTTCTCGGTTTTGTAAACCATGAAATTTATCAGGCAAAGGTTTTAAAGCTTTTGTTAAATGTATAAATTGTAAAGCTTTAATAGTTAACTCTTGAGTTTTGGTTTTAAATAAAAATCCTTTAATTCCTATAATATCTCCTAAATCACAATTTTGATATAGTTGAAAGGATTTGCTCCCTAATAAATCTAATCTAAGATAGATTTGTAAACGAAAATTAAAATCTTGTAAATGTAAAAAACCAGCTTTTCCTTGTCCTCTTTTTAAAACAATTCTTCCTGCAATAGCTACATTTATTTGTTTTTCTGCTAAAGATTCTTGATTAGCTTCTTTGAAACCCGCAATAATTTCTTCAATGGTATGAGTGCAAATAAATTTTTGCCCAAAAGGGTTAATTTTTAATTCTTTTAATTTTTTTACTTTTTGATATCTAATTTTTTCTTGTTCTGTTATTTTTTTAGTTGTATCTGTTGTTTTTTTTGCGTCTATTGTGATTTTTTTTTTAGTTTCTTTTTTAGTTATTTTAATCATTTTAAATGTTCTCCTAATGTAATTAACATCATTCTTATTATAAAATATTAATTTTAATTAAACCAAAAAAATGATGATTTGTTTTCATTTATATTTTATTTATTACCATTTTTTGTGAAATTTTATTATTTTTAAAAATATCATCTGTTAAATTATTTTTTTATTGTATAATTAATTGTATTATTGATTACATTTTTTTTTTTTTTAAAAATATGTCAAAATTAAAAATGGTTATTATTTTTTGTCTCTTATTTTTTTTCATGTTAATTAATTTATTTTTAGTTATTTTTATTTCTTAAAAAATTCTTATTTTTAATTATAAATTTTGACAAATACGGTAACAAAAAGTTATAAAATTTCAAAATAAAATAATATTAATCACTTACGCTGATTCTTTAGGGAAGAATTTTTATGAACTTCGTAAGATTTTAAAAGAAGATTTTGGAGCAGCTATGCCTAGAGTTCATTTATTATTTTTTTACCCATCTACAGATGATCGTGGCTTTACTCCTTCTGGATTATATTAAGGTGGATTCTATTTCGGGGAATTAGAATGATATTGAAGCTTTAAGTCAAAATTATAATTTAATGTTTGATTTTATGACTGATCATATTTATCCTAAATTTATTATTTATCAAGATTTTAAAAAATCATGAAAATTCTCAATATAAATATTTTTTTTTTTACGTTGTGAAAAATTTTAGTAACAATTAAGCCTTAATTGGTCCATTAAACAAGATGTTGATTTGATTTATAAACTAAAATAAAGTTCCTATTCAACCTATTTGTTTTGACAATGGTGTTTGCGAAAATTTTTGCTCCTGGAACTCCTCAAGTTTGTTATGTTGGTCTTTTTTTAGATGGGATTAATGATATTGAAGTGTTAGAATCTTCAAAAGCAGGTTGTAATATCAATCATCATTATTATTTTCGTCAAGGAAAGTTAAGCAAGAGCTAAAACGACCTATTGTTAAATAATTATTAAAATTTTTAACATGGTGTAATCATTTTGCTGTTTTTGACCTTAGATGGCTTGATTGAAATATCTACTACTACACTAAATACTATTAAAAAAATTATTCGTCAAGATTACAAACACTAAAATATTACTATTTTAGAAGTAAATTCTTTGAAGTAAATTTTTATTATTATAAGGGTTGAAATGTTCCAAAAGTTTAGACACTTTTTGTTTTTTAAAAAAAATAAGAAAATATTGAAAAATCATGAAATAATCACTTTGTTATCTTTTGGTGCAATTCACGCAATTTTTGGTGTTATTTTAATTATTCTTTTAAATGAGTTTTGTAAATTTGAAAAAGTCGACCATGAACATCATAAAAGTTAATTAAGCAAGTTTTAAAAATTCGAAAATAATTAATCGAATTTACATTTAACATTATTAAACAAGATAGTAAACAGGTTTAAATTCTATCCGATTTTATTATAAAAACAAGATTTATATCACGAAGGATTTTTAGGTTTAATTAAAGCCTTAAATAATTATGAAGATTTAGGATATGACTTTATCGCTTGTGCGACTTCCACTATTAAATCAGAAATCAGAGAATTAATAAGAAAAAGTCATTCTCCTTCAATTCCTTAAAAAACTCATAAATCTAATAATACTTATTTTCAAGAAGAAAAACATGAATCATTAATTAGCCAAAAAATACTTAATCCACATCAATTATAGTTAAAAAAATAAATCACGAATTATTTTTAAACAAACTTAAAAACAAACTAAGCAAAAATGAATTTAATGTTAATAGATTAAGTTTTGGCTTTCCCTCAGGAAATATTTAATTGTTTATTTTTTTTGCTTCTTTTTGTGAAGAGGGAAGAGGAAAAAAAGAACTAAAAAGGGAAATAAAAAGGAAAAAAATAAAGAAAAATAAAAGAAAATTAAAATATTAAAACAACAAGGAAATAATAAATAAATTTATATTATAACTTATTTAAGTTATCATTAAAATATTAATCATTTATAAAAATTTGGATTCTTAATTTGATATTTGCTGATAAATTTTATTTTTTGGTAATTTAAATAATGATTTGATTTTTTTCTTGGGGTTGTTTATTTGTATTTAAATAAAATCTTTTTGAGAGTGAGGAAAATCAGGGAAATAAGGAAATAATAAAAACTCTCAATTAAGAGAGTTTAAAATGATTAAAATAAAAGTAATTTTCCCAAAGAAATTAAATAGTTTATCAAAAGTAATGAAATTACTAGATTATGTTTATTTATATTTTATACATTATTTTTGTAGGCGCTTTTGGCAAGTATATCATTTGTTTCATTTTTTTTAATTTTTGCAATAGAACGACAACAAAAGAATAGCATAAATAAAAACATAATTAAATTAGAAAAAAAATTAGCTGTACTATAAACATAATATTCATTATTGCTTTCTGGTAAAAAGACAAAGGCTCTTAACAAATAAAGGAAGGGGATTCTAAACAAAAAGACACGTCCGAAACTAAGAAATAAATCATATTTAGGTTGTTTAGTAGCAATTAAAAAAATAGATAAAATTTCTAATTGAGTAGTAATTAAACCAGTTGTTAACAAAGCTCCCATTAAAAATTCTGAGAAACCTTCAGGTATGATAGTATCTTTTGTAGTTTTTCCTAAATTTTTGAAAAATAAATATATATATTCTCCTAAACCTAAACCATAATATTTTGTTGGTGCACAAATTAAGTATGTTATCATAAAAATTAACAAAACAGAAATACAAGAAATTACTAAAGTTTTAATAGCTCTTTTAATATTTTTGTTTCCTAAATTAGCAGATACAATCATTAATTGTCCTTCTTTAAGGGCAAAAGATATTTGAGCAAATAAACCAACCACTCCATCAGCAACCCCTATTTTGCCAAGAGTTCCATCTCCTAATCCCTGAAAGCCACAAAAAGGAGTTTGAGGATTGCTTTCTATCATCCATAAAGTTAATAATCTACCAAATTCATAAATCATTTTCCCTAACATTAAAGGAATGGAAAATTTAAGAATAGTTTTAATAATTTGTTTATTGGCTAAAAAACTTTTACAAGAAAAATCTTTTATTTTCAAACAAAAAGGATTGTTTTTATTAAAAAGAGTTCCAAAAGCGACTAAAGTGATAGAGGTATGAGCTAAGACAGAAGCTATTTCTAATCCTAAAGCATTTTGTTGTTTCATGATATAAAAAATAAAAAAACTTAAACCAATTTTTAAAGCCATCATGATACAATTTAAAATTAATATTTTTTTTATTTTTCTTAAAATTCTTTCAGTTCCTAAAAAGAAAACATTAATGGCTAATAAAATAACTCCTAACATTTTTAATCTAAAAGCAAAAATACATTTTTTTTTATTTTCATGGGATAAATCATTATTTAAGATATATTTGCCCAATCCCATAATATTATTACAAAAAGGTTCGGCGTAAATAACCATGATAAAAGCAACTACAAAACTTACTAAAATTAATAAAACAAATACTGAAGATACTATTTGGTGTGCTTTAGGGGTATATACGTTTTTATTACGTCCAATTTCCCTTGTTACTAAAGTAACTCCTACAATTCCTAAACAAATTCCAATAGAATCGATAATAACTTGTATTGATTTGGAAAATTGAATAAAACTACCAATAGCCTTTGGATTAACACTTCCAACAGCAAATAAAGTATCAACATTGGCAAAAAGAGTTTTAAAAACATTAAAAACAATAATAGGAAAGGAAATAATCCATAAAGATTTAATCAAATTTCCTTCTAAAACTAATTTATTTAATTTTTCTTTTTTTCCAAGAAGTTCTTGTTCGTGCTTCATTTAATTAATTCCTTCCAAGTGTGATGATAGTTTTTAAAAAAAATATTAAAATTAAAATAATTATTCTTATTGCTTAAAATAAATTAAGCAAAATGAGAATTATGAATTACACATGGATATCAGATATTACGATAATAATTTATTTATATAAGTTTATATAAATAATTATGTTTATATAATAACAAACAATAGTAAATAATAGATTGGTAAAATTCATCTTCATTAATTAGAAACTTTATAATTATATCAATTAGTCTCTAATAAAAATATATAAATACAACAATCCTAATAAACCAACTATAAAAAAAGTTTAAATATTATTTACTACTAAGAAAAAGATTTAAAATATATCCAAACCTTCTTAACTAAAACCAAATAAGGCTATCGAGTGAAAAAAATTCATCATATGTATAAATACATTTTAAAATCAAATAACTAACAGTTTTATAACAGTTTGTTACTATCAATATCTTATTTAATAATAAACATAATAATATGAAAATGAAAAAAGTAAGCATTTTTAATCTTGATTTGTTAATGTTTGAAGTTAAAATTATTTAATATTTATACTCGGATATTTATAAATATATTAATATAACATATCTAAATATAGCATATAACCCAAGAAATGTCAACTTTCAAGTGCCCCAAAAAAATGTGCGCTGTTCCCTTTTTTTAGACAATTTTTATCTATAAAATTATTCTTTAAGGATTGAAATTAAGTGATAATTGCATATCTTTTCAAACTAACAAAGCATTTCGATTAGTTTCAATTGTGTCTAATGTTTTTTCATAATTTGTTAGTTTCAAAAGATATTTTTTTAATATTTTATCCCTCACTATATATTTAAGTAAAAAAAGTTAAAAACTCATATACAAAATGAAAAGAAAATGAATTTTGTTTATAATTATATTATTTTATTGAAAAAAAGCGCAAAAAAGTTACCTTTTTTTAAAAGGTTTGTTTTTTAAAAGTTTTTTAATTCTTTTATCTTAAACTTTGTGCATATTGGATAGGGGAAAGATAGTTTAATTTGGTTAACAACCATTTTTTATTCCAAAAAGAAGGGAATTGGTTAATTATGTTTTTTATTTTTGCTGGAGATTTTTGAAATAAAAAAGGATCACGATAGAATAAAATACTTTTCATTTGGCCGAATAAGTTTTCAATTAGGGCGTTATCACGAGGGGTGGCTTTACGTGACATACTGATAAGAAAACCTTTTTTAGTTAGTGTTTGTTGTATTTTGGGGGATTGATAAACTGTGCCTTGATCGGAGTGGATAATACAAGGTTTTTTTAATTTAGGTATTTTTTTGATAGTATTTAAAATTAAATCTTTATTTTGACGATTAGAAATATGTGAGGCAATAATTTGATTGTTAAAAGCGTCGATAATACAAGAAAAATATAAAAAACCTTCGTTGGTTTTAAAATAAGTGATATCCGTAAAGAGTTTTTGCATCGGTTGGGTTGTTTTAAAGTCTTGTTTAATTAAATTAGGCACTATATTTAAATTTTCTTGTAAAGAATGATAATGATATTTATTCTTTTTAATTCTTAAACGACAACAAATGCCTTTTTCTTTCATCATAAGATAAACTTTTTTCTTAGTGATAATTTCATTAAATATTTTTTGATATAAAACCGTAATTTTTCGATGTCCTAAAAAATATTCATGCATTTTACATAAAGATGCAATACGTTTTTGTTGTAAAAGATATTTTTCTTGTTTTAATTTTAATTTTGCTTTGGTTTTTAACCAATAATAATATGTGCTTCGTTTAATTTGGATAGTTTTTAAGATTGTAGTTAAATTAAGATCTTTTTCAAATTGCTTCACTAATTTAAAAACTATTTCTTTGTTAATATTTTGAATTTGAGAAAGCATTTTTTGCAATAATTTCAATTTTTGTTTTAATTTATGCATTATTGAATATTATTTCCTTTTTTCATATATTTTTATATATCATGTATTATAACTCTAAATGATTATATTTATGAAAAAAAAGGGGGGGTGCGCGCAAATGGGGGGATTTTTAGTATTTCTTTTTTTATTTATGTGTACTTATAATTTTTGTTAGCGCTTCAGCGCGTTAGAGGATTGTGTTTGGGTTTATTTTATAAAAACATCATCCTCTTAATATTGGTTAGGCAGTTAATTTTAAAATTAAAATTGATTAATAAATTAAATAATTTAAAAAAAATTAAGTTTTTAAAAAAGAAATCTTTATTATATCGATTAATAATAATGATAGCTAAAAGATACAACGATAATATCAAATATCGAGTATCATTATCATTATCGATATAAAATATAAAATATCACTCGTTAAAAGTGTTTGTGTTTGTATAGGATATTGGAAGGGGTAAATGGTAACCAAGTGGTAATAGAATGGTAATAGAATGGTAATAAAATGGTAATTAAAAAGTAATAGAATGGTAATAAAGTGGTAATAATTATTTATTGAGTTTTGGTTTTTTTTCTTAAGTTTGATAAATATCCAGATCTAACTTTTTTAACCCGATAACCTTGTTTTGACTTAGTTAAGAAAAATTGGATATATTTTAAATCCTTTTCTTGATAATAAATAATATTTAAGCTTTTTTTATAGTTGGTTTTAATAGGTTTATTGTATTTATCTACTTTATTAGGGTCTAATTGGTATAATTGTAAGGTTTCTAGTTTATGAGGATTAATTTTGCCAATTAATTCTTTGATGATGTTTTTAGATGTATTTTTATAATTGATTTGAAAGATATCAAATAGATGTTTAAGGGTATTATTTTGTGTTTTAAGAGGGGGTAAATCAGAAAGTAATGGTTTAGTACTACTAGAAGATAAATTATTATTAATCAGCGCTATTTTAGTTTGTTTAATTTCAGCTAAGATTTGAGAATCAACAAAGAGAGTTTGGTTTTTAGGGCGGTAATTTGCTTCTTGATAGGTGTTTTTCTTTTTAGAATGAGTAATAACAGTAAGATTAATTAACTCTTCTTGTAAAATTTTAAGAAATTGTTTTATTTGTTCTACATCAGTGGGTGTTGTGTTTGTTACCCAACCACCTTTAATAATGCCTTGGTTTGTTTCGTTTTTCATGCTTTTCTCCTTTTTATTTTTGAGGTTATTTAGGTGTTATTTATAACTAAATATAATATAGAATAAAATGAATTTAATTAATTATTTCGACTTTATCTTGGCCAAAAAAATGAACAGCTAAATCGACTATGATTTTCTTTTTAGCCTCTTCATGTGATATGTATGGCGCTAAAAAACATTTTTGATAGGCTTCTTTTCCAAATTGGCGTAATAAATCATCAACATCTTTACAAGTTTTATCATATGGTGGCAAAATACATCTAATTTCGTATATAATATTGGCTTCTTTTAGTTGTAATCCTAATGATTGGCTGCGTTTTTGACCTGTTTCGTCGTTATCTAAGGCGATAATGACTTTGATCTTTTCTTTTTTGAGAATGGCTATTTGCGCTGGGGAAAGTAATTGGGTGACACAAATTAACCCAACTACGTTTTTAATTCCATATTGATAACAACTTATAACATCAAAAAAACCTTCATGAATGATGATGGTTTTAGTTTGTTTGATATATGGTAAAGCTTCAAAAAAACGATAAGTAAAATAAAAAGTGGGGGTTTGACTAAAATTGTTGATCGATTGGTATTTAGGTTGAAAATAGGGAGTATCCCGAAAATGGTTTTGATAAAAATGAAAGGTTTTATTATATCCATTTTCAATGGGGATAATGATGGAACCATGGAAAGTATCGTAATAATATTTTTTATTTTGTTGATTGGTTTTTTCTTTGCTAAAACCATATTCAACTAATTTTGTGGTATCAATATTTTTCTTTTGACAATAATTGACTAGACGAAAAGAGAAAGGTTTATCTGATAAGGGGGCATAACCTAGTTTAAATGCTTTAATGGTTGCGAGAGTTAGTTTGCGTTTTTGGGTTAAATATTCCCATCCCAGTATTGCTTCGTTGTTGCGATTAGAAGTTAATAAATAATGATAATAATCTCTAATTTGGTTAAATAACGGCGATATTTTTTTAAATAATTGTGTTTTTTTAGCATTAATTTCTTTTTCATTGATGGGGTTGATGTTTTTGGGTTGGTGTTGATATTTGAAGGGGTTGGTTGGTGAATGAGGAATTAAATTTTGTTGCTGGATTAAGGTTTTAAATTCTTGCGTTTGCATAAAATTATTAATTTTTTGGAGGACGTTATGGAAAGTTTTAATGCCTCTTATTTCTCTATAAACATCAATAATATCGAAATCTTTACAACATTTCCAACAATGTATTTTGTTATCTAAAGTTAAATGACAACAAGTAGGATTTTGACCTTGATGGATAGGACAAGGAAAACGATATTTAAGGTTGAAATTAGGTGGGATGATATTTAATTTTTTTAATAAAACTGACATAGGGAAATTAGTTTGAATGTTTTTTATTTTTTCTTGATAATTCATTTATTTTACTCCTAGTTTTTTTGATTAATAATAAGTTTCCATTTGATAAGGTAAAACATAACCTATTTCTTGAAAGGTTTGCGTAGCCATTTCGAAATGATAAAGTAAGGTTTTTTTAGCACCACTACGATTTTTTTTGATACATAATTCGATTATTTTTTGATTTTCATTGTCATTAGCTTCTGAATATAGTTGATTTAAGGTCGAATTATATATATTTATGGGCTTTTCTTTGTCTTTGGATAGTTTTGGTTGGAATTCAGCCATCATTAAAACGATATCGGAGTTAGTTTCAATTCCACCACTCCCTTTTAAAGCGGTTATTTCTGGCGATTTACCATTGTAATTACTGTATGTATCTCTTGAAAATTGAGATAAAATGATAATAACGATGTTTAATTCAATGGCTAATTGTTTTAATTTAGTCATAATTTCATCAATGGCTAGACGGTCATTTTCTAGGTGATTGGTGGTTTTAGTTATTTGGAGGTGGTCAATGACGATAATTTCTACTTGTTTTTCCAAATGAAGGCGATAAACTAAATCAATGACATAAGCAATGTTTTTACTTTTATCATAACTAAATGATAAATTGATGTTGGCAAAAAATTGTTGGGCTTGTTTCATCCTTTCTGTGTAGGTTTGGGGTTTGATGTTTGATTCTTCCAGATTTTTATCTAAAATAACCTCTAAAGGTATTTGAGTTTGGTAGGTTAATAAACGGCTTAAATTTTCTTCTAAGGTCATTTCATAAGAAAATACTAAAATATGAGGATAATGAGAACTTTCTTGGTGTTTGGTTTTGGTGATATCTAACAGAAGGTTGTAGACAAAAGTGGTTTTACCTAAACCAGTATAGCCACCAATAGTGATGATTTGGCCTTTTTTGAATCCTTTTGTGGCTTGATTTAAACCGCGAAAAGTTTCAGATAAACGGTAATATTCTTCCCTTATTTTTTGTTTGGTTTTGTTATCGGTGTCAAACAACTCAGGATGTAAAACAACCATTTGGTTTAAACGAAAGAGGGTTTGATCGTTTTTATGAGGGATTAAAGAGATAAAGTTTCTTAATTTATCAAAGATTGCTTGGTAATATAAGTTTTTGTGGTAAGGGTCTTGGTTTTCGTATGTGGGGCTGATAATTTTTATTAATTGTTTGAATAAAGTTTCTTGGTTGTAGGTGTGTTTTAGATTGTCTAAAAGATGAGTATTATTTTGGTTTACAAAATCATCATTTAAATAATTTAAAGCATCTAAAGTAAAGTTATCTTGTGGGAAATTAGTTTGTAAATATGTTAATAACTCTTGGATAATAGTTGGTTTTGTAGTGGGTTTATCCCACGGATTAGTTGTTTGTTTTTCTAAAAATAAATATTGTAAAGCTGTCAATATTTTTGTATGTTGGGGGTCCAGTAGAGTTTGGGGGTTGATTATTTGACAATAAAGAGTTAACTTTTCCCATTGACCTTGTTCGATATAAGTTATTAATTGTTGTAAGGCTCGTTGTTCGTTGGTTAACATTTTATATTAACTCCTTTTTGGTTTTTAATTAGATTGATATTAGCAAAAGGGATGAATTTATTAGTAAGTAAGTTTTGGAAGAAATGGTTAGCTGAAGCAGAAAAAACGTTAATTATTTGATTAATGCCTTGGATTTTGCCTTGCTGGATTTTATCGTTTAGTCTTTGAGTTTCGGTTTCGTTATTAGTTAATAAATAGAATTCAAAACGGGTGTCTAATTTTTTGAGTTGCTGTCCTTCCGCCATGGCTTGTTTATAACGTTCACGGAGGCAGGTTTTAAAATTAAAAGCGATGATTCTTTTGGTTTGAGTAAATAAAACTAAATCAAATTTAATGTCGGGGATAAAAAATAAATAAGCTTGGGGATGTAAATTAGTGATGCCTTGATTTCGAAGATATAATAAAATGAGGTATTCATTGATTTTACCGCGGATTACTTTTTGAGTTTGGGAATTGATATAATGATCTTCAAAATAATCATTTAATCTTTGGTGATTGATTGTCATATATTCATTAATGGCAAGATTAAAGGTCGCTTTATTAAAAAAGCATTTTAAAATTTTCACAGTTTGGTTATTAGTGTTAAATTGGTTAATATTAATAAAATCTTGGTTAGTTAACATTTGATATTTCCTTTCTTTAAATAAAAAAAGACCTTAAATTAAGGTCTTTTGTTGGTTTTTTTGGTTTTAAAAATGCTTTTTGTTTTCCAAGTAATGGTGCCATCTTTTCTAATGGTTTTGATTTTGCCATTGGAAAAATAGATGTAAGTATTGCCGTTTTGGCATATTTTCTTAGTTATGATCGCCATTTGATAATGCTCCTATTTTTTTGATTATTAGTTTTTGGTTAGTTAAGGCTGTTTTGTTATTCATTGATTTTAAGATTAACTTATGACCGAGGTTTTTTCTTTTTAAAAACGCTTCATATCCTTGGCTTACTTGATTAAAATATGATAAAGGATTTGATTCGATCACATCTAATTTATGGTCTTTTTGGTTTTTTTTGCGTGTTAAACCTAATTGAGGTTCTACTTGTAAATAAACAGTCAGATTGGGTTTAAGGAAGTTTTTACTTAATTTATTAAACATTTGATATTTTTTATCAATATGATGCGGATAAGCTTGATAAGCGAAATTAGAACCTAGCCAACGATCAATTAAGATGATCTTGTTAGTTTTTAAATGGGGTTGAATTGTTTCTTCTTGGATTTGCAACATATTAGCAAAACTCAACAAATAGCGAGTTAACGGTTTTAATTGAGGATTGGTTAAAAAGATGTCGCGAAGAGGTTGGCCGATAGAAGAACTGCCTAATCCTTGTAAAGTGATAACTTCTTGACCTTGTTTTTCTAATTGTTTTTTAATTCTTTTAATTAAAGTTGTTTTTCCGCTACCGTCGAGACCTTCAAAAACTATTAATTTCATTTTCTTTCTCCTTTAGTACTAATTTTTGGTATAAAAAAAGACCTTTCAATTGAAGGTCTAATGATTATTTAAATTTAGTTAATTGTTTTAAATAAGTTGTTTGTTGTAATTCGTGTTTGGCATTGTGCAATAATTCTAAATATTTTTTACCATCTTGAATCATTTTATTAATGAAGTTATTTTCTTGGTAAATACGCACTACATGATAATCATTATCATTGAAATAAACTAAAAAATAGGCGAATTTAGCTTGGGAACAATAAAGTTGACATTGAACTTGGGCCCAGTAGTTTAAAGGGATTTCTTGGTTTGCTAAAAAACCATTCCATGATGGTGAGATATTGTTGTTTTTGTCCACATAAGGACATTTGATTTCTAAGAGGGTGTTGGTTTTGGAATTATAACCATCTAAAGAAGCGGAAAACATTTGGGCTTTATCATCCGTAAAGATAGCATCAGGATAATTTAATTGAGTGGTTTTTTCAAAGAAAGCACGGGCGATTGGTTCCATTTTGTTACCATGTTCGGTGTATTTGTTGCTTGTGAAAGTAGTGCCAAAGATTTTATCATGAA
>NZ_JAGVRH010000004.1 GCF_018274325.1 'Fragaria x ananassa' phyllody phytoplasma | reverse complement strand
TATACTCTTATATATTAGATTCTTGTCAATACTAAAATTTAAATAAAATAATTTTTTTACGTAATTATCTAAAAAATATAGATTAAGAAAATAAATTAACTAATGAAAAAAATAAAAACTCAAAATATTGACCTTTAAATTAGGTTATATTTATAGTTAGTGGGGGTCTTCTAATTTTAGTTTAAAACGTCATATAGGAGCAAAATAATGTGTTTTAGAGGTATTATAGTTGTTCAATGAAAACCATTTTTTTAACCATAAGAATAAAAAGTCAACACAAATTGCCCTCCTTAATTGAGGGCATTAAATTTAATCATTTATTTATTAATTGATTTTTTTATTGAAAACCTTTTATTAGATAAGAAATTTTTTCAATGAAACTAGAATATTCATTTAAAATAACTCCCGAATCAAATTTAATTGTATCAAATTCAGAAGAAGTAAATGTAAATGGATTGTTGTTATAAAAGTTTGAATACTCTTGTTGATCTTTAAATTGTTGATTTTCCTTTTTTATATTATCTTTTAATATTAAAATCAAAGTTTTTAAAGGAGAATGAAAAAAAGATGTTATATTATCTTTTGACAAAGTAACATAATTTTCCATTAATTTATCATCTACAATAGTAAAAGAAATTGGTCCTTTTTTGCTGGAAAAATTAGGTATTTGTTGGAGTAAAATCATTATTTGAAAATAAGGAATATTATTGCTTCGAATATTAGCGGTTTCACCTAACATATTTTCAAAATAATTATTTTTATTTTTCTGAAAACTACTTAACGGGAATTTTATGCCAATACCAGAGATTATTTTATTATCATGTTTTCTTTTAATTGCTATATCTACTTTTTTTTCGTTATATCTCCCTTTAATTTTTGTATTTTTGTCTTTTTTATTGTGTGTGGTTTTGCTTATAGTTTCAGTTACGATGTTGTATTCACTACCGAGCAATTTTTCTAAATGTTTCGCAATTGTGTTGTGAATATTATTTACTTTATGACTGCTTCTATTATTATTGTTTTTTGATACCGCAAATTTAAACGATATTTTAATTTCTTGTATTAATTCCTCATTAAAATTATTTGTCATTTTGAATCATCCTTTAAATTTGTGAAATTTGATAAGAAAGATATAAATGTAAATCTGTTGTTGAAAAAAAATAATATTTGCCGTTTTTTGCCTTTCCGAGTATTTTTAAATATTCAATAAAATCTTGTTTTATTAATATTTTTTTAATAAATTCAAAATCATATTTATCTGATAAAATATAATAACCACTATAAGGAACAATACCTGGCGAAAGGATTTTAAATTTAATGGTTTCTAAATTTTTAATTATATTATTAATAACTATTTTTTCTTTTTCGATATCTAAAATTCCTTGTGTTCTTGCGAATTCATACCATTTTTGTTTTTGCAAACTTCTTGCATTTAATTTTTTTTCATTTTGATATAAAATATTATAAATTGTAGGATTATTTTTTTTAATTTTTTCTAAAGGAATTAAAATTCCTTGTTTATTGTATGGGTAAAAAACATTAGTTGTTTTAAATGTTGAAATTTTAAAAGCAGAACGAATAAATTCACCTTGATAATTTGAATTATAAAAAAAAGAATCTAAATTAGTAGAAACAGAATTTTTAATTTTTAAAAAAGGATTTTTATCTATTGTTGTAATTTTTTTAAAATTTATTAATCTTTTTAAGGAACTAAAATAAAAAGCGCCATTAAGAAAAAAATGAATATATTTTAATTTAGCTATAAATTTATTGGATAATTTTTTTTCATCATATTCATAATAATTAATAACTTCATTTTGGTTATTTTTATCAATTAAAGTAATACAAGGATATGTGGTTACGAATTTAAAAGGATTAAAATGCCCTAAGTTAATTATTTTACTCAATAATTTATTTTCAATTAAATATTTTCTAAATTTAGAACCTGAAGCTGAAGTAAAATAAGAATTAGGTGAAATATAAATCATTCGGCCATCATTATTCAGCATTTTAATGCTTAATTCGAAAAAAATTAAATATAGATCATACATACCTTTAGAAGCGAAGGTATATTTTTTATAATTAGTTTTAGAGTTTAAATCATGAATTCTTATATAAGGTGGATTGCCAACAATATAATCCATACAATAATTATATTTTTTGATTTCTAAAGCATCACCATTAATAATATCCCAAGCTACAGGTGTTTGTATGCCATGATTTAATAACGTTTGATTTAAATTATTAATACAAATAGTATAGGAAAAATAATCGATTTCAATTCCATGAATAAAAATTTCTAAATCTTTTGCAATTTCTATTTCTGTTAATTGTTTTTCTTTAGCATTTTCAATATATCTATTCACTATTTCAATTAAAAAAGCGCCTTCGCCGCAAGAATTATCAATAATATGTTTTTTTAAAATATTTTGACTTAAATAACCAATTGTTGCCAGCATATTTTTAACAATAAAAATAGGCGTATAAACAACCCCTCTTTTATTAGTTCTTTTGAAATTGCAGAAAATGGATTTTAAACTTTGTTTTTGTTTAAAATTACAACTTTTATTTAAATATTTTTTTATATCTTTATTTAACAAATGATGTTGCATTTTAAAAATTTCCTCTTTCTGATAAGTTTCACGAAAATGACATTAGATAAAAACAATACTTTTTAAGAAAAAAAATATAATTTTTTCTCAAAAACACAAATTGCCTCCTTAATTGAGGGCATGAAATTTAATCATTTATTTATTAATATTTTTATATTCTAAAGGTGATAAATAGTTTAAGACTTTTATTTTTCGATAAGTATTATAATACTTAATATAATCATTAATAATTTCTTTAACTTGAAATTCATTAAGATTTTGCATTTTTTTATAATGAATAGTTTCGCGTTTCATATTACCCCAAAATGATTCCATACATGCATTATCACTTGGAGTTGCTTTTGTTGAATAACTTGCAATTAAATTATTGTCTTTTAAATAAGTTTGATATCTTTTAGAAGTATAAACACTGCCTCTATCAGAATGGATAATACAAGGTTTTTTTAATTTAGGAATATTTTTTAAAATATCTAAGACGAAATTAATATCTGCAACTTTAGAAATATTATAACTAATAATTTCGCGGTTATGTAAATCCATCACAGCTGCTACAAATAATTTTTTGTTATTAATTCCAAAAGGAATATATGTGATATCAGTACATAATTTTTCTAATGAATGCTTCGCTTCATAATTATTTTGAAGAAGTTTTTTTAAGTTATTTTCTTTTTTAATAGCTAAATCATAATAATATTGAGGTTTGCGTTTGATTCTTTCAGATAATTGCGGTGTTCCAAAAATTTAGACACTTTTTATTTTTTAAAAAAACTTTAAATAATTTTTGCCTTAATATTTATTCCTTTCCAAAAATATTTGAAAAGATATGAACATTATTTTAGTCTTTGAAAAGAAAAAAAGTGTCTAAATTTTTGGAACACCTCAATTGAGTATTTACACTAATTTAAATGATTAATTATAAAAAATGTCATCACCAAAATAAATGCTTATTTTGTTTATAAATTATTTGAAATATTATAACATTTTTTATAAAAATTGTTTTTATAATTGTTATTTTATTACCTTAAGCTAATAAACTATAATAATTAATTACAAATGTAATATTTAACTTAAATAAATTGAAATTTGATTTAAATATTGTATTTATTATATTTTTTATATTTTATATCTTCTAATATGTTTATTTATATTCACATTATGGCTTAAAAATGTTATAATATGATTGAATTGAGGTCATAATTATTAAAAAATGAAAAAAATATTTAAAATAAATATTACCATTTTTATTTGTTTGTTGTTGATGATATGTATTTTTTTGCTTTATACATACCAAAATCATTTTGTTTCAAAAACGCAAGAATTGCCAATTATTAAACAACCAAACTCAAAATTAAGTAAAAAAAATTGGATGCTTGTTCAAAAATTAGCATATTTAGGATTAAACCAGTTTAAAAAAGGGTTATTAGAAAAGAACGAAGATTATCAAAATATTTTTGAAGGAGATCCCCAATTATTTCAAGAAAATGTTTTAAATGGGACTTTATCAACAGCAAGCACTCCTTTGATTCAAGGAACTATAGATTTTTTATCCGAAAAGTTAAATCAAAAAATATGTTTAATAATTAATAATCATCCTTTATTGTGTTCTACAATCCAACTTATTGATAAAGAAACTATTGATTTAAATTTAAAAAATAATGGAAATCATTTTTTCATTAATATCTCTAGTGATACGGCATCAGATGGATATTGTTTTTTTCATGCAATAACATTTTTATTAAATCAAAAAAAGATTAAATGGGAACATATAATCAATCAAAATTGGGATGATTGTAACTTGATTTCGCCCAATACAAAAAAATAAATAAAATATATATTTTAAGATCATCTTAATAAGATGATCTTTTTTTGATCCAACTAGTCAAAAAAATATAAGTTATTTATATAAAAATTATTAATAAAAAGAGGTTTTTATGTCAACTATTTTTACAAAAATTATTCAAAAACAAATACCTAGTTATGTGATTTATGAAGATGATTTAGTAATGGCTTTTTTAGACATTACTCAATTTACCAAAGGTCATACTTTAGTTGTAACTAAAAAAGAATATCAAAATATTACAGATGTTCCTGAGGCTATTTTTACACATTTATTTAAAATTATTCATAAAATTAGTAAAGTATTGATTAATTCTTTTCATGCTCAAGGAATTAATTTATTAAATAACAATGGTGAAATTGCAGGACAAACTGTTTTTCATTATCATGTTCATTTAATTCCTCGTTTTGATAAAAATGAAATTAAAATTAAAACATCTAATAATATGAATAGTTTAACAGTAAGTGATTATGAAAATATTAAAAATACTATTCTTAAAAATTGGCATAAAAAATAAATAAGATATTTTTGTTATATCAAAAAACATCATTTAATTATGTTTCTATATTTTTTTTCATGATTAATATTTGATTTATTGTTTATTAAAATAGGAATCTTATTATATATTAATTAATGAAGGAGTTTTGTTTTTATAATTATTTTTTTCTTTATATTAAATTTTATGATATTTTAATTTGTTTTTTTTGATTAATAGTTGTTTATAACGGCGATTAATTATATAAATAACATTAATTACCATTAAATAAATTACACTTACAGTAATATAAGGAATAGTTAAACTTAAGTTTATTGCTTCGTTTTTGTTAACTTGTTAAATTAGATTTGAAATACAAATTAAGTTGAAAAAAGCCGTTGTTTTTAAATTAATTATTAACTGATCCTAAATAGAAGGATAGATTTGTTGAAGGATTTGAGTTAAAATAATATATTTAAATACTTGCTTGTCGTTCATTCCTAAAGCATGAGCGGCTTCAATTTGATGGCGATTTAAATACTTAATATGCCTGTACACAATAATTTAGATAAGTTAAATCCTACATTTGCAATAATAATTAATATTCCAGTGTAAAAAATAACTAAAATATATTGATCTTTGAAAAATTGATTTAATATTGTTAGGACATAATAAAATAATACAATTTGAATAGAAACTGGAACAGCAGTTAAAACATTTATTAAAAAATCTATAATTAAAGATAAAGTTTTTTTGGTATATAAAATAACTTTATTAGAATCTTTATTACTTTCTTAATAAGAAGTTCCATTACTCATAACAACAATGATAAAAAACAACTTAAAATCAATTCATTAATTGACAAAGTCATAGAAACAATAAAACCCTTAGTGATAACCTCCACAAAAATGACACCGGATAAGAAAAACACTTTTTTTAAAAAAAATAATTTTTTCTTTTTCCTTGTTTTGATTTTTTATTTTTTTGTATAAAATGTTTTTTTTAGACTTTACAAAAAGACAAATTAAAGGTATAATATTTTATGTTGTTGAAACATTAAAAATAAAAGTTGGCGGTTGTGGCGAAGTGGTTAACGCGGCGGCTTGTGGCGCCGATATGCGTGGGTTCGATTCCCATCAGCCGCCCCAAAAAAACAAAATATTATATTTAAGGCCCATAGCCAAGTGGTAAGGCAACGGACTTTGACTCCGTGATTCGTTGGTTCAAATCCAGCTGGGTCTGCCATTTTTTAATTTTATAATTAATAAAATCAAAATTAAGCGGGTGTGGCGGAATGGTAGACGCACTAGATTTAGGATCTAGCGCTTGTAGCGTGCAGGTTCAAATCCTGTCACCCGTACCATAAACCTCATTTGTTCAAAGGGATATGATGTCAACGGTAGCATAACGGTCTCCAAAACCGCTCGTTCGGGTTCGAATCCTGATATCCCTGCCATTAATAAATATTATAATTTTATTTTTTTAATTATAAAATATTTATCAAATAATCATTATTAATTAAAATAAAAGGAGTTTTTTATATGGGTAATTTTTTTTATTTTCATTAATCATATTAAAATAAAACTTATTGAACTCCAACAGAAACTTATTGTTGGAGTTTTTTTAATTTCTAAATAATGGTAAAAGGAGTAAAATAGTTAAAAAAAGAAGTAAAAGTTAAAAATATTGCATTAAATAATTGACAATTTTGTTTTTTTTTGATTAAATAAAGTTGTAGGTTTAAAAATTTATTTGGTTATTGGAACAAAATAATTGATTTTACTTGTATGTTATTGTGTTATTCTTGTATAGTAAAATCGTAAAGTATAATAAATACTTTTGAATAGGAGTAATTTTTTTTGCTACTTTTAATATTCGAAGTTATTAATAAAATTAAAAATTATAATAAACAGGAATTAGCGATTATGATTGGTTTAATTGTTGTTTTTTTCCCGGTTGTGATATTTCTTTTAGGGAAATTAGTTATTAAGATAATTGTATTTATTTATCGCATTAACTTCTCCCTTGCTGCAGTCTTTAATCACTCTAAAAAAAATAAACAATCACAAAGCAAAAGTGGTGGGAATAATTCAAGTCATTTACCAAATATTTTAATCAATAACAAAGATTTTGATTCCAATTGTTTAATTAATTTAAAATTATTAGAAATGATGGATAATAAAAAAAACGATACATCAAAAACTGATTTATTAGAAATGAAACAAAAAATGATGGAAACATATTTTAATCAAAAATTGTTTGAATTAGAAATTAAACAAAAAATGATGGCATTAGAAGATAATCAAAAAAGACTTTATGATAATCCACCTAAAAATTTTTTGGATGAAATACCTCAAACCTTAAGACAAATTTTAGAAAAATTAACTAATGTTGAAGAAATGCAATTTGAAATTTTAAAAGACGATACGAAAAAAACTTATTATAGTTCAGATGATCGTATATTATATGTCAATCCAGAAGATTTTTTACACATTAACAAAGCTTTAGTACAACAAAAACATCAACAACTTAACAAATAAATATTTTTGAAATATTTTATTAACAATACCCATCACTTTTTTTGATAAAGTGGTGGTTTTTTAATTTTTATAATTACAAAATTATACAGAAATATAATTCAAAAATAAGAAAAAAGTTATCTTGAAAAATATTATAATGTTATAATAAGAAGGTGAAAAATTAATTTTTTTTATCTTTTATTTTTTAAATCACCTTATTAAGAAGCTGATGTTATTTATTATTTTTAATTTCAAAAACACAAATATATTATAAAAATGCTAATTTATTAATGTATCATACTAATGGTGAGGCTATTTCCATGAATAACAAAAGAATTTTAATACGCTTTGGAGAATTGTTTTTAAAAGGTAAAAATAAAATATATTTTATTCAAAAATTAAAAAAACTTTTACATAACAAAACAAAAGACTTAAATAATATCGATTTGCAAATTAAATATGATTATGCTTATATAGATTATCCTTTAAATTTAGAAAAACAAATTTTAACAAGATTATCTTATGTATCAGGTATTTCTTCATTTGTAATAGCTACTCAAGCTCAAAAAAATATTGCTAACATTGTAAAACAAGCTTGTTCTTTACTAAAAGAAAAAATTAATAAACGGACGTTGTTTAAAATTAAAGTCACTCGAAAAGATAAAAGTTTTTTTTTAACTAGCATGGAATTAACTCAAAAAATTGCCCCTTTGATTTTAGAACCTTTTACAAAATTATTGCATGTTAATGTTAAACAACCACAAATAATTTTAAATATTGAAATTAGAAAAGAAACAGTTTATCTTTATTGCAATGATGATCAAAAAGAAGCTTTAGGAGGTTTTCCTAACTCTTCTACTGGAAAAGGTTTAGTGCTTTTAAGCGGTGGGATTGATTCTCCAGTAGCTGCTTATTTAGCAATGAAAAAAGGAATTGTAGTAGAATTAGTTCATTTTGAATCAAGTCCCCTAACTCCTTTAGAATCAGTTCAAAAAGTTATTGATTTAACAAAAATTTTAAGTCGTTATTCTTTTAACAATCAAATAAAATTGCATTTGGTTCCTTTTAGATCTTTACAAAAAATTATAAGTAAAAAGGTTTCTGATCCTTATATTATTAATATTATGCGTCGAATGATGTACCATTTAGCCAGTAATTTCGCACATGCAAACAAACATTTATGTTTAATTAATGGAGAATCAGTAGGACAAGTAGCTAGTCAAACTTTAGAAAGCATGCAAACTATTGATCAAATTGCTAATATCAATATTTTAAGACCTTTGATTACCATGGACAAAGGTGAAATCATTAGAATTGCTAAACATATTGACACTTTTAACATTTCTGTTCGCCCTTTTCAAGATTGTTGTACTCTTTATTTACCTAAATCACCTGCAACTAAACCTAATATTTTTAAAATCGAACGAGAAGAGCGATTTTTTGACTATCAAAACTTATTAAAGATTATTTTAGAAAAAACAATTACTTTAAAAATTGAAGAAAACTCATCATTTAATATTTTAGATTTTGGTGTTTTTGATGTTCAAGAAGCGATTGATAATTTTTGTCAACAAAATTCAAATCAAAAAATGGTTTTAAAAAAATAAACACGCAAACTTAATGAAAACAACAAATTGCGTTAATATTAATTTATTAACACCAAAATTATTAGTTTCACTGAAATAAGATTTATTTAAAAGGAAAATTAAATGATTACTTCTAAACAAAATCCTATTTTTAAAAAATTAAAAAAGTTAAAATTAAAAAAATATCGTGATTTATATCAACAATTTTTAATATATGGTGATCATTTAATTGAACAAGCTGAACAAGCACAAAATAACAACAAAAACAATTTTTTTATAGAGATTTATACATCTTCTTATACCAAAAAAGGGATTTTTATTGCTCCTGAATTAATGAAAGAATTATCTCAAACCAAAACAGTTTTTGATCAAATAGCCCTTTGTCAATTCACTTTATCACCTAAATTGGATTTGATTCATAATAAAATTTTAGTATTAGAAGATATTCAAGATCCTGCAAATCTTGGTGCTTTAATGCGTAGCGCAGTTGCTTTTGGTTTTAATCAAATTTTTCTTAGTTTTCATAGTGCTGATTTTTATCATGAAAAAACCATTAGAACTAGTCAAGGGTCTTTGTTTAACCTTGTTTTGCAAAGAGGCCAAATTAAAATATTTTTAGAACAAGCTAAACAAAAAGGATATCAAGTTTTTATCACTTTGCCACATCAAAAAGCTAATATTTCTTTTGAAAAGACTAAATCTTATTTAAAAAAAATTTTAATTTTAGGAAATGAAGGATCAGGTATTTCTTTTCCAGTAATAACCCTTGCTGATTATTGTTTAAATATTAAAACTCAACAAGTAGAAAGTTTGAATGTAGCAGTTGCTGGTAGTATTTTGATGTATCTTTTATAAGATTAATTTTTATTATATAATTAAAATATTTAAAAAAACAAAAATAAATAAAAAAGAAGTAAAAAAAAGAAAGAATAAAAAGGTTGAAATAATGAACATATTACACGACATTAATCCTAAAAGAATTACAAAAGACAAATTTATTGCAGTTATTGAAATTCCTCAAGGAAGTAAAAAAAAATATGAAATCGATAAGGAAACAGGAATGTTAATGCTAAATCGTTTTTTAAATACTTCCTTCAGATACCCCGCTAATTATGGCTTTATCCCCTTAACTCATTGTGAAGATAATGATCCTTTAGATGTTTTAGTTTTATCTCAAGAAAACCTTGCTCCTATGACTTTACTAGAATGTCGTCCTTTAGGTGTTATTAAAATGATTGATAACCATGAATTAGATGATAAAATTATTGCAGTTCCAATAGCTGATGCTTTTTGGAAACATTTCCATGAATTAACAGATATTCCTAATCCTTTATTAAACGAAATAAAGCATTTTTTTCAACATTACAAAGAATTAGAAAATAAAAATGTAACTATTGAAAATATCAAAGGAAAAGAATCAGCTTCACTGGTGATTGAAAAAAGTATTCTTTGCTATCAACAAATTATTAAACCAAATTTAAAAAAAGCGTAATTTTATTTTTTAATTGTAACAATTACTTTTAGTTATTTTATGTACCTTTAAGTAAACTTATAACTAAATAAGTATTGGCATTAAATGTTGACTCCCTTTTAATTTTTGTAAGAAAGTGTATTTTTTGATTATGAAAACAATAATTACTAATAAAAAAGCATTTCATGATTTTTGTTTAGAGAAAAAAAAATATCATGCAGGGATTCAATTATTAGGAAGTGAAGTTAAGTCAATTCGTTTAGGAAAAATCAATCTCACTAATTCTTATATTTATGTTAAAAATCAAGAGATTTTTATAGTTAATATGGTTGTTTTAAAATACCCTTTTAGTTGTTGCTTGCAATATGATGAAAATAGAATCAAAAAACTTTTATTACTCAAAAAAGAAATTATCCAAATTCAAAATAAAATTAAAACTCAAGGATTTTTAGTGATTCCTTTAAAAGTTTATTTTAACAAAAATTTAGTAAAAATAGAAATTGTGTTGGCTAAAGGTAAAAAAAAACATGATAAACGAAATGTTTTAAAAAATAAAGATGCTAATTTATTAATTCAAAAAACTTTAAAAAAGATTAACCAATAGCAAAGTTTATTGAATTAACTATTATTTATTTTGGTTTGGTGTTTGTATGAAAAGTTAGCAAAGATCAAAAAAAATTAAAAACATTTATCACTTGACTTAAAAATTTATCTAATCTAATTAGAAATTAATGGAAGTTGATTATGAATATTTCAAAAACTCGTTTTATTAAATTTTTAAAAATGCTTAAATATTTAAAATACACAACAATTTATCAAAATAAAAAACAATTTTTGTTAGATTTTTCTAATGAATTAAAAGTTTTAATGAATGAAGAGACTTTGGATAAAAAAATAAGTTTTTTATCACAAATACATAATGATAAAAATCAAAAAACAACGAATTTAAATGAAAAACATTTAGAAATTATAAAACCTTATTATCAACAATTAGAAATACTTTTAGGTCGATATATTAAAAATAATTTTTCAGGAAATATTATTTATTCTTTGGAAACACACAAACAAAAAAAGTTTCAAATGCAAAAAAAAGAACATCAATTATATTGTTTTTTAGATGGTTATCAAGAAGATGAAACAACTATTCGTATTTTTGAAACTAAAGCAACCACTAGTCAAAAATTTTTACAATTACAATTTAAACACAATAATGGTCAAAAATATCCTTTTTTTCAAAAAGCAACCTCAAATTTTTTAACTCCTTATCTTTTTGAAGATAATATCACTAACTCTTTGTATCAAGATAAAATAAAAAAAATAATAAATCCTTATTCACAAGAAGGACGATATATATATGATTTAACTTATCAAAGATTAGTTATTGAAAATAGCCTTAATTCAGCACAAAAAAAGAAGAAAAGAAAATATTATTTAGTTGTATTTAATTCAGATTATGTGTTAGAAAATGATAATTATAATTCTTTTGATGACCCTAATATAATGGTTTTTATTGATTTAACTTCTATAACCGAACAAGGACAGCAAATATTAGAACAAGATAGCGATGTTTTAACTTTTCATTTATCTAATCAAAACCAATCAAATTTAACTAAATCTCATTTTTTAACTGAAAAAATTTCAATTTTTTATGAAAAAATTCCTCCTCAAAACAGCATTTTTACCTATTTTTTTCATCACCATGGTTTTTGCGATGGTCAAAAAAAATATCATTTAGAAGAATTAATTGAACAAAAATATTATCATGCGCTAGATGTACCTATTAATTATCTTCATCGCTTGGATAACCGAATTCAACAAAAAGTAATAGCAACTAAACTCCCTTATTATTGTTTTGATAAAATTGAATTAGGTCTTAAAACTTTGAAATACCCTCTTTATTATTTAGATTTCGAATCTTTTCCATGTCCTTTTCCTAGATTTTTTGGAGAAAAACCTTATAGTCATTCTCTTTTTCAATTTTCTTTACACATTGAAACAACTCCCAATTCATGTCATCAAGAATTAAATCATGTTTCTTTTTTAGCCCCTAATCATCAAGATCATCGTAAAACATTAATTATAAAGTTAATCAACGCCATTAAAGATGATGGTGGCTCTATTATTGTTTATCATCAGTCTTTTGAAAAAAGCCGTTTAAAAGAATTATCTTTGTTATTTCCAGAATATCGTTTACAATTAGAAAAATTAATTACCAGAATTTTTGATCTTAAAGACCTTTTAAAAGGGAATTCTAATTTTTATCAAAAATTAGGTTTATCGAAAGAAAAAGCAAAAGGAATTAATTTTTATCATCATTGTTTACAAGGGTCTTTTTCCATTAAAAAAGTAGCTCCTTTGTTTTGTAATTTTTCTTACGATGATCTTGTTATCCAAAATGGTATCGAAGCTTTTTTAACTTATATTCAATTACCTTTAATCCCTGAAAAACAATTTCAATTGCAATATCAAGCTTTACAACGTTATTGTCAACAAGATACTTGGGTCATGGTAGAAATTTTAAAAAATTTAAAAATCAAAAATCAAAATCATAATTTTCCTCACCTTACTTTTAAAGATGTTGTTGTTTAATTTAATTATCAAACTTAAAATCAATTTTAATTGCTTAAAAAAACAAATCCTCACTTAATTTTTTTATTGAAGTGATGCATAAAAAATTATTATTTATTCTTTTTAAATGATATAATAAAGTTATGAGTTGTGTTTTATTTTTCGAAAATAAAAGTGGTACTTATTTAAGCTACTACTTTTTTTAATTTTAATATCTTATTTTATTTCAATTTGTATTTCAAAGTTGTGCTAGATTTTGTTTTTTTGTTAAAATTATTTTTATAAAGATAAAAAGCATTGACTATATGATACATTAGGAGGTTTGACATTTGATTAGTAAAAATTTTTTTAAGCTTTTAGATAAAATAGTTCAAGAAAGAGATTTACCAAAAAACGATGTTGTTGATGCTTTTGCTAAAGGTTTAGTTTCTGGTTGTAAAAAAAACCATCGTGTTAAAAGTTGTCGTTTGCATTTAAAAGAAGATAAAAATGAAATTCTTTTGTATAAACAATTTTTAGTAACTGATGAAACAAACATTCACACCGTTAATTTAAAAGAGTGGACTCCAATTGAATTAAATGAAGCTCAAAAAATTAAACCACATGCCAAAGTGGGACAAATAATCGATATTAAAATTGATCCCAAAGATTTTAATTTATACGCCATTAAGGAATTCAAAAATCAATTTAACGAAGAGTTAACCAAAAAAAAAAGAGAAAATATTTATCATTTTTTTAAAATGCAAGAGGGAAAATTAATTAGCGCTAAAATTATTTCCGAAAATGAAAAATTTTATAATTTAGAATTAGAAAAAGAAATAACTACTTTACTACCTAAAAAAGAAGTTTCTGCTAATAATCTTTTACATGTTGGCGAAAGAATTCAAGTTTTTTTATCAGAAGTAAGAAAAACAACAAAATGGCCTAAAATTTTTGTAAGTCATAATCATATAGGTTTAGTTGTGAAAGTATTTGAAGAAAATATTGCAGAAATTCAAGAAGGAATTGTTAAAATAATGGTAATCGCTCGTATTTATGGAGAACGCACTAAAATAGGATTGTCTTCTGAGGATCCTCAAGTAGATCCAATTGGTTCTTGTATTGGTCCTAATAGCAAACGTATTAAACATATTGTTAAAATATTAAAAGGCGAAAAAATCGATTTATTTAAATGGAGTAAAGACCCTGAAGAATTGATTAGCAATGCTCTTAAACCTGCTCAATGCATTAATGTTATCATTAAAAATGATATTAATAAATATGCTTTGGCTATTATTCCAGATGATCAACTTTCTTTAGCTATCGGAAAATTAGGAAAAAATGTTAAATTAGCTGTTGAAGTAACTAAGTGGAATATTGATATTAAAAGCTTATCTCAAGCTCAAGAAGAAGGGATTATATAGATTTATCAATGAAAATTTTAAGAACATGTATAGTTTCTAAAAAGCTTCATAACCCGCGTGACATGATTAGAATTAACGCTTCTAAAGACGGCAAGGTTACAATTGATTATCAACAAAAGTTAAAAGGAAGAGGAGCTTATTTGAGTTTTCAAAGTCAATATGTTCTTGTAGCTCAAAAAAAGAAACTTTTGGACCAAAAATTAAAAACTTCAGTTCCACTAGAAATTTATCAAATACTTTTTCATTTTATGACATCAAAAAATTAATAATTTATCTTATTTAATTTATCTCAAATACCAATAAAATAACAATAAAAGGAGGGGCATCAAATGAATTTAAATGACAAAAAAAATAAATCTGATTCTTCCGAAAATAAATCTACAGTTTCTCAAAAAAAAAATATTTTGCAAAACAATACGACTACAAAAAAATATTTTTTTAACCCTCAAGATACTGTGGCCCAAATTGCTAAATCTTTTAATATTTCTAGTGCTGTTTTAGTTAAAAAATTATTAAAATTAGGGGTAGAAACCAATATTAACCAAACTTTAGACAAAGAAATTATCCAAATTTTAGCTAAAGAATGTGATATTCAATTTTTAGATCAAACTGGACTTAAAGCAAATTCTACTACTACAACAAAAACAACCCTAAATGATGCTAATTTAGAAAAAACACCCCCTATTGTAACTATTATGGGTCATGTTGACCATGGGAAAACAACTTTATTAGATGCCATTCGTAAAACACGTGTTGTTGACCAAGAATATGGCGGTATTACACAACATATAGGGGCTTATCAAGTTGAATATCAAAAACATAAAATTACTTTTATTGATACTCCTGGTCATGAAGCTTTTGATAAAATGAGAGCTAGAGGAGCTAAAATAACTAATATTTGTATTTTAGTTGTAGCTGCAGATGATTGTGTTAAACCTCAAACTGTTGAAGCTTTAAAGCACGCTCAAAAAGCTAAAATTCCTATTATTGTAGCCCTTAACAAAGTAGATAAACCTCATAATAACAGTAAGCAAATTATGACTGAATTATCTAGTTTTGATTTATTGCCTGAAGAATGGGGAGGAACAACTCCTTATATACCTATTTCTGCCCTTAAAAAAGAAGGCCTTGATAAATTGTTAGAGATGATTTTACTTTTAAGCGAACTTCAAGATTTAAAATCTAATTCTCAAAAACAAGCTCAAGGAACAGTTATTGAAGCTAGTTTAGATAAATCTTTAGGTCCTGTCGCTACGTTTATTGTAAGTGATGGTAACTTGAAAATAGGAGATATTGTAGTTGTTGGTAGTACTTATGCTAAAATTCGTTCTATGGAAAATGAATCCAAAAAACCATTAAAAAAAGTTTTCCCTTCTCAACCTGTTAAAATTTCAGGTTTAAAAGAAGTGCCACAGGCAGGAGATGTTTTTTATGTTGTATTAAATGAAAAACAAGCCCGTCAAATAGTAGACGAAGTAAAAGCTCAAAAAAAAGAATCCTTAATAAAAACAATTGTTCCTCAAGATTTAGAAAGTATTTTACAAAATCTAGAAGATGATAAACCTAAAGAGCTAAATGTTGTTTTAAAAACCGATACTCAAGGGAGTTTAGAAGCAATTCAGGATATGATTCAAAAAATTCAAATATCTAATTTGAAAGTTAATCTTTTGCGTGCTTCAGTAGGGTTAATCACTGAAAAAGATATCACCTTAGCCCAAACATCAGAAAGTCTTTTAATAGGGTTTAACATTAAAATAACAACTTCAATCTTGAAATTAGCACAAAATCAAAAAATTAAAATAATTGTTCATAATGTAATTTATCGCATTATTGAAGATGTTGAACACCAATTAAAACAAATGGTGCAACCGACTTTTAAAGAAGTTATCACAGGAAAAGCTGAAATAAGAAAAATTTTTAGCATTAGCAAAATTGGTAATATTGCTGGTTGTTATGTTATTCAAGGAATTATCAATCATAATGATTTAGCTAAAGTGATTCGCAATGGTGAAATAATATTTCAAGGAAAAATCACTTCTTTAAAACATTTAAAAGATAACATTAAAGTTTCAAAACAAGGTTATGAATGCGGTATTTTACTTGATAATTTTAATGATTTTAAAGTTAATGATATCATAGAAACATCTAAATTAAGTAAAATGGAGGAATAAAAGATGGTTGTAACAACAGCTGAAAGAATGGCTAGTATTATTAAAAAAGAATTAGTTTTAATCAATGAAATTATTCGAGAAGAGCAAATAGGTTATATTAATTTAACTGATGTTCAAGTGACTAAAGATTTATCTTTTGCTAATGTTTATTATACTATTTTAAACGATGCTCCAGATATTTTAAAATTAACTCAAGAAACCATTAACCAAAATAAAGTTATTATTAGAATGGAATTGGCTAAAAAAATTAAAAATTTTAGAAAAATACCTGATTTAGTATTTAAATATGATCAATCTTTATCTTATGGTCGTCATATAGATAGCATTTTAAAAGATATTAATAAATAATTTTGTTATATTAAAAAGTTTTCAATCATTAACATCAAATATAAAAATTTTTCTTATGAAATGTGATTCCCCTTTTTTTTAACTATTATTTTTTTCTTATTATTTGTATATTATTGGAATTTATTAATTATTACTAATTTTATTTACCAAAAAAATGATATTTATATTAAAGTAATTAAATATGTTTTCACATAAATTAAATAAAAAAGGTCAAAAATGAAAATTATTATTGGTTTAGGCAATCCAGGAGAAAAATTTAAAAATACACGTCATAATGTAGGTTTTGATATTTTAGATTTTTTTTTGCAACAAAACAAGCATTCTGTTATCGAAAAAAACAATGAATCACATATTTCTCAAACTATTATAGGGACTCAAAAATCACTTTTAATAAAACCACAAATGTATATGAATTTGTCTGGAATAGTAGTTCGCACTATTTTAAAAAAATATTCCATTAAAATAGAAGATATTTTAGTAATTGTTGATGATGTTTATTTATCCGAAGGGGAAATCAAATTAAAACCTCAAGGAGGTCATGGGGGGCATAATGGTTTAAGAAATATTATTAATTGTTGTGGAACTAAACAATTTAAAAGATTAAAAATAGGTGTTGATTATGATTCAAATGTTGCTTTGGATAAATATCTTTTAACTTCATTGAAATTTTCAAGTCAAAATCATATTTATAAAAAGATTGATAGTATTTTTGATATTATTAAAAAATTTATTAAAGGGGTTGATTTTAATATTTTAATGAGTTGTTATAATTCTAAAAATTAATATTTATATATTTTTTTAATGATTAAAAATATATAAAAAAACAAAAAGCAAATATTTGTACAAATATTTGCTTTTTGTTTTTTTATTTTAATTTGTTATTTCTATTTTTGGTAAAAGATTATTTTTACTAATTTTTATTTTAGAAATCACTTTATCTTTATATTGTAAAGTTTCAAATTGATAACCTTTATAATTAATTTTAATTTTTTCATCTTTTTTTGGGAATCTACCTAATTGGCCTATTAAAAAACCACTTAAAGTATCATAATTTTCAGTATTGAAATCAATTTTAATAACTTCTCCGATTTCTTCTAAATTAGAAAAACCATTAGCAATATATTCATTTGAAGAGATTTCTTTAATCATCATTTCTTCATCTTTGTCGTATTCATCTGAAATCTCTCCCAATATTTCTTCAATTAAATCTTCAAAAGTAACAATTCCAGCTGTTCCACCATATTCATCAATTACTATTGCCATATGTATTTTCATTAACTGCATTTCTCGAAATAATTCACTAGTGTTTTTTGATTCAGGAACAAAATAAGGTTTTTGAATAAAATTTTTAATATTAAAAATTTGACTTTTATTAGAAAACATTAAATATTTAAAAACATCTTTAACGTGAAGTACTCCTATAATATTATCAATATTGTTTTCATAAATAGGGAATCTAGTGTACTTTTCTATTTTAATGATTTCAAGCATTTTGTCTTTGTTGACTTTCACATTAAGAGCAATCACTTCTGTACGATGTCGCATAACTTCTGAGATAATAGTATGATCAAATTCAAAAATATTTTGAATCATTTTGTTTTCATTTTTATCGATAACACCTTTACGATAACTTGATGCTAAGATTAAACGAAGTTCATCTTCTGACAATTGCACATTATTTTTATTAGGATTTATTCCAAATATCATTAAAAAAAGATTACTTATTTGGGTTAAAACCCAAACCAAAGGAGTAATAATCCAAGCAATAAATGATATTGGAGTAGCAAAAAAATAAGCAATTTTAGCAGGAGAATGCATAGCTAAACGTTTAGGAATTAATTCTCCAAAAATAATAGAAATTATTATTATTAATATCTTCATTAATGCATATTGTATTTTAGGAGAAACCGTAATGATTCCTAATTGCAATGAATCACCTTTGTTCAAAAAACCCGATGTTACAACATTTCCTTGGAAAAAAGTAATAATATGAATCATTATTTGAATAACAGATAAAAAAGTAGTTGGATTTTCTTTAATTTTTTTAACTTTTAAAGCTTTTTTATTGCCTTTTTTAACATCTAACTCAATTTTGCTTTCATTCGTAGAAATAAAAGATATTTCACTAGCAGCAAAAAAAGAGTTCAATAAAATTAAAATAATCAATAATAATACTATAGGCATGTTAAACAAATAACCTTTTTAATTTGCTTTATAATTACCAACAATTTTTGTAAATTAATACCTCTTTTCAGCAACTTTATATTATCACTATCGTCCATTTATTTTAAAAAAAACCTCACTTTTACATATAATTATATTATAATAACTATTTTAAGTATAGCATAAATAAAGAAAAATGTCAATTGCGTTAAAAAAAACAATTGTTCGTTATTCGCAAATATAAAAAAATAGTTATTGTTTTGTAGTGGTGAGCTTGTTATTTTTACACCTTTTAATCATCTGCTATGTTTATTTGTAGTTATCAAAAAAATATTTTAAAAACAATTATTTTTATAATAAAACGGCAAAACGATCAAAAAAAATAAAAGCGTCTTGATTTATTTTATGAGATATGATAAAATTTAGGTTTAAAGGCCATTTTTGATATTTAAGAGTTAGCAGACAACGATAATAATTATTTTTTTTAGGTGTTAATGATAAAAGAGGTCCTAAAACTTTTATTTTTTGCTGGGAATTGTATTCTAAAATATTTTTAATGCGAAACGCTATCTTAAAAGTTTTTTGAAAATTAGAATGAGCAATTAAAATCTTACTAAGATAACCGAAGGGAAAATTTTGTGTGATCTTTCTTTCTTCTAACAGTTGTTGAATAAAGTTATTTTCATCATAAAGAGCTGCTCTTTTAATTGCAAAATGTTCTAAATTATAACTTTGAATAATTACTTTTCCTTCTTTTTTCCTAGCGCAACGCCCAGCGGCTTGAATTAACAATTGAAATGTTTTTTCAGAAGCTTTAAAATTTGGTATTTTTAAAAGAGCATCGGCCATTAAAACACCTACTAAAGTTACTTGATGAAAATCTAAACCTTTAGCTATCATTTGCGTTCCTAGTAAAATATCAGCTTTTCTTAGTTGGAAATCACTCCATAATCACTTATATTGAGAAATTTTTTTTATGTTATCTGAATCAAATTTAATTATTTTTGCTTGAGGAAAATTCTTTTTCAAATAATGTTCAATATATTCAATCCCTATTCCTACAGTTTTAATTGTATTTTTTTGGCAACAAGAACATTCGGTTTTAAAAGGTGTTTTATAACCACAATAACTACATTTTAATATATTGTTTTTGTAATAAAAAGTAAGACTATAATTGCAATTATAGCATTTAGGAACATGACCACAAAATCGACACAAGACAAAAGGAGAAAAACCTTTAGTGTTGATAAAAAAAATAGCTTGTTCTTTTTTAGCTAACGTTTATTTTAAAGCTTTTTTTAAAGAATTTGAAAATGGTTCTAAATTACCTTTTTTTAATTCTTCTTTCATATCGATTAATTGAATTGGTGGAAAAGTTTTAATTAAAGCTCTTTGGGTTAATTTTAACAGTTGATATTTTTTTTGATAAACTTGATGGTAACTTTCTAAAGATGGCGTGGCGCTTCCTAATATTAAAGGAATTTGATGATATTTAGCTCTAATTTGCGCCAATTCTTTGGCATCATAAGGAGACTTTTTTTTCTAACAAAGATTCATCATGTTCTTCGTTGATAATAATGATTCCTAAATAATTAAGAGGAGCGAAAATAGCACTTCTAGTTCCTAAAACAATTTGTACTTTTTGATTTTTAATTTTATTGAATTGATCTTGTTTTTGCAAAGGAGTTAAATAACTGTGTAAAACTGCAATTTCTGTCATAGTGAATTTACTTTTTAAACGTTGTATTAAAGGAGCTATCAACATAACTTCAGGAACTAAAAATAATACTTGCTTTTTTTGTTTCAAAATTTTAGCTATTAAATTTAAGTAAATTTCTGTCTTTCCGGAACTAGTTTTACCATGCAAAAGATAAGTTTGATATTTTTTTAAATTAATTTGTTGTAATATTTTTTTTTGTTCTTCATTTAAGATAATTTTTTTATTTTCTTCTAAAGGTTTAAAATGATGTTTCAAAAATATATCTATTTTTTTAGTACTTTTTAAAAGAATTTCTTGTTGGAGTAATTTATTAATAATATTTGAAGAAGTTAAAAGGAGTGCTTCTTTTCTTAATATTGTTATTTTATGTAATGGAACAGATTGATTATGGTTTAAATATTGTTGCAAGGAAGATAATTTAAGAATAAAATCTTTTTGCTTAGGAGTCAAATTTAATTGGCTTAATGATTTTATTTTTGGATTTAAATTATAACAAATATTTGTTTTCACTTTTTTAGTTGTTTTTAAAATATTTTGAATTTTAAGAATTCCTTTTTGTGATAATTTTTGTAATTCTTGTAAAATTTTATTATTAGTGTTTAACAAAAATTTATTTTGTTGAGGAATCAAAGTTTGGATGTTTTTAGGAATCAAAGCTCTTTTAATGATGGTGATTTCTTTTAAATAAGTTATTAAAAATTCTTTGGGAATAATTGTATTATAAACTAAAGTTTTCAGAACAAAAGGGGTTTTTAACATTTCTTCTGCCAATAAAAATAATTCTTCATTAAAATAAGGTTGTTCATCTAAAACACTAATCAAATATTTATTAGCAAAAATACTTTTATTTGTTATATTAACGATATAACCTAAATGTTGTGAATTATTTTTTCCAAAAGAAACGATCACTCTCACTCCTTTTTTCGCTAAAGGGATGAATTTTTCAGGAACTAAATAATCAAAATAGTGATTTAAAGCAGAAGTTGGAAGTTCTATAATAACTTGAGCTATCAATTTTAATGGCCTTTCACTTTCTTTTTTTGAAAGTTAATTTCAAAATTGAAATTTATATTAAATAATAAACAAAACTTATCAATTCGCTTCATAACATTAATAACTATTTTTATTTTGTTGTTTCTTTCTATGAATTTTTTTTTATAATAAGAGGGATATATTAAAAATTCTTTCTTATTACTAAAGAGAGTTTATGTCTAATTATAAAAAGATTAAAGTTATTTGAAGAAATCATATTCAATACAAAATAATTTTATTTGTATTTTACATAATTAAAATTATAACAAATTTGTTTAATAAAACTAATTATTAAATTAAATGGAGATTGGTTAAAATATAAAAATAATTTTAATTAAATAGAATTTTCAATATATAAATTCATAAATTAATGGTTCAAAAATAAATATAAAGTGTTTTTTATAAATAAATTTTAATAATAAATTATATAACAGTTTTATAGAGATTAATAAAATTAAAAAATAAACAAAGATTGGAATCAATGTTAAAAAAACAAGTTAAAGAACAAAAAATTCGTAAAATGTTAAAAAAAGTTGATCTACGAAAATTAAAAATTGTAGTTTTAAAAAACTGTAGTAAGAAAACTCATTTTAAAGATAAAAATCATATTCTTTTTGTTAATCCTCAAGTGAAAGTAATTTTAGACCAAATTTTAAAAGAATTGGGTCAAAAAAATATCTTAAAATGATATATTCATTCTTTTGATGATTAACCAAGATTAAAAAAAGTTAAATATTAATTTTGAGAAAAACTTTAAAGAATATTTACTTGAGTGATTGATTATTTTTTAAAAGTTAATGGTGTTTTTTTAGTTTGATTAATAAATATTATTTAATTATTTTAGTTTTTGGCGGAGGAAGAGGGATTCGAACCCTCGCATCTAGATTAGATCTACACGCTTTCCAAGCGTGCCTCTTCAGCCACTTGAGTATTCCTCCAAAAAAGTCTTTCAAAGACTTTAAGATTTAATTATAATTAACAACAATAAGGGCAATCATCACTTTTTTTATCATTATTTAAACTTTTTTGTAATCGTAAAACATCTTGAGCAATTGCAAGTTCTTCGTTAGTAGGGATTACAAAAACTTTAATAAGAGATTCAGGAGTTGTAATAAGGGTTTCTTTTCCTTGAGTTTTATTCTTTTTTTCATCTAATTTAATTCCTAAAACTTCTAAACGATTAATTACTTCTGATCTAAAAAAAACAGAATTTTCACCGATTCCAGCAGTAAAAACTAAAGCATCAATACCTTTTAATAAAACATAATAACTAGCAATATAATCAACTATACGTTTTACTTGGATATCATGAGATAAACGAGCTTGAGGATTCCCTTTTTCAATTTCTGCTAAAATATCTCTAGAATCATTTGAAATCCCTGAAACACCAAGATAACCAGATTTTTTATTTAAATCATCGATAATATCGTCAATGCTTTTGTTTTCTTTATCTGCAATAAATTTAATCACTGCAGGATCGATATTACCACTTCTAGTACCCATTGGGACCCCTTCTAAAGGAGTGAAACCCATAGAAGTATCCAAAGATTTCCCAGAATTAACAGCACACAAAGAAACTCCATTACCAACGTGACAAATAATTATTTTGGCATCTTTTTTGCCTAAAATAGACTGTATTTTGGCAGTTACATATTTATAAGATGTTCCATGAGCCCCATATTTTCTAACTTGATATTTTTGATACCAATAATAAGGAGTGGCATATAAAAAATTAACTTTAGGAATAGTTTGGTGAAAGGTTGTATCAAAAACTCCAACTTGTAAAACTTGAGGTAATACTTTTTTAAAAGCTTTAATACTGATAACGTTAGCTGGGTTATGCAAAGGAGCTAAATCATTAAGGCTTTCCACTTGAGCAATTGTTTTATCAGTTAAAATAGTCGCATCTGTAAACAACTCTCCCCCTTGAACAATTCGATGTCCAACTCCTTCAATTTCTTCTAATCGATTAATAATTTTTTTTTGAATTAAAATATTTAACAATAATTCAACTGCTTTTTGATGATTAGGAACAGGCAATGTTTTAGTCTCTTTATGCAAATTTGTTTTAATGGTTAAAGAAGTATGTGTAGAGCCAATTCTTTCGATTACACCTGAAACAATCATTTGTTCTTCTGGCATTTCTAATAATTGAAATTTTAAAGACGAACTACCTGAATTTACCGAAATAATTTTCATATATTTTTTCTCTTTTCTGTTTTTTTGTTTAGCTGTGTTAATTATTTATTTTAAAATTTATCATTTTTTTGTATATTGATATTTTTAAATTTAATTCATAAATTCTAATTCATTGAAATTATTGTAATAAAGGTAAAATTGTGAAATATTGAATTTAAATCATATTTTTATGTATTTTAAAATTTTATCAAAAATCTTAATTTAAGTTTTTTAATAAAAAATATATTCCTAAAACATGAAATAAAGTTCCTAACATGACAAAAATATGCCAAATGAAATGAAAATATTTTTTATTATCTTTGACATAAAAAAAGACACCTAAGCTATAAAAAACTCCCCCTAAAAAAATAAAAAGCAAAATTCGTTTATTATGTGGTTCCATTAATTTTGGGAAAAAAAGTAGTCCGCTCCATCCCAATAAAACATAAAATACAATGTGAAGATTCTTTCCTTTGTTAAACCAAAATATTTTTCCAAGAATGCCACATAACACTAAAATACATTGGGAAATAAAAAAAAATTGTCCTTTTGTAATAGATAAATTAAAAAATGGTTCTTGCAATTCTTTTAAAAGCAATAAAATAGGAGCAAAAGTTCCCCAAATCAATAAATAAATGCTGATATGATCGGTTTTTTGAAAAAATTTTTGTGCTTTAGTAAAAGCTAAAGCATGAAATAAAGTGCTCATTAAATAAAGAATAATCATTGATATACTAAAAATTAACACAATAAAATTAGTCGCGAGTGTTCTTTGTTTAGAAGCCTCAATACTAAAAAAAACAAGGATAAAAATCCCTAAAGGGATCATTAAACCGTGAGAAATAGTATTAGCAATTTCCTCACCTAATGTTTGTTGGTCACTTGATTTGATAGGCCATTTCAAAATAACTTATCAACCTCCCTACCTAATAGTTTTTAATTATATTTACTAAATCAATAATGCATCCACGATGTTTAAATTTTAATATATCATTTCAAAAAAAAATATAAAATGTAAAAAAACAGAACTCTCTTATATTTTATCATATACTAAAACTTTTAAGATAACATTTTTTAATATATAAAAAAAATAAATTTAGATTAAAAGTTAATGCAACAAAATGAAAGGCAATGAAATGAGAAATATCAAACAATCAAATAAAAGGTTTCTTTTTTCGTTTTTCTTATTTTATACAAATAACAAAATAATTAATCTAATTAAATTTTTTTTATAATATAATTACACCGCAAGATAATGCTTATTATAAAAGGAAATTCCAAAATAAGCAATTGTTAAAAGAGTCATTATACAACTTAGAAAAAAATGTTCTCCTTTAATTTTACGACTTTGATTTGAACTAAAAGAACTGCTTGAAAAAGAAACTGCATCATTATTGTTGGATAAAAATAAAATATTTAAAATAATTAAAATAGAAATAATTATCATTGCTACTATTTGTGTTTGTAGTGTATTCATAAATTATATTCTCCTTCTTTTTTTAATATGTTTTTAAACGATATTTTTTGTAAATATTTGTTATAATTTTCAAATTTTTGAATATTTCGCGGATTTAAAAATTGAACAATTATTATTTTTTCTTGCAATGAAATAACAACACCTAAACCAAAAAGATGATGTTTTACTTGTTTTCCTTTTTGAAATAGATATTGAACATTAGAATTATTTTTGGTAAAACAAAAGCCCATTTCTTTTAAAAAGATTGATGGCAAATGATCTAAATTTTACCATATAAGTTTATTTGATAAGTTCCTTTTAAAAAATAATTTCTTTCGCGCTCTTGTAACAGCTACATAAACTAATCGCCTTGATTCTGCTAATTCTTATAACTTATGAAAATCAAAAATATTATTTTCTAAAGCCGCAAGAAAAACAACTTTAAATTATAATCCTTTAACTTTATGAATAGTAGCTAATTTCACATAATCATTGATTTGCTTATTTTGATTAATTTCTTTATTTTTTTTCGTTATATAAAGATATTTGTTCTAAAAAATTAGCTAATTTTTTAAAATGATTGTCTTTTGCATTTTGCTCAAATTGTACTAAAACATTTTTTAATTTTTCAATATAAAAAATGGATGAATTATCTACTTTTTGTTTTTCATCAATATCTTTATCTTTTGCTTGAATTTGGGTTTGAATTAGAAGAATAACAAATTATTTGATCAACATAAGTAATTATATCACCAAGACTATGAAATTGATTTTTAATTATCTTAATGTTGATTTCTTTAATCAAGTCTTGGAACTGCTTTAATTGTTTTTTTAGCCCTTTGAGTAATCTTAATTTAATCTAGATGTTGTAAAGTTTCAAAAAGAGATAAATTTTTATCCTTTAGTAAATATTTCTAAATGTCCCTAAAGATACTTTTCAAATTTGTCTTTTAGGAATATTAATAATCCTTTTTAAATAAAAATCTTGAAAAAGGTTGATGATCATTTGCAAATAAGCTAAAAAATCTTTGATGATTTTTCTTTGATAAAAAGATAGATTATCAAAAAAAAATATAAGGGATATTTACAGTTAAGAAAGGTTTTTTCTAAAATTTTACCAATGACATTATTACGGTATAAAATAGCAAAATCTTGATAACAATATTTTTTTGCTTTTCACTATAAAACTTGAAAAGAATAGGTGATAAGTGAAAAAAGTTATTTTCCCTATTTATAAAAAAATTAAAAAAGGAGATTCAAAATGGCAAGAAATATTAAACGTTATTATTCCAAAATAAAATTTTTTAGAAGAAAAAAATTAACCCTAAGCAGTTTTTTTATGTATTGTTTATTACCTGTTTTAGGCATTATTATTCTTGTTTGTATTTTTTTTAGCTCATAAAGGTTATATTTCAATAGCTAAGTAAGAAAAATAAATAAATGTAGCTATTGCAGGAAGAATTGTTTTAAAAAGAGGATAAAAAAAAGCTGGTTTTTTTTATTTTTATGTTATAAAACCTTAAAATTAAGGTATATTAATGTTAATTCCCAAAGCAAAAATAAATAACTTTCAAATTATTGAGTACTTATCACCTATTCCTCTTTGAATTTTGCGAACTATATATTGTACTTCTAGATAATAATTTTCAAAAAATTGAGAAACAACTTGTATCTCTTCTTTTTGTTCATATTGTGCGCTAGTTATTTTTTTTAAAAGGATGTTCTTAATTAAAACTAATTAAAAGATTTGCTTTGGTTAAAATATTGGGTAAAGGATGATAATTTTGTTCTAAAAAAGATATTTGTGGGTCAAAATGCTTTAAAAAATAACTGACTATTTTTAAAACAAGATCCTCTAAAGGAATAAATATTTTGATCAGAGGATCTCCAACTACAAAAATATAACGATTTTTTTTCTGACAAAAAAGTTAAAATTTTATATTGAAAAAAATCATTATTTTGAAACTCATCTACTAAAAGATATTAAAATTATGATTGATATAACTTCTTTACTTGGAGATAATTATAAGTATATAAAATTAAATCATCAAAATCAATTAAATTATGAATTTGTAAATATTTTTGATATTTATCTTTATTTTTTTTGTATAAATTATGTTTAAAAAAAACAAGATCAAAGGGATTAGTAGATTCTGTTTTTATAGCTTTTTTAAGATATAGCTTTTTTAAGAAAAGATTCTTCATCTTTTATTTTTTTTTTTTTTAATAAATGAAATACGTCGTTTTAATTTCGAAATATCAGAAAATTTAAGATTTAACTTAAGTTATTTTAAAATAATTTTAAGAATTTTATTTCTATCGCAATGATATATAATAATGAAATTTTTTTGATATCCAAAAGGTAAAAGATGAATAAATTTCCTTAAAACTTCATGTCCTAAAGCATTAAAAGTACAAATATTAATTTCTTGATTAGAGCAATTAATTATTTGTAATATTTTTTTTGCATTTGATTAGCTGCTTTATTAGTAAAAGTAAGAGCTAAAATTTTTGCTAGAAATGTTTTCTTTCTTGATTAAATAAGCTATTTTCATGATTAAAGTAGTAGTTTTTCCAGTTCCTGCTCCAGCTACTAAACAAAAACTTAGCGCTTTTGAAGTTACTGCTTTCATTTGCTTTGGATTTAATTTTTTTAACTAATTATCTATTTGAGAAAACATATTTATCCCTTTGATTTTTTGTTAACATAAAAAAATATAAAAACTAATTGATAACTGTTATTTTTTTTAAACTAACTATTTCATTAAAAATAAGTTTTTGTTCTTTTACTTGAGTTAACACAAAAAAACCTTGTCTTAAAAATTGTAATGTAGCATTTAAAGTCGTTTTTTGTAAACTTTTTTCGACAAAACCTTTTTTGATTTGCCAAGAGTTATTATTAAAATCACCATTTTCTGTTAAAAGAGGAGTAAAAAAATTAAAAGTACTTGGACAAGCAGTAGTTGCTTCTACAAAATGAATAGTACCATTAGGTTGTCTTTCTTTAAAACTGCTACCACTTTGAGTTTTACAATCATATGTTACCAAAACTTCAATTACTTCTCCTTCGTTGTTTTTAACAACATCACAAGCTTTAATAAAATAAGCATGAAAGAGACGAACTTCTTCTCCTAAAGTTAATTTTTTATATTTTAAATTAGGTTTAACAACTGCAAAATCATCTTTTTCAATATATAAATGACGAGAAAAGTAAATAGTTCTTGTTTGAACCTGATTGGAATTTTTAGGATAAAAAGGGGCTTTTAGTTCTTCTATTTTATTTTCAGAATAATTGATAATTGTTACTTTTAAAGGGTTAATAACTGCCATCCTCGGTAAAGCTTGAGGATATAAATCATTACGAATAAAAGATTCTAGCATTTCCTTTTTTATTTGTGAATTAACTTTGGATAATCCTGTTTCTAAAACAAAATTTCTAATTGCTTGAGGAGAATAACCTCTTTTTCTAATTCCTGATAAAGTAGGCATTCTAGGATCGCCCCAACCAGTAACTATTTTCTTGTCCACCAATTCTTTTAAGTATCTTTTACTCATTAAAGTTTGAGTTAAATTAAGACGTCCAAATTCAATTTGACGTGGAATATGCTTTACTTGTGTTTCTTTAATAACCCAATCATATAAAGGACGATGATCTTCAAATTCTAAAGAACATAAAGAATGAGAAATGTTTTCAAAAGAATCTTCTAAAGGATGAGCATAATCGTAAGTAGGGAAAATATGCCAATGTTCTTGTTTCAAAGTAACAGCTGAAAGAATGCGGTAAAGCACTGGATCTCTTAAATTAAGATTTGGGCTTCCCATATCAATTTTAGCTCGTAAAACTTTACTACCATTACAAAATTTTCCTGTTGCCATTTTTTCAAAAAGAGATATGTTTTCTTCAATACTGCGATTACGATAAGGGGAATCAGTTCCTTTTTCCAACAAAGTACCTCTTGATTTAGTAATTTGTTCAGAAGTAAGGCTATCAACATAAGCCTTACCTTTTTTAATTAAAAAAAGAGCTTTTTGATACATTAACACAAAATAATCAGAAGCAAAGGAAATACGATCAGGTTGATACCCTAACCATTGAATATCTTTTAAAATAGCATCTACATAAATTTGTTTTTCTTTAGAGGGGTTAGTATCATCATAACGCAAAATGGTTTTACCTTGAAAATATTTGGCTAATTCGAAATTAATAATAATGGCACGTGCATGTCCTAAATGTAAAAATCCATTTGGTTCAGGAGGAAAACGAGTAATAATTTTATTATATTTCCTTTGTTCCAAATCTTTTTGAATAATGGTCTTGATAAAATTAGAAATTTTTTGCATTTTTTCTGTATTCAACATTACTTTTATATCCTGATCTTATTTTTTAATTTGATATTTTTTGATTATTAACATATATGAACATAATATATATATTTTAATGTTTTCGTTATTACTTATTGTTTCTTGGTTTCTTATTGTTTTATTTTATTTTAATTTCATTTATAAATAAACTTTTTGATTGCAAATAAACTTTGCTTTTTTATAAATAAACTTCATAAACTTTACTTTGAAAGTAAAAAGTACAATAATTAAACCTGAAATAAAACAAATTTTAATTGTTTAACCATTAAATTATTTCTTAATTATTGGCTTTTATTAGTTTTGTACAGTGCATTTTTTTATACATGAACCATCAACTTTTATGTACTTTTTTAAATATTCGATAAAGAGTTTTTATTTTATTTTTTTACTTTTTTTACTAGTTACATAATTTTAAATAATTGTATCTATATAACAGCAAAATAAAAAAATTAAAATAACTCTAGTAAAGATTTTATCAAAAGAACTAAACGAAAGTAAAAAAAATTATCTAATTATTGAAAAAAATAAATGAAAAAACAAAAAAAATATAAATTAACATTATCGAAAAATAAAAAATATCAAATCCTTTATTATTTTATTTTCAAATCAATTTTAATTATGTTATACTAAAAGTAATGATGAATAGTAATAATTATTAAGGTCAAAAAAATAATTATCTAGATAAGATCAATTTTAATTATATTAAAAACAATGATAAAAAATAGTCATAGTTATTCAGAAATATATTTCCTATAGAAATGTAATTCTTTGAAAAATTTTAACAATCATTCTTTAGATTTAAAAGAAAATTTATGTCGTTGTATTATAATAAATTATTATCTTTATTTCAAAGGAGCACTAAAAAAATGTTTTTTTGTTACCCTTTTTTACAAAAATTAAAAGAAACACTTGCAAAACTTCGCAAAATAGACATAAATGAATTTTCTAATAACAATAATGTTTTTATAAGTGATTTAGCAAAATTACAAAATGAGTATGAATTCCACAAAAAAGAACTAAAAATTAAATATCAAAAAAAAATTCTTGAAATTTATCAAAAAATCGAAAAATTAGAAAACAAAAGAAAAAATATTTTAAAACAAAAAAATCTTCAAAATCATAAAAATCAAGATTTTTTTACCCAAGAAATAAAAAACCACAAAATTAAAGATAACGATAGAATTAATTATTTAAAAAGCGCATTTCAAAAAGAAATTGAAAACCAAAAAAAACAAAATTACAAAAAAGAAAAACATCTTTTAACTCAACTAAATAAAAAAAAAGAAAATATTAATTATTTATTGCTTTCACTAGAAAATCAAAAAAAACAATTTGAAATCAAAAATATTCAAAATCACCAAGTTTTAAAACAAAATTTTTATACTAAAGACTTTTCATTAAATCAAAAAAATAAAGAATTAATTAAACAATTAGAATTAGCTTTGCAAAAATTATCACACAAACAAGAAAATAATTCAAAAAAACTTGAAGTAATATATAACCAAAAACAAGAGATATACCAAAAAAACATCAATAAAACTCATAAAATTTATCAACACAAATTAAATATACATGATAAATTTTATGATGTCATTAAAAATAACTACGAAAATGATAAAAATAAAATTCAAACTAAACAACAATTTTTTTTTCAAAAAATAATTCCTATTCCTTTTTTAAATCAACCATTTGTTGAATTTCATTTAAATACAAAAGATCAAAAAGAAAAAAACCACCTTTTTAACACAAAAGAAGAAAATGAGTTATCTTATTTAAAAAAGATGCTTTTATGGAAAAAAAAATATAATTACCTTAATCAAAATCACCAAAAAGAAATAAATTGGTGGCATTTAGAAAAAAAACAACAAGATGAAATTCATGAAAAATACAAAAAAAAATTAAACAAAATTCATTATTATCAAAAACAAAAATTAAATTATTTATTTTCTCAAAAAATAAATGATATTCAATTACAAATTAAACAAATTCTAAATTTGCATTTACAAGAAAGCGCTCTTTTTGATAATGAAAACAATTATCAAAAAACATTTTTTGCTTATCGCAAGAATGCTTTAGTTTTGAAAAAAATCAATAATAAGAACCAAATCGAATATTATCATAATTTTTTTCACAATAAAAACTTATTTGAGTTCAAAAACAAAAGTATTGTTTTGCAACTTAAATTAGAAAAAATAAAAATTTACTTTAATTATTTTACTCAAATCACCCAATTAAAAAAAGAAATTGGCTTTTTAGAAAATGAATTTAATGTTGAACAATTGTTTAGGGAAGATAATTTTATCATTTATCAACTTCAAGAAACAAATAAAAAATATTTTTTTTTAAAAGAAGCCCATTTACAAAATATATACATTAATTATCTTATTAAAAAACAAGTTTTTTGTGGAAAACACCATCTAACCAAATTATTAAATTTCCTCAAGCAAAATCAATCCCAAAACAAAGATAAAACCATTATTTTAAAACAATTACAACAAGAAATAAACTGTTTGGATTTTGCTTTTAAAAATAAAATTTTTCCCTTAGAACAAAATATTTTAAATGAAATCAATAACATTGTTGACAATCATTTAATAAATTCTGTAGAAAAACAATTTGATTATCTTTCTTTATTGAATCAAACAAAATATCATTATCAAAAAGAGCAAAATTTGGGAAAAATAGAAATTATCACACAAATTATTATTTTTTATGAAAAACAATTATCTTTTATTAGCGAAAACATTCAAAATAAAATTATTCAAAATAAAAGTATTCAAAAAAAAAGTATTAAAAATATTATTAATAGATTTTTTTGGAATCATTTACCAAACTCTTTAGAACAAATTTATCGTCAAATTAACATTCAAAAAGACAAATTCAATAAACAAAATCATCAACTTAAACAGCAACAAAAATTAATAGAAAATAACTATCAACAAAAAATAAAAAAATATATTCAAATCCATAATCAAAAAATCAATGAAATTAAAATATTGCAACAAAAACTTTTGTTTTTATGGCAAAAATTACCTTGCGATACTCCAAAAATAACATTAGATTCTTTATCCCGTTCCCAAAAAAACCACTTATGTAAATTTTTAAAAACTTTACAAACAATAATTAAAAAAACAATTCAAGATATTTTTCTTTATTTTTATTATCAAGAACATATTTTGCAACAAAATAATCTATGTTCTATTTTCGAACCACAAAACCCAAAAATAGCAACATCTAAAATAAAAGAACAATTAGATGAAAACCAATCCTTTCAATTTGAAGAATTTTTATTAAAAAAAAATCCACCTAGAGATAAAATCATTAATTCCTTTATTGAAAAAACATTTCTGGCAAAACAAAAAAAAATATTACACGAAATCGAAAAAAAGAAAACTCAAAAACAACAAGAATTATTGCAAAAAACCAACTCAAGAAAACAAAAAATAGAACTATTAAATGAAAATTTAGTAAATGCTTTAAATGATTTACAAAAATCTTGGGAAAATATTCAAAAAAAATTACAAAAAAAATTAGACACTTTGAGAAAAGATAGTTTATTACAATTCAAAAACAAAGAAAAATTATTTTTTGAAAATACAAAAAAAACCCTTAAGAAAAAAAATCATGAAATTTATAAAAATTTTGCTTTTAAAAAAGAAAAAATATATAAAAAAATGAATCAAAAAGATCGAAATTATAATAAAAAAATTATCCAAATAGATAACCAAATTAAACATAATCAAAAAAAAATATCTCAAAAAATAAAGATTCCTTTTTTTAAACAAAAATTTAGGAAAATGATGATTCAATGGTCTTTATGGCGTCAAAAACATCAAAAAAATAAAGAAATCAATATCTATTACCGTAAAAATAAGCAAAAAATTAAGCAACAAATTCATTTTGAAAAAAACCTTTTTTAAAAAATAAAAAAATTATAATTAAAAAACAATTAACCTACTTAAAAAAATAATATATTGATAATTTAATAAAAAAAATCCAAATAATAGGGAGGTCATTCCAATTACTAATAACAATCAAATTTTAATTCAAACTCAAAATTTATCTAAAAATTTTATTATCAAAAAAAATCTTTTGCAAACCAATGTTTTCTTAAAAGCTAATAAAAATATTAATTTATCTATTTTCAAAGGAGAAACTTTAGCTATAGTTGGTGGTTCTGGTTCAGGTAAATCTACTTTTGGACAAGTGCTTTTACAATTGCAAAAACCTACTAAAGGACATGTCTTTTATCATCAAGATAATGATAAAATCATTGATTTAACTCAGACTAATAACAAAACAAAACGCACTTTAAGAAAAGACTTACAAATTATTTTTCAAGATCCTTTTGCTTCGCTTGATCCACGCTTTAAAATATCAGATATCATTGGAGAAGGGCTTTTAATCCATAAAATGGCTAAAAATCGTAAAGATTTAATATATAAACAAATGATTTTAGATATCATGAAAAAATGTGGCATTGACCTTTCATTTTATGAACGTTATCCTCATCAATTATCAGGTGGTCAAAGACAAAGAATTGCCATTGCAAGAGCTTTAATAGTTAAACCTAAATTTGTTGTTTGCGATGAAATAATATCAGCTTTAGATGTTTCTGTACAAGCTCAAATATTAAGTCTTATGAATGATTTAAAAAAAGATTATCAATTAACGTTTTTATTCATCACTCATGATTTAGGAGTAGCCCGTTATTTAAGTGATCGTATTTGTGTTATGCATTTAGGCAAAGTTATTGAAATTGCTAAATCAGAGTCTATTTTTAAAAATCCATTTCACCCTTATACTAAACAATTATTAAATGCTATTCCTAAATTAAAAACTCAAAATAAAGCTTTAAAAGAGCATGAAATCGTTTATGAAAATAAAGAGTTTAGTTTTTTATTTCAAAAGGGACAACTAGATTTAGATTGGCATCAAGTAGCACCTTATCATTTTATTGCTTGCACTTTAAGAAACCCAAAAAACCAAAAAAAAGAAATCCACAAAGGAGCTAAAACAGCATGAGTCTATTAAAAGTTAATAATTTACATACTTATTTTCAAACACAACAAGGTTTAATTAAAGCTGTTCAAGGGATTTCTTTTGAAATCAAAAAAGGAAAAACTTTAGGAATAGTAGGAGAATCTGGTAGTGGCAAAAGTCAAACAGCTATCTCTATTTTAAAACTATTTGAAAAAAATCAAACCATTTATCAAGGTGAAATTATTTTTGAAAATCAAGTTATTTCTGATTTTTCAGAAAAAGAAATGCAAAAAATTCGCGGTAATGAAATAGCTATGATTTTTCAAGATCCTACAACAAGCCTTAATCCAGTTTTTAAAATTAAAAATCAAATTATGGAAGTTTTAAAACTTCATCGCAATATTGATGATCAAACAAATTATCAAAAAATTTTAGAAATTTTAGAAAAAGTTAAAATACCTAATGTACTAAGGGTTATGAATTCCTATCCACATCAATTATCAGGTGGAATGTGTCAAAGAATTATGATTGCTATGGCTTTAGTTTGTCAACCTAAAGTTTTAATTGCTGACGAAGCTACTACTGCTTTAGATGTTATTGTTCAAAAAGAAATTATCAATTTAATCAACGCTTTACAACAAGAAGAAAAAACAGCTGTCTTATTTATTACTCATGATTTAGGAGTAGTTTCGCAAGTAGCCGATGATCTTATTGTTATGCACCAAGGTAAAATAGTAGAAAGTGCACCGACACAAGAAATTTTGCAAAATCCTAAACATCCTTATACTAAAAATTTATTAGCTAATTTTTTAAAAACAGGACTTAGTTATCAAAAAAATTAAACTTATAGAATGGGGTAAAACCAAAGTTAATGCAATAAAATAAACAAATCTTTAATATTTTAATAACCAATATTTTTATCAAATGCTTTAGATAATCAAATTTTTTAATTTCCATCAACACAAATTGAATTACTAATTATTTTTCTTTTTTTATTTTAAAATTAGTTTAAAACCAGCAAAAAAAAATAGAAAAAAGTTATTTATGAGTGTTTCGCTTGTTTTTTTTAACTCTTAATTCAATATGATTTAAAATATAAAAAAACAAGGTAATTGATTAGATATCAAGATTATTTGAGCATAAAATTTGTTTTTTTGATGTATAATTATAGTTAATAGCCATTTTTGTTTACTTTTTTTACAAAACAAACAAAAATGGCTATAAATTAAAAAATTAAAGCGACTCAAAATAATATAGAAGGGAGGATAGCATTGGTTATAAACTATTTATTGCTATTAGTGTAAAAAATATTTAATTTATCATTATAATTTTAATATTTTTTATTAAAAGATTCATTTTTTTAAAACAAATAGGAAATTTGTTGGCTTTATAAAAAAAATTTTAGATACTCTTTTTTAATAAAAATTAAACATTATAAGCATTAATTAAAATTATTTCATTCTAATTTAAACAAGCTAACCCTTGTCATCAAAAATTAATAAGTTTTTGTTTTTAGCAATCAAATATATGTTAACTATTAATATAAAAAAAAATGAAAGTTGTATAAATAATTATGAAAACGAATCAAAAGGTTAAAGCAAATATTAACAAAAACAAAAAAATAATAATATTGGTAACCGTTTTGTCTTTGGCTGTTTTATCAACAATATTATTGATTTGGAAACCTTGGAAAATTAGCAATAATAAAGATACTGTTAATATTGCTATGCCATCAGATATTAAAGGATTTGATGTTTGTTCCAGTGCACATACAAATTCTGCTTATTCACATCATACTTTTTCCATTATGCATGATACTTTATTGTATAAAGATCAAAACGGAACAATCCACCCTCGTTTGGCTGACTTGATTGAAGAAAAAAACAAAGAATTAACTTTTAAAATAAAAGATAATATCTTATTCCACAACGGCAATCGATTAACAACAGATGATGTTATTTTCACCTTTGAAAGAGGAACAAATAAAAAACATCCACAATTTTTAGAAATAGAAAAAATTGATAAAATTGATGATAAAAATTTTAAAGTGACTTTAAAAACAAATCCCCTTTGGAAAAAATTCGTTTTTTATCGTTTTTTTAATGTTTTAAACAAAGAAGCGGTTGAAAAAAACGAAAAAGAAGGATTAAAAATTGGCGCAGGTCCTTATAAATTAATTAAGTATGAACCAGATCACAAATTAAATTTTGAATTATTTGATAACTATTATAATAAAGAAAGAATTAAAAACAGTCCTAAGCAAATTAATTTAAAAATTTCTAAAGACGATGACACTAATTTACAAGAAATTCAAAATGGTGCTTTGGATGGATGCCTTACATATCCTGATATTAAAATTAACGATCTTAAGAAAAATTTAGGCGATCAAGTTAAAATAGTAGAAAATAATTCTATTACTAGTTCTTATATTTATATTAATAAACAAAAAATTATTGACAAAGATACAAGAAAAGCTATTTATCAAGCATTAAATCTTGAAAAAATAAAAAATGATTTAGAACTCCCTGTTAAAATTTTAAATAGTTATTTACCAAATGAATTGAAAGGTAATAATCCTAAATTAGGTCGTTATCAAACAGATATTGTTGCTTCTAAAAAATATGTAGAAAAGTTAACTCTTGAAAACAAGAAATTAAATATTGGTATATCAAGTGGACGCGATTATACATTACAAAATAAAATTATTGAACAATTAAAAAATGTCGGCTTTGATGCAACTTTGTCACCTGTAGAATTTAATACTTTACTTACGGATTCTTTAAAAGATGATTCTCCATATCACATGATTTTTTTAAAAGAAAACCATGAAATGGAATATGGTCATAAATCTTTAATGGATTATTTTTTAACAAACAATAATCAAACTAATTTATGTCACATCAACGAAGAAGATAAAACAGACATCGAAGATAAACTAATGAAAGCAATAGAAATTGATGATGAAAATAAATATATAAAATTAATTCAAGAAGTAAGTCGATATATTCATGATCAAGTTTATGTCATTCCTTTGTATAAAATTCCTAGTTACGTTGTTACTTCTCCAAAAATTACTCAAGGATTTGAAACAGATGATTTTTCTAATTTTGAATTTACCAATATTAGAAAACAATAATTATGAAAATAGTTAGTAATATTAAATTTTCATAAAGATAAAACAAATCACTTTTATAAATTAAATAAAAAACTATTCTAAATTTTTGAGGTACCATTTTTTGATAAAATATATTTTTAAAAAAATCTCTTATACTGCTATCTTGTTTATAACAGTGATCTTTATTAGTTTTTTTATAATGAAATTAGTTCCAGGTGATCCTATTTCCTCAATGTTTGGTCAAAAAGGGTCAACAATTGAACAAAGACGAATTTTAGAAAAAGAATTGAAATTAGATCAACCTGTTTTTATCCAATTTAAAAATTATCTTAAAAACATCTTTTTTAAATTTAATTTTGGAAATTCTTATAATGGTAATCGAGAATCTGTTTTATTTCTTTTTAATAATTCTTTTAGTAATACTTTTAAATTAGCTTTTTTAAGTTGTTTTTTTGGTTCCTGCTTAGGAATTGTTGGCGGAGTCTTAGCTGCTTTTTATAAAGAAACCAAAAAAAGCTTTTGTCTAGAATTCTTAGCTATTATTATTATTTCAGCCCCTACTTTTGTTATTGGTTTTTTATTACAAATTACTTTAGGCCATTATATGGGTCTTTTCCCTATCTCTGGTTTTAACACCCCTAAACAAATGGTTTTGCCTATTTTAACCTTATCTTTGGCTATTAGTGGTCCTATCTTTAAAACTACACAAACAACTATGATAGATTGCTTAGATCAACCTTATATCACTGTTGCTTATGCCAAAGGATTATCTAAAACAAAAGTTATTTTTAAACACGCTTTAAAAAATGCTTTAATTCCTATTGTCGCTCACATTGGCTTAATCTTAAGTTTTTTAATTGGTGGCTCTATTATTACTGAATATATTTTCAATATTAAAGGTGTGGGTAATTTAATGATTCGTTCATTTGAAAATAGGGATTTTCCTGTTATTCAAGGATGTATTATTTTATTAGCTTTGTTTATTGCTATTTGGAATTTATTGTTAGATTTATTCTATCTTTGGTTAGACCCTAAAATAAATAAAAAAGGATAAAAAATGTTAGAAGGATATCACCATCAATAATGAAATATATTTCTCAAATATTGAATTTTAAAAAACATTATCAAAATTGTCTTAAAAATAAAAGTATTTTTTTTGGATGTGTTTTTTTAATTCTTTTATGTTTAACCATTTGTTTATTTCCTTTAACTTCTTTGTATAATCCTGATAAATCTTCTTTTAAACGTTTACAAAGTTTTAATTGGATTAACTGGATGGGAACCGATGCCACCGGTTATGATTTATTCAGTCGTGTTTTAGCAGGAACTAAAATTTCTTTGACAATTGGTTTTTATGCTATTATGTTAGCAAGTTTATTAGGAACTGTTTTAGGAATGATATCTGGTTATTTTCGCGGTATTATTGATAATATCATTAATTTTATCTGTGATATTTTAATAGTTTTTCCAGATATTATTTTAGCCATTATTATTATGTTTTTTTTACATAAAAGTAAATTATCATTAGTAGTTGTTTTAAGTATTTCTAATACTTTTGCTTTTATTCGTATTATAAGATCAAATACTTTAAAAATTAAACAAAAAGATTTTATTAAAGCTGCAAAAGCTTTAGGAGCTAATCATTTTTCAATTTTAACTAAACATATTTTGCCTCATCTTTACCCTATTATTATTACAAGAATTACTATTGGAATGGCTACTGTTATTTTAACCATTTCAGGATTAGGTTTTATTGGTTTAGGACTTGACCCTACTATTCCTGAATGGGGCAACATACTAAGTTCTTCTAAAAGTGATATGCGTTTTTATCCTCATTTATTTTTTGGTCCTTTTATTATTGTTTTATTAACTAGTTTATCTTTTAACTTAATTGGTAAAGGTTTAATTAATTTATTTAACCCTAAAAAACAAAATTAATATATTAGGCAAAATCCAAATTTCTTCATAATTAACAATTATAAATAATGATCAATAATTACTATTGATACTATTTTTATTAAACAATTAAAACTTAGTTTTATTTTATTAAAGAGGCTGTCTACAGTCTTTTTTTTATTATTTGCTCTCATAACGTTCCCTAACAATATAAAACTTAGATAAAATAAACAAAAAAAGAAGTAAAAAAAATTATAATTTTAAAAATATTTGCTAAAATAATGTAGTATTAGAAATATTTTTTTTCTTTATTTTAATTAAATTTTTATCAAATATTAATTTATATTTAAAGTTAAAAATTAACCCAATTAAGGAAATATAAAAATATAAATCAAACAAAACAACGGAAAAGAGAGTTTTTTTAAAAAAATGAGTTATTATTTAAAAATACGTCAAAAAATAGGACATGATCCTTTATTTTCTCCAGGGGCTTCCATTATTGTTTATGAACATAACAAATACCTCTTACAATTTCGAAATGATTTTAAAGTTTGGGGACTTAATGGTGGAGCCATGGATTTAGGGGAAACTGCCCAAGAAACCGCTTTAAGAGAGTTACAAGAAGAAACTAATTTAAAAGCATTAGAAATATATCCTTTTAAAACTTTTACAGGAAAACAATTTATCATTGCTTATCCTAACAACGATGTTATCTATCCTATTGTTATGGCTTTTGTTGTAACTAAAACAGAAGGTAAAATGAAAATACAAAAAGAAGAAGTAAAAAGATTAAAATGGTTTGAAGAAGAAAAATTGCCAATAAACAAAATGATGGAAATTGACAAAATTTTTTTAAAAGAATTTATAGCAATTAAAAATAAAAAAATAAAAAATTTACCTACAATAAGTTAGATATATTAATTTAATATAATAATCAAATATTTAACTTAATTTCTTGATTTACTTTTGATTTATCAATTATTTAATTATAAACACTTATTTGTTAAAACTATTATAATTATTTATATTTACTAATAAAATCCAAACTGCTTGCAGTTTGGATTTTTGTCTTATTAATTATCTTTAATTGACTTAACATACATAAAGACATCACCTCTTAAAACGTATTATTACTAAATTAATGAATTTTTATTTTTAAAAAAATCAAAAAAGGAGATTATTTCAAACACTTCCAAACAAAATTAAAAAAGAAAAATAAAAAATTTTATAATAACTTTTATTTTAATTATTATTACGGTATTCCGTTTTTTTAGTACAACTTTTGTTTTTAAAATTATTCTTTAAGATTTAAAATTAAGTTATAATTTCATATCTTTTCAAATTAACAAAGCATTTTGTAAATTTGGATGTTTTTGTTTTATGTTTTGAATTATTTTTTTTTGCCAATCTAAAAAATTTATTAACTTCTTTGTTAATAGGGGTTTTTTAAAATTTGTTTATTTTCTTTTTTTGTTTGGCATCGATATTATTACTTGATGATTGTTAAAAAGAAATAATATTGCTATAAAAGTAATTAAACAAAGATAAATTATGTTAAATTTATTATTTAACTTAAACACGAATTAACTCTCCTTTTATCTTCTTCCTCGTTTGAGGTGATTTCATAAAGGGAGTTGAGGGGGTGATAAAATGTGGATTGTTAGTTTATTTCACTTTATTTTTCATTTCTGTTTTATTAATTTAATTAATCTCGTAAAAATAATTTAAAAGATGTTTTTTTAATTATTTAAATTTGAAAATTGAAAAAGGTTTATTTTTTTAAAAATTTATTTTAATTTTTATAAATATTAATTTAATAATTATTTTTTCAATAAATAATTTAAATAAATTTTGTTGTTGAAAATCTTTATGCATAGGTGTTTCATTATTATTATTTTTTTTGTTTGAAATATTATCTTGGTTATTCATCGCCATTATTTGATTATTATTAAAAATAAATAATAATCCTATAAAAGTAATTAAACAAAAATAAATTGTTTTAAATTGATTTTTTAATTTAAACATTATTTATTAAATCTCCTTTATTTATTCCTCAGATGAGATAATTACGTAGAAGAAGCTTACATTTTCTAAATGATTTTCCTCTAAAGATTTTGTGAATTATTATAATCACGTTGCAATAAATCTCTGAGTTTGATTGTATCTGATAATACGCCATTTAATCCCTCGATTTTGTTTTTATCTTCTTTCTTTTCTGATCAAGTTCACTTATTTGTTTATTATAATAATCACATTCTTGTTGTAATTCAACGATTTCCCTTTTATCTTTTTTTTCTATATGATAATATTTTTTTTTGTGATTCTCTTGTTTTTTTCAATTACGGTTATTTTTTTTGAAGAAAGGTTGGTTAATGTTAAATACTTCATGTTCGTTTTCAGATAAGATATAAGATGCAATTTTATCAAATTTATCTTTTTAGTTATTTTAATTTTAGTTTTTAGAAGTTCTATTTTATGTTTGGTTCTTTTTTTCTGTATTATGGTTTATGATTAAACAATGGATTTTGTTAAGTTTGTTTTTTTTGCTTTTTTTTCTTAAAATAAATCTAATTGTAATGAAAATTATAACAAAAATTATAACTATAATAAATTCTTTATAATTTTAAAAAAATTTCATTCTTTAATGGCCTTTCCGATAATAATAGTAAATTATATTTTCTTTTAAAAAAATTAATTACTATTATTATACAATTTTATTTGTTTAAATTTAAAGAAAAAATTTTATATTGATAAACTTCACGAAAATGGAACCAGTTAAGAACAACACTTTTTAAGAAAAAAAATATAATTTTTTCTCAAAAAAACAAATTGTCTATTGATTACTTTTAATATAACTTAAAATAGATTTATGTCAACAAGAAAAATATATTATATAAATTAGACCTCTCTATCAACTACCCCAAAAAAAAATATCCATATTTTTAATTACTAATATCATCTTTATTTTATTATTTATTCCTATTTATTTAATTTTTATTATTTAATCTGATTACTAATTTTATGTTTATCAAATGTTTATCAATTGAATTTTTAAAGACTCAAACAAAAGAATAATAAAGTTGCATTTTAATTTTTAAACAAAAAAAATCAACTTAAAAGTTGATCTTAATTGCTATTTTTTTATATATGCGTTATATAAAATTTTAAAATACATTTCAAATTTTACAAATCAAAATTTGATAATTTTTACTAATTTTTATTCATAATTTCAATAACATAATTATTTACACATTTTTCAATTTTATCTATTTCTCCTTTTGAATTATATATATTACGGTAAATAATTTTTTTAGTTTTTTCTCTAGGATTATTAGAGTGTTTTATATATGTTATAAATAATAATTCGTTTGTAGGGCTATATGTATAATCATATAAAGAATTTAATGTATCATCTTGATTATATATGAAAACATCATCTAATAACAATTCATTATTTTGAGTTAATTTATAAGTAGGAACATAATGTATACATGTAACATTGCAAAATTTTGCATTAATATTTATTAATGTTTGATCTTTATTATAATAACTATAAGATTCAAAATTTATTGAGTTAGAATCTATTGTCGTAACTTCAATTTGTTCATTAGAATTATATGTATAAACAAATTCATCGTTTAATCCATAATCATCATCATTATTATTAATATTATTTTTATATTCTTTAATTGATTTTAAATTGTTTCTTTCTTTATGACAAAAAACAAATTTACTATTCTCAGAAATCCCTTCTTCATTGTTGCGAGGATATAATAAAATATTTAACTTATTAACAAAAAAACTAGGCATAGGTATAGGTGGTTCATCTGAAAATGGTGTTATTATATGATTCATTTCATGAAATAGTTGTTGCGGTATTAAAGTAATTTTTGGAGATGGTTTATCATTTTTATTTGTATTAGCAAAAATATTATTATTTATTAATAATAAAGCTATAATTAAAATAAAAAATAACTTAAAATTTATTTTAAAAAAATTTTTATTTTCTTTTTTCATTAAAGAAACAAAAATCCTCCTTTTTTTAATAATTTTATAAGAAAAAAAATTAAATTGTTAATAAATCATAAAGAAATTTCTTCTTATAGAAATATTATATAACAAATATTTAAGTTTTAATAATCATTTTCTATTATTCTGTTTTTTTGAATTGTAAGTGTTCAAAAAATGTGATAATCTATATTAAAATAGAACCAGTTAATAAAATGGCTAAAAATTTCTAAAAATAGTTATTATCGATAACTATAGAACAAAGCATTAATCCTAAGGCCACATAATGACTTGGAAAAAGCATTGTTTCAAATATGCAAACAAAACTGATATATTACAACTACAAGAATTAGAAAAAGAAGTTTAGTATATCAGGTAGTTCATCAAGAATTAAAGGGAGTCGGTTTTAAGATTAATGCTAAAACAGTGTTGTTCTTAACTGGTTCCATTTTCGTGGAGCTTATCCTAACCACAATTGATGAGGATTAGGAATTTGATAATGCCAAACGTGTTTTTCTTCTCTAAAAGAGGTGTTATTGGATTTATGGGTTTTTTGAGGCATTGAAGGGGAGTGGCTTTTTCTTATCAGTTTATTGATTGCAAATTTTATTTTTGGAATTGCGTAAGCAATAAAGTCATAACCTAAATTTTGTTAATTATTGAGAGCTTTCATTAATCCTAAGATTCCTTCTTGGTATAATTCCTTTCTTTCTAATAAACGCGGATAATATTAAATCTGTTTACTATCTTATTTACTAACGGTAAATGTAAATTGATTAATTGATTACGAATTTCTAAATTCTTTTTATTTTTTAAAAATTCTTTAAATAATTCTTGTCTTAACATTTTATGCCTTTCCAAAAATATCTTTTGAAAAGATATGAAAATTATTTTAGTCTTTGAAAAGAAAAAAGACTAATGACTTAATCATTAGTCTTAAAAAATTTTTAAAAAGTAAAAAGTGTCTAAACTTTTGGAACACGGCAAAGGAGTGGAAAAAGGCGCCTGTGCAAGTGACATCATAATATTTTAAGATGTTAGGGATGTCGGCTGTTTCTAGGATGTTGATGTCATATCTTTTTAATTTGGGTTGATAAGCTAACCATTCTTGTTGGAGGGTTTGGTAGTCCGCTAGTTTTATTTTGGATTTGGTTTGTTTATGAAAATAGTTATGAGTATAGATAGAATTATTAAAGAAGATAGAACTTAAAAAGAGAATGATTAATAAAACTTTTTTAGGGATTTATTTTGAGTCATGTCTTTTTGCCTCCTTTGGTTTTTAATTTTATGGCCTAGCCAATTGTTGTGTGTGTTGGGTTGGGTAAAAGAAAAAGACCCTGGAGGGTCTTTGAATGATAAATATTTTATTATTGATGTTGTTCTTTGTTATAATTCTTCATTGGTCCAGCATCTTTTAAATCTGAAATTATTGTAATTCTAGACATTTAAATCTCCTTAAATTTTATTTAAATTCTTTAGCTGTATAATCAGCAACTTTGAAATCTTAAACTGTAAATCCAGCATTTCTTAATTCTTCAACTGTATACCCAGCATATTTTAATTCGTTAATTGTATACCAATGTCCAGCATTTTTTAAATCTTTAGCTGTAAAACCAGCATTTTTTAAATCCCAAGCTCTATAATCATTATTTTTTAATGCTCTAGCTGTATATCAAGCAGCTTTTAATTCTTCAATTGTAAATCCAACATTTATTAAATCATAAATTCCAACCCCTAATTTTTTAAAATCTGCAACTGTTTTATAAAGTTTAGTTTTAAAATATTTAACTTGACCATTTTTATCTATTTCTTTGAATTTTTTTTCATTATCATCAAATTCTTCAATAGAACCATCAATATTTTTACATTTTATTAATTTTTCTTTAACAGGTTCTACAACTGTTTCAGTTACTGGTGTTTTAATAGGTTCTATAGTTTCTTAGTTTCTTGAGCTTTTTGTTTTTCTTCTTCTAATTTTTTATTTTTGTTAATCTTTGGTTTTTGATCAATTTTAGTAAAATTTTCTTTTGTTTCTTTTTTTAAATGCTTCTAATTTTAAATCCACTTAGTTTATATTATCTTTTAAATGATTGTAATTAAGATCAATATGTTCTTTTAAATTTTTATGTTTAGTAAACTGAATTGTGGTAAGTAAGGTTATAATAAGGACCATAAGACCATAAAAATATAATTGTTGTTGTGGTTTGTTCATGTTCTTTTTTTCCTTTTCTTTCTTGGTTTGTTTTTTTATAAACTCCTTTTAATTTAAGTTAATGGCCTAAACAGTTATTGTGTGTGGGTTGGGCAAAAGAAAAAGACCCTGTAGGGTCTTATTATTGTAGTATTTGTAATTTTTTGTTATTATAGTAGTTGTGTTAATTTTGGTTATTTTGTCTTTGTTGATTATATTGGTATCGTCTTATTATTTGTTGATTTATAATTCTAATATTATTCTGTACTATATCTATTCTTGCTGAAATTTGACGCATTCTATTTAAACGCGTTTCTGAATTTAAAGTCATATTATTAAAAGTGTTTATTAATTGTTGCATCAAATTGTTTTGTTCTTCTTCGAATTGGGTTTTTCTTATATCTAAATTTATTCCAGGTGATGCGTATATTTGGTTATTTACTATAAATAATAATCCTATAAAAGCAATTAAACAAAGATAAATTGTTTTTAATTGTTTTTTTAATTGAACCATAAATCAAATCTCCTTTAATTTTTATTTTTACCACCCACTAGGGTGTTTTTTGTTCATTTCGGCTTCTTTGGTTTTATCATTATTGTGTTTATCTTTGAAGAAGGATAAAGTACGGCGAACAGGGAGGCGGTCTTGGATAGTTATTATTTCAAAAGAACTTTTATTAGTTTTATCATTAAATTGTTGTTGGTAATAACCAATGCCATTAAGCAATCGAATTTATTATAATAAAATTCGATCATATAATTAGTTCGGCCGTTATGATCATTTTCTTTTCATTCACTGATTTTATTAATATCAGTTTTATCTAGGATAGGAATAGGATCTTTAGGAAGTTGAATAACCCCTGTTTCATTTAAGATGATAAAAACAATCAAAGCGACAATGATAAAAATAATTATTAAGAAAAACCATTTGATTATTTTTTTAATTTTGATCATATTTATTAATTCCTTTGGAA
>NZ_JAGVRH010000033.1 GCF_018274325.1 'Fragaria x ananassa' phyllody phytoplasma | reverse complement strand
TCAAACTCAATATATTTATGATACTAATAAAGTTAATAATATTATTAATTTAATGAATGCTTTTAAAAGGTTAAAAGCATTAAAAGAACTAAAAGAATTACAATATCAAAACCAATTAGAAACTAAACAAGAATCATATGATTCAATTGTTAAATTACCACAACCAGAAGTTAATTATATGACAGATAAAACTAAAACAAATAATACAAATAATGATGAATTAATTAAAGGTATTGCAATCACAACTTTGGGTGCTGGTGCAGTTATTATTGCTGCTGTTACTTTCCCTCCTATCTTTGCATCTTTGGGTGCATCTTTGGGTCAAATGGCACCAGTTATGACTTTATTACTATAAATT
>NZ_JAGVRH010000032.1 GCF_018274325.1 'Fragaria x ananassa' phyllody phytoplasma | reverse complement strand
TGTGAAACTATCCATTATGAAAAAATGCAAAATCTTAATGAATTTCAAGTTAAAGAAATTATTAATGATTATATTAAGTATTATAATACTTATCGAAAAATAAAAATTTTAAATTATTTATCATCTTTAGAATATAAAAATATTAATAAATAAATTATTAAAACAAATGCCCTCAATTAAGGAGAGCAATTTGTATTGGTTTTTTTATTCTTATGGTTAAAAAAGGTTTCCATTGAACAAAATATAATATCTCTAAAACGCATTATTTTGCCTCTATATAATGTTTTAAAATAAAATTATAAGTTAAAAAAAAAATACTAACTATAAATATAAACCAATTTAAGAAATAATATTTTAATTATTTATTTTTTTAGTAGTTAGTTAATTTTCTTAA
>NZ_JAGVRH010000031.1 GCF_018274325.1 'Fragaria x ananassa' phyllody phytoplasma | reverse complement strand
GGCGATTGGTTCCATTTTGTTACCATGTTCGGTGTATTTGTTGCTTGTGAAAGTAGTGCCAAAGATTTTATCATGAACTAATTGTTCTAAAGAACGGAATTTGTCATTACCTGTGATACTACCAATTTCCGAAGCGTTGATAAATTTTTTACGATGTTGGTACCAGGCTTTGGTACGTTGGGATAATTTAATTTCCATCGTTATTTCCCTTTCTTAAAAAATGAGATGAGATATTTAAAGAAATAATAAATAAATTTCAAAATATAATATAAAGCTTTAAAAAGAAAATCTATTAAACATAAGAGATGAGGTAAAAATAATAAAAGAATTGTTAATAAAGCTAAATTAAGCCATTGGTTTTGATAAGTTAGGTAATAGGCACTGATCTTATTAAGACCATTATTTAATTTTGTTAACCAAGGATTAATTAGGTTCCACATGATGATTGTTTAGTAGTGGTTAGATATTGATAGAACTGAACTACTATTCCTTTTTTTAATCTTTGGATGCTTAATTGATAAGT
>NZ_JAGVRH010000030.1 GCF_018274325.1 'Fragaria x ananassa' phyllody phytoplasma | reverse complement strand
AGAAATATTATAACTAATAATTTCGCGGTTATGTAAATCCATCACAGCTGCTACAAATAATTTTTTGTTATTAGTTCTAAAAGGAATATATGTGATATCAGTACATAATTTTTCTAATGAATGCCTTCGCTTAATAATTATTTTGAAGAAGGTTTTTTAAGTTATTTTCTTTTTTAATAGCAAAATCATAATAATATCGTGGTTTGTGTTTGATTCTTTCAGATAATAATTAAAATTTATGCATCAATTTTAATACTGTTTTAGTGTTGATATTAAAAACAACTTCTTTTAATTTTTGATGAACCACCCGATATCCTAAACGCCTTTTTCTTCTTCCATCTATTGTAATATATGATTTTTGTTTGCATATTTGAAACAATGCTTTTTCGAAGTTATTATATGGCCTAGGATTAATGCTTTGTTCTAGCGCCATCGATAATAACTATTTTTAGAAATTTTTAGCCATTTGATTAATTGATTAAGCAAAATATCTTTTTTATATTGGTCGATAATATATAAATATAATTTCCTATTTTTCCTAAATGTAGCAGCAAGTTTTTTCCTAATTGTAGTTTTATTTAAATCATCTTCACTTGTTGGTTTCTTTTTTTTCCCCTACCAACTATTCTTTCTAATCAATTCGCCCCTTCTTTTTCATACAACCTAACTCAAGTATAAATTTGATTGCGATTTTTAATTTTTTGTTTCTTTGTACCTATTTCCTTTTTGTTTTGAAAAAACAGCCTTTAATTTAATATCAAAAGAATATAATTTTAACTTTTTCTCCATTTCTAAACTCATTTCTGTTTGATTAATAT
>NZ_JAGVRH010000003.1 GCF_018274325.1 'Fragaria x ananassa' phyllody phytoplasma | reverse complement strand
AACTGTTTATTTTTAATCAATAAACAATTTGGCTATTTTGTTGTTCTTAACTGGTTCTATTTTTTTGGGGCACTTCAAGACTATAAATATTAATTAGAGCCTATTTTTTTTATTCATTAAACTAATATTTAAAATCACTTACTTGCCAAAAATAAAAAAATTAATATAATATATAATGAGGATGTATAATACAACACTAAAATAATATAATTAAATACTTTTTTTAATAACCACTTGTTTATTTTCACTATTTTTCGTTTTATTTTTAAAAACAAAAGAGAACATAAGTATATGACAAGATCGTTAAAATAAAAATTATTAAAATTAATTACTGTATTAACATTACCACTATTGCAAATTTATTTGATAACTTTGCGCTGTTCCTTTTTTTAATACAACATAATGAATATATATGTATATATGTATGTATAAAGAATTAAAAGCTAAAATATAGAAAAACCAAAGAAACCATTAAAGAACAAAAAGAAACAGTTTTAAAGTTGATTAACCTTCTCACAACCCCTCACCCTAAGAAAATAAAAAATTAGCCAGGAAAAACAAAGAGTATCAATATCTATAAAAAAAACATATATGCCATATGCAAGCAGAATGCACAAAAAAAAAGAAAATTTGAAAAAAAGAAAACAAGGAATTAAGCAAAACCAATAAAAAAGTTTTAAATAGTCGTAATAAATATTTTTTAGTAACCATCATTGTTCTTTTTATGGTTATTGTTTGTAATTTTCGGATTAATAAATTTAACAATACTTTAGCTAAAAAAAAATTTTAGTTATTGTAATGGCTTTAATAATCATTGGATCTATCATCCTTATAAAATTTACCGAAGTTAAACAATTATTTATCTCATCATCCACAAGAAAAAATAGACATAGACAATATCAATAAAAATTTAGATAACAAAAATAAAGAAGTATCTTTGATTTATATTTAACATTGTTAAAACCCTCCTATCGATTACAACATTAATTTACCTCTTATATAATAAATTTTTAGTCATAAGAATATCTTTTTTAATTTGATCTATTAATTCACTAACATCAGTAAATTGTTTTTCTTTTCTTAAAAAAGCTATAAACTCTATATCTATAATTTGATCATATAATTCTTTTGAAACGTTATGTATAAAAACTTCTAAAATATTGTATTGGTTTTTTTCAAAAGTAGGACAATTACCAAGGTTAGCCGTTCCTAAATATCTTTTTCCTCCTAAAATCACAAAAACCGCATAAACCCCTTCATGAGGCAATAAATAATTAAAACAATATAAATTAGCAGTGGGGAATCCTAAAATACGACCTCTTTGTTTTCCAGAAATAACTTTACCCTTAACCAAATAAGGTCTCCCCAAATAAAAATTAGCTTGGTCAAGCTCCCCTTTATTTAAAAGATTTTTAATATAAGTAGTAGATAATTTATATTGATAATCATTTATTGTAAAATAATCATCAATCAAGCAAACTTCAAATTCTTTTATTAAATCTTGATAACTTCCTTTTCTTTGATAACCAAAACGGGCTTCTTTAGTAATAATAATTCTTCGAACATTATTTTGTTTTAAAACTTTAATAAAATTATCTTTAGTTAAAATTGCTAAAGTTCGATTCCATTTCCATAAAAAAAGATAATCAATGCCCAAAAGACGATAAAAATCTATTTTTTGTGCCAAAGAAGTTAAAAATAATTCTTTTTTTTGCTGAAAAAAAGACTTTGAATTAGGGATGAAATTAATTAAAGCACTTTTGGTATCTACAAAAGAAATTATTTTATTTAAAATTTGTTGATGCCCTAAATGAAGTCCATCAAAATCACCAAAAGCTAAAGTTAAAGGTTCACTCCCTTTCAAACTAGAAAATAATGAAAAATCAATAATTTTCATATTATAGTTATATTTTCTAAAATTTTAAAATTTATTCTTTGTGTATTCAAGTTTTATACCCCTTTGTAATTATTGAATTTTTATTATTTTTAAAAAGATAATTTCTTACATATATAAATCATTTTCAAAAATAATTTCAATTTTGATATAATAACATTATAGTTTATTTATAAAATAATTTATTAAAAAATGGAGGTGGTTTTTAAGAAATGTCGTTTCTTTTAGAAAAAATTAAAAATTTACCTTCTCATTCTGGTTGTTATCTTTTTAAAAATAAAAATAATACCATTATTTACATCGGCAAAGCTAAAAACTTAAAAAAACGAGTGCAAAGTTATTTCACAAAAGGACATAACAAAAAACCACTTTACTTATTCAAGAAACTAAAGATTTTTTATATATTATAACCAACAACGAACAAGAAGCTCTAATTTTAGAATCTAATTTAATCAAAAAACATACTCCTAAATATAATTTCAAACTTTTAGATGATAAAAATTATCCCTATATTGAAATCACTAAGGAAAAACATCCTGAATTAAAAATTACACGTTTTAATAAAAAAACCCCTCAAGGAAAAATTCTTTTTGGCCCTTATCCTAATCTTAAAAGCGTCAAAACTACCTTAAAATTGTTACATCTTTTGTATCCTTTAAGAAGATGTTCGCTTAATTCTAAAAAACCTTGTCTTTATTTTCATATTAACCAATGTTTAGGTTTTTGCGCAGGGAAAACAATTGATTATCAACCAAACATTAATGCTATTATTAATTTTTTAAAAGGGAATACCAAAAATATTTTAAATAAATTAAATAAAACAATGCGTAAAGCTAGCGAAAAAATGCTTTATGAAAAAGCTAAAAAATATCAAGATATTATTGAACACATTCAAACCACCACTAAAAAACAAATTATCAACAATCAAAAAATAATAAATTGTGATGTTTTAGCATATGTATTCAATCAAGATCAAATCGCTATTCAAATTTTAAAAATACAACAAGGAAATATTGTAGATTCTTATCATAGTGTTTTTTCTTATATCGGTTATCCTCAAGAAAATATTAACACTTATCTCCATTTTTATTATCAAAATAAAATTAAGCCTGAATTAATTATTACAGGAATAAATGAATTGATAAATAAAGATCTAATACAAAATAAAGAAACACAAGAAGCTATTTATTTTTGTCACAAATTATTAGCAAATATATTAAAAACTAAAATTGTGGTTGCACAAAGAGGAAATAAAAAAAAAATATATTTATTAGCTTTAAAAAATGCTCAAAATTATTTGGAACAAAATATAACTTTATTATCAAATAAAAAATGAAAAACAACAACAAGTTTTAGATGAATTATCATTTATTTTTAATAAAAATATCCAAATAATTGATGTTTTTGATAATTAAAACAATTATTTAACCAAGCTTTTGTTTCAAAAAGGATTATTTTTTCTAATTTTCATTTTGAAAAAAACTTTATCGTACTTTTCATATTCAAAATAATCTCTCTAATGAATATAGCTCTTTTGAAGAAATTTTAACTAGGTGTTATAAGAAAAAAAAAACCTGATTTAATTTTAATTGATGGTGGACTTCTGCAATTAAAAAAAAGTTTCAAAACTTTAAACCAACTTAATATCAAAATTCCCTTAGGAAGTTTACAAAAAAACAAAAAAACATCAATTAGAAAATCTTATAACAATGGATAATAAAATTGTTTTTTCGCAAAATCAAACATTATTTCAATTTTTACACAAATCACAAGTGAAGAAGTGCATCATTTTACTATCAAATGCCACCATAAAACCAAAAATAAACCCGACTATCACACAAATTTATCCAAAAAATCCCAGGAATTGGTTTAAAGCATCAAAAAAATAATATTAAATCACTTTTTAAGTTTAGATGATATCAAACAAACTTCTTAGAAAGAATTTCAAAAAATAGGAATTAATAAAAAAATATTTCATGCTATTAAAAAAAATTTATAAATAAATTTTAATATTCAAATAAACGGCAACAAAAAAAAAAAAAAAGAAAGAAATTATGAACATGAATATTTTCAAATTAAAAAACACTTTCAAACCTAGTGGAGATCAACCAGCGGCTATTCAAAAATTAATGCAAGGTTTTAATCAAGGTTTCCAAGAACAAATCCTTTTAGGGGCAACCGGAACAGGAAAAACTTTTACTATTGCCAACATTATTCAACATTTACAACAAAAAACTTTAGTAATTGCTCATAATAAAACTTTAGCAGGACAACTTTACAACGAATTAAAAGAAATGTTTCCCCACAATCAAGTAGAATACTTCATTTCTTATTATGATTATTATCAACCCGAAGCATACAAGGCTTCAAGCGATACTTACATTGAAAAAGATTCTCAAATTAATGATAAAATTGATCAATTGCGTAATAATGCTGTTAATTCTTTGTTAAGTCGAGATGATGTTATTGTAGTTGCTTCAGTTTCATGTATTTTTGGAATAGGAGATTTAAAAGATTATCAAAAAGCAACTCTATTGCTCAAAATAGGAGATATATACGAAAGAAAAACATTCTTAAGAAAATTAATAGAAATGAAATTTCAAAGAAATGAAATTAATTTTCATAGAGGAACTTTTAGAATAAGAGGAGATATTTGTTGAAATTATTCCATCATCTAACGAAGAAATTGGAATTCGTGTTATTTTTTTTGGCGAAGAAATAGAAAATATTCAACAATTTACAATTTTAAATGGGAAAGCGATTAATAATCTTAAAACTTTGCACATCTTTCCTGCAAGTCTTTATGTAGTTAATAACGAAAAAATAAAAGAAAGTATCAAAAGAATTCGCCAAGAATTAAAAGAACAAATAACACATTTTGAAAAAAAAAATAATCTTTTAGCAGCTCAAAAAATTAAAATGCGCACTTTAAATGATTTAGAATTATTGCAAGAAATAGGATATTGCAATGGAGTTGAAAATTATTCAAGACATTTATCATTGAAAGCAAAGGGAGAACCGCCATCTACTTTAATGGATTTCTTTAGCAAAGATTTTTTAACTATTGTAGATGAATCACATGTTACTATTCCTCAAATTAAAGGGATGTATTTTGGTGATTTTGCTCGTAAATCTAATTTAGTCAATTACGGTTTTAGGCTTCCTAGTGCTTTAGATAACAGACCTTTAAAATTTAAAGAGTTTGAAAATAAAATAGATAAAATGATATATCTTTCAGCAACTCCAGGAGATTATGAATTGGCTAAAAAAATACCTATTATAGAACAAATTATTCGCCCTACTTTCGTTCTTGATCCAGAAATTGAAATAAAAAGCACTAACAACCAAATGGATGATCTTTATTTTGAAATTAAAGCACGAATTAAAAAAAAACAAAGAGTTTTAATCACTACTTTAACAATTAATATGAGTGAAAATTTAACTACTTATCTTCAAGAATTAGGAATTAAAATAACTTATTTACACAGCGAAATCAAATCATTTCAAAGATTTAAAATTTTAACAGACTTAAGAACAGGTAAATATGATTGTTTAATAGGGGTTAACCTCTTAAGAGAAGGATTAGATTTACCTGAAGTGGTTTTAATAGTGATTTTAGACGCTGATAAGCAAGGTTTTTTAAGAAATGCAAGAAGTCTCATCCAAATAATAGGAAGAGCTGCGCGAAATATCGATGGAAAAGTTATTATGTATGCTGATAAAATTACTAATGCTATGCAAATTGCTATCCAAGAAACTAGAAGAAGAAGAAGTATACAACAAACTTATAATCAAAAAAATCAATTAACTCCAATCGCTATTAAAAAAAACATTATAGAAAACGTTGATTTAACATCCAAAAATGTTTCTTTGAAAAAACAAAAAATAGGAAAAAATATTAAAAATATCAAAGAGGAAATCAAAAAATTAAAAAAATTAATGCAACAATCAGCTAAAAACCTTGATTTTAATCAAGCAATTTCTTTAAAAGAATTAATTTTAAAATTAGAAAAAATGAATCAATAGGTTCTGGTCAATATCAACAATAAAAAATAAGATAATTATTGTTTTATTTTAGCAGTATTTTTACATCCAGGAAAACCACTGCATCCCAAAAAATCACCATAACGTCCTTTTTTAATCAACAAAGGAGCTTGACATAAATTACATTTTTGATCAGTTTCAATAGTTTTTGGATTTTCTATTTTTATATTTTCTAATTTAAGATTTAATTTGTTTTTCAAAGGGAAAGCATATTTGCATCCAGGAAAACCACTGCATCCCAAAAAATCACCATAACGTCCTTTTTTAATTAACAAAGGAGCTTGACATAAATTACATTTTTGATCAACTTCAATAGGTTTTGGTTTTGTTATTTTTTGATCAGCTATTTGATAAAGGTTATTAAATTTTTGGTAAAATTGTTTCAATAATTGTTTATTATCAACTTTGCCAGAAGAAATTTGTTCTAATTCTTTTTCCATTTGAGCTGTATATTTAATATCAATTATTTGTTGAAAAAATAAGTTTAAATTTTTTATAGTTAAAATACCTTGCTCAGTTGGTTGAAAACGTTTTTCTACTAAATTCACATAGAGTCTTTTTTTGAGAGTGAAAACAATTTGTGAATAAGTAGAAGGTCGTCCTATATTAAGTTTTTCTAAAGTTTTAATTAAAGTAGCTTCTGAAAAACGAGCCGGAGGGTTTGTAAATTTGCATGCATCTTGAATTTCTTCGGGAAAATAATTGTCATTCAAATTAAAAACTGGAATAATTTTATCTTTCATATTATATGGACAAACTTTTTGATAACCATCAAATATTTGAATTATTCCTTCTGTTAAAAAAGAATAGTTATCGACATGAAAAAAAACTTGATTTTTTTGAAAAATAGCTGGTTTCATTAAACTTGATAAGGATATTTTGTAAATAAGATCATAAAGTTTATATTCATATTTATCTAAATAAAACTTTAAACTTTCAGGAGTTTTTTTTAAATCAGTAGGTCTAATCGCTTCATGAGCATCTTGGGATTGGCTTTTTTTATTTTCTTGATAAACCCCTAAATATTCCAGACCATAATCATTTTTAATTAATTTTTGAGCATTTTTAACAAATAAATCAGAAAATCTTGTAGAATCAGTTCTCATATAAGTAATCAAACCTATTGATTCTCCGCAAATATCAATTCCTTCATAAAGCTTTTGTGCAACTCTCATAGTTTGGTTAGATGTCATATTAAGGGTATTAATGGCTTCTTGTTGTAAAGTAGAAGTAATTAAAGGTTTTTTAGGGTTTTTAAATATTTCTTTTTGTTGTATTTTTTTAACTATAAAAGGTTTTTCTTTTATATTTTCCATAATTTGTAAAGCTTCTAAAACTTTAATCTTTTTATTTTTATAACTTTGATATTCAGCTTGAAACCCTTTAAAAAAAGCAGTAATAAGGTGGTATTCTTCAGGAATAAAAGATTTTATTTTTTCTTCTAAGTCAACAATTAATTTCAAAGCTACCGATTGAACTCTTCCTGCTGATTGAGATTTTAGTTTTCTTACCAAACGTGACAATTTAAAACCAATAATACGGTCTAGCATTCTTCTTGTTTCTTGAGAAAACACCAAAAATTCATCAATAATTCTAGGATTTTGACAAGCTTTTAAGACCACTTCTTTGGTTATTTCGCGAAAAATAATTCTATTTTTACTTTTTGAATCCAAATTTAAAACTTGCGATAAATGCCAAGCAATTGCTTCGCCTTCGCGATCAGGATCCGTCGCTAAAAAAACTTCTTTATTTTTAGTTTTGTGAATTAAAGTTTTAACTATGGCATTTTTTTCTTTAATAATTTCATATTTAGGAACAAAACCATTTTTAATATCAATACCAAGTCTATCTTTTCCTGATAAAGATAAATCTCTAATGTGTCCTTTAGAAGATAAAATTTCCACTTTATTATCAAAAAAACGACTTAAAGTCTTAATTTTAGCAGGGGATTCTACTATAATAACTTTTGGTTTCATACTCTTTAGTTCCTTATATTTTTTGAAATTAAATCATCTTAGTTAATTAGGGTTAATTTGTAAAAAAATTATCTAACAAGGGTAAAATATCTAAATCAAAATTAATTTTACCCAAACGACCTTCCCTTATTTCTTGCAAAATAACTTGGTATACTTTCTTTTCATCAATTTTTTGATTACCAATATAAAAATTTCTTTTTTTTCCAATAAGATCAATTAAATTAACATTTTGAATATCATTTTGATCCAACATCGATAAATTAAATCTTTTGATTAAATTATTAAAATAATGTTTTTTTAAATAATTTAAGGCATGTTCTCCTAATTGTTCTAAAGGTAAAACTGAATCTTTAAAAGAACCTGATAAAGCTAAGGATAAACTAATGGTTTTATCATAAAAACGATGGTATAAAACCCCTGGAGTATCTAAAAATTGAATATTGGGATATAAAGTTTTAACCCATTGAGTTTTTTTGGTGGTTCCTGCTAAATTAGTAGTCTTTAAAACTTTTTTGCCAGAAAAACTGTTAATTAAAGTTGATTTTCCTACATTAGGCATTCCCACTATCATCATTTTAATATTTGGTTTATTTGCAAAAATACTTTTTTTTAATTTAAAACAGGAGTTTGGAGTTTGGATTATTTTAAGAGCTTGTTTATATATGGCAAAATTTTTATTTTTTTTAATAGCGTCTATTTTTAAAACCGATATTTTATTTCGGGAATAATAATCCAAAAAAGGTTTAATTTTTTGTGAATCAGTTAAAGAGAATTTATTTAACAAAAATAAAAAAGGTTTTTGATAAGTTTTTATTAAAGATAAAAGTTTAAAATTAATACTAGAAAAGGGGGTTCTGGCATCTAACATCAATAAAACTATATTAACTAAAGATAAATTTTGTTGGATTTGGTCAAAAGTTTTTTTCATATGACCAGGGAACCAATTAAATGTTTTCATTTGATTTAATCCTTCTTCTTTTTTAAAATCCATAATCTTGAATTTATCTTTTATTTTTTACTATTATTTGTGTTTGCGCCATTGAATCTAAAACTTCTTGTAATTCTTTTTCAACATCATCTTCATTATTAAAAATCTTTTTACTATAAATTTTATAAAACTCTTCTCCTGTGATGCTAATCAAAGATATTCCTATTTGAATAAAAATTAATTCTAAAGGTTTATCAAAAATAACTTTTTTAATCCAATGAAAGGGGTTGATCAAGTTTTTAACGTTATTAAAAGTATTTGTAATTTTTTTAACTTTTTGTACTTTTTGTAAAATATTTTTATTAACAATGGTTTCTCTAATGACAAATATTCTTTTTAAAGTCATTTTACGAAATAAAGTTAAAATTTTATTTTGAAAAACGCTATCAATTCTTTGATTAATATAAAGAATCAAAACTAAACTTTCATCAATGGTTAATTCTAAATAAGGATATTGTGAATTGGGATAAAATTGTTTAACAATTTCTAAAATTAATTCTTTAACAGACATCAACAATAAATTTCCGAAATTATCTTTATCTTGTTTCATTTTGGTTTTAAAAAATTGTTTTTTGTTTTCAATTAATTGTATTATAGTTTTTTCATCAATGTCGGACTTTTCCGGTTTGCTATGAGCAAAATTTTGTTGAACTTTACGCAAAGAAAGATAACAATAAAAAACACCAAAAAAAATAAATCCACTTATAAAACCAAAAAAATAACTTAAAAAGAAGATAAATTGTCTACTTATATCAATAAAAGATTTCCAAAATGACAACACAATATTCGATTTCCTTTGCTTTCTTTTTAACTTTTATAAAGCAAATTTTCATTTACATATTTAAAAAAATAAATTAACAAAAAAAATGTTACTCTAAAAATAAAGGTTTATAATAGATATTATTATCATATAATCAAATATATTGTCAAAAAAAATAAATCTATGTGCATACAACAATTAAAAAAACAATAAAATTATTTACCATTATCTCTCGATAAATAAAGTCCTGTTTCAGTGTTGACAATAATATTTTCTCCTATATTAATAAAAAGAGGGACTTTAACCACTAATCCTGTTTCCAAAGTTGCATCTTTTAATGAAGTGGTTTTAGTATCTCCTTTAACACCAGGCTCTGTATAAGTCACTTTTAAAGAAATTTTATTAGGAAGACTAATTCCTAAAATTTCATTATTTTCATAAAAAATAATTTCTACAAACAAACCTTCATAAAAATATTGGAGATATTTTTGTACTTGTTCTTTATCGATTTCTAATTGTTCATAATTTTGAGTATTAATAAAAACATATTTTTCTTCAAAAGTATAAAGAAACTGCATTTTAACTTTATTAATTAAAACAGGTTCTAATTTAATTCCTGCATTAAAAGTATGATCAATTACACTTCCAGTTCTTAAATTTCTCAATTTAGTTCGTACAAAAGCAGCTCCTTTACCAGGTTTAACATGTAAAAATTCCAATATTTGATAAATTTGATTATTAGATTTAATTGTTTGACCTGTTTTAAAATCATTTGTATTAATCATATTTATTAAACCTCCGAATTAATATAGATTAAGTTTTTTTTATAAAATTACTAATCATCTGAAAAGCTATTTGTTCTAAAAAAGGGGATAAAGCATCTAAAATAACAGGTTTCATTTGATTTTGAAACCAATTTTTTTGCCTTTTAGCATATTGCATTGTTTTTTGAATAATTAAACATTTAGCTTCATCTAAACTAAATTTCCCTTCTAAAAAACATTTAATTTCGCGATAACCAATAATATTAAAATTAGCTTTAGGAAATTTAGTTAAAAGAAATTTTACTTCTTCTATAAAACCATTTTTTAACATGTTTTCTAACCTCAAAATAACCCTGTTTTTTAAAAATTGGCGATCAATATCAAGATACAAAATTAAAAAAGAGTATAAAGGAGAATTTTTTTTATTTTTTTTAGATCTTAAATCACCTGAAAGAATATCATAATAAGCATTAATAATACGTAAAGGATTTTTTACATCTAAAACTAATTGAGGATCTTTTTTTTTGATAATTCTAAGCATATTTTCCAAATCACCATTAGTAAATTTTTGTTTTATTAATGGTTTACAACTTAACTCATAATCAAAAAGAACTGATTTAAGATATAAGCCACTACCTCCGACAAATAATGGTAAATCAATGGTAGAAATTTTTTGACGAGCATCTCTTTGAAAATGATAAATACTATAATCATTTTCAGGTGAGAGAAAATCTAAAAGATGGTGTTGATTGCCTTCCATTTCTTCTTTTTTAATTTTAGCAGTTCCGATATTATAATATTGGTACATTTGAGTAGAATCACAATTGATAATTTCAAAATTAAATTGTTTAGCTAATTTAATAGAAAGATCTGTCTTTCCTGAAGCAGTAGGGCCTGCAATAGCAACTATTTTTTTCATAAAAATTTCCTTGTAACAATAGATAACTTTTGTGTTGTCAAATATTATTTTTATAATTCGTTTTTGCACAAGTTATATATAAAAAAATATTTACTAATTATTCTCCTATTCTTCTGATAAATTAATTTTTTCAATTTTTTTTTCTGGATGCAAAGTGACAACTACTCCATTTAATTGCCTTTTTCCTTGTGCATTAGGTCTAAATAATACTTTATTTCCTAAAAAAGATTTAATGATAGGTTCTTTTTTTTTACCTATAACACCATCTTTAGCACCTGTCATTCCTACATCCGAAATATAAAGAGTTTCGCGAGGGAAAAGTCGTTCATCATTAGTTTGTACGTGAGTATGAGTGCCTACAATGGCATTAATACGGCCATCAAAATAATGAGTAAGAGCTATTTTTTCACTAGTAGCTTCTGCATGAAAATCTAAAAAAGAAAAATCATATTTGAATTTATTTTGTTCTAAAACATTTTCAATTGTTTTAAAAGGACAATAAAGTTTTGAATTAATAAAAACACGCCCTAAAGCATTCATAACTAAAATTTTTTTATCCACGCAATCAACAATTTTATAACCTTGACCTGATGATTGTTGAATGTCGTTAACAGGTCTTATTACATTAGATTTATCAATGAAATTTTTAATTTGTTTATTTTTCCAAATGTGATTTCCCATGGTAATTAAATTAACGCCTAATTTTTGCAATTTTTGATAAATTTTATAACTTAAACCAGCTCCATTATCAGCGTTTTCAGCATTTACGATAATAAAATTAGGTTGATAAGTTTTTTTTAAAAAATCGACATTTTCTGCAAAATAATCAACTCCAAGTTTGCCGTAAATATCTCCAATAAATATTATTTTCATAATAAAATCTCCTGTAAATAATCATAATTTAGCTATTTCAATAGCTCTTATTTCTCTGATAACAGTAACTTTAATAACGCCGTTATAATTAACGTCTTGTTCTATTTTTTCTTTAATAGTACGTGCAGTATGAAAAATAAAATCATCGGCTACTTTTTCGGGTTTGACAATAACTCTGATTTCGCGTCCAGCTTGCATAGCATAAGATTGAGCGACTCCTTTGATAGAATTCGCTATATTTTCTAATTGAGTTAATCTTTTAATATAATTTTCTATAGATTCTTTACGAGCTCCAGGTCTTGCAGAACTTAGAGTATCTGCGATAGCAACTAAAGCAGCAATAATGGTTTGAGGAGGTTGATCTTCATGGTGAGAAGCTATAGCATCAATAACTTCTCTTTTTTCTTGATATTTATTGGCCAAAGAAACTCCAATTTCAACATGACTTCCTTCTGTTTCGTGATTTAAAGCTTTTCCTATATCGTGAAAAAGACCAGCTCGTCTGGCCAAAATTTCATTTTCTCCAATTTCTGAAGCAAGTTTTCCTGCTAAAAAGGCTACTTCCAAAGAATGTTTTAATACATTCTGGCCATAACTAACACGAAAATGAAGTTTTCCTAAAACTTGAATCAAATCAGGGTGCACTTCGCCTATTTTAGTAATGAAAACAGCTTCTTCACCCATTTCTTTGATAAAATTATCAACTTCTAAAATCGCTTTTTCTAATGCTTTTTCAATTCTAGAAGGATGAATTCGACCATCAGAAATCAATAATTCTAAAGTTTTTTTAGCAATTTCCCTTCTAACCGGATCAAAACTACTTAAAACTACTGTAGTAGGTGAATCATCTATAATTAAATCTACCCCGGTTAAATCTTCTAAAGTTTTAATATTTCGTCCTTGGCGTCCAATAATACGACCCTTCATATTTTCATTGGGAATATCAACGACACTGATGTTTTTTTCTCCTGTAATATCGCTAGCATATTTTTGCATTGATAAAACTAAAAGCATTTTAGCTTTTTTTGACACTTCTAATTTAGCTTTTTCTTGTTCTTTTTTTATATATGCAATAATTTCGTTAGCAGAATTATCCCTAACTTCATTCATGATGATATCATAAGCTTCTTCGTGATTTAAAAAAGCAATTTGTTCTAATTTTATTTTTTGATTTTGTAAAATAATTTCTTGTTTTTTGATCTGTGTTTCTAGTTTTTTTTGATCATTAATAATAGCTTGCTGTTTAACATCTAAATATTGTTCTCTTTTGTTTAAATTTTCAGTTCTATTATTAAATAACTCTTCACGACGATTATTCTTTTTTTCTAAATTAATTATTATTTTAGTTCTTTCATGCAAATCATGTTCCATTTTCTTTTGCAAAGAAAATATTTCCATTTTAGCATTTTGAATCAATTCTTTTTCATATTGATGCAAATTATCCAATTTATCTTTAACTTGTTGTTCAAATTTTTGTTGCTCTTGATATATTTTTTTTAAATTAAAAAAAGAATAAAATAAATAACCTATTAGAACACCTAAAGAAAAAACAACAAAATAAAATAACAACGTGGGGAAACAACTTAAAGGGTTCATGTTATATTAATAACTTCCTTCTTTATTTATAAATTTATTATAAATCAAAAAAACACAAACACAAAAATGTATGTAAAATAATTGTTTTATATAATTTAGGAAACACGAGGGATAATGCACAAAATATTTTTAATAATTAATGTAACGTATTTTAAAAGTTTTTTTTATTTTTTCAATCCCTCAGACAATGAAAAAACAAAAAAAATATAAATTAACATTATCGAAAAATAAAAAAACAAGATATTTATCTTAATTACATTCAATATAAAATAGTTTTCTTTTTAGTTGTTTATTTATTGAAATAAATATTTAATATTATTCATTTTAAAATAAAAAAATTGAAAAGCTAATCTATCTAAGATTAGCTTTTATAAAAACACAATATTGATATAATTTATTAAAAATTTAAACCCAATAAATTAAATTTTTAATTTTTTCTTTTTAAGGGCAAAAATGGTTTTATTAGGCATATTTTTTGATTGTTTTAGAATGTTTTATCTGTTTTATATACCAATTTCGTTAATTCATTTGTGCATTTGAATCATAAAAAATTTCTGGAACCTCAGAAGAAATACTTTCATAAGAAGTTTCTTCTGTAATACTTTCATTTTTAAGAATTATTTTGATAATAAAAAAACACAAACCAGACCAAAAATAGATAATATCGAAATACTAATGATGAGGTAATTATTATATTTTGATTTAAACGGAAAACTCAAATAACATCCTTTAATTTTTTAAGTTAAAAAATAAGATTATCTTAAATATAGTCAAATAGATACATCTATAAATTATTTTTAAAAATAAATTTAAAATGCAACTATAAGAATATATATATATATATATATTAAATAAATAGCAGATAAAACAAGATATTAAAAAACATCAAGTATCCATGTATATTATATAACAAGTAGAAACAATATTTGCAAAATAATTACAACATAAAACAAAAGATAATATCAAAAAAAACAAAAATATCATTTATTTTACATTTTACAATAATTACAATAACTTAAAAATTATTAACTTTATTGCAACAAAACAAAAGAAACAAGGAAGAAGGGTATTTGCAAAATTTTAAAAATTAATTATTTTTTTGTTTTGGTTCCAATAATTACTAATCATTTTCTTTTTTGCGTAATTCTAATAATTTTTGATAACGTTTTTCTAAAGTTTTTTCTTTTATTTGTATGTCATCAAGAACTTTTAATACTTTTTCTAAAGCTGTTTTAAAATCGTTAATAAACACTTTATCAAAGTTTTTCATCGCTTGTAAAACATTATCAATGCAATCAAATTTTTCTTCATTATCTTGAACACTTTCAAAGATCTGAAAATAATAATCTACAGAATTTAAAATAGCTAATAAAATAGAAGGACTGGTTATAATAACATTTCTTTTAAAAGCATATGATATAATTTCTTCATCTAAATTAATTTGTGAAAAAATACTTTCAGAAGGAACAAACATGATAGCATAAGGGGCATGATCTTCTTTACTAACATATTTTTCAGTTTCTTTAATCCTTGCTTTAACGTGATCAAAAAAACGCTTTTTTAAAACGGTTTGATTTTCGGCGTTATTCATATATGCTAAAAAATCTGTAGTAGGGAATTTAGAGTCAATGGGAATTTGAACAAATTTACCATGACCTTTACACATAACATCTACCCTTAAACGTTGACCATGAATGTTAGTTTTTTTCATTAAAAATTGTTTTTCAAAAATTAGTTTATCTTTCATTTGAATGATATTTTCCAAAATACGAGTTAATAAAAATTCACCAGCTTGACCTATTTTATCGTTTTGACACAATAATTTATGAATATTTTGCACTTCTTGAAAACCAGTAACATTTTGTTCTCTTAAAACTTTTAATGAATTTTCCAGATTATTAATCAAATGTTGCTTAGTATCTTTAATTTCTTTTGTTAAACTATCTTGACTTTGATGAGTTAAATTATTGATTTTAAGATCTAATCTATCAATGACTCTTGATTCTGATTCTAAAAAATATTGTTTTAAAATATTTTGAATATTTATTTCGGGTGTTTGTGTTTTTGCAAAAAGCTTACAACAAATAATACCTATACAAATAATAACAATAATTAACAAAATTAATAAAAAAGGTATTAACCATTCAAGATAAGATCCCATGAAATTTTACATTTCCTTATTTTTGATTAAACATTTTGAAAATGTTGAAATAATATTGAAATACCGAAATAAAAATAAAAAAATAAAATAAAAGTAAAATAGTAAATAAAAAAAATATATGGCGTTTGAGAAGGGATTCGAACCCCCGACCGACGGCTTAGAAGGCCGTTGCTCTATCCTGCTGAGCTACTCAAACAATCAACACTAAAATTATAACAATAATTATTATAACATAAAATAAAATAAAATAATCAAAATCTGATATTTATTTTATCAAAAAACACCAATAATAAAATAATCACCAAAAAAATAATATATGTGAAATCAGATGATTTTATTGCAGATAAATGCTGATAAATAAAAAAAGTAAACTTCATAAATTTTCATATTTTAAAATTTAAAAAAATTTTATTTACATAAAAATTTGCATAAAAAGAAAAAAAAGTTTATAATAATAATGTGCTTTTTAAATAATATAAATTCTTAAAAATAATACAAAATTAGAATATTTTTACATATTTTATTATTAAATATTCTTTTCAAACCTTATTATTCAATAATAAAGAAATGAATTTGGTCAGGACTTGATTGAAGCAGCCATAAGTTTTTTTATTATGTGGGTGATAAGGTTTGAAAAGGTTATTTGAAAACTAAAATAATTAAAAAATAAATCAAAGAATTTTAATTTTTGTATAAAATTATCCAAACAAAATCCAAAAAAAAATAATTTAATTTTTTTTGTCATTTGATAACGTTTTTAAAATTGTAATTATATTTAATAAAATCACTTATGCACTTAATATCCATAATACTGGTTACATTAAAACAACACAAAGCAACACAATAAAAGAAATTAAATCAGGAAATAAAAAAGAAAAAATAATTATTTAATCTAAAAAAAGCATAAAAAAATAGATATTAACAACATCTTTAAATAAAAGAAATTAAGGTATTATATGAATTGGTTGTTTTTTAAACAAAACGAAAAAAAACAGTTAAAATTATTAACTAATTTTCATCATTCTTTACAAGGAGAACCTTTTTTAATAGAAGAAACAACATTAAAAGGAGAAAAAATTAAAATAGAGTTTTATTATTTATCACAAAGCAAATATTACGATAATCTTTTTCAATCAAGACAATTTGCCATTTGGACAGCTGATAAGGAGGTTTATCGTCTTTTAATTGACCAAGAATATTATCATAATTTTCAACCTTTATATAAGAAAGAAATAAATGTTATTTGGTTAGACTTTATCATGCAAATTTATTACAAGGAAATCAACTTAATTAATCGAATTAAAATTATTTTTTTAACTACTTTTCTTCCTCTTTCATTCATAATTTTTTTCATCATTAGTAAAATAACAAATAAAACATTACTTTTTATCCCTTTCATTATTTTATTAACCATCATCTTTTTAATAAATTATTGGATTAAAAATCAACAAAAAAATTTATCTTCATTTAAAGATCAAAAATTTCAAACAACCTTAAAAGAAATTAAACAATTTTTAGGAGAATCATTTTTTGAAGAACTTTTAGAAAAGCAAAAAAATTATAATCCTTCTTATTCACAATACATTCAAAACGAAAATGACAAAAATAATAATTAAATAACTAAAAAAAAATCATCGTTTCAAAAAGAAAGGATTATTTCAAATGATTTATGATGGCATTGTTATCGGAGCAGGACATGCAGGAATAGAAGCCGCTTTAGCGCTAGCTAAAAAACATAAAACCTTGTTAATTTCTGGTTCTTTGAGTCAAGTTGCTTCTTTACCGTGTAACCCTTCTATCGGCGGACCTGCTAAAGGAGTTGTTGTCCGTGAAATAGACGCTTTAGGCGGAGTTATGGGAAAAGCCGCAGATCTAACTCAAATCCAAATTAAAATGCTTAACTCTTCCAAAGGACCTGCAGTAAGAGCTTTAAGGGCTCAAATTGATAAACTAAAATATCCTCAAGTGATTTTAAAAATGTTAAAAGAAGTTTTTAATTTAACTTTATTAGAAGGATTAGTTAACAATTTATTAATACAAAACAAACAAATTAAGGGTGTATGTCTTGTAAATGGCCAAAAAATTTATAGTAAAACCGTTATTATCACTACAGGAACTTATTTAGCAAGTCAAATTTTAATTGGTTCAACTAAAAAAGAATCTGGACCTAACAGCAACCCAACTACTTATGGGATTAGCCAACAACTAAAAAACTTAGGGTTTGAAATTATTCGCCTTAAAACAGGAACTTCACCCCGAATTAAAAAATCAACAATTGATTATACCCAAACCCAAATTCAATTAGGAGATAATCACTTACAAACTTTTAGTTTCAATAGTCCTATCAAAACTCTAAATCATCAAGAACCTTGCTTTTTAACTCACACAAACGAAAAGACACATCAAGTAATTCAAAAACATCTTTCAAAATCAGCTATGTATGGCGGTCATACCAAAGGAGCAGGACCACGTTATTGTCCTTCTATTGAAGATAAAGTAGTTCGTTTTTATGATAAAAATAATCATCAAATTTTTATTGAACCAGAAAGTTTATCTTTAAATGAAATGTATTTACAAGGTCTTTCAACTAGTATGCCTGAAAACGTACAACACGAAATATTAAAAACTATTCCTGGTTTACAAAATGCTGAAATTACAAAATATGCTTATGCAATTGAATATGATGTTTTCAATCCTAATCAATTAAAACACAACTTAGAAACTAAAAAAATTTCTCATCTTTTTTTCGCAGGACAAATGAATGGAACTAGTGGTTATGAAGAAGCAGCATGTCAAGGATTAATGGCAGGTATTAACGCTTCTTTGAAATTGCAAAATAAACCCGCTTTTGTCTTAAAAAGAAATGAAGCTTATATTGGTGTTTTAATCGATGATTTAATTACTAAAGGGACTCAAGAACCTTATCGTTTATTAACTTCACGCGCTGAATTTCGTTTATTATTAAGACATGATAACGCTGACTTACGTTTAAAAGATTATGGTTATCAACTAGGATTAATAGATGATAAAAAGTACTATAATTTTAACATCAAAAAAGAAAAGATCAAACTATTATTAGAAAAAGCCCAAAATTTAGAAATTTTACCTAATGAATCTAACTTAAGTTACCTCCAAAATTTAAATTCTTCCCCTTTTGTTGGAAAAACAACATTATCACAATTATTAAAAAGACCTGAATTAAATTATCAAGTATTACAATATTTTTTAAAAAAACAAGTTGATCAAAACATTTATGAACAAGTTGAAATACAAATTAAATACGAAGGGTATATTGCAAAAGCCAAAAAAGAAGCTCAAAAATTATTAAAATTAGAAGGGAAGATAATTCCTAAAACAATCAATTATTTAGAAATTCACAATTTATCCCAAGAAGCAAAAGAAAAATTAAACTTTATCAAACCAGAAACTTTAGGACAAGCTTCTAGAATATTAGGAGTAAACCAAGTAGATCTTTCTATCTTATTGGTTTATTTAGAAAAACAACATGCTTTGCTGTAATTTATTAAAACAAACATTTAATCTTAATAACAAACAATTAGAACAATTTGATTTTTATTATAAATTTTTGATAGAAGAAAATCAAAAAATGAATCTCACCAGCTTAACTTCTTTATCAGATGTTTATTATAAACATTTTTATGATTCTTTAGCTTTAACAAAAGTATTTGATTTTACACAAATTAGTAATATTTGCGATGTTGGTTCAGGAGCTGGATTTCCCAGTTTTCCTTTGAAAATTATCAATCCACATTTAAACATTTATATTGTAGAATCTTCTTTAAAAAAAATTAGTTTTTTAAAAAAATTAGCTTTTCGTTTATCTTTAAAAAATATCTATTTTTTTCACCAAAGAGCAGAAAATCATAACCCTAAAACCCATAATAAAGGTTATGATTGTGTTGTCACAAGAGCCTTAGGAAATTTAAGTTTAATTTTAAAATGGTGCGCTTTTTTGGTTAAAAAAAAGGGGCATTTTATCGCCATGAAAGGTAAAAATTTCGCCCAAGAATTAAAAGATAATCAAAAACTATTAAAAAAAATGAAAATTGATTTAATAACAATAAATCAATTAGAATTACCAATGAATTTAGGAACTAGAGCGAATTTATTATTCCAAAATAAATAAAAAAGACCATATATAAGTGGTCTTATTTTTTTGTATCGCCCATTAATCTTAATAAAAGACTAAAAATTCTGATAAAAATATGAATTAAAGTTGATGCAAAAATTAAAGATATTTGCCATTCGTATTTTTTAGGCATTCCTTGTTGAATCATTTTCTCAGTATAATCAAAATTAAGAGCTAATTGTAAAGATACAAAAACTAACATAACTAAACTGATAGGAATTGTTAAAATACTGTGATGAATTATGTTTTCCAATGTTCCAATTCCAAACATAATAAGAACTAAACGAACCAAATAAGCAATTAGAAGGGCTGCACCACAATTAAACATAATAGTTCTAAATCTATTAGTAACTTTTAAAATCCCTTTATAATAAGCATGAGCCATGATTAAAAAGACAATAACAGTCGAGAATATAGCAATAAAAGCTATATCAATCCATTTATTATAAACCACATTAACAAAAATCAATAAAACGGATAAAAAAAGTCCTTCTATAAAAACATAAAGTAAACTCAACATTTTAGAATTGTGAATTTGAGTCATTCCCATTTGATAAACAAATATACTTGCAAAACATAATATTAACATAACATAATATAAACTTGAAACACCATAATTGCCTATATTTAATCGATTTTTAAAAATCATAAAAAAAGCAATAGCAGTAATAGAAGTTATAAGCAAAAGCAAAATAGTCTTAAAAGCAATACCTTTGCGATTTGCTTGAAGTTTATAATCGTTTGTTTCATCAAAAGAAAGAAATGTATTTTTAATTTTTTCTAAAGAATCATTTACTTTAATGATATTATTATTTGATTTCATTCAAAAAAACCACCTTTTTTTATTAATTAATAATATTTAATATCTTAAATTTAACTATTTTAATGAATTACATATTCATTATTTTAAATCATTACTTTTTTACTTATGAATAAACAAGTACACTTATATATTACTTTTTTTTCAAAAAAAATGCAAGTTATTTGTCTTTTTATTTAAAAAAATTTATATTTAATATTCATTTATTTGTCAAATAAAAAAAAGAAATAACGTGTTTTTTTTATAAAAACTGATTGCAAGTCGTTTAAAAAAATAAAAACCCATAATAAAGGGTTTTTATTTTGTAAATTTTATAAAGTTAAAATAATTTATTTAATAATTTTAGAAACAGTTCCTGCACCAACTGTTTTACCGCCTTCACGAATAGAAAACTTAGTTCCTTCTTCAATAGCAATTGGATTATTCAAAGTAACAGTCAATTCTGCATTATCGCCTGGCATCACCATTTTAGTTCCTTCTGGTAAATGAATAACAGCTGTAATATCTGTAGTACGTATATAAATTTGAGGACGGTATTCTGAGAAAAAGGCAGTATGGCGTCCTCCTTCTTCTTTAGTTAACACATAAACTTGAGCTTCAAATTGAGAATGAGGTTTTACAGAACCTGGTTTAGCCAACACTTGACCACGTTGAACATCTTCTCTGTTGATTCCACGTAATAAAGCACCAATATTATCACCAGCTTGAGCTAAATCTAAATCTTTTTTAAACATTTCTATAGCTGTAACAGTAGTTTTTTTAGTTTCTTTTAAACCAATGATTTCTACTTCATCACCAACTTTGATTTTTCCTCTTTCAACTCTCCCTGTAGTCACTGTTCCTCTACCGGTAATAGTGAAAACATCTTCTATTGGCATCAAAAATGGACGATCAACTTCACGAACTGGATCTTCAATGTAAGTATCTAAAGTGTTAATTAATTCATTAATTTGAGCAACATAATGAGCATCACCTTCTAATGCTTTTAAAGCCGAACCTCTAATAATAGGGGTGTCATCTCCTGGAAAATCATATTTAGATAATAATTCACGAATTTCTATTTCAACTAACTCTAAAATTTCTTCATCAGGACAAAGATCACATTTATTTAAAAACACTAATATTTTTGGAACTCCAACTTGTCGTGCTAATAAAATATGTTCTCTTGTTTGAGGCATTACACTATCTGAACCAGAAACAACTAAAATAGCTGCATCCATTTGAGCGGCACCAGTAATCATATTTTTTATATAATCGGCATGTCCAGGACAATCTACATGAGCATAATGTCTTTTGACAGTTTCATATTCAACGTGAGAAGTTTTAATAGTAATACCACGTTCTCTTTCTTCAGGAGCATTATCAATTTGATCATAAGATCTACTTTTTGCTAAACCTTGAGATGATAACACCTCAGTTATAGCAGCAGTTAAAGTAGTTTTTCCGTGGTCAACATGACCGATAGTTCCAACATTTAAATGTGGTTTATTTCTTATAAATTTTTCATTAGCCATTTTCAAAGGCCTCCTTTTAATTTGGTTTGAGGTTTTTTAATAATTATTACCATTTAAATTTTAACTTATTTTTTTAATAAAACAACTCTTTTATGAAAAAAAAGAAGGAAAAAAATATTATTAAAGATGAAACTAAATTAAGTACGTTTTTTAATAATATCTTCAGTAATGCTTTTAGGTGCTTTTTCATATTTTGAAAATTGCATTATAAAAGTAGCTCTTCCTTGGGTGTTGGAACGTAAAATAGTAGCATAACCAAACATCTCAGCAAGTGGGACAAAAGCTCTAATAACAGCTGTATTAGCGCGTGATTCTTGATTTTCCAAACGACCTCTTCGTGAAGTTAAATCACCAATAACACTACCAACATAATCATTAGGAGTAACTACTTCAACATCCATAATTGGTTCTAAGATAACTGGATTGCCTTGGTTTTTTGATTCTTTCAAGGCCATAGAAGCAGCAATTTTAAAAGCCATTTCAGAAGAATCAACATCATGGTAAGATCCATCAAATAAAGTAGCTTTAATATCAATAATTTGATAACCAGCTAAAATACCAACTGCTAGAGCTTCGTGAATTCCTTTTTGAACAGCTGGCACATATTCACGAGGAACAACACCACCAACAATCTTATTCACAAATTCAAAACCTTTACCAGGGTTAGGTTCAAAACGAATCCAAACATGACCGTATTGACCACGACCACCCGATTGACGAATAAATTTACCTTCAGTTTCAGTTGTTTGAGTAATAGTTTCGCGATAAGCCACTTGAGGAGTTGTTACATTAGCTTGTACTTTAAATTCTCTTTTAAGGCGATCCATAATGATATCTAAATGCAATTCACCCATTCCTGCAATAATAGTTTGTCCTGTTTCGTGATTGCAAAAAACTTTGAAAGTAGGATCTTCTTCAGCTAATTTAGATAAGGCAATCCCCATTTTATCTTGATCGGCTTTGGTTTTAGGTTCTACTGCAATTTCAATTACTGGTTCAGGGAAATTCATTGATTCTAAAACAATAGTCTCTCCTTCTGCTGCCAGGGTGTCTCCCGTAGTAGTTCCTTTTAGACCAACAACTGCTAAAATATCTCCAGTATGTGCTTCTTTAACTTCTTCACGAGAATTAGCGTGCATTTGTAGCAAACGTCCAAAACGTTCTTTGATCCCTTTCACTGTGTTAACAACATAAGAGCCAGATTTAACTGTTCCTGAGTAAATACGGAAGAAAGTTAATTTTCCCACATAAGGATCAGTCATGACTTTAAAAGCTAAAGCAGTAAAAGGTTGTTCGTCTAAACTCAAACGAACAATTTCTTTGTTGTCAGAATCAAAACCAACAACAGAAGAAACATCACAAGGAGCTGGCAAAAAATCAACAATGGCATCCAACATTTTCACAACCCCTTTGTTTTTAAAAGAGGAGCCACATAAAACCGGGAAAAAAGCAGCTTGTAAAGTAGCTTTACGAAGGGATTTTTTTAATATTTCAGAAGTTATAGGTTTTTCTTCTAAGTAAAGTATCATTAATTCTTCATCTACATTAGATAAAGCTTCAATTAATTCATTTCTTTTAGTTTCAACTATGGTCTTTAAATTTAAAGGGATGTCAATTATTTTTCCATTTTCTTCGGGTGAATTATCATATTCAAAAGCAATTAATTCAATTAAATCAATAATGCCATTAAAATCATTTTCTGCACCAATAGGCCATTGAATAGGATAAGCTTTTACTCCTAATCTTTGCTTAAGAGTTTCAATTGCATAAGTAAAATTAGCACCAATTTTGTCCATTTTATTAATAAAAATAATCCTTGGTACTTTATATTCACTAGCTTGACGCCAAACAGTTTCAGTTTGTGGTTCCACTCCTGCTTGAGCATCAATCACTGTAACAGCTCCATCTAAAACCCTTAAAGAACGTGAAACTTCAACTGTAAAATCAACATGGCCAGGAGTGTCAATAATATTAATACGATATTCTTTCCAAAAAGCTGTTGTTGCAGCTGAGGTAATAGTAATACCTCTTTCTTGTTCTTGTTCCATCCAATCCATTTGAGAAGCACCATCATGGGTTTCTCCGATTTTATGAATTTTTCCAGTGTGAAATAAAATTCTTTCTGTAGTAGTAGTTTTACCTGCATCAATATGAGCAATGATACCAATATTACGAGTTTTTTTTAATAAAAACTGACGTGCCATTTTTTATTCTCCTATAATGTCAAAAATCACCAACGATAATGTGCAAAAGCTTTATTAGCTTCAGCCATACGATGCGTTTCTTCTCTTTTTTTAACTGATATACCATTCCCTAAAGAAGCATCTATGATTTCTTTAGCAAGTCTTTCTTCCATGGTTTTTTCATTACGTTCCTTAGTGTAGCGAATAAGCCATCTTAATCCTAAAGATTGACGTCTTTCAGGACGAACTTCAGAAGGAACTTGATAATTTTGACCACCAACACGACGAGTACGAACTTCTAATATAGGCATAATATTGTTAAGCGCTTCGTGGAAAACTTCAATTGGATCTCTTTGAGTAATTGTTTTTATTATTTTTAAAGCTTGATAAAAAATATTTTGCGCTGTTCTTTTTTTGCCATCTTCCATAATAGCATTAATAGTTTTAGTAACTAACTTAGAATTATAAACAGGATCAGGGTGAACATCGCGCTTTTTAATATGGCCTTTACGAGACAAAACAATTCACCTACTTTCTTAAATTTTGATAATATTTTATTTAATATAATGATTTTTAAATTTATTTCTTAATTTTAGGTTTTTTAGAGCCGTATTTAGAACGTCCTTGTTGACGGTTAGCAACACCTGCAGCATCTAAAGTACCACGAACAATGTGATAACGGACACCAGGAAGATCTTTAACTCTTCCACCACGTACTAAAACTGAACTGTGTTCTTGCAAAGAATGACCTATTCCTGGGATATAAGCGGTTACTTCAGCACCATTGCTTAAACGAACTCTTGCGAATTTACGCAAAGCAGAGTTTGGTTTTTTGGGAGTCATTGTAGTAACACGAATACAAACTCCCATTTTTTGAGGAGAATTATAATTTTGAATTTTCTTGTGTAAAACATTAAAACCATAGCTTAAAGCTGGTGATTTCGTTTTAGCAGTTTTGCTAATTCTTCTTTTTTTAATTAATTGAGAGACTGTAGGCATAAGTAATTTTCCTTTCTTTTTGTGGTTTTTATTTTTTTTAGATTTAATTTTCATCTTTAGGAAGTATTTTTTTAGGATATTCAAAATCCGTAGTTTCTAAAATACCTGTACCCGCAGGAATTAAACCACCAATGATAACATTTTCTTTTAAACCATATAAATGGTCTACTTTCCCTTTAATAGCAGCATCAATTAAAATCTTAGTAGTTTCTTGGAAAGAAGCAGCGGAAAGCAAAGAATCACTTCTTAAAGAGGAACGAGTAATTCCTAAAATAATTGGTCTTGCTAAAGCTAATCGTTTTTGTTCTTTTAACATTTCTAAATTAGCTTTCTTAAAACTGTTAATGGAAATTTCTGTACCAGGTAAAAGTTGTGTATCACCTTCATCAAGAATTAAAACTTGTTTAAACATTTGATGAATAATGATTTCAATATGTTTATCACTAATAAACACATTTTGAGCGCGATAAACTTTTTGAACTTCTTCTAAAATATATTTTTGAGTTTCTATAGTGCCTGCTACTCTCAAAAGTTCTTTTAAATCAACTGAGCCAGAGGTTAATTTTTGACCCGGATAAACATCGTTGTTTTTACTTACTAAAATATCTACATTAGCATCTAAAGCATAAAGTTGTTCGTTTTGTACATCGTTTTCTGGGACAATCACAATTTCTGGATGTTGTGAACGCGGATGGTTGATTTTTTTAATCTTACCTTTAAATTCACTAATTAAAGCTTTTCCTTTAGGTTTTCTTACTTCAAAAAGTTCTTCAATTCTAGGAAGTCCTTGAGTGATGTCAGATGCTGAGGCAACCCCTCCGGTATGAAAGGTTCTCATAGTTAATTGAGTTCCTGGTTCACCAATAGATTGAGCAGCAATAACTCCAACAGCTTCGCCAATTTCAACTAATTTATTAGTAGCTAAGTTAATCCCATAATCTTTAGCGCAAATACCATATTCACAATTACAAGTTAAAGTACTTCTAATAGGAACTTTTTTAATTTTAGCATCAATAATGACTTGAGATTTTAATTCAGTAATTAATTCATTACGTAAAACAATAGTTTCATGAGTTTTTGGATGATGAATATCACGACTAGCAAAACGACCTATAATACGAGTTTTTAAAGACACGATTTCTTTGCCATCGCTCATCATAGGTTCTACCATAAAGCTACGATCGCTACCGCAATCTTCTTTAATCACTACAATATCTTGAGTAACATCAACTAAACGACGAGTTAAATAACCTGATTCAGCAGTTTTTAAAGCAGTATCAGTGGAACCTTTACGAGCTCCATGAGTAGAAATGAAAAACTCAGATACTTTAAGTCCTTCTCTAAAAGAGGCTTTAACTGGGACTTCAATAATTTCCCCTTTAGGGTTATTCATCAATCCCCTCATTCCAGCTAATTGAGTAAAATTAGAAACACTACCACGAGCACCACTTTCGCTCATCATAAAAATATGATTGTCCTGTTGAAACTCTTTCATTAAACCTTCTTGAATCTGATCACGAATAACTTTCCATTCATTAATAACTAAGCGACGACGTTCAATATCTGTTAAAAATCCTTGATGATACCAATTTTCAATTTGAATATTACGTTTTTCTACGATTTCTAATAATTTTTCTTTTTCAGAATAAGTATTAATATCAGCAAACGAAACAGTAATCCCTGCAATAGTAGAATATTTAAAACCTAAATTCTTAATATGATCTAACATTTTAGAAGTTTCTGTAATTTTCATTTGTTTAAAAAAACAAGCAATAATCATTGATAAAAACTTTTTGTTAAAAGGTTTGGGAGCGGGTAGTTTTTTTAAAAATTGTTGTGGATTGATTCCTGGATTTAAAAAATATTTATCAGGTGTTTTAACATATAAATTGAATTGAGTGGGTTCGTTAATATAAGGGAAATTAACAGGCAAAATATCATTAAAAATTAATTTTCCTAAAGTCGTCATTAAATATTTTTTCTTTTGTTCCTCAGTGAAAGTTAAATTAATAGATTGAGGTTTGATAAAAACTCGAGTATGTAAATCTATTTCTTTGTTTTGATAAGCTATTTTAGCTTCATTAATGTCGACAAAGAATTTCCCTTCATTACGATGTTTTTCCTGGTGTTCTAAATTGCGTTGTGAAGCATTATAACCTTGCAAAATACGATCTTGTTTTTCTTCAATAGTCAAATAATAATTCCCTAACACCATATCTTGAGAAGGAGTAACAACTGGACTACCGTTTTTAGGATCTAAAATATTATTAGAAACTAACATCAATAAACGAGCTTCAGCTTGAGCTTCTAAAGAAAGAGGGACATAAATAGCCATTTGATCGCCATCAAAATCAGCGTTAAAAGCAGGGGTTACTAAAGGATGCAAACGAATAGCTTTACCGTCAATTAATTTAGGATCAAAAGCTTGAATCCCTAAACGGTGAAGAGTGGGAGCGCGATTAAGAAGCACTGGATGTTCCTTCACCACTTCTTCTAAAGCGTTCCAAACTTCTTCATTCATTTTTTCATAAATTGAATTGGCGTTTTTTTTATCAATCCCTTTGGTTTCTTGTAATTTTTTAAGAATAAAAGGTTTAAATAAAATAATTGCCATTTCACGAGGAACGCCACATTGATGCATTTTAAGATCAGGTCCTACAATAATAACTGAACGTCCAGAATAATCAACTCTTTTTCCTAAAAGATTTTGACGAAAACGTCCTTGCTTTCCGCGTAACATTTCTGATAAAGATTTAAGAGGGCGATTTTTTTCCACATTATTAATATTTTTTTTAAGATTTTTATCACTATCAAACAAACAATCAACTGCTTCTTGCAACATTCTTTTTTCATTTTTAATAATTAATCGAGGTGCTTTTTGCATCATTTGTTTTTTTAAACGATTATTACGGTTAAGAATACGACGATATAAATCATTAACTTCGGTAGTAGCAAAACGTCCTCCATCTAAAGGAACCATCGGTCGTAAACCAGGTGGTAAAACAGAGATAACATCCATCACCATCCATTCTGGTTTATTGTCTGATTGATAGAAGGATTCGATAATTTCTAATCTTTTGATCACATTCTCTCTTTTTTGTTTAGAAACTTCTGACAATGTTTTTCGAAGAATTTTAATCGTTTTTGCTAAATCAAGGTTTTCTAATAATTTTCTAACCGCCTCAGCACCTGTTAAAACAACAAAACTATTAGAACCCCAAAGGTGTAAAGCTTCCGTATATTGAGTTTCAGTAATAATTTCTTTTTCTTTAAAAGGAGTTTTCCCAGGATCAATAACTACATAAGAAACATAATAAACTATTTTTTCTAACTCTTTGGCTTTGATGTTTAAAAGAATAGCTAAGCGACTAGGAGATGAATTCAAATACCAAGTATGAACAATTGGAGCTTGTAATTCGATGTGTCCCATTCTTTCACGTCGCACTTTTGTTTCTGTAAACTCAACACCACATTTGTTACAAAATTGACTTTTATTACTAACTTGTTTTTTAGAACAAGCACATTGAAAATCAACTACTGGTCCGAAAATTTTTTGACAAAACAATCCTCCAGTTTCAGGTTTGTAACTGCGATAGTTAATGGTTTCATAACTTGTAATTTCACCATAAGACCATTGACGAATTTCATCAGGAGAAGCTAAGCGAATTTTAAAATAATCATAATCGCGACTTCCATATTCCTTATCAGATGAAAGTAAAGGGGCTTTAGGAATAATTTTTTCATCAACAACAGGAGGGATGTGATTATACAAAACAAATAAATCGTGAAGCTGTTTTAAAGAAACCGGGTAGTTTTCAAAAGATTTAGTCAATATTGCAGCAGGTGTGTGCAAAAGTTGCTCAAAATCTTTAATTTGTAAAAAAGCAAATTGTTCCATCATATTTTTACTTAAATTAAGATTTTTTAAATCACGAGGTAAGGCAAATTGTTTTAAAATAGGCAAAATTTCCAAAAAAGTTTCTTGCAACAAAACTCTTAATTCTTCCAAAGAAAAAGTATTAAAATCTTCCAAAGTGTTAATTCCTGAAAGTTTTAATTTTTCTAAAATCAGAGGAGTAAGTTTTAGGGTGTTTAATGGTCTAAATAATTGATTATCACTCATCTTTAATTATAACCTTCCTTTTTATAATCAATTAAGGATTTATTAATTTCGTTTTCTTTGGTGTCAGTCTTAATTAATTCAACATATAACCCTAAAGATTGTAACTCTTTAATAAAAACTCTAAAGCTTTCAGGAATGCTTGGTTTTGGTAAAGACGTTCCTTTCACAATGGCACTATAAGTTTTATTTCTACCGATAATATCATCACTTTTAACAGTTAAAATTTCTTGTAAAGTGTGAGCAGCACCATAAGCATAAAGAGCCCATACTTCCATTTCACCAAATCTTTGGCCTCCGTTTTGGACTTTACCACCCATAGGCTGCTGAGTAACCAACGTGTAAGGACCTACATTGCGGGCATGTAATTTATCATCAACCATGTGTGATAATTTAATCATATACATTACTCCGACAGAAATACGACTATCATAAGGTTCACCAGTTCGGCCATCGTATAAAACCATTTTACCATCAAGTTCTAAATTGGCTTCTTGCATGATTTCTTTAAGATCATTATCGTTGACGCCATCAAAAACAGGAGTAGCCACTTTTATTCCTAATTTTTTAGCAGCCATTCCTAAATGAATTTCTAAAATTTGACCAATATTCATTCTACTAGGAACACCTAAAGGATTTAACATAATATCAATAGGAGTACCATCAGCCATAAAAGGGAGGTCTTCTTTTGGCAAAATACGCGAAATTACTCCTTTATTACCATGGCGACCAGCCATTTTATCACCTTCATTGATTTTACGTTTTTTAGCAATAAAGACACGAATGCTTTCATTAACTCCGAAAGGTAAAATGTCACCATTTTTTCTAGAAAAATAATGGATACTTTGAACAATTCCACCTTCTCCATAAGGGACTCTTAAAGAAGAATCTTTGTATTCACGAGCTTTTTCACCAATTACTATTTGAATTAATTTTTCATAAGATGAAGGTTCAACATTGCCTTGAGGAGTTATTTTTCCCACTAAAATATCGCCTTCTTTAACTTCAGATCCGGGAATAATAATTCCTCTTTCATCTAGGTTTTTAATGGCATCGACACCAACATTAGGAACTTCTCGTGTGATTTCTTCTTGGCCACTACCTTTTTTTAATTCCCTAATTTGAACTTCATATTTATCAATATGAATAGAAGTATAAACATCATTTTTGACTAACTCTTCTGACATAATAATGGCGTCTTCATAATTATAACCTTCCCAAGTCATAAAAGCAACCGTTACATTTCTACCAAGCGCTAATTCTCCTTGAGAAGTGGAGGGACCATCGACTAAAATATCGCCTTTTTGGATATATTCTCCTAAAACCACAATTGGTTTTTGCAAAATCAAAGTGTCTTGATTAGATTTGAAAAAATTAATTAAAACGTACTCAACTTGATAATCTTTAATTTGATGTTCATATAATTCTTTTGCCACTTCGTAAGTGAAATCTTGTTGCATATCGAAAATAATTTTGTTATTAAGTAAAACATTTTGATTAGGTTTTTTCGTGATAACAATTTTTTGAGCATCCACGTAAGTTACAAAACCAGATTCTTTAGCAATAATCAGGGAACCTGAATCTTTAGCAGCTCGATATTCAATTCCCGTTCCTACAATAGGAGATTCAGGAATCAATAAAGTAACCGCTTGACGTTGCATATTTGCACCCATCAAAGCGCGCGAAGCATCATTGTGCTCTAAAAAAGGAATAGATGATGTTGCCACAGAAACGATTTGTTTAGAAGAAACATCAGCATAAGTAATTTGTTCTCTTTCATAAATCCCTGTTTCTCCGTTTTTCCGAGCAATCACCTTTTGATCTTTAAAAGTATTATCTGAATTAATAGCAAACCCAGCTGAAGCTATAATTTCTTCTTTTTCTTGATCTGCTGTTAAATAATCTATTTGATCCGAAATTTGAGTTTTGCTGTTTTCATTAAAAACCCTAAAAAAGGGAGTTTGAATAAAACCGTACTTATCAACTTTAGTATATGTTGAAAGAGAAGTGATCAACCCAATAGAAGGACCTTCCGGGGTTTCAATAGGACACAATCTGCCATAATGAGAATTATGAACGTCTCTAACCTCAATACCAGCTCGATCACGGTTAATCCCGCCTACTCCCAAAGCTGAAACCCTTCTTTTTTGCGTAAGTTCTGCTAAGGGGTTAATTTGATCCATAAATTGAGATAATCGTGAGCTTGCAAAAAAAGATTTAATGATACTTGTTAAAAAAGTAAAGTTAACTAGATCTCCTGGAACAACCTCACTAAATTTACTAACAGAAATCATATCTTTAATATTTTTTTCTGCTCTAGTTAAACCAATTCGAAATTGATTTTTTAACAATTCTCCGATCAATCTTAAACGACGATTCCCTAAATGATCAATATCATCAACATTACCAATGTTTTCATAAAGATTTAAATAATAACTAATACTTGCTATTATATCAGATAAGGTAATGTGTTTTTTAGTTTCTCTTTGATCATTTCCTATTATTTTAACTTTATGGGTTAATTTATTGTTTTCATCTTTAGAAGTGTAAACTTCTAAAATTTCATTAAACACTCCCTTACGCTCATTTTCTTTTTGATAAACATCTTTAGCGCCTAAAAAGAATTTAATAACTTTTTCATCAAGTGCTTGAATATTTTTTCTTAAATCATTAATCACTTCATTAGTTATTAAGATTCCTTGAGTGAATAAAATTTCACCTGTACGAATATTTACAATATTTTTTTTAAGATATAATTGTTCTTTTTTAGGATCTTTTTTATAAGATAAAATTTCTTCATCTGTTTCATTTTCTAAATTATGTTTAAGGTCAAACAGTTCTTGAAGTAAAAAATGACGATGTTTTTTTAAAATTTCAAGTTTTTCTTTTGTTAAAAGTTCATTTTTAGGTAAAATAATTTTTTTTGTGTTAGGGTCAATAAAATCATAAACTAAATAAGTATTTTCCACTCTTGTTAAAACATCTAATTTTTTATTAAACTTATATCGACCAACTATAGCAAGATCATATTTTTTTTGATCAAAAAATCTTGTTCTAATAAATTCTCTTGCTGTGTCTACAGGAACTTTCTCACCTTGACGAATTTTAGAATATAATTCCACTAAAGCGTTGTCTGTATCCATATTGGTTTCTTTTTCAAAAAAAGAATTAAGGATTAGGTTTTGACCAAAAACATTTTCTATCATTTCTTTATTGTCGAAACCTAAGGCATAAATGAAACTAGATAGGGAGATTTTTTTAGAACGATCAAGTTTAACATATAAAATTTCTTTTGATCCTTCTTCATATTCGATCCAGGCTCCACGAGAAGGGATGACTTGTCCAGAATATAAATTTCTATTAAGTTTAACATCAAAACTACTAGAAAAATAAACACTAGCAGAGCGTACAATTTGCGAAACCACTACTCTTTCAGTGCCATTAATTATAAAAGTACCAGTATCAGTCATTAAAGGTAAATCTGTTAACAAAATATTACTTTGCTTAGTTTCTCCAGTTAACACATTTTCTAAAGTAGCTTTAACGAACAATTGAATAACATAACTAATATCTTTATTTTTGGATTCTTCAATACTATATTTAGGTCCTGTAAAATAATAATCACCAAAATGAATTTTTAAATCACCATTATAACTTTCAATAGGACAAAAATCCTCTAATAACTCTTTAATACCTTGCTTCAAAAACCAATCAAAAGATTGGTTTTGAATTTCAATTAAATTGGGTAAATCAACATCATAAATTATTTTGGAATAATTACGACGTTCCGCTTTTTTACCATATTTGATGTTATTATAACCCATCTTATTCTCCTATAAATTATTTCATATTAGTAGTTTTTGCAAAATCTCTATTTTTAAATTAAATTTTGTCTTTTTATATTAAAACAAATAGATTGCAAGACTAAAAAACCTGAGATAACTCAGGTTTTTATATCACTTGTAAGAGAATAATTTATTGAATCTCAATAACAGCGCCAGCTTTTTCTAATTGAGCTTTAATATCTTCAGCTAATGATTTAGAAATATTTTCTTTTACTTTTTGATCAGGAACTTTGATAAATTTATCAGCATCAAGTAAACCCAAACCTGTTATTTCGCGAATCACTTTAATCACAGCAATTCGATTTTTACCAAAATTTTTCATAATAACTGTAAATTCTGTTTTTTCTTCCACTTCAGTTGCATTTGCGGCTCCATTTGAAGCTACCACTAAAGTATTTGGATCAACTCCGAATTCTTCTTTTAACCCATCTAACAAATCTTTGATTTCTAACAAAGACATTTCTTTTAAAGCTGTTATAAAACTTTCTTTAGTTAATTTAGCCATTTTAATCTCCTTTTTGATAATTTTCATAATTATAAAATTTATTAATTTTTTATTTCTTGTTTTTCTAATAACATTTTTAAACTAATTGCTAATTGTTGTAAAGGGGCCATCATGCTAACAACTAAAAGTGCTAAAATTTGTTCTTTAGACGGCAAAGTAGCTAAACTATTGATTTCTTGTAAAGAAACAAGTTTCTTTTCCACCATGCCAGCAATAATCTTAATAGTCTTATTTTTTTTTGCAAAATTATAAATAATTTTAATGGGTTCTAAAAAATCTTGCTGACTAATAATCAAGGCTTTAAGTCCTTTTAAAAAAACAATTAAATCATTATATTGAGCGTTAACAGCCGCTCTTTCCATAATGTTTTTAGGATAAACCTTAACTTCACAATTAATTTTTTTTAATTGACGACGAAGTTGCATAAAAGCACTTACCGGCAAACTAGTATATTCAAAAACAATAACTGTTTTAGCTTGAATAAATTTTTCTTGCAAAAAAGAAACTTTTTCTATTTTTTTGGTTAACTTAGGTTTTATCATTAATCTATCCTTTCTTTAAATCTTCAACAAAAAAAACTTGATTTTTATTGTAATGTAATTGTCATAGGATCAATTTTAATTCCTGGAGACATAGTAGTCGACAAGGAGATGTTTTTAATATATTTACCTTTAACTGTACGTGGTTTAACTGCCAACAATTGTGAATATAATGTTTTTAAATTTTCTAATAATTGATGTTCTTCAAAAGAAACTTTACCAATAATTGCATGAATATTACCATTTTTATCAAGTCGATACTCAATTTTACCTTTTTTAATTTCTTGAACAGCTAACCCAACATTATCAGTAACAGTTCCTACTTTCGGATTAGGCATTAGTCCTTTTGGTCCTAAAATACGTCCTAATTTACTTAATTGAGACATCATTGCAGGAGTAGCTATTAAAACATCAAAGTCTAACCAATTTTTAGCAATTTTATTAAGTAAATCTTGATCACCAACATAATCAGCTGCGGCTTCTTGAGCGTCTTTAGCTTGTTTTCCTTGAGCAAGAACTGCTACTTTTAATACCTTACCTGTTCCATGTGGTAAATTAAGAGCACCTCTTAAATTTTGATCTGCTTTTTTAGGATCTAAATTCAAATTAAAAACACATTCCACTGTGGAATCAAATTTAGTAAATTGAGTTTGTTGAGCTAATTTAATCACTTCTTGAAGAGGATATGTTTTTTTAACATTAATTTTCTGACTTGCTGCTAAATATTTTTTACTACGTTTCATCTAAGTAATTCCTTTCTCAAAACAAATCAATATTTTTGTTTTTAAATTTTTTCATAACTTAATCTTCGATTAAAATCCCCATATTGCGTGCAGTTCCTTCAATTATTTTACATGCTTTTTCAATAGAATAGGCATTTAAATCTGGCAATTTCAAATTTGCAACCTCTTCAATATTAGCACGTGTAACAGTTGCTACTTTATTTTGTTTAGCGTTAGAAGAACCAGAGTCGATTTTAGCAATTTTTTTTAAAAGATCACTAGCTGGTGGAGTTTTAGTTACGAAAGTAAAACTTCTATCTTCATAAACAGAAATTACTACAGGAATAATAAAACCCACTTTTTCCTTGGTTGCTTCATTAAATTGAGAGCAAAAAACTGGAATATTAACTTGAGCTTGCCCTAAAGCAGGACCCACTGGAGGCGCTGGATTAGCTTTTCCTGCAGAAATTTGCAATTTCACCGTTTTAACAACATTTTTAGCCATAAAAAACCTTTCTTTGTGACATGAAAACCATTTATTTATTTTATTCAAAAAAATAAAAATACATAACTTTTTTTTCTTTTTAATTATTAACATTTATTAGTTAAAAAAATCTATGACAAAAAATTAGACAACTTATTTTAACATAAATTTTAAAGATTTAGTAAAAAATGTTTATATTTTAATAAAAAACTAAGATATTTCCTTAAAATCATTAAAGGATATTTCTACTGGTGTAGACCTACCAAATAAATCAACTTCTACTATCATTTTTTCTCGACTATCGTCGATAATAGATACTTGACCAATTTGTCCGGTGAAAGAACCAGAAATAATTTCTACTTTTTTACCAATTAAATTTTCATAATTAGGTTTATTAATGATTCCCATTTTTAACAAAACAGGATTAATTTCTTGTTCTGATAAGGGAACTGGTTTGGTTCCTATACCACTAGAACCTAAAAAACCAGTTATTCTAGGTGTATTTTTTACTATAAACCAAGAACGATCTGTGATGATCATTTGAATAAAAACATATCCAGGATATATTTTTCTTTCTCTAGGAATTTTTTTGCCATCAACACGAGTTTCGTAATAAATTTCTTTAGGAGATAATATATTGGGGATTAAATCACTGATACCAATACTTTCAACTCTTCTAAGTAGCTCTTCTTTAACAACATTTTCATAACCTGCATAAGTTTGAGCGATATACCATTTAGGTTGATATAATTCTTGCTGTATTTCTTTTTGATCATTGTTTTTGGAATCAATTTTTTTAATAATTTGTTTTTCTTTTTTCATATATTTTTTCTATTTATTTTTTTATTTCTTAAAAAATTCATGAGAAAGTTTAATGATAACTCCAAAATAATAAATACAAAGAATTAAAAAAAATGTAAAACAGATCACTTGTAAAGTATTAACCGCAATTTTTTTAAAAGAAGGGAAGGTAATGTTTTTAATTTGTGCCAAAGCGCTTTTTACAAAAGGAAAAGAAGCAATACAAAAAATCAAAATAAAAAAAATAACTAAAGGAATTTTTCCTGGTTGAAGACTATCATAAGCATTTCCAAAAAATCTCTTACCTTCCTCCGGTTGTTTCCATAATTCTCCACAACTTCCCAAAGATAAAATAGATATTATAAATAATAAAATATTAATAAAACTATATTCTCTTTTAATAACACCCAATAGCTGATTTGGTTTAATTTCATTAACTGTTTTAATTGCCATAAACTGAAAAACTCCTTTACTTAGTTTCTTTATGCAAAGTATGTTGGTTACAATAAGAGCAATATTTTTTCAAAACTAAGCGTCGTTGGTTGTTGTTGGTTTTAGATTTAATATGATAATTACGATTCAAACATAAAACACAAACAAAAATATTTTTTTTCAAAAAATAACTCCTTTGATAACAGAAAGTTTAAAAAAATATTAATTTAATTTTTTAAAAGATCTTTTTTTATTATATCACAAAAAAAATACTTTTTTTTCAAAAATGAAAAATATTTAACATAATCTTTTGTAAATAATCATGATTATTCATTTATACTGAAATTAAAAAAAAATTTAATAATAAATTTGGATTAAAACTATATGAACAGGAATTGCCTAACAAAATACAAGCAATTGGGTATTGACAATTATTTTTGTTAAGTTAACAAATTCACATACATCATCAAAGCAGCAGCTACACTGACATTTAAAGAATTAATTTTACCACACATAGGAATTTTAACTAATAAATCACATTTTTGTTTTAACAAATAACGGATTCCAATTCCTTCATTGCCAACAATAATAGCCAAAGATCGATTATTAGCAATTTGATTAAAAGAATGAGTGGCGTTACCATCTGTTCCCACAATTAAAACTTGATATTTTTGTAATTTTAAAATAGTTTGGTATAAATTAGAAACTAAAAAAACTTTGATATATTCCAAAGCACCACAAGCAATTTTGGCTACCGTTGAGTTTATAGGAACTTGGTTTTTTTTGCTCATGATAACTCCATTAAAACCACAAGCTTCAACAGTTCTTAAAATAGCACCTAAATTATGAGGATCATTAATAGCATCTAAAATCAAAAAACGTTGTTTTTGATTAAAATCTAAATAGCTATCTAAATCATAAAACTGATAATTTTGAACTTTAGCCGCTACCCCTTGATGATTTTTTTGTTTTGTTAAATCATATAAATATTTTTTATCAACTAATTGATACATGATTTTCCTTTTTTGTAAAAAAGATATCAACAAAGGATCTTTTAATTTTTGATCAAGGTATAATTGATAAATTTTTCTACTAGCTAAAATAGCTTCTTTGATAGTATTTTTACCATAAATAATCATATAAATCTTTCTTTGTTATCTTATCTTTTTTTGAGATTCTTTCCAAAAATAAGAAATTAATAAAGATAAAATAAAAATAACAACTAATAATATTATTTCAAGTGGATTCAAGGAAATAAAAACTTTAAATACGCTTAAAATATTAGAAAAAAACAAACAAAAAGCTAACATAACTATCAATAAAACTCTTTTAGCTAAATTAAAAGGTTTACAAACCAAAGCTAAAACTGTAAATAAAATTAAAGTAGAAGCTAAAATAGAATAATTAGCAATTATCCTTAAATCATCTACGGTTGCTTCTTGATTGATACATACTTTATGAATATAAATAAAACAATAACTAACAAAAGATAAAATAGCATAAGGAAGAGCTTTCTTGAGGTTTTTAATCCAAAAACGGCCACTAATAATTTGATGATTTTTTTCAAAAGATAACAAAAGTGAAGGAATGCCAATTACCCAATAATCCATAATAAACTGTAATTTTAAAGGATCAAATGGGAAATAACAAGGTTGGCAAAAAATATTAAAAACAATAACAGCTAAGGCTAACAAAAAAGCAATAATGGTCTTAGTAAAAAATAAAACCGAAATTTTATCTAAATTATTAATAATCCTTCTTCCTTCAAAAACTACTTGCGGCATCGAAGCGAAATTAGAATCCATTAAAACTAAATTCGAAATATTTCGCGTAGCTTGACTACCAGAAGCCATAGCAATAGAAAGATCGGCCTCTTTTAAAGCTAAAATATCATTAATACCATCACCTGTCATAGCTACTTTTTGACCCATTTTTTTTAAATTTTGAATCAATATTTTTTTTTGTTGAGGAGAAGTACGACCAAAAACATCATATTGTGTTGCTATCTTAGCAACTTTCTCATCTGTCATACCTTCTAAACTAATTGCTTTATGATAACCATTAATACCTACTCTTTTAGCTATTTGAGATACAGTTAAATAATTATCCCCCGAAATCACTTTAACAACAACATCGTTTTTTTGAAAAAAATCAATAGTGGAAGGAGCGTCTTTTTTAATATTATCTTCAATAACAATTAAAGCCAAAGGAATACGCTTAAAATCATCTAAACTTTTATCAGTCATAGGATCATTTGATGGAATAATATTATTGACTACTTGAGCAAACAAAAGAACTCGATGACCTAATTTAACTTGAGTTTCAAAATCTTGTTGAATTAAAGAAAAATTATTTTTAAGAATAAACTCAGGAGCTCCCAAAAAATAAGTACCTAAACCATCGAACTTAACAACACTATATTTTCTCACACTAGAAAAGGGAATATTTTGTTTAGGTAGAAACAAATCAGTTATTTGACCAAATTTATTCATTAAAGCATCACGAGTATGATTAGAAATGGATTCAGCCTTTAAAAAGGAAGCTATTAATTTTTCAAAAGGAAAATGTTTTGGATAATAAGGAATAATGGTTTTTACTTGCATCGTTCCATCAGTAATAGTTCCTGTTTTATCCAAACATAAAGTGTTGATTTGAGCCAACATTTCAATACCAAATAAATTTTGAGCATAAGCTTTTTGTTTTGCTAAATTGATAAAACCAACAGCTAAATTAATATTAGTTAGTAAAAATAAACCTAAAGGAAGCATTGCTATCATCATGCCACATAAACCGAGCCAAAATTGGTCGTTTTTGAGAATAGAATTATGTGGCGAACGACCAAAAATAGTTAAAATAACAACAAACAAAGTTAAAAAGACCATAATAATTTGAATTAATAAAAATAAACTTTTCATCAAAGGAGTTTTTGGTTGTTTATATTTTTTCGCCGCTTGAGTGATTTTTTCAATATATATATCTTTTCCCACTGCCACAATTTCAGCTAAACATTGTCCGGAAACAACATAACTACCGGAGTATAAAAAGTCACCTTCTCTTTTAACTATTAATTTTGTTTCCCCGGTTAAAAGTGATTCATTGACTTCAATAACTCCCCTCTTAACTTTAGCATCAACTGTGATTTGTTGTCCGGTTTCAAGTAATAAAACATCTTCTAAAACCAAATCAGTAACAGCAACAGTTATTTTTTGACCATTCCTAATAACTTGAGAAGAATTTTTCAACAACAAAGATACTTGATCTAGAGTTTTTTTAGCCTTAATTTCTTGAAAAATACTAATTAACATATTAGTTAAAGATACCAATAAAAAAAACAAATGTGCGTATTTTTTAATAGAAATAATTATGATTGTCACAATTAAAATTAATAAAGTTAAGGAGTTAAAACAATTGCTCCATAAAATATCTTTTAAATTACGAGAATTTTTTCGAAAAACAACATTAATTTGCCCTAAAGCTTTTTTTTGATCTACTTGCTGATTAGTTAATCCAGTAATATCTGATTTATTTAAAAATTCATTCATATAGGGATACCATACTTTTCATAATTAATATTTAAATGATTATTCAATTAAACAATTCATATTAAAAAAACTAAATTTTATCTTTATTTTTAAATTTTTTTAAAATGATTTGAAATACATTATTTTTTTGATAAAAATAAAAAATCAATCCTTCCTCGTTCATTGATTTTAATACATTTAACTAATACTTTTTCATCTATTTTTAAAATATCGGTGATTTTTTGAGATTTAATTTGATTTGAATGAATTAATCCTTCAATTCCTTGAAAAATTTGAGCAACAGCCCCTAAAATTTTACCGTATTTATCAGTTAAAAAACGTAAAATAGTAGCTTGGTAAGAATTACCAACTTTAATTTCTTGTATTAAGTTTTCAATAAAAGAAATTGTTTTATCAACCATTGCTAAATCAGAATGCATCACAAAAACACGACCATCTTGTTCAATATCAATTTTAACTCCATTGTTGTCCTCAATAATTTGATTAATAATTTTGCCACCAGTTCCGATAACATCACGGATTTTTTCTGGTCTTATTTGAATCATCTTGACTTTAGGAGAATATTTGGAAATTTCTACACGAGGTGATGAGATAATATTATTCATATGTTCTAAAATATGAAGACGACCTTTTTTAGCATGAAATAAAGATTCTTTTAAAATTTTTTCCGAAATTCCTTGAATTTTAAGATCCATTTGTAAAGCTGTAATTCCTTGGGAACTTCCTGCTATTTTTAAATCCATATCGCCAATATGATCTTCAAGACCTTGAATATCAGTTAAAATAGTATATTCATTGGTTTTTTGATCAAAGCATAATCCTATAGAAATACCAGAAACTGCTTTTTTCAAAGGAACTCCTGCAGCCATCAAAGCCATAGAAGTAGCACAAACAGTAGCTTGAGAAGAAGAACCGTTTGATTCCAAAATTTCAGAAACAACTCTAATAGTGTAAGGGAAATCTTTTTCCTGAGGTAAAAAAGGAAGAATAGCTTTTTCAGCTAAAACACCATGACCAATTTCTCTTCTGCTAGGGGCAGCATAACGGCCAATAGCACCAACAGCAAAAGGAGGAAAGTTATAATGAAGCATAAAACGCTTGTTTTGTTCATCGTTTAAACCATCCATAATTTTACTTTCAGATAAAGAACCTAAAGTGACGACCGCTAAACTTTGAGTTTTTCCTCGAGTAAATAAAGCAGAACCATGAGTCCTTGGAAGTAAATCAATTTGTGAACCCAATTCCCTAATTTCTTCTAAATCTCTTTGATCAGGTCTTTTTTTTTCTTTAATGATGTAATTTCGAATTTCTTGTTTAAATAATTTTTGAGATAAAGTTTCTATGGTTTGCAAATATTTTTTTTGAGCCTCAAAATCAAAAAAAGTAACCTCTTGAATAGTTTTAAAAAAAGGTTTTTGGCGAGCTTTTTCCAAAATTTCTTCTTTTAAAAGTTGTAAATGGTTTTTTTCTGTTCGATCAGAAAATTTTAAAACAGCTTCTTTGGTTTTAGGTTGATATTCTAGAATAAAATCTTTTTCTAAAGTTAAATCAATTGAATTACAATTATTTAAGTTTTTAGTTTTACCGATTTCTTTTTTAATGTTTTCTTGAAATAAACATAATTTTTTTATATGTTGATGAGCAAAAGAAATTGCTTCTAAAAAAACTTCTTCAGAAACTTCATTAGCGTGAGCTTCAATCATAATAATATTCTTTTTAGTTCCTGCCACCATTAAATGCAAAGAGGAATTTGATGATTGTTGCAAAGTAGGGTTGATTATTAATTGATTATCGATTTTTCCAACATAAACTCCAGATACAGGTTCAAAAAAGGGGATTTCAGAAATCAATAAAGAAAGAGAACTGCCTATAATAGAAGCTAACTCGCTTTTAAAATCAGGATCACTACTTAAAACCATGTTAATAACTTGAATTTCTTGTTTAAAACTTGCGGGAAATAATGGTCTCAAGGAGCGATCAATTAAACGCGAAGTTAAAACTTCATGATCATTTAAACGACCTTCTCTTCTTAAAAAGCTACCAGGAATTTTTCCAGCAGCATAAAATTTTTCTTGATAAATAACAGTTAAAGGGAGGAAATCAAAATTATTTAAACAATGACTAAAAACAGTAGTTGTTAAAACCACTGTATCTTGAAAATGCACTAAAACAGAAGTATCAACACTGCGAGCGTAAGTGTCTATTTCAACTTTAAAAGAATTTTTTAAATCAGTATTTTCAAAAACTTTCTTTAACACTTTCATTGCTCCTTTAATTAATTTTTTGGTTGTTTTTTTAATAATTATAAAAATAAAAAGCTAGAATTTGAATTCATTTCAACAAACTAGCTTATTTGAATTATCTAATTATTTAAATTTTAAGCGATATTTAATGAAAAAATCAATTTAAAATTGTTTTTAAAAAATATAAAAAAATTTTATTACAAAAAAAACAATAAAAAATAATTGTAATGTAGTAGTTTAAATATTTTTGAAATAAATACTCATTTAAAAAATAATTTCAAAAGTAAAAATTAATAAAATGGCGCCCACGCTAGGACTCGAACCTAGGACCCTCTGATTAACAGTCAGATGCTCTAACCAACTGAGCTACGTAGGCGGTTAAAATTTATGGTAGAGGATGAGGGGCTCGAACCCCCGACATTCTGCTTGTAAGGCAGACGCTCTCCCAACTGAGCTAATCCTCTTTTAGGAGTTTGAATTTAATGACGGAAAATAATTAAAACAAACCTTGGCACTCCCTATCTTCGCTCGTTAAAACTATTGTCAGTACTAAGGACTTAACTGCTGTGTTCGGGATGGGAACAGGTGTAGCCCCTTAGTTTTATGCACCAAGGATCTTTCAAAACTAGATAAACGGGTTAAAAAAAATCAAAGTCAATGGATCTATTAGTACTAGTCAGCTGAAAAGATCACTCTTCTTACACCTCTAGCCTATCAACCTGATCGTCTTTCAGGGATCTCATAGGGAAATCTCATCTTAAGGGAGGCTTCACACTTAGATGCTTTCAGTATTTATCCCTTCTATACATAGCTACTCAGCTGTGGCTCTGGCGAACCAACTGAAACACCAGCGGTATATCCATCCCGGTCTTCTCATACTAGGGACAGTTCCTTTCAAATTTCCAACGCCCACGACGGATAGAGACCGAACTGTCTCACGACGTTCTGAACCCAGCTCGCGTTCCGCTTTAATGGGCGAACAGACCAACCCTTGGAACCTTCTCCAGCTCCAGGATGCGATGAGCCGACATCGAGGTGCCAAACCGCTTCGTCGCTGTGAACGCTTGGAAGCGATAAGCCTGTTATCCCCAGGGTAGCTTTTATCCGTTGAGTCACGGCCCTTCCATTCGGTACCGTAAGATCACTAAGTCCGACTTTCGTCCCTGCTCGACTTGTCAGTCTCGCAGTCAAGCTCCCTTATGCCTTTATGCTCTACAAATGATTTCCAACCATTTTGAGGGAACCTTCGAACGCCTCCGTTACTCTTTAGGAGGCGACCGCCCCAGTCAAACTGCCCACCAAACACTGTCCCTCACAATCTACTTGTGCAGGTTAGAAACTAAAAATAACAAGGGTGGTATCCCAAGGATGACTCCCAAAAAACTAGCGTTTTTTGATCATAGTCTCCCACCTATCCTGTACATCCTATTTCCAATTTCAATATTAAGTTGCAGTAAAGCTCCATGGGGTCTTTTCGTCCTGTCGCGGGTAACCGGCATTTTCACCGGTAATTTGATTTCACCGAGGCTCTTGTTGAGACAGCGCCCAAATCGTTATGCCTTTCGTGCGGGTCGGAACTTACCCGACAAGGAATTTCGCTACCTTAGGACCGTTATAGTTACGGCCGCCGTTTACTGGGACTTCAATTCAATGCTTCGTTACCTGACATCTCCTTTTAATCTTCCAGCACCGGGCAGGCATCAGCCCTTATACATCACCTTGCGGTTTAGCAAAGACCTATGTTTTTGATAAACAGTCGCTTGGGCCTATTCTCTGCGGCTTTTAATTTTAATAAAAGCTCTCCTTATCCCGAAGTTACGGAGTCATTTTGCCGAGTTCCTTAACAAGAGTTTGCTCGCGCGTCTTAGTATACTCTACCTTCCCACCTGTGTCGGTTTACGGTACGGGTAGTTAACCAATTAACCCTAGAAGCTTTTCTTGAAAGCATGACATCAATCACTTTACTTTTAAACCTCATCTTTAAATGAACAAACGGATTTGCCTATCTGCTCAGACTTAGTTTTTCTACCCCAATCCAATCAGGGGCGTGTTTAGCCTTCTTTGTCCCTCCATCAGTTGATTAACTAGTACAGGAATCTCAGCCTGCTTGCCATCGGCTACGGACTTCTCCCTCACCTTAGGACCCGACTAACCCAGGGAGGACGAACCTGGCCCTGGAAACCTTGGGTTTTTGACGGATAGGATTCTCACCTATCTTTTCGTTACTTACACCGGCATTCTCACTTCTGACCTCTCCACCACTGCTTCCGCTATGGCTTCACTGATGTCAGAACGCTTCCCCTACCATTGAAATAACTATAAATAGTTATTCTAATCCGTAGCTTCGGTATGATGTTTTAGCCCCGGTACATTTTCGGCGCAGAGTCATTCGACTAGTGAGCTATTACGCACTCTTTAAAGGATGGCTGCTTCTAAGCCAACCTCCTAGTTGTTTTAACGTCTTCACTTCCTTTGCCACTTAACATCAATTTGGGGACCTTAGCTGACGGTCTGGGCTCTTTCCCTTTTGACCATGGACCTTATCACCCACAGTCTGACTGCTGATTTTATTTGATAACATTCGGAGTTTGATTGAATTCGGTACCCCGAGGTGGAGCCCTTACTCATTCAGTGCTCTACCTTCATCAAATAACCAAATCAACGCTAGCCCTAAAGCTATTTCGGGGAGAACCAGCTATCTCTGAGTTCGATTGGAATTTCACCCCTAGCCACAAGTCATCCAAACACTTTTCAACGTGTCCTGGTTCGGTCCTCCATTTAGTTTTACCTAAATTTCAACCTGCTCATAGCTAGCTCACTTCAGTTTCGGGTCTATGACATGCAACTAAAACGCCCTTTTAAGACTCGCTTTCGCTACGGCTCCGTTCCTTCAAACTTAACCTTGCTCCACATCATAACTCGCCGGTTCATTCTGCAAAAGGCAAGCCATCACACTTTAACGTGCTTTGACTAATTGTAAGCACACAGTTTCAGGATCTATTTCACTCCCCTTTCGGGGTTCTTTTCACCTTTCCCTCACGGTACTAGTTCACTATCGGTCACTAAGTAGTATTTAGCCTTAGGAGATGGTCCTCCCACCTTCCGACAAGATTTCTCGTGTCTCGCCGTACTTATTGATACCCTAGATTTTAACTTGCGTTTACGGGACTGTCACCCACTATGGTGCTTCTTTCCAAAAGCTTCTACTTCATTAAAACTTTGTAACTAGAAATGGTATCAGGCTATTCCGGGTTCGCTCGTCACTACTACCAGAATCGTTATTACTTTCTTTTCCTGCAGTTACTTAGATATTTCAGTTCACTGCGTTTCCTTCCTCTTGCGAGGATGTTACATCTTCAATGTAACAGGTTATCCCATTCGGATACCCACGGATCTCCACTTATTTACAGCTTCCCGTGGAGTTTCGCCGTTAATTGCGTCCTTCATCGGCTCTTAGTGCCAAGGCATCCACTGTGCGCCCTTAATTCCTTTGATTTTTTTAACCTTAGTTTATCTACTTTTCAAAGAGCTTTTTTAAGATATGACCTATTTTGGTGGGCCTAAATGGACTTGAACCACCGACCTCACGCTTATCAGGCGTGTGCTCTAACCAACTGAGCTATAGGCCCTAATCTTAAAAAATGAAAAACTTTTTTTAAGTTTCTCAAAACTGAAGATGATAATTTTTTCCTTAGAAAGGAGGTGATCCATCCCCACCTTCCGGTAGGGATACCTTGTTACGACTTAACCCCAATCATCGACCCTACCTTAGACGGCTCCCTCTTGATTGCTCAAGTTAGGCCACCGGCTTTGGGTATTGCCAACTTTCGTGGTTTGACGGGCGGTGTGTACAAACCCCGAGAACGTATTCACCGCGACATGCTGATTCGCGATTACTAGCGATTCCAACTTCATGAAGTCGAGTTGCAGACTTCAATCCGAACTGAGACTGTTTTTTTGAGATTTGCCAAAAACTTGCGCTTCAGCTACCCTTTGTAACAGCCATTGTATCACGTTTGTAGCCCAGGTCATAAGGGGCATGATGATTTGACGTCATCCCCACCTTCCTCCAATTTATCACTGGCAGTCTTGCTAAAGTCCCCAACTTAATGATGGCAATTAACAACAAGGGTTGCGCTCGTTGCGGGACTTAACCCAACATCTCACGACACGAGCTGACGACAACCATGCACCACCTGTACAACTGATAACCTCCACTGTATTTCTACAGCTTTGCAGAAGCATGTCAAGACCTGGTGAGGTTTTTCGGGTATCTTCGAATTAAACAACATGATCCACCGCTTGTGCGGAGTCCCGTCAATTCCTTTAAGTTTCATACTTGCGTACGTACTACTCAGGCGGAGTACTTAATGTGTTAACTTCGACACTGGTTTAACCCAACATCTAGTACTCATCGTTTACAGCGTGGACTACCAGGGTATCTAATCCTGTTTGCTCCCCACGCTTTCGTGCCTCAGCGTCAGTTAAGACCCAGCAAGCCGCCTTCGCTCATGGTGTTCCTCCATATATTTACGCATTTTACCACTACACATGGAATTCCACTTGCCTCTATCCAACTCTAGTCAAACAGTTTTTATAGCATCACAATGTTAAGCATTGCACTTAGACCATAAACTTATTAAACCGCCTACGCACCCTTTACGCCCAATAATTCCGGATAACGCTTGCCCCCTATGTATTACCGCGGCTGCTGGCACATAGTTAGCCGGGGCTTATTCATTAAGTACCGTCATAATGGTTTTTCCACCATCTTTTCTTCCTTAATAAAAGAACTTTACGTACCGAAATACTTCATCGTTCACGCGGCGTTGCTCGGTCAGAGTTTCCTCCATTGCCGAAAATTCCCTACTGCTGCCTCCCGTAGGAGTTTGGACCGTGTCTCAGTTCCAATGTGGCCGTTCAGCCTCTCAGCCCGGCTACACATCATCGTCTTGGTAGGCCTTTACCCTACCAACTAACTAATGTGACGCAAGCCCTTCCTTAAGCATACCTATTACTAGGTCTTTTAAAAATAAGAAGATGCCTTCTTATCTCCTATCCAGTCTTAGCAGTTGTTTCCAACTGTTATCCTCGTCTTAAGGGCAGATTACTTACGTGTTACTCACCCGTTCGCCACTAAAATTTAATTGCTTAAATTCCCGTTCGACTTGCATGTATTAGGCACGCCGCCAGCGTTAATCCTGAGCCAGGATCAAACTCTTCGTATATTATTACTATTACTTTTAAATTAAACTAGTTAATTTAAGAAATTTAAGAAATGAAATTAAAAATTTATAAGTATCATCTTCAGTTTTCAAAGATTAAAAAAGAATTTTAATGGTGAAGGGAGATGGATTCGAACCATCGTACCTTACGGAACAGTTTTACAGACTGCTGCGTTTAACCACTTCGCTATCCCTCCAAAATTAAAAATGTAAAATTTATTTACCTAATTTATTATAACACAGACAAAAGAAAAAAGCAATTTTTTTAAAATTTAATTTAAAAATAAATATTTAGTGAAAATAGAAGACTATTCATCTTTGGTAAAAAATATTATCAAATACAATATTTGCCTATTTTTAAGATAGTGATGCAAAAAATTAAATAGTTTTGTTTTTCAATTCCCAATATTTTTTTCCAATTTTTTTTTGAGTAATTAAAGTTTGAAAAATGGTATAAGTGTTTCCAACAATCCAATATAAAGATAAAACTGTATTAGAACGAGAGAAAAAAACCATCATTAAAATCATAATCCAACTTGTAATTTTCATTGTTTTTTCTGACTGTTTAGTTTTTATTTTTTGTTCTAAAGTTAAATGATGTGTAGAAGTTTTTAAATACTCAGGTTTTTTAAAACTTATCTTATTTAAAATAAACATTGTCGTCCCCACTAAAAAAGATAACAAAATAACAATAAAAATATTATTAGATTTATTAGGATCTAAACTAATAAATCCTAAAAAACGTTTGTCAATTAAAGCGGTAGTTTTAAAAATTCCTCCCTGAATTAAAAAACGACGTAAAGTTTGATTAATAGCAATAAATAAAGGTAGTTGTAAAAAGGAGACTAAAAAACCCCAAAAACTAAAATTATTCTTACGATAAACTTTTAAAATCTCTAACTGCATTTTTTGAGCAGAAGCAGGATCTTTTTTTAAAGTATATTTTTGTTTCACTTTTTCAATTTCAGGTTGTAATAAATTCATATTCATGCTAAAAGTACTAGTTTTAGTATAAATAGGCCAAGTTAGGGTACGAATAACAATAGTGGTTAATACAATACCAAGTCCCAGGTTTCCAAAAAACAAGCCACCATCACCAATATTGGTTAAAAAAGTTGAGAAAAAATATAATAGAAAACTAATAGAAATGATTAAAACATTCCACAAATAACCAAAAAGACTCCAATCCAATCTAGAAGGCCATTGAATTGGCAGAGAAGAATTGGTAATGCAAGTGTTTATTGTTGTTGTTTTTGATGACGAATTGGATAATTGAAGTTTTACGCTAGAAAGAGAATCATTGGAAATATTATTAAAGTTTTTTTGAGATTCCTTTGATAATGTAATTTTTGTAATCGGATTCTTGCCATCATCATTCAATGTTAAACAATTATTAATTTCATTCAAAAATTCTTTATCAGTAATGTATTCACAATTAGTACCAGCAGGAATAGTCCAAAAAGCATACATAATTTCAATTTTTTTTGCTTTTAATTTATCTTCATCTAAATTTTGTAATTTATCTTGTTTAAACAATAAATTTAATTTTTCATCATCTATTTCATCTTCAATAACTGGTTGCGGTTTAGAAAGCAATCTGAAAAAATATTTTTCATTTCGTTTTCTTTCAACCCATTGATCATAAACTGCTTTTTCATCTATTTTAACTTCTTTATATTTGCGATCAACAACATAAATAACAAAGTGATCATTACCAATGGTAACTTTTTGTAAAACTTTAATATTTAAAGCTTTTTTTGGCAAAAAAAGCCAAATACCTATAACCAATAAAGTAATTATTAAAAAAAAAGAATTTTTTTTAAGAATACTATTTTTAACATCCATATTTTTTAATCCTTTATTTTAATTATTAAAAAGCAACAAGTTAATTTTTAAAGCAAATTGTGCAAATAAATTTTTTAATTGCTGAAAATTTAAACCCTTAGCTTGAGGTTGAATAACGATTACAAAAAACATTTCTGGATTCAAATTAAGAGAATAATTAGCGATAATTGATCGGAAACGCCTTTTAATTAAATTTCTTTGATAAGCTTTACCATATTTTTTACCAACACTCAAAGCAAATTTAAAATGAGAAGTAGTTTTTTGCAAAACATAATGAATAATAAAACAAAAATTACCATGTCTTTTTTTAGATTTAAAAACAGATGTAACTTCACTTTTTTTTTTAAGAATATATTTTCTTTTCATCTTCTTAAATAACCTTAAAACTCTTCAACTTCTATGTTTATAATTCAAACTAAACAAAAAAAAATATTTACAGTCTTTTTTCTTAAAAAAAGATAAATCAAAAGGTACCAAAAAACAGTATGTCTTATAATGTTTGATTTGTTCCATTCCTTAACATTTAAACAGTTAATTGAACACGACCTTTGGCTCTCCTACGCGCAAGCACTTTACAACCGCCAACAGTTGCCATTCTTGCTCGAAAACCATGAGTTCTTTTTCTTTTGATTTTACTAGGTTGATATGTTCGTTTCATAAAAAAACCTCTCTTCTATTCAAACACACTTTCATAATTATAACTTTTTTATTGTTAAATGTCAATATCCAAAATATTATTTACAAAAAGTAAATATAATTGTCATGAATTCATAAAAAACCTAAAAACATAATAATTAGATTTTTAATAAGCTCTAGCAAATAAAATAGTTTGCAAGGCTTTTTGATGTGTTACCGGACAATTAGCAGTAATTAAGGGGGTTTCTAAAATAACTCTTGCAATAGCCCCAGTTTCTGTTTTAATACGTATTTCAGCTTCAGTTCCTGCAATACTCATCGCAACATAACCCCCTTTTTGAAGATGTGTTTTAAATTCTTCATAAGTAAATGCTTGATGACGGTTAGCTTCTAAATGTTGCAAGGCTTTTTGATACATATTATCATGAATTGTTTGTAGTAATTGAGGTATTTCTTCTTTCAAAGTTGAAATTTTAATATTACGTTTATTAAAATTATATCTTTGAAAAAAAGTGATTTCTTCTTTCATTAAATCATGTTTACCAATTTCAATTCTCAAAGGAACTCCTTTAAGTTCATACTGACTGAATTTCCAACCAGGAGTTTTATTTTGCAAATCCAAATGAACGCGATAATCTTGTTTTAATAAGTTAAATATTTGATGGGCAGTTTGTTGTACCAATTCTTCTTGAGGATGCAAAGGAATGATAATAATTTGTATCGGAGCAATATAAGGAGGCAACACTAAACCTTCATCATCACTGTGAACCATAATTAAAGCACCTATTAAACGAGTTGAAATACCCCAAGAAGTTTGATGCACGTATTTATTTTGATGATCTTGATCTTGAAATTTAATTTGAAAGGGTTTAGCAAAATTAGTTCCTAAATAATGTGAAGTACCTGATTGTAAAGCTTGGCCATCATACATTAAAGCTTCAATAGAATAAGTAATTAAAGCCCCAGCAAATTTTTCATTTTCGGTTTTTCGACCACAAATAAAAGGAATAGCTAAAAGTTCTTTACCTAATTTTTGATACAGTTGAATAATATTTAAGGTCTGTTGGATAGCTTCTTGTTTGGTAGCATGAATAGTATGTCCTTCCTGCCATAAAAATTCTTTACCACGCAAAAAGGGTTTAGTGCTTTTTTCCCATCTTAAAACATTACACCATTGATTATATAACTTTGGCAAATCACGATAAGAATTAACAGTTTTAGCATAATATTGAGAAAATAAAACTTCTGATGTTGGTCTAATAACTATTTTTTCAGATAATTCTTTGTGACCAATAGTAGTAATAACCGCTATTTCAGGAGAAAAACCCTCAATATGTTCTTTTTCTTTTTGAAAAAGGTTTTCCGAAAAAACTAAAGGGAAATAAACATTTTGATGCCCTGTTTTTTGTAACTCATTATTCATATATTTTTGAATATTTTCCCATAAAGAATAACCATAAGGAAGATAAATTATAAACCCTTTAACGTCTGAATATGCTATTAATTCAGTTTTTAGGCAAATATCTGTATACCACTTTCCGAAATCAGATAAGCGTGAGGTAACTTTTGCAACCCGTTTTATTGTTTTCATTTTAAGATTACCTTTGTATAGTTATTGAAAAAAAATAACTATTTTTAAAATTAAATATAAAGTTTGCAGTTTGAAATTTCAACTATTCAGTTAAATGTAGGTGAAAACAAAAAAGGTTAATAACTAAAAAAATATAATTCAAAAATAAATATTTAAATAAAATCCAAATAAAAAGATAATTTTATTTAAATATTTATTTTTTAAACCAACACAACAAACTTTAAAAAAAATGGCGGAGCAGAAGGGATTCGAACCCTTGAACCGATTTCTCGGACTACGTCCTTAGCAGGGACGCCTCTTATAGCCACTTGAGTACTACTCCTTAAATATACAAGTTTTTAAAATATTTTAAAATGAAAATCAAAGAAACATTAAAGAAAGTAAAAAAATAAAATCCAAAAAAGATAAAAATAAAAAAGAAAGTGGAGGCCCCGAACGGATTTGAACCGTTGATCAAGCTTTTGCAGAGCCATGCCTTACCACTTGGCTACAGGGCCAAAAAAATAAAAAACTAATTATTGCAAATAGTTTTCATAAGAACTTCAATTTCGTTAATTTCTTTAGGAATTTTTTGAGATAAATTAATAGCCCCGTCTTTGGTCACCAAAAGATTATCTTCAATCCTAATGCCAATATTTAATTTTTTCAAATATAATCCTGGTTCAATAGTAATAATACTATTTTCCCCGATAATATCAGAATAATTACACACATCATGAATATCTAAACCTAAATGATGAGCTAAACCGTGATAACAATAGTGATTAATGCTTTGACCATCTTCTAAAAGAGATAACTCTTTTAAACCTTGAGTTAAAATAGCTTTACCATGTTGATTTAATTGAGCAAAAGTATGTTCTGGTTTTACAAAAGCAATCAATTCTTTATTGGCTTTTAAAACCAAATTATAAAGTTTTTTTTGCAAAGAAGTAAAAACTCCACTAACAGGATAACAACGAGTAATATCAGATGAATAATGATTATAAGTAACTCCTGAATCCAACAATAAGAGATCATTAGATTGTAATTGTGAATGATTACGTTCATAATGCAAAATTAAGGCATTCTTACCAGAAGCGGCAATAGTTTGAAAAGCATTATTAGTGCGTTTATTTTCCAAAAAATAATGAAATAAAGCAGTTACTTGATATTCATACATAGGTAGTTTAATTTTAGTTAATAAATAACTTAAAGCTTGTTGGTGAATATGAATAGCCTTCTTAATTTGTTCTTGCTCGTAATTGCTTTTACTTTGGCGCAAAGATGATAACAAAGGAGAACTATTATAAATTTTTAAAAAAGGATATAAAGATAATAATTTTTGTGAGTATTGTGAAGGCCAACTAACTTCTTGCTCCAAAGAAATATTTTGTCTTGATAAATCAAAATAAATACTATCCAAAGAAGTAACAACGGCACTTCTCAAAGGATTAATTGTTTGCAACAAAAAGGAAGAAAAAGATTCTATTTGATGAAGATGAAATATATTAATTTGCGATATTTGTGAAGCATCAGCAAAACTTAAAACATCACCATCCCATAACATTTTATAAGAATTACTGGCTTCTAAAAATAAATAAGTTTTATGACTATGTAAAGTTTTAACAATTAATAAAATGACATTATCCTGATTAATTCCTGTTAAATAATAAAAGTTATGATTAACTGCAAAAGGAAAATATTGATCAGCACTTTTAATAATTTTTTTACCAGAATAAAATAAAGCTAAGGTATTAGGTTTCATTTTCTTAATAAAATTATTTCGATTTTGTAAAAACATAAAACCATGAATCCTTTTTTTTACATTTGCTGTTATTACAAATATAAATATTTTATAGCTGCAATATCCAAAAGAAAAACATCAATGAAACTTTTTTCACAAATCAATAAAAATCAAAAAAATTATTTTTTTTCTCGATGTAAAGTATGTGTTCTTGTAAAAAAACAATATTTTTTCAATTCTAAACGTACAGAGGTTCTTTTTTTATTTTTATCAGTATAATAATTTTCTCTTTTGCAATCTGTACAAATCAATTTTACTAAATCACGCATCTTCGATTATATTCTCCTAACTATTAAATCAATATAAACTTATTATATCAAATTTTACTTCTAAATGAATAAAATTATGATGATTTTTGTAATTTAAAATGATATTTAGTGCCCGACATTCTTCTTTTCATATACAAAAGGATAAATGTCATTATAAAAATTGGTACAAAAAGCACAATAAAAATAACCAAAACACGTTCATATCCACCATAACAAAAACGATATTGTTTTTTTCGTTGCGAAACATCATTTTTTTTGAGTTTACCTGCTTCATCTTTTTTTTGATTTTCAAATTTTTGATCAGGGTAAAAAGGGGAAAAAAACCAATAAGGAAAATGTTTAAAAGGATCGATTTTAGCATCTTGTTGAGAAGTAACAATCGGTTGATCTTTTTTAAATTTATTTAAATATGGTTTAATAGCACAATAACCAAATAAACTAAAAAATAACATGTAAAGGAAGGGATGAACCCAAGCAATCCATATTTTGTAATAAGAAATAGCAAAGATATTAACTTTAAAATAAAAATAAACAAAAATTAAAGGTATTAAAGTATGTTGTAAATGTGAAAGAAAATAAGAAAGTTTAAGTTTAAATGTAGTTAAATGTTGAAATTGATTAATAACAATATGAAAAATCAACCCTGTCATTAAAATACTAATCAAACAAGCAAAAACTAAATAATGATACCACTTTTGATAACGAAATTTAGTGAAAAATAAAATATAAACCAATAAAACAAATAAATTACTTTGATAAGTGAAATAAAAAATCATTTTAATCAAGGTATTATGATTAGGATACCAACCGCGGCTATAATCTAAAACTCCGCCTTCCTTATATGTAGGACATTGGTATTTATTATACCAATATGATTTATTGTTTTCACAAGCATTTTGATAATCAACGATAAAAGAAAAAATCATAACAAAAATAGCTAACATTAAAAAAAAGAAAACAATATTAGTGTTTTTAAAATAATTACAAATAAATATTATCTTTTTAATTTTTTGTTTAATTTGTGGTTTAATTTTCATATCACGACCTTTGATATTTAAAAAATTATTTTTAAAAATAATCGGTATTAAAATTTAATTTAGCAAAAATTTAATATTTTCTTTGATGTTTAACAATAATAGGTTTAATCAAATTGTCTTCTAAAGCTTGAGGAAAAGGATATTTTTCTTCACGCATTCTTTTAAATAATAAATAAATAAAGCCTCTTTGAAAATCAATACGAGTAATAACTGCTATTTCTTTTTCATTTTCAACTCTTGCTGTTTGTCCTATTAAATTAGTTTTAGGAAAGTTTTTCACTATCAGTAATACCTACTTTCTTTTAGAACAAATTTCTTGACCAAAAAAAAGATCAAGAATGAAAAAATATAATAAAAAAAACAAACTAAAAAAAGTTTGTTTTTTTGATTAAAAAATTACTCACAAAAACTAACGATAATTTTTTTAGGAAATAAAAATATCTTTAAAAATTTTGCTAAATTTAAAAACAGGAACTTTTTTAGCTGGAATGTCAATAGGTTTACCAGTTCTAGGATTTTTACCTTGACGCGCACTTCTTGATTTCACTTCAAAAGTACCAAAACCAGTTAAAGTAACTTTTTCTTCTTCTTCAAAAGATTTCATACTTTCTGCAATTACGTCAACAAAACTAGTAAGTAATTTGTCAGCATCTTTTTGACTAATGCCATTTTTTTCAGCTAATTTTTTTAAAAATTCTAACTTACTCATTTTTTGCTTCCTTTCTTTTAAATTACGTACTTATTATAACATCAAAAAAATATTTTACAAAAAAAAACAAATAATTTTTTCAAATAATAATCAATTTTAAAATTTTTTAACAATCATTTTTAAAAGGTCTTTGCATCAATTCATTAACAACCAATTCAAAAGCTTTATTTTCAAAAATCAAAGCATATGCTGATTGAATAAGGGATAAATTTAAATGATTTTGTAATTGCAACTGATAAAAAGCTTGTAAACTTTGAAAACCTTCAATAATTTGAGAAGAATTAGCCATAATCTGTTGATAAGTTTTACCTGAACCAATTTTAATACCAGCAGTAAAATTTCTCGAATACGAACTAAAAGCAGTGACAATTAAATCACCTAAACCAGGTAACCCCAAAACTGTTTGAGGATTACCGTGATAAAAAGAAACTAAACGGGACATTTCTAAAATACCACGACTCATCAAAGCTGCTTGAGAATTGATACCAAACTTTTTAGCAACCAAAATACCATTAATCAATCCTAACACGTTTTTAAAAGAACTACAAATTTCATTGCCCACCAAATCCACAGAAATATAAATTTTTAAATATTGCGGATTGGAAAAAATTTTTTGAATATCGGCGGCAAAAGAGAGATTATTCGAAGATGCTGTCAAAAGAGTTAATTTTCTTAAAATAACTTCTTCAGCATGCGAAGGACCCATTAAAGAAGCATAATTTTTAAGCAAAGAAGCAGGAATAACTTGAGTCACAATTTGCGAAACACGTAAAAAAGTAAGTGGTTCGATTCCTTTTGACACATTAATAAAAGCTTTAGGAGTTTTAATTAATAAAGCTACTTTTTGCAATACTTGTCGCATTACTTTAATAGGAACAGCAAGAATCAATAAATCAGAATATAATAATGCTTCTGAAAGATTAGCAACAGCTTTAATATTTTTCAAAGGAACATCAAAAAGAGGATGTTTCCCTTGGTTTATTTTATTAATATAATCACAATTAAGATCATAAACTAAAACTTGATGACAATTATCAGTTAGTACTTGAGCTAAAGTAGCACCCCAAGCACCACTTCCAATAATAGTAATTTTCATAATTCCCAAAAACCTTTCTTGAAAATAAAAATATAGACAATTAGCAAACAAAAAATATAAACAAGCTAATAACCAAAATAATAAAAGATAAAGGAATATTAATAACCAAAATGAAAAAAGGAGTAAAAATTAAATTATTTTTTTTTATGAAAAAACAGTTTAATAGGAGTTCCTATTAAATTAAGACTTTGACGAAATTGATTCTTCAAAAACCTTTCATAAGAAAAATGAATATATTTAGGATTATTCACAAAACATAAAAACTCAGGAGCCTTACTTTTGGTTTGTACAATATATTGAAACTTAGCTTTACCTTGATTAAAAAAAGTTGGAGGAGTAATCAAAACAGCTTCTTGCAAAATATTATTTAATTGATTAGTACTAAAAACACTTTGATAATTCTGAAACACTAATTTTAAATTCATAAATATTTGCTGCACTCGATTAACTTTTAAAGCCGATAAAAAAACAATAGGAGCATATGATAAAAACTGGAATTTTTGTCTAACCTGTTGTTCAAATTGTTTCATCGTATTAGTATCTTTGGAAATTAAATCCCACTTATTAACAATAATTAAACATGCTTTATGATTTTTTAAAATAAAACCAGCAATATTTTTATCTTGTTCTAAAATACCTACCTGAGCATCGATAATTAAGCAAGCAATATCTGAATTAGCTAAAGAACTTAAAGCTCTTAAAACACTATATTTATCTTCTTGCTCATATATTTTACCTCTTTTTTTAATCCCTGCAGTATCAATAATTTGATATTTTTGCCCTTCATTTTCAAAAAAAGTATCAACAGAATCAGTAGTGGTTCCTTCCAAATCAGAAACTACCATTCTTTGAGAAGTTAAAATAGCATTAGTAAGAGTTGATTTACCAACATTAGGTCTCCCAATAACACAAAACTTAATAATATTATCAGATGTACTTTTTAGTTTAGTTGATATAGAAGTTTGTTCACTTAAAGGAATTAAAGGGGGAGTTTTGTAACAATACCCAACAATATGATCTAAAAGGTCGCCAATACCAATTCCATGATGAACACTAACAGGAAAAGGAGCATCAAAACCCAAAGCATAAAATTCATAAATATTAGATAATAAAGCTTGATTGTCAATTTTATTAACAACTACAAACACAGGTTTTTGACTTTTATACAAAATTTTAGCTAAAAAATGATCACTTTGGGTTAAACCAGTTTGACCATCAACTACAAAAAGAATAACATTGGCTTCATCTAAAGCTAATTGAGTTTGTTGTTTAATTTGCTCTAAAAAAGGAATATCTTTAATTTCAATCCCACCGGTATCAATAACATCAAATGTTTGTGTCAACCATGTTGCTTGAGCATAAATACGATCACGAGTAATACCTGGTTTATGATGAGTAATAGCTTGTCTTTTACCAACAAAACGATTAAAAAGACTAGATTTACCAACATTAGGACGCCCTAAAATAGCTATTTTAAAAGACATAAGAAACTTTTTGAGAGATTCTTTTTTTAATCAAAGAAGTTATTTTTAAAACTACTTCATCAACTGATAATTCAGTAGTATCTAATAAAACAGCATCATTAGCTCTTATTAAAGGAGATAAATGACGATGGTAATCTTGATGATCACGCTCTTTTAATTGTTCAATAATATCTTGTATTTCCATAATTTTACCTTTTTTCAGGAATTCTTCTTGTTTCCTTAAAGCTCTTTTAGTAATGTTGGCAGTCAAAAAAATTTTTAAATTCGCATCAGGAATAATAACGGTTCCTATGTCTCTGCCATCCATAATTAAATAAGGAGTTTTAGTACAAATTTCTTTTTGCAACACTAATAATTTATTTCTAACCGCAAGAATAGATGCTATGGAAGATACTTTTTTTTCAACATCTAAAGTTTTAATTTTTAAAGAAACATCTTGTTGATTTAAAAAAATTTTATTATCATAATAAGAAATATCCATTTTTAACAAAGCTTGTTGTAATAATTTTTCATTTTTCAATGAAATTTTATTTTCTAACAAATACAAAGTCAAGGCACGAAACATAGCCCCTGTATCAATATGATCCCAACCTAATTTATAAGATAATTTTTGACTAATAGTGCTTTTACCAGCTCCTGCAGGACCATCAATTGCTAATTTAAAACTTTGCATATCAAACACTTACTCCTTATATAATCAACCTTTTCAAAAATTGTTTAAAAAATCAATTAGTCAAAACCTTTAATTTCTTAATTTCATGAATCTTTAAAGAGCGATAAGCGCCCATTGTTAACCCGTCAATAGTTAAAAAAGCATAACGATAACGTTTTAACTTTAAAACTTGATACCCTAAAGATGCTATCATTTTACGAATTTGTCGATTTTTCCCTTCAGTAATAACTATTTTTAACCAAGTTGATGATTTCGAAAAATGACAGTTTTTCAAAAGACATACCTCTTGAGCAATAGCTAAATAATTATTATCAATCATAATTCCTTTTTTAAAAACCAAAAGATCTTTTTTAGATAAAAAAACATTAATTTTAACATGATATTCTTTAGGAACAGCAAAACAAGGATGAGTTAACTTTTGAGTCAAATTACCATCATTAGTAATTAAAAGTAAACCTGTAGTATTAAAATCTAAACGCCCTACAGGATATAATCTTTGGTTTTTAGCTTCTGTTAACAAATCTAAAACAGTTAATCTTTTTTTATTATCTTTGGCTGTGGAAAGATAACCCATTGGTTTATTAAGTAAATAATAATAAAAAGCAGTTTTAACAATAGGGGTATTATCTAAAGTAATAACATCAGAAGAAGATACTTTAATACCTAATTGGTCCACTATTTGATTATTAACTTTGACTTTTTTTTGCAAAATTAAAGCTTCCGCTTTTCTTCTTGAAGCAACACCTGCTGCAGCTAAAACTTTTTGTAATCTCTCCATAAAAAATACCTAAAACCTTCTTTTGTTTGCACAAAACAAACACTTAAACTAATTTAAAAATTTATTGTAACAAGTAATCAAAAATTAAAAAAAATAACGCGGATAATATTTATTTTTTTCCAAAACATCATAATAAGCAATAAAATTGTTGTTACTATCTTTTACTATAAAAGGTTTTTTTGTAATATGTTGTCTTTGATCTAAATAAACACCATTTTTAACTAATTTAATCAAATAATCATTTAAAACTATTTGATCACAATTTTTAAATAAAAAAGTATCTGGAATACAATCATTTACTGTTAACTGTTCCAAAGTCTTAGCATTTTTTAATAAATAAGATCCAATAGCAACCCGTTGTAAAGATGAAAGAGCTCCATAAGTATCCATTTTTAAAGCTATATCTTGGGCTAAACTACGAATATAAGTTCCTTTAGAAACACATGTTAAAAAAGATATTTGATTATGATAAAGAGATGATGTAACTTCTAAATGATGAATAGTCACTTTTTTGAAAGGAAGTGCAATAATTTTATTTTGCCGTGCTAAATGATACATTTTTTGACCATTAACTTTAATAGCTGAAAACATCGGAGGAATTTGATAATATGTTTGTTGATGAAAAGCTTTAAAAGATTCTTTAAGTAAATTTTCATTAATAACAACATTTTTTTTATCAATCAACTTACCTGTAACATCTAAAGTATCATATTGTTGATTAAAAAGAAAGGTTCCTTGATAAGTTTTACAAAGTTGATCAAACAAAAAAGTTAATTTAGTGGCTTTACCAACGCAAACAATTAAAAGACCAGAAGCCAAAGGATCTAAAGTTCCTGTATGTCCTACTTTATTAACTTGAAATTTTTTTTTAATACAACAAACTACATCATGCGAAGTTAAATTGGTATCTTTATAAACCAAAAAAATACCATTAATTTGACTAATAGCGGGATTCGAAGCAAAGACCATTATTGATGTGTGTTTAAAAAAACTAATAACGATTCTTTGTCTAAAGAGCCCACTTGTCTTACTAATTCTTTTTTATTTTTGTATAAAATTAAAGTAGGGAAACTAGAAATTTGATGTTCTAACGTTAATTTCCTATAATCATCAATGTCTACTTTCAAAAAAAGAACTTCTTTTTGTAAAACCGCTACTTCTTCTAAAATAGGAGCTAACTTTTGACATGGAGGGCACCAAGTAGCAAAAAAGTCAACAAGAACTAATTCTTTTTGATGAAGCAATTCATTGAAATTTTCTCCTTGATAATTAATAACGTGATTTATTGGCATTTTATAAACTCCTTTTTTTATATACTACAATTTATTATAACTGAAAAAAACAATAAATTAATCAATAATTGAGATATTTAATTGGTAATTATTAATCAACAAAATAAAATTATAGTTGTGCTTCGGAAAAAGCAAAAATCTTAATAACAATTAAACCAAAAAAAAAAAAAAACAATAAAATATAATTTAATTAAGTAACATTGAAGAAAGATAAAACAGTATCTAAATTTAAACGTTGAAATAAAATTTCATCTTGCATCAATTCTTGACTATCAAGCAAACCAAAAGTATTTAAACTTTCAAAAGTAACAGCTTGCGCCCTAATTTGAAACAAAATTTTATCAGCTGTTTGAGGTAAAAAAGGTTTTAATAAAACACCTAAAAACCTTAAACTTTCAAACAAAGAATATAAAATATAATCTAAAAGAGAAGTTTTTTCAGTAATTCTAAATAATTTCCAAGGCTCAACTAAATCAATATATTTATTAATAAAACGAGCTAATTTCATAATTTCTGCTAAAGCATCGCCAACCTTACGTTCTACCATTTTTTGACGCACTAAAGAAAGAATTGATAAAACTTTTAATGATAAATCAAAATCATCATTTTCACTAGGATTAATTAAAATTTTATTCAAATGATTTTGGCGATAACTTTTTACCATTCCAAAAATTCTATGAACTAAATTACCAACCACATTAACTAAATCACTATTATGTCTTTCTACTAACAATTCATAAGTAATATTACCATCTTGAGCATAAGGAATCTCATGTAAAACAAAATAACGAATCGAATCAATTGGAAAAATTTTTAATAAATCATCTACATATAAAACATTTCCTAAAGATTTAGACATTTTATTTTTATCAAATAAAACCCAAGGATGAGCTAAAAATTGTTTTGGTAATTCCATCTCAAGGGCCATTAATAAAATAGGCCAATAAATTAAATGAAATCTTAAAATATCTTTCCCAATAACATGAAGGTCACAAGGCCAATATTGCAATAATGGTTGATTAGAAGATAAATGAGGATTGTATTTTAAACCTGTTAAATAATTACTTAAAGCATCAATCCAAACATAAATAACATGTTTAGGGTTAAAAGCAACAGGAATACCCCATTGAAAAGAAGTTCTTGAAATAGATAAGTCATTTAATGGTTTTTTTAATAAATTTAAAAGTTCTTTTCTTTGATTTTGAGGTTTAATTAAATCAGGATTATTTATTAAATATTGTAACAGACGATCTTGATATTTAGAAAGTTTAAAAAAATACGTTTCTTCACTAATCAAAATCGGAGTTTCACCATTTAAAGTTTTTCCATCAATTAATTCTTTTTCCAAAACATAAGATTCTTCTACTACGGAATATAAACCTTGATATTTACATAAATAAATATCACCTTTTTGATATAATTTCTCAAAAATAGCTTGAACTGTTTTTTGATGTGATTGATCAGTGGTTTTTACAAATTGATCATAACTAATTTGCATCAAATCATAAATTCTTTTAATCTCTGAAGAAACATGATTAACATATTCTTGTGGTTTAATTCCTTGTTGCAAAGCTTTTTTTGCAATTTTTTGCCCATGTTCATCAGTTCCTGTTTGAAACAAAACATCATAACCATCTAAACGCTGAAATCGAGCAATCGCATCAGCTAAAATAATTTCATATACATTACCAATATGAGGAATACCTGAAGCATAAACAATTGATGTAGTAAGATAAAATTTAAGTTGAGAATTCATAAAGTTTATAAACCTCCTTGATATAAACATAAATAAACATTACAAACTATTTAATTATTATGATATTGACAATAAATTTCTTTTTTTATAGTCTTTCTATCTTGAGCAACTTTCAGCAAAGCATCTTTTTGATTCAAACCTAATTTTAAATAAAACAAAACATGTTCGGTAACACTTAATAAAAGCAAATGTTGACAAGGATTTCGATTACCTTCAACCAAAAGAACATATTCACCTTTAGTTATTAAAGGTTCTTTTAAAAGAGAATCAAGATCGCCATTAATAATGGTTTCAAATTTTTTAGTTAATTCACGAGCTAAAGAAACTTTTCTATTGCCATAAAGTCGATAAATTAACAGCAAAGTTTTTTTAATTCTATGAGGGGATTCATAAATAATAAGAGTTTCAGGAGCATATTGATATTTCAATAATTCTTTTTCTATAGTTTTAGCAAATCGAGATAAAAAAGATAAAAAGATAAAAGGAGCAGAAAGATTAGCTGTTACAAAAGCAGTTAAAAAAGCAGATACTCCAGGAATAGCTACAACATTAAAACCACGTTGTTGCACTATTTGAACTAAAGAAAAACCAGGATCACTAATTAACGGAGTACCTGCATCACTAACCAAAGCCAAAGATTTTCCTTGCGATAACAATTCTAAAATTTGAGGTAACCTTTTTTTTTGATTATACTCATAATAAGAAAGCAATGGTTTTTGAATTTGATAAAACTGCAAAAGTTTTTTAGCTGTTCTAGTATCTTCTGCTAAAATTAAAAAAACTTCTTTTAAGGTTGTTAAAGCTCTTAAAGTAATATCTGCTAAATTTCCTATTGGAGTTGCCACTAAATATAAAGTTGTCTTATTATTAAAAAAACTTTTTTGATGAAATAACATGTTTTTACCTTATTTAAAATTAAGTTTGAAAAGTTAAATACGGAAGCGGTGATGTTGAATTTTTAATTATTTATATGAAAAAGTTAGTCTAAATATTTCTTTTTTCATCTATTTCCATTAAAAAAGCAAAAAAAAGATTTTGAGGATTAACTAAAACATTTTTTTGATAATATTTTTGAATAATTGTTAATATCTTAATATTATCTTGTAAAGTTAAGTTTTGAAAGATTTTTTTAACAGGTTGTTTGATGAAATACACTGATAGTTGGATTTTTTTATACAATAAATCCAAAAACCATCTTAATAAAACTAACCAAAAATCATTCAAAAAACAATTAAAATCTTGATTTAAAGAAGAAGGAAAAGAGAAGGAGGCACAAGATAATACTAAAGAAGTAGGTTGTTGCCATTTTTTTAAAAAAAATAACAAAAAATATTTAAAATCACAATAATAATCGCTTGTACTTAATACATTTGGTTTTGAATAATTTTGATTTAATAAAGCAAGTAGTAATACATCAAAAAGATCCTCTTGGTGATTCACAACAGATAATTTTATATGTGATTGACCAAAATGATTAATACTTATGATTTGACAACGTGAAACAATAGTAGATAGAACTTTTTCTAAATTATCAGTCAATAAAAAACCAGTAATATTAGGAGGAGTATTTTCTAAAAAATGCAATAAACTATGAGCTGCTGAAGAAGAAATTTTATCAATTGCTTCAATAACATAAATTCTTTGTTTCCCAAATAAAGAAGTTTGATTAAATATTTTTTGAAATTGTACAATTTGTTCCTTTTTCAAAGAATGATTATCTTTGTTTAAGTAATAAAAATTAGGATAGGATAATTTTAGTAAGGTTTGTTTATTAAAAACATGAGATTGGTGATCTGCGCGAGACTGGAAAATTTGATAAGATAATTCTAAAACAAAATTCTTTCTTTGTTCTAAAGAGGAACCAGTAATTAAATAAAGATGTGAAAGTTTGTTATTTTTAATAATTTTTAAAAATTGATTTAACAAAACTTGTAATTGCATAATAAATGTTTAACTTTTTGATAAATAACAGCAAAAACTTTTTCTAAAGAATCGGAAGCATCAACAGTAATAATGCGTTTAGGTTCTTCTAAAGCCCTTTTTAAATACCCTTGACGAATTTTTTGATGAAACAACAAACTTTCTAAATCAAGACGATTTTGAAGATTTAATTCACGAAAACAAGCTAATCTTTTCTTAACTATTACAGGTTCTAAATCAAGATAAAAGGTAAGATGAGGTAAATATTTTAAAGCAAAACGATTAATTTGAGCAATATATCGATAACTTAATTTTCTGGCATATCCTTGATAAACAAAAGAAGAATCTAAATAACGATCACAAATAACAATGTTTTTTTTTTCAAAAGCAGGAATTATAACATGAGATAAATGTTCTATACGGTCAGCAGCATACAACAAAGCTTCTGTTTCATAAGAAACTTTTGGCATTTTAGGGTTTAAAAGTATTTCCCTGATAAAACTAAAGGGAGAATAACCTCCAGGTTCTTTAGTTAAAACAACCTGATATTCTTGTTGGGTTAATTTTTGAGTCAACATGCGTGCTAAAGTAGTTTTTCCTGAAGCCTCGCCACCTTCAAAAGAAATAAACATAACAATTATCCACTCTCCTTTTTTTATTTTAATAAAAAATTTTTTTTAAAAACAAACCTTTAGCAGGTGCTAACAAAGTTGCTTTAATATGTGTTTGTCGCAATAACATAACTTGAAAAAGGTCTAAAGACATCCTATTTTTACCAATTTCAATAAAACTTCCTAATAAAAAACGAACCATATACTTTAAAAAACTATCACCATGAAAAAACAAAATATATTGTTGTGCAGTTTCTTTCATAAAAGTATAAAAAATCGTTTTATAAAAATTTTTAGATTGTTTTTCATTAGTAAAAGAAGTAAAATCATGTTGTCCTTGAATTAAATAAAGGGCTAATTTAATTTTATCAAAATCAAGATCTGGGATAAAAACTTGAAAACGACAATTAAAAGCATTAAGTGGTTGTTTAGAAAAAAAATATTGATAAACTTTAGATTTTGCCAAATAACGAGAATGAAAGGTAGAAGATATAGTTTGCATTTTTTTTACTTGAATATCTTGCGGCAAAAGATGATTAAGTGTGTTTTTAAAACATTTGGGTTCAATAAAAAAAGGAGTTTTAAAATGAACAATTTGCCCCCGAGCATGAACCCCTTTATCAGTTCTGCTAGCTGCAAAAGTATCAATATTTTGATGAGTCATTAATTTTAAAGCATTTTCTAATGTTTGTTGAATGGTGGCAACTTGAGGTTGTTTTTGATAGCCACAATAACAAGTACCATCATAACTTAAAATTAACTTATAGCAAAAATATTGCAAAAATGCCTCCTTCTTATTAAGAAATTTTAAGATTTTAAATAACATTTATTTCGTTAATAAACCTATAAAAAAGCTTTCTTAGTATTTAAGAAAGTCAATTATTAAAAAATAGATAAGATAAGGTTGTTAAGAAATAAAAAATCAAACAAAAGCAATAATTGCCATAGGTGCTCCATCGCCACGACGAGAAACTGTTTTAATAACTCTCGTGTATCCACCTTGACAATTGACATATTGAGAAACAATTTTTTGAAATAATTTTTGTAAAACAGTAGTTTCTTCGTTAATTTTTTCATCAAAAAAATGTCTTACAGCTTGACGTCTTGTGTGAAGGGTTCCTTTTTTGGCTAAGGTAACCATTTTATCAGCTAATTTTTTTAATTCTTTTGCTTTGGATTCAGTTGTAATAATTTGTTCTTGGATGATTAAATCAGTCATTAAAGTTCTTAATAAAGATCTTCTTTGAGATTTATTGCGCCCTAATTTGCTAAAAGACATAATAATCTACATTCGTCCTTTCTAATTTATATCTTTGTCTTCATCAAAACCGTGATGAAAAGCTTCTTTTAAATAATCATTAAATTCTAAGCCATATTCTAAAAACTTATCTTTTAATTCTTGAAATGATTTACGACCTAAACTTTTCAGTTTGATGACTTCTTTTTCGCTTAATTTTACTAAAGAAGCAACCGTATTAATACCTGCTCTTTTCAAACTATTAAAAAGTCTAACTGATAAATCTAATTGTTCGATTTCCAAATCAAGCACATAATTATGTGCTTCAGGTTTATTTTCAGTAATAAATTCTACTTTAGATGTTTTTTGACTTAATTCAACTATTAGGTTAAAATGGTCTACTAAAATTTTAGCTGCTGTTGCTAACGCTTCTTTAGCTAAAAGAGCTCCATTAGTAGTTATTTCCATAATTAATTCATCTTTATTACCTAATTTTTTTTCTACTTGATAAGCAACATTAACAACTGGAGTGAATAAAGAATCAATAGCAATAACACCTATTTGATTTTCACTATGAACTTTATTTTCTTTAGCACTAACATAACCAATTCCTTTTTTAATAGTAACTGTCATATAAAAATTAATATCAGAAGAAATAGTGGCAATATGATGATCAGGGTTAACTACATAAACACCTGTAGGCAATTGAAAGGCTGCTGCTGTAACACGTTGTGGTCCTAAAAGAGAAATTTCTAATTTTTCTTCAAAATCATTAGATTCATCATCAACTTTGAAAACAATTTTTTTCAAATTTAAAATAATACTCATGACATCTTCATAAACGCCAGGAATAGTAGTAAATTCTTGTTCCACTCCCTCAATCTTAACATTAACAATAGCGGTTCCAGGTAAAGAAGATAATAAAATTCTTCTTAAAGCATTTCCAATAGTAATACCATAACCTATTGCTAAAGGTTGAATGATAAATTTACCAAAAAGAAGACTTTCATCAATTTCTTCAATATAAAAAGGTTTCGTAAATTTAAGATTTTTCATAATCTCTCCTCAAAATTTCAAACAAAATTTTCTTATCCTCTAGGAAGTTTTGGAGGTCGACAACCATTATGAGGAACTGCAGTAACATCTTTAATAGCAGTGATTTCTAATCCTGATGCTTGCAAAGAACGAATAGATGCTTCTCTCCCAGGTCCAGGTCCTGTCACAAATGCTTCCACCTTAACCATTCCGTGTTCCATAGCTGCTTTAGCTACTGCTTCTGCGGCTAATTGAGCAGCAAAAGGTGTTGATTTACGACTACCTTTAAACCCTAAAGCTCCAGCGCTACTCCAAGTAATAGCATTACCATGAAGATCTGTAATCGTTATAATAGTGTTATTATAATCTGTGTTGATATGCGCAATTCCCAAAGGAACATTTTTTTTAACTTTCCGTTTGGTATTTCTTTTTTTTGCCATTGCTTTTCTCCTTTATTATTTTTTCTTACCAGCAATTGCTTTTGGTTTTCCTTTAACAGTATGAGCGTTATTTCTTGTTTTTTGACCTCTTACAGGCAATCCTCTACGATGACGCAATCCACGATAAGCGCCAATTTCCATCAAACGCTTAATATTTAAAGTAGCTTCGCGTCGAAGATCTCCTTCAACATTATATTTAGTAATTTCACTACGTAAAGCTGATAATTGCTGTTCTGTTAAATTTTTAACTCTAATATTTTGATCAATATTTAATTCGGTTACAATTTTTTGAGATAATTTGTTACCTAAACCATAAATATAAGTCAAAGCAATTACTACTCTTTTGTCATTAGGAATATCTATTCCTGCAATTCGCGCCATAAAGGTCTCCTTTTAATTTATCCTTGTCTTTGATTGTGTCGACGATTTTTTTTATTAATAACATAAACACGTCCTTTACGACGAACAATAATATCGTCTTCACTACGTTTTTTAACTGATGCTCTAACTTTCATATTTTTTCTCCTTACTTAAAACGATACGTTATACGAGCGATAGTTGGATCATATGGTGATAATTCAATTTTTACTTTAGCACCAGGTAAAATACGTATATGATTGATACGTATTTTACCAGAAACATAAGCGGTGATCGTTTTTTTATTGGGAAGTTCTACTATAAATTTAGCATTAGGCAAAACTTTAACAATAATAGCTTCCATTTCAATAATATTGGTTTTTGACATTTAAAGAATTCCTTTAATTTGTTAATTTATTTTTGAACATTAAGCTAAAATTTCATATCCTATAGCAGTAACCAACACTGTATGTTCAAAATGAGCACTTAAACTTTTATCAATAGTGACAACAGTCCAATTATCAGCTAAAACTTGGACTTCTGGACTCCCTAATGTTAACATTGGTTCCACACAAAAAGTCATCCCTTCTTGAAGAATAGGTCCTTGATGTGGTTCACCAAAATTAGGAATATAAGGTTCTTCGTGCAAAGATTTACCGATGCCATGTCCTGTAAAATCTTTAACAATCCCTAAATGATGTTGCTTAGCAAATGTTTGAATAGCATGAGAAATATCAGAAAAATGATTATTCGGTTTAATTTGCACAAGACTTTGTAATAAAGCTGCTTGAGTCAAAGTGATAAGTTGTTGCACTTGAGAAACGATGGAACCAACAGCATAAGTATAAGCACAATCAACATAATAACCTTGATAACTAATTCCTAAGTCTACTGTTACGATATCTTCTGACTTTAAAAAAATATTGGGAGAGGGAATGCCATGGACTACCACTTCATTCACTGAAGTACAAATATACTGAGGAAAACCATGATAATCTTTAAAAGCAGAAGTAACACCATTTTTTTGATAAAATTCTTGCACTAATAAATTAATTTTATGAGTAGTTATACCTGGAACAATTAAAGAAGCAAGCATTTTGTGAGTTTGTTGTAAAATATTGCCTGCTTGACGCATTAACATAATTTCATGAGGTTTTTTAATAGTAATCATTATTTTTTAATTTCCAAAACTTTTAAAATCATTTGAGTTACTCGATCAATATTTTGCATTCCATCAACTTCAAAAAATTGATTTTTTTGTCGATAATATTCGACTAAAGGTAGAGTTTCTTGATTAAAAACTTTTAAACGTTTTAAAAAAGTTTTTGGTTTATCATCTGTTCTTTGAATTAATTCTTTTTGGTCTTTATCACAAATTCCTGGAACTTGAGGAGGGATATTATTTAAGTGATAAACTTTACCACACAAAGGACATATTCTACGACCAACAATTCTATTCATCAAATCTTGAGTGCCAGCATTAAAATAAATAACTTTAGTTAAAAGTAAACGTGATTCTTGAAAAAAACGGTCTAAAAATCGTGCTTGAAACACATTTCTTGGAAAGCCATCTAATAAAAAATCTTTAGATGAAACTGTAGTTGATAAATAATCGGCAATCATTTGATTAGTGATATCATCAGGAACTAAAAGCCCTTGTGAAATAAAGGTTTTACTTAATTCTCCTAATTGAGTTTTTTCTTTAAAATTCTTACGAAAAATATCACCTGTAGCAACATGATGAAGATTTAAAACATCTGATAAAACAGCAGCTTGGGTCCCTTTTCCAATTCCAGGAGGTCCCAATAATATTAATATCATAATTATTTTGCCTACCTTATTACAATAATTTTGCATATTCTTTTTTATTGGCAGTAGCCATAATACGTTGAATAGTTTCGATTGCAACACTAACGATAATTAGTAAACTAGTTCCTCCTAATTTCATTTGTTTTAATCCTAAAAATTTATCCATAAGATAAGGCATAGTAACAAGGGAAACAAAAAAAATAGTTCCTAGAACAGTGATTTTAAATAAAAGAGAAGAAAGATAATTAGTTGTTTGTTCTCCAGGTCTTAAACCCGCAAGATAAGCATCTTGTTTTGATAAATGTTCTGAAATATCTTCAGGATTAACATTCATAAAAGTAGAAAAAAAGGAAAATACAACAATTAACACAATCTGAAGGGCAAAAGCAAAATTAATAATGTTAGGAGTAGTAAAGTATTTGACCAAATATTTAAACGATTCATTTCTAATCACTTGTGCTAAAAATTGAAAAGGTTGTAATAAAGCTGATGCCAAAATTAAAGGCATTACTCCAGCAGTATTAATTTTGAAAGGAATATAACTTTTTCCTCGTGTGTGAGTTTGATTACGGGCATAATGAACTGGTATTTTTAAAAAAGTTGTTTGTACAACAACAGTTAAAATTAAAAATACAAATAAAATAGATAAAACACCAACAAATATAAGAAGCTTTTCATTGTTGTAATCAACTAAATACTTTTGATATATTTCTTTCAAAGAGTCAATCAAATTACCACTCATAGATGCCATAATTAAAATGGAAGTTCCGTTGCCAATTCCTTTAGAATTAATTAAATCTGCAAACCAAATTAAAAGAGCACACCCAGCAGCTGCCATTAAAGCAATTAAAAAACAATGAAGAATAGAAACACTTTGCAAAACAAACCAACTATGATTATACTCATTTAAATAACTAAAAGTTTGTCCGAAAACAAACAACATAGCTAAAACACGAGTTAACAGATTAAGCTTACGTTTACCCATTTGTCCTTGTTCTTTCCATTCACGACAAAGAGGTAAAAGTTTTTGTAAAAACTGCACTACAATCGAAGCAGTAATATAAGGATAAATTCCTAATCCAAAAAGTTTCCAAAGTTTAGTTTTACTAAATGGCATCCCAGGAAGGCTTAGAAGTTCAATTTGTTTAGGAATCAAAGGTAAATCGATATCACAACCTACTTTAAAAAGAAAAAGAATAAATAAAGTAAATAAGATTTGAAAAATAAGTTTAGGATTACCTAAAATTAATTTTAATTTCCCTTTCATTTTAAATAACCTCTATTTTTCCACCAACTGCTAAAATAGCTGCTTTAGCTTTACTAGAAAATTTGGAAGCTTGAACAACTAATCTTTTAGTTAAAATTCCTTGCGCAAGAACTTTAATACCACATAATGGATCTTTAATGATTTTTTGACTTATCAATAATTGAGGAGTAACCAAAGTATCTTCTTCAAAATTTTGCAAAATTTTTAAATTCAAAAGAGCATATTTTTTTTGAAAAGAATTATAAAAGCCTCTTTTTGGAATTCTTTGAAAAAAGGGGATTTGACCGCCTTCAAAACCAGGTCGAAGAGTTTTACCGGAACGAGCCAATTGACCTTTATGTCCTTTACCAGAAGTTTTACCAGTGCCACTACCAGGACCACGTCCTAAACGTTTAGTTGTTTTACGTGCTGCTTTAACAGGTTTAATGGTATGCAACATTATTCTTCCTCCTTAGTATCCAAAATTTTTTGAACCGAAATAAGATGACTAATGGTTTTAAGCATTCCATTGATGGCTGGAGTATCATCTTTTATTACTTGACTATTGATTTTTTTCAAACCTAAAGCATAAGCTGTTTTGATTTGATTATCACGACAAGTAATTAAACTTTTAATTAAAGTAATTTTTAGTTTCATTGTTCTTTTTTAGCTAAAGTAATTCCTCTTAATTTAGCCACTTCTTCTTTAGTTCTTAAATTTTGTAATCCATCCATTACAGCTCTTAACACATTAATAGAAGTACGTGAGCCAAAAGTTTTAGTTAAGACATCATGAATGCCAACTAGTTCTAAAATAGTTCTAGCAGCTGTTCCTCCAGCAACAATACCAGTCCCTTTAGAAGCGGGTTTCAAAAAAAATTTCGAAGCTCCAAAATGACCAATAGTGTCATGAGGAATAGTAGCACCTGCAAGAGGAATGCGCACTAAATGTTTTTTAGCTTTTTCCAAAGCTTTTTTAATAGCATCAACAATCTCTTGGGCTTTAGCAGTGGCAAATCCAATTTGACCTTTTTTATCACCAACAACAACTAAAACAGAGAAACGAAAACGACGGCCACCTTTAACTACTTTGGTAATGCGACTAATTTTAACGACTTTTTCCTCAAAAAGAGACATTTTTTTAACAAATTCTTTTTTTATTGTTTTCATCTAGTCCTCTCCTTTAAAACTCTAGTCCAGAATGACGACAAGCTTCAGCTAAAGCCTTTATTTTACCGTGATACAAATAACCAGAGCGATCAAAGACAATATTCTTAATGCCTTGCACTAGAGCTTTTTTAGCGATCAAAGTACCAACTGCTTGAGCCGCTTTAATATTAGCACCAGAAATACTAGTTTCTTTACTGTGGACACTACATAAAGTATTTTGCGCATGATCATCAATTAATTGAACATAAATAAATTTATTCGACCTAAAAATATTTAAACGTGGTCGTTGTTGGCTTCCTATAACAATTTTTCGTAAACGCAAATGACGTTTTTTACGTAATACATTTGAAGATTGTTTAGTTATCATAACTTAATTATTAGTCCTTTCTGATTTTTTTAGCACTTTTACCTGCTTTTTGACGAACATATTGCCCCACATAACGAATTCCTTTACCTTTATAAGGTTCTGGTTTACGCAATTTTAAGTTTTTAGCAGCAAATTCGCCAACAAGTTGTTTATCAATACCTTTGATCACAATTTCTGTATTTTGATTAACGACAACTTCAAGAATATCAGGAATAGTAACATTGACAGTATGAGAAAAACCTAAAAATAAAATAAGTTGTTTGTCTTTAATTTGAGCACGATAAGCTAACCCAATAATTTTTAAAGTTTTTTGAAAACCCTTACTCACACCTTCCACCATATTAGCTAATAAAGCTCTAGTAGTACCATGAATTTTTTTCATAAAAATATCATCATTAGGGCGAGCAACTGTAACAACTTGGTTTTCATTAGTAATTTTTAATCTACGGTTAAATTGGTATGATAATTGACCTTTTGGACCTTTTACTGAGATAAGATTATTATCTTGAATATCCATTGTAACCGCATCAGGGATTACAATTACTTTATTTCCTACGCGGGACATAAATTTTCTCCTTTAATTGTTTTTACCAAACATAAGCCAAAACTTCACCACCAATTTGGGAAAAACGAGCTTGAGCATCGGTTAAAATTCCTTTAGAAGTAGAAACCAAAACTATTCCTAAACCATTTAATATTTTAGGTAATTGTTCAGCTGATGCATAAACTCTTAATCCTGGTTTAGAAACTCTTTTTAAACCTTTAATAACTTTTTCTTTATTGGAGGCATATTTTAAACTAACAATTATTTCTCGAGATAACTGAGGTAAATAAAAATCTTTAATAAAACCTTCTTTTTTAAGAACTGATAAAATTTCTAATTTTAACTTTGAAGCAGGAATTAACACTTTTAAATGTGACATTTGATTAGCGTTGCGAATTCGTGTTAACATATCTGCAATAGGATCAGTCATAACCATATTTTAGTCTCCTTTTTACCAACTAGTTTTTTTAACACCAGGTAACTTTCCTTCATGAGCTAACTGTCTAAATTTAATTCTAGAAATGCCAAATTTACGAATATATCCTCGAGGACGACCATCAATAGAATCTCTATTTTTTAAACGAACAGGAGATGCTTTGACAGGTATCTTAGATAAGGCAACATAATCAGCTTTTTTTTTAAGTTCTAAACGCAATGCAGCGTATTTCAAAACTAATTCTCGTTGTCTTTTATCTTTTGCAATTTTTGATTTTTTAGCCATAAATAATCTTTCCTTTAATTTTTAAACGGCATGCCATAAAGTTCTAAAAGCTTTTTGGCTTGAACGTTGTTTTTAGCGGTAGTGACAACAATAATGTCCATACCACGAATTTTTTTAACTTTATCAATGTTGATCTCTGGGAAAACTATTTGTTCTTTCAATCCTAAGGTATAATTACCACGACCATCAAAAGATTTTCCAGAAATACCTCTAAAATCTCTTACACGAGGGAAAACAAGAGAGGTTAATTTATATAAAAAAGCTTCTTTACGAGCTCCTCTTAAAGTAACTTTAACTCCAATAGGCATGCCTTCACGTAATTTAAAATTAGAAATAGATTTTTTAGCTTTAGTAATAACAGGACTTTGTCCAGTTAATAATTTTACTTCTTCAACAACTTCATCAATTACTTTACTATTGAAAATAGCATCGCCAACCCCTATATTAACCACAATTTTATCTATTTTAGGAACTTGCATTACTGATTTATAGTTAAATGTTTTCATTAAGGTAGTAGTTATATTAACATGGTCTAATGGGAATAAGTTATTTTCTTTTTTCATTTAATAAAACTCTCCTTAATTTAAATCATTTAGTGTAGTATTTGATTTTTTTGCATAACGAACTTTTTTTCCTGATTCTAAACGAATTCCTATTTTAGTAGGAGTTTGAGTGTAAGGATCAATTAAAGCTACATTAGAAATATGAATTGGGGCTTCTCGTTTAACAATAGTGCCTTTATCTTGATCTTGAGCAGGTGGTTGATGTTTTGTTTTAATGTTCACACCTTCAACAAGAATTTTTTGAGTTTCAGCAAAAATTTTAATAACTTTGCCTGTTTTAATTTTTTTCTTACCTATTTCATCCATATAATAACGATCTTTACCAGATAAAATAGCTACGGTTTCACCTACTTTAATATGCATAAGAGATACTCCTTATAAAACTAATTGAGCTAAAGAAACTATTTTAGAAAATTTCTTATCGCTCAATTCTCGAACTACTGGTCCAAAAATACGGGTACCAATAATACTTAAATCTTCTTTTAAAAGAACTAAAGCATTATCGTCAAATTTAATATAAGAACCATTTTGACGTCTTAATCCTTTTTTAGAACGTACAATAACACCTTTTAAAACATCGTGTTTTTTGACTGTACCAGATCCTGATTTAACAGTTACTACTACAACATCACCGATGTTTGCATAACGACGTCTAGTTCCTCCTAAAATACCAATAACTAGGACTTCTTTAGCGCCACTGTTATCAGCTACAACTAAACGACTTTCTCGTTGAATCATCTCAATTTCTCCTTAATTTAGTTTCTTTGAATAAAAAAGAATTTTGAATAATCGAAATTTTTTAGTTTTAGATAAAGCTCGTGTTTCCATAAAGTTAACTAAATCACCTATTTTAGCTGATTGGTTTTCATCATGAACATGAAATTTTTTCGATTGTTTCACTCTTTTACCATATAAAGGATCTTTTTTATAAATGTCAACAACAACAGTAATAGTTTTTTTCATTTTATCAGAAACTACTTTTCCAACGAAAGTTTTTCTAAAATTACGTTTCATTATTTATCCTCCTTGTTAATATTAACTTCTTGTTTAACCGAAAAACTATCATTTAAAGTTGAAACAGTATTATCTGAAGAAATTTTTAAAGATTTAGATGGTTGAATTAGGTTTGAATTTGAAATTATTTTTTTTTGTGTAAGAATAGTTTTAATACGAGCAATGCTTTTTTTTAATTTACGAATTTGAGCAGTATTAGTTAGTTTTCCTAAAGCCAATTGAAAACGTAAATCAAAAAGTTCTTGGTGTAAAACAACTACTTTATTTTCTAATTCTTCAGAGTTCATTTTTAAAATTTCTTGCATTTTCATAATTCTGCACCTTTTTTAACAATTTTAGTTTTAATTGGTAATTTGTGAGAAGCCAATCTTAAAGCTTCTACTTCTATTTTTTCAGAATTAGTAGTATCTTTAACTTCAAATAAAATTTTGCCAATTTTAACAACAGCTACCCATTCTTCAGGAGAACCTTTTCCTGATCCCATTCGAACTTCAAGTGGTTTTTTAGTTAAAGATAAATGAGGGAAAATATTAATCCAAACTTTTCCTGTTCTTTTCATATAACGCGTCATAGCTATTCTAGCAGCTTCTATTTGTTTATTAGTAATAAAAGCTCCTTCTTTAGCAATTAAAGCATAATTGCCATTGACAATGATATTTTTACCTTTTGCTTTTCCCTCAAAACTAACACGATGAGGACGACGATATTTAGTTCTTTTTGGCATCAACATTTTTAGGAACTCCTTTAAAATAACGAGAAGGGCGTTTACTATTTCTGTTATTAGAAGAAACAAAAGGTTTTCTAGTATCTAAAATAGTTTGGCCTGGTAAAACTTCACCATGAAAAATCCATACTTTAACTCCTAAAACACCATAATTAGTATGAGCTTGTAAAGAAGCATAATCAATATCTGCTCTTAAAGTATGTAAGGGAACCCTTCCTTCGGCATTACCTTCACTACGAGCTATTTCAGCACCATTTAAGCGTCCAGAGACTAAAGTTTTAATCCCTTTAACACCTGCTTTAAGGGCTTTTTGAATAGCCACTTTTTGAACACGTCGAAAATTCATACGATTTTCTAATTGTTCAGCTATATTTTGAGCTATTAATAAAGCTATTTTTTCATAATTTTTAACTTCTAAAATATTTAAATCTACGTCTTTTTGAGTTAATTTTCTTAATTTAGCAACCATTTTATTACGTGTTTCACCATCTCTACCAATAATAACACCTGGTTTGGCTGTATGAATATGAATTTTAATACGATTTTTAGTTTTTTCTTTTAATCGTTGGATTTCAATTTGGCTAATCGCGCTTTTTTTGCTAAAATTATTAATTAATTCACGGATTAAATAATCTTCTTTAATTAAAGCAGGAATTTCTTTATCTTGAACAAACCATTGAGAATCCCAAGTTCTAATAATTCCCAATCTTAAACCATTAGGATTGATTTTTTGACCCATTTTGTACCTCCTTTAGTATTTGTTCATTTTTTAAAGCCACTACTAACGTAATATGGCTAGTTCTTTTTTTAATCATATCACCAGAACCCTTAGCTCGTGGGAACATACGTTTTAAACGTAAGCCTTCGTTAACAAAAACTTCTTTAACATAAAGTTGTTCATGGTTTAACTTTAAATTATGAGTAGCATTAGCAACTGCACTGTTTAAAAGTTTTAAAATAACGGGAGCAGCTATTTTTGAAGTAAAAGTTAAAATAGCTTGAGCTTGAGCAATATTTTTACCTCTAATTAAATCAACAACCAAACGTGCTTTACGAGGAGCAATTGAAACTTTAGATGCAATCGCTTTAGCCTTTTTCGTTTCCATTTCCATAATCCGTTCTTTTCCTTCCCCTTATTTTTACTTAATTTTACTTTATTTTACTTTTTTTGGCTTTTTTTATTATCTTTTTTATCATGTCCGCGATAAGTACGAGTAGGAGCAAATTCTCCTAATTTATGTCCTACCATATTTTCAGTAATATAAACAGGAATATGTTCACGACCATTATAAACAGCAATTTTGTGACCAACAAAGATAGGTGTAATAGTAGAACTACGCGACCAAGTTTGAATCACTTTTTTATTTTTTAAATTTTTTTGTTTTTCTATTTTAGCTAATAAATGACTAGCTACAATAGGACCTTTTTTGATTGAACGTGGCATTTATAACCTCCCAATTATTTTATACGTCGTCTAATAATTAAAACATTAGAAGTTTTTTTACGATTACGAGTTTTAATTCCGCGAGCTTTTTTACCCCAAGGAGTCATTGGTGATTTTCGTCCAATAGGAGCTCTACCTTCTCCTCCACCATGAGGATGGTCGTTAGGATTCATTGCTGATCCTCTAACAGTAGGTCTGATTCCTAAAAAACGTTTTTTTCCGGCTTTACCGTAATTAATTAGTTTATAAGATTCATTTCCAATTTCACCAATAGTAGCACGACAAGCACCAAGTACTTTACGAACTTCACTTGATTGTAAACGTAATAAAACATATTTACCTTCACGACCAATGATTTGAACTGAAGAGCCAGCACTACGCGCTATTTGGCCACCTTTACCAGGTTTTAATTCAATATTATGAACAGTTGTTCCTACTGGGATATTGATTAAAGGTAGGCAATTACCAATTTTAATATCAACATCTTTTCCAGAAACAATTTGCATGGATACAATTAAACCTTTAGGAGCTAAAATATATCTTTTTTCACCGTCAAGATAATGAATTAAAGCAATGTTAGCACTACGATTAGGATCATATTCAATAGTGGCAACTTTACCAATAATATTATCTTTATTTCTTTTAAAATCAATTAAACGGTATTTTCTTTTAACACCACCACCACGATGTCTGACTGTTATTTTACCTTGATTATTACGTCCTGATTGATTTTTATAAGATACTAATAAACTTTTTTCTGGTGTTTGAGTAGTTATTTCTGAAAAAGCAGAAACACTCATATTACGAGTTCCGTTAGTAGTAGGCTTGTATTTTTTAATCGCCATAATCATTTACCTTCCTTTTAAATGTTTTTATTCATTTGATAGAATTGGAATTTTTTGCCCGGAAGCTACTTTAACAATAGCTTTTTTATAACCTGAAGTGTAACCTTCAAATTTTCCTTTTCTTTTGAAACGAGGAAGGACATTTCTCGTATTCACTGAAATTACTTTAACTGAAAAAATATGTTCTAAAGCTTTTTTAATTTCAATTTTATTAGCTGTTTTTGATACTTTAAAAGTATATTTATTTTGTCTTTCAATTAATTTATTAGTTAATTCAGTGATAATAGGAGTTTTAATTAAAGTATAATATTGATTCATTTTTTAAAAATCTCCTCAAAATAAGTAACAGCATCAGCAGTTAAAACTAAATTTTTACAATTAAGCATTTGATAAACACTAGTATGAGATGCTTTTTCTAAAGTAACATAAGGTAGATTACGAGAAGCAAGCATTAATTGTTCTGTCATATTAGTCACAATAATTAAAGTTTTAGCTTGTATTTTTAAATTTTTTAAAATTTGAGCTAAATGTTTAGTTTTATTAGTTTCTAAATTAAAATCATCAATTACCATTAATTGTTTTTGTTGTGCTTGTAAAGATAAAGCAGATTTGATGGCTAAATGAGATACTTTTTGATTAACTTTAATAGAATAATCACGCGGAGAAGGACCAAAAGCAACACCACCACCACGCCATAAAGGTGAACGAATAGAACCATGACGAGCACGCCCAGTTCCTTTTTGTTTCCAAGGTTTTTTACCACCACCAGCAACTAAAGCACGAGTTTTAGTAGCGTGTGTTCCTTGACGCATTGCTGCTCTTTGAGCATTAACAACATCATATAAAACCTGTTGATGTGGTTTAATATCAAAAACACTACTTTCTAAAACTTTGGTCGCAACAAGGTCGCCTTTTTGATTGATAATATTATATTTTGACATGTGCTTCTCCCTTTATTATTTTTTTAACAGCAGTTTTAATTACAACAAAACCTTTATTTGTTCCTGGAACATTACCTTTAATTAAAAATAAGTCTTTACTTTGATCAACATCAACAATCATTAAATTTTGAATAGTAACAGTTTCATGTCCCATTTGCCCTGGTAATTTCTTACCTTTTAGTTTCCCTTTAATAGGACCCATTGATCCAGGACGACGGTGGTAACGAGAACCATGGCTTTCAGGACCACGACTTTGATTATGTCTTTTAATCGAACCGGAAAAACCTTTACCTTTAGAAGTACCTGTGATATCAACTAAATCACCAGCTTTAAAAGAAGGGATCACTGTTTCTCCAACCACTAATTGAGTTAAAGGTGAATTTATATCTTTAAAAATAATTTCTTTAATGAAGCGCTTAGGAGTTGTGTTAGTTTTTTTAAAATGACCTAATAACTGTTTGGTTGTATTCTTTTCTCTTTTAGGATCATAACCAATTTGAGTAGCTTGATAACCATCAGTTTCTTTATTTTTTTGTTGTAAAACAACATTTAATGCAACATCTATAATAGTAACTGGAATTAACACACCTTGTTCATTAAAAATTTGTGTCATTCCTATTTTTTTTCCTAAGATTCCTTGAGCCATTCTCTTTCTCTTTTCTTATTTTTTTTTTTTTTTAATTATTGTTTATCTTTTCTATTTATTGTTAATCATTATTTTTTTAATAAAATATCAATTGCAGGTGGTAAACTCATATGCATTAAAGATTCAATAGTTTTATTATTAGGATTAATAATTTGAATTAAACGTTTATGAGTATGACGTTCAAATTGTTCTCTTGAATCTTTATTAACAAAAGGAGAACGTAAAACAGTAAAAACTTCTTTTTTAGTAGGGAGGGGAATAGGACCTTCAATTTGAACTCCTGTTTTAGTAACGATATCAATTATTTTTTTAGCTGCTTGATCAATTAAATGATGATCATAAGCTCTTAAAAGTATTTTGACAATTTCTTTTTCTTTTTTATTTTTGTTCACTAATGTGCTCCTTTTAATATCTATTTTTCTAATCTCTTTAAACAACTGATATTAGTGTTTAGTTTTTTAATCAAAAAATTAAAGCAAAAGAACAACTACTAAATAAAAGAGTAGAAGGATAGCTATTATTCCTCAACTTATATTTATTATTTTTATTTATTAAATGATTAAAAAATTAAATTTTTTATATTTTTAAAAGACTAATTATCTTTAACTAATTTATTATTATCTAAAACTAATTTACCTTTATAATAACCACTATTTTTAGTTACTCGATGAGATAGAGTAAAGTTATTTGTTTGTTTACAAACAACTAAAGCAGGATTACCCAATTTATAATGAGTACGTCTTTTTCTTTTTGCCGTTTTTCCGGTTCGTCTAAAAGGAACAGCCATATTTTAATCCTTTCTTTTTTATTTTTATTATTTTTTTATTAGCTTGTTTAATCAATACTTAAAAACTATTAAAAAATAAGGTAAGCTTAAAAAAATTAATAAAAATGAAAAATCAATTTTAAACCTAAAGATATTTTAACTTAAAAAAGTTATTTTGTCAACCTTTAAAGATAATTACAAAACAGGATACGCTCCACGAAAATGGAGCCAGTTAAGAACAATACTTTTTAAGAAAAAAATACAATTTTTTCTTAAAAAACAAATTATTTATTGATTACTTTTGTTATAACTCAAAATAGATTTATGTCAACAAGAAAAATATTTATAATTTATTTTAATTTTTTATTTTTTATTAATTGCTTCAGCTACTTATCGTTATTAATTTAATTAAACATTTTTTGAACATGAAAGGATAATTTAAAATATCTTTATTCATTGTAAATTCAATTAAATATAGCATAATCATTTTTCCTTTATAGATATTTATAAACATAACATAACTTAGTCACTTCATTTATCCGTCTTATCAATCCTAACTCACAATATAACATTAAACCCAAAATCTCACATAAAAAAATCCTTTTTTTTTA
>NZ_JAGVRH010000029.1 GCF_018274325.1 'Fragaria x ananassa' phyllody phytoplasma | reverse complement strand
AGAAATAATCAAAATTATAAACAAAGTAGGTAAATAAAATTGAAAACAAATAATAAAAGCAAACTAAAACGTATTATCTTTATCATTTGGGGTTTATTTATTACTGTAACTATTCTTGTTTTTTTAATTATTATTTTATTAGCTATTAATGAAAATAAATCTAAAACCGAAAACTCAAACCAACAAAATAAAGAAACTGTTCAACCTCAATCTAATATTCCATCACAAGAAGAACAAGAAACTGTTCAACCTCAATCTAATATTTCATCCCCACAAGAACAAGAAAAAACATATAATGCTATTATGTTTAAACTTGATAAAGAAATTGATGCATTAACTACAACTAAAAATATTATTTTTCAACCAGGTACTAAAATAATAGATGAAATACAAATTAAAAACCTTGATGGTAAATTAATCAAATCCACTAAATATCAAGATGACGGTAAAACAATTGATTGGATTAACGAATTTGACAAAGATACTCAAAATATAATTAAAACAACCTATTATCAAAATGACAGCAAAACAATTAATTGGATTGACGAATTTGACAAAGATACTGGTAAAAGCATTAAAAGAACTAAATATCAACCAGATGGCAAAACATTTATCTATATTACCGAATATGACAAAGATACTGGTATTGTAATTAAATCTACTAAATATCAAGATGATGGTGAAACCATTAAATATATTGATGAATACAAAAAAGGAAATATATTGAAACTTAAACGTACTTTTTTCAAAGATGATGGTGAAACAATTGATCGAATTGAAGATATTAGATAAAGAGGTTAATATATGAATAAAAAAAGAAAAATTATTGTAAAAATATGGATTATAGTAATTGCAATTATTTTTTTAATTCTATTGTTTC
>NZ_JAGVRH010000028.1 GCF_018274325.1 'Fragaria x ananassa' phyllody phytoplasma | reverse complement strand
TTTTAATAATATTAAAAATAGGAGAAACTACAAAAGCTAATACAGTAATAAAGGTTAAAAAATAAAAAATAGTTAAAATAAATTGAAGAATTATACCTGTACTATTTAAAATATTGCCTAAACTAAAATTAACATCTTGAAGAGCAATTATACTATTAAATCTAACCTTACAAAATGATATAATAGTATTGGCGTAGATATTTATTTTTGAAATAAATACATCTATGTTTAAATTGAATATTTGCATTTAATATGCATCCTTTCGTAGGTAGTTATATAAATCTTTGTCTTTGGTAGAGTATGGATTTACATAACTATTTTTTTTATATATTTTTTTAATGTGGGCTTAATATAACGAAAATGACCCTACATATATACCCAGCGACGAATATATACATAGAGTCATTAATAATTTTAACATTTATTTATATTAAATTAAATAACATGTTGTTTTGTCGCTGGAATACACTTATATTATAACAGAAAAATAGTTATATAATACAATATAATATAAAAAAAATCATAACAAAATGAAACTTATATAAGATAAATTTTTTTTTTTATTATAAACTCTCCAACCTACTCCTTTACCGATACTCACGGCAAAGGCGGTTGGTTTATTCTCGCTACTCCTTTACCGATAGTTCACGGTAAAGGCACGAGAATAAAAAAGTGGTACACATTAATAAAAAAGTGGTACACATTGAAATGTGTACCCAATCTGTACCAATAAAATCACTAGGAAAATACTAGTAGCGCATGGGGCAATGTTATTCCCCATGCGCGCGTAAAGTAAGTAAATACCTAGGAAAAATTAAAAAAGTACTAAGACTTGCTTTTTAGTATAAAGTTTGCAGGACCCCCCTAGGAAAACACTATCGAATTTTTGATATAAAAAAAACCCTAAATTCCAAAATAGTAATTTATAGGGGTAACATAATTATTTATCTTTGGTTTTAATAATTTTATAAATATAAAATAGCTTAGT
>NZ_JAGVRH010000027.1 GCF_018274325.1 'Fragaria x ananassa' phyllody phytoplasma | reverse complement strand
CATGCCCTCAATTAAAGAGGGCAATTTGTGTTGATTTTTTATTCTTAAGGGTAAAAATTGATTTACATTAAAAAAACTAGAAAAAAAATTAAAAATCATCAAAAAATATGTTATATTATATAATATAAAGAATAGAAAGGGAATAAATATGAATAAAAATATAAAAAATAATAATAAAAATCAAATCAATGTTTTTGATGTTGGTTTTTATATTGTTAAAAATAATCCTTATCCAACTACCAAAATGAAACTAAACAAAATGATTTATTACGCTCACGCCAAACATTTAGTGAAAACTAAAAAACCTCTTGTGAAAGAACAAATACAAGCTTGGATTTATGGTCCCGTTTTCCCTGAATTGTGTAAACAATTAAAAAAATTTACTTATCAACCATTAAATATTGATTCTTTATCAATAGGAGACGAAACTAAAATAAATGCCACTCAAAAACAAATTCTTGATGATATTATTTCATTATATGGCAATAAGGAAGCCAGTTTTTTATCTCAACAAACTCACGAAGAAGACCCATGGAAAAACACATATTATATTAATTCTGATTGGTCTAAAAACATTATTAAAAACAAAGATATTTTAGAATATTTTTCTAAAAATACTAAACACATTTGCCAACATGGATAAAATAGTTAATGATCTTTTCCGTTATCGTTTTGATCGGAATTTAACAGATATTTCCAGTTTTAAAAAAATCAAAACATTTACTCAAGTTTTAGAAAAAATTATCGCCCCCTTAAATAAATATCTTGAGTACACATGGGAAATTATCAAAGAATCACACAATAAAGGGCCTAGATACCATTCGGTCAAAAAAGAAATTCTTGCTAAAAAAGGGTTTACACACACCGTTAACCTTTCTGAAGATGAATATATTTATCAAATGTCACTTAATTTGAAAGAACGCGTTTATGGTATAACTGTTGATAAATATTTTGTTATTATCGCTTATGATTCAGAACATAAAGGAAACACAAAGAAAAAATAAACTATTTATCACCTTTAGAATATAAAAATATTAATAAATAAATGATTAAATTTCATGCCCTCAATTAAAGAGGGCAATTTGTGTTGATTTTTTATTCTTAAGGGTAAAAATTGATTTACATTAAAAAAAC
>NZ_JAGVRH010000026.1 GCF_018274325.1 'Fragaria x ananassa' phyllody phytoplasma | reverse complement strand
ATCTATGACCATTATCACGAGACCATTTACAATAATCTTCAAATGAAATATCAGGATTAACTAAAAAAATACTTAATCTATTACGCATTAAAACAGTTCTTTTAGGAGCATATTTAACATTATATTCAAAGCCTCTTTGACCACCTATAATATTTTTTAACAAACCTGCACGTCTAATTTCAGGTATACTTATATCATCAAAAATACTTACTTTATAAGCGTTTTTATGACTTTCTTTACTAAAATTAAACTCACCTCTGGTATAATTATAGTGAAGGTTTAAGTGTGTTAAATAACTTAATATGAATTCGGTTTTACCGAGTCTACTAGGTCCTTCAATCACAATAGATTTAATTCTTTTATCTGATAATTTAGAATTCATGATGTTTAATTGTGAATTTATAGCATCTATTATCTTATTAGTTTCAGAGTTGGTTTTGAACGAATCAAAAGAATATACGGCGTTGCTAAATTCTTCTTCTTCATTCAACTCTTCATCTTTTTTAATAAATATTTCTTTTAATATTCTTTTAATAAATTCTGTTTGTTCTAAATAAAAATCACGGTCTAGATTTATAATAAAATTATCAAGAATTTTTTTAACTTGAGTTAAAGTTAAATTATTATCATAATAATATTCATCTTTTAATCTAAATATTTCATCATAAATTAATTGTTTACGTTCTTCTTTTTGGTTTTGACGAACGTATTTTTTGTGTCTAGGGGTGCCTTCTTCAATGAAGTCACCATCTTTTTTTATATAGTCAATTGATTTTTCAATATCACGAGCAGTTTCAATTTTGGGATGAAAGCCGTCAATGTCAAAATATCTTTGACTTTTAATTTCAATAGTTTTTGTTAATTGAAAAAGAACGTGGGTATGGATTTCTTTGTGGTCTTGATGATTTTCAGTGTTAGAAATAATATATGAAATTTCTTGTTTTTTAGAAGCAATTAATTCTTTAATATGGTTATGAATTTTATCTTTACCCAAAGGACATTTTGAATAGGTTAAAAAAATGTCCTTTGATTGTAATCTAAACTTAGTTTTTTTCATTTATATTCTCTTTCTTGTATAAACCCCTATTAATTTAGGGGCTTTTTTTATTTATCTTTACTATCTAAAAAAATAACATTTTTAACAATTACTTTAATAGTAGATTTAATTTCGCCATCATTATTCGTATATTTTTCAATCGATAAAGAACCTTCTAAATATACTTTTGAACCTTTGTGTAAATATAAACTCATGTTTTCTGCTTGTTTATGAAAAATTATACAAGGAATAAATTGAACTTTATCTTTGATATTGACAGCTATTTGAAAATCTAATTTAGAGATTTCACCATTAGAAGTACTAATTCGTTTTAAATCTAAATCATGAGTGATATTACCAATTAATTGAACTTTATTTAACATTTTATTTTTCCTTTCTTAATAATTTATAGTAATAAAGTCATAACTGGTGCCATTTGACCCAAAGATGCA
>NZ_JAGVRH010000025.1 GCF_018274325.1 'Fragaria x ananassa' phyllody phytoplasma | reverse complement strand
CTCCTATCTTTGCATCTTTGGGTGCATCTTTGGGTCAAATGGCACCAGTTATGACTTTATTACTATAAATTATTAAGTAAAGATAAATAAAAAAAGGCCCCTAAATTAATAGGGTTTTATTCAAGAAAGAGAATATAAAATGAAAAAAACTAAATTTAGATTAGATGCAAAAGATATCTTTTTAACTTATTCCAAATGTCCTTTGGGTAAAGATAAAATCCATAATCATATTAAAGAATTGATTGTTTCAAAAAAAAGAAATTTCATATATTATTTCTAATACCGAAAACCATCAAGACCATAAAGAAATTCATACTCATGTTTTATTTTAATTAACGAAAAGAATAATTATTAAAAGTCAAAGATATTTTGATATTGAAGGTTTTCATCCTAAAATTGAAACTGCTCGTGATATCGAAAAATCAATTGACTATATAAAAAAAAAGATGGCGACTTCATCGAAGAAGGCACCCCTAGACACAAAAAATACGTTCGTCAAAATCAAAAAGAAGAACGTAAACAATTAATTTATGATGAAATCGTTAGGTTAAAAGATGAGTATTATCATGATGAAAAATTAACTTTTAATCAAGTTAAAAAATCTCTTGATGCTTTTATTAAAGATTTAGACCGTGATTTTTATTATGAACAAATAGATTTTATTGATCGAATTTTAAAAAAAAAGTTCATCAAACAAGATGAAGAGTTGGATGAAGAAGAAGAATTTAGCAACGCAGCATATTCTTTTGATTCATTCAAAACCAACTCTGAAACTAAAAAGATAATAGATGCTATAAATTCACAATTAAACATCATGAATTCTAAATTATCAGATAAAAGAATTAAATCTATTGTGATTGAAGGACCTAGTAGACTTGGTAAAACCGAATTCATATTAAGTTATTTATCACATTTAAACCTTCACTATAATTATACCAGAGGTGAGTTTGATTTTAGCAAAGAAAATCATAAAAACGCTTATAAAGTAAGTATTTTTGATGATATAAGTATACCTGAAATTAGACGTGTTGGTTTGTTAAAAAATATTATAGGTGGTCAAAGAGGTTTTGAATATAATGTTAAATATGCTCCTAAAAGAACTGTTTTAATGCGTAATAGATTAAGTATTTTTTTAGTTAATCCTGATATTTCATTTGAAGATTATTGTAAATGGTCTTGTAATAATAATCATAGGTTCCATGAATATATAGAAGATAATTGTATTTTGAAGTACCCCAAAAAAATGAAACCAGTTAAGAACAACAAAATAACCAAATTGTTTATTGATTAAAAATAAACAGTTTGGCTATTTTTTTATGCCCAAATTGAAAAAGGAGGATAAATGTTAGAAGCGGAGCAAGCATTATTAGGAACATTGTTTTTAAATCCCGAAAAAATAAATGCTGTTATAAGTTTGATTAATACTAACAATTTTGCCAACCCAAGTCATCGTTATATTTTTGAAGCAATGAAACAACTTAAAAAAAAAATCATGATATTGATTATATTTCTGTAAGTTCTATTTTAAAAAACAATAATCATTTAAATAAAATCGGAGGGATTAATTATTTAATTGAGTTAAGTGACATGACTCCTTCGAGTCAACATTTAGAAACATATATTGATTTAATTAAAGAAAATTCATTAAAAAAGAGATTTATTAACTTTGATCCAGCAATTACCTAGTGAAATATCAAAAACTAAAAACATTCATAATTATTTACAAACAGTTAAAACCCAAATAGAAGGTTT
>NZ_JAGVRH010000024.1 GCF_018274325.1 'Fragaria x ananassa' phyllody phytoplasma | reverse complement strand
AGCTGACACAAATAATTTTTTATTATCAACCCCAAAAGGAATATAAGTGATATCAGTACATAATTTTTCTAATGAATGCTTCGCTTCATAATTATTTTGAAGAAGATTTTTTAAGTTATTTTCTCTTTTAACAGCTAAATCATAATAATATTTGAGGTTTATGTTTGATTCTTTCAGATAATAGACCAAATTTACGCATCAATTTTAATACTGTTTTAGGATTAATCTTAAAATCAACTTCTTTTAATTTTTGATGAACCACCCGATATCCCAAACGTCTTTTTCTTCTTCCATCTGTTGTAATATATGAATTTTGTTTGCATATTTGAAACAATGCTTTTTCCAAGTCATTATGTGGCCGTGGATTTAAACTTTGTTCGCACTGCCGTGTTCCAAAAATTTAGACACTTTTTACTTTTTAAAAATTCTTTAAGACTAACTTAATAGTTAGTCTTTTTTTTCTTTTCAAAGACTAAAATAATTTTCATATCTTTTCTAAAAACGTTTTTAGAAAGGAATAAAATGTTAATACAAGAATTATTTCAAGAATTTTTAAAAAATAAAAAGAATTTAGAAATTCGTAATCAATTAATCAATTTACATTTGCCACTAGTAAATAAGATAGTAAACAGATTTAAATATTACCCTAAATTATTAACTAGAGAGGATTTATACCAAGAAGGAATTTTAGGTTTAATCAAATCCTTAAATAATTACCAATATTTAGGTTATGACTTCATTACTTACGCAACTCCTAAAATAAAATTTGCAATCAATGAACTAATACGACAAAGTCATTCCCCTTCAATCCCTCAAAAAACTCATAAATCCAATAACACTTCTTTTCAAGAAGAAAAACATATTTGGTATTATAATAAAACCCTTAATCCGCATCAATTATGGTTAAAACAAGTAAACCATGAATTACTACTTAAAAAACTAAAAACCAAATTAAGTCGAAATGAATTTAATATCATTAGATTGAGTTTTGGCGTTCCTTTAGAAAATATTAATGAAGATTATCGACCTAGTTATTCCAATCAAGAAATAGCCTATAAACTTAATTTATCTTTAAGACAAATAGAAACTCTTAAAAATATAGCGATTAATAAATTGAAAAAATAAATTATATGAAACTAGAAATTATTTTATATTTTTTAATTTTTTTCTTTCATTCTTTGCTTCTATTATCTTTGACTCATATTATTATCACTTAATGTCAAATTTAAACTCAATACAACAAAAATAAAAATAACTTTATCAAATAATAATAAAATCATCAACATTTAAACTAAAAAAAATAAGGAGAATAAAAAATGTTAAACAAAATCCAATTAATTGGTCGTATCACTCATGACCTCGACAAACAATATCTTAATGTCAACAACGAACAAATCCCTAAAATAGATTTTCCATTAGCAGTCAACCACACCAAAGAGAAGGTGCAATTTATTCCTTGTGTTGTTTTTAGAACCCAAGCTGAAAATCTTCATAAATACTTACATAAAGGATCTAAAATTTATCTAGAAGGAACATTATCTATCCAAAAATATACCACCAAAGAAGGTCAAAAGAAAACAAATACAAAAGTTATCGTACATAATGTCATCTTTTTAGATAATAAACCTCAAACAGATAATTTACCTTTTTAAAACAACATATTATTATATACTCCTTATCAAGTAGGTAAAATAAAAGAGCCTCTTGGGGAGACTCTATTTCTATAATAACGGTATCTTTATGCCCTGTTATTTTTATTTTAAAATAAAAAAAACAAAAAAGGAAAAAAACCAAAATGCAAAAATTACAACAAGAATTATTTATTTATAGTATGGCTACTATGTTCTTTATTATAATCACACTTGCCACACAATTTACTAAACATAACCATTTAAAAAAACATATTAATACAAAAAGCGATCATTTAAGCAATAATATATCTCAAGTGGATTCAAAATTAGATGAATCTAAAAAAGAAACACAAGAGAATTTTAATAAAATTAATGAAAAAATTGACAAAATGATAGATAAAATGGACAAAAACAAATAAACAAACAAAGGAGAAATAAAATATGAGCGACGCCATGACTGAAATTTATCGTGGTACTTATTTCAAAGACCGTAGTAAATTAAAACCAAAAGCTAAAACCAATAAAAATAAAAAAGAGAAAACTAAAAATGACTAAAAAAGAATTAATTAAAAAACTAGCAGAAGTTAACCAAACTTCAATCACTCAAACCGAAACATTTTATAAAAACTTCGAAAATACTTTGATAGAAGCTATCACTACTCATGAAGAAGTAATCTTATCCCCTAAATTAATCAAATTCATCTTAAAAACCCGTCAAGCCTACATAGGACGCAACCTTAAAACAGGTAAAAAAATCAAAATCCCATCCAAAACAGTAGTCACTTTCAAATTATCT
>NZ_JAGVRH010000023.1 GCF_018274325.1 'Fragaria x ananassa' phyllody phytoplasma | reverse complement strand
AGCCTTTAATTTAATATCAAAAGAATATAATTTTAACTTTTTCTCCATTTCTAAACTCATTTCTGTTTGATTAATATTATCTTAATTTATAAGTTTTTGATGTTAATTAACGTTTTTTAATTTTTAATTAAAAAAAATAATAATAAAATCTTTTTGAGTAAGATTTATTGTTATTTTAAAAGGTTTAAATTATTCCTTTTTTTGTGTGTTATATTTTTGATTATATAAAGTAATATATCCTTTAACTGGGTTGAAGTGGAGATAATAGATTTTTTTGTTTATAGGGTTTGATTCTAAAGGACATTCAACTTCATCCATGAAAAAGTCTTTATCTTTTTCTAATAACCATTTAGGGCCTTCATATTCGAATTCATAATAATACTTTGATAGTTTATTAAGAAAATTTATTTCATCAAATTCTGAATCATTACTTTTATGAAGGGGCCAAAAAGTTCCGAAATAATTAATATTTTCTCTATGTGATTCATACCATTTGTCGAAAGGATTTTTAGTGAACGGCGCTAAATCAGTAGGTACAGATTCAGGATGTTGGCATTTATCAAGTCCATCTAGTCCATAGTGTTTGTAGGTTCTTTTAATCATCCATGTTCCTTCTTCATGAATACTATCATGCCATATCCATTTTCCTTCAATGTTTTTATATGGTGTGTTAATTCTATCAAGTATATATCTTATACCACTTTTTCCTTGAAACCATTCATCTTGCGTTTCTGTTTTAGAATTAGGAATATTATAAACCTTATTTTTATTAGTTATATCATATTTGATATCTAAATATAAAAAACCACCTAACCCAATTACAGTAACTCCAAAAATAACATAATAAGCAATCATCATCTGTTTTAAATTAACTTTTTTTATCCGATTTTTATTTTGTTGTCTTTGAGAAAAATATATAAATAAAGGAATAACTCCAAATAAAACAACTAAAATCCCAATAATAATTAATATCTTAAATAATTCCATTTGTTATAATTTCCTTTTTTAAATATACCAACATTCTATCAAAAATAAAATAATAATTCATATTTTTTGCATTATTGTTTAAACCAACTAAACTACCCCAAAAAAATGAAACCAGTTGAAAACTAACAAAATAGCCAAATTGTTTATTAATTAAAAATAAACGTTTTGGCTATTTTTTTATATCCAAATTGAAAAAGAAGGATAAATTATTAGAAGTAGAGCAATCATTATTAGGAACATTTTTTTAAACCCTGAAAAAATAAATGCTGTTATAAGTTTGATTAAAACCAATAACTTTAATAACCTAAGTCATTGTTATATTTTTGAAGCAATTAAACAACTTAAAAAACAAAATCATGATATCGTACACTTAAAGAATTAGTATATGAAGGATATACCACGTGGACAATTAAGAGGTTTAGGGTTTATAGTTTAATATTAAATATCAAGAAAGGATTTTATTTTTATTTTTTTTAATTTAATTATTATATATTTTACCCTCTTTTTTATAGGGTTTTTGGTGTTTTTTTTACATTTTTTTGTTACAAAACCTTAAAATTAAGGTATAACATAGGTATAAATAGTGAAAGATAAAGGTTAGTTATAAATGTTAATTCCCAAAGCAAAAATAAATAATTTTTAAATTCTTTAACGCTTATCACCTATTTGAATATAGAAGATCATAGATTTAACATCGTAACTTATTAAAAAAAAGTAGGAGAAAACCAAAAATGACTAAAAAAATAATTAAAAAAATATCAGATAATTATTTTTATTATAACTCAAAATAGATTTATGTCAACAAGAAAAATATTTATAATTTATTTTATATTGTTAATAATAAATTAAAAACTAATTTTTACAAGAGTATAAAATTTTTCTTAATTTAATTTTTAAATCTATTTGATCTAAAGATATTTTGCATAATTTTTTTTTAAGATCAGATTGATTTTTCTTTAAAAATTCTATTTGAAATTTTAAAAAAATTGAATTTCTTTCTGAAACATTAGGATTTTTTTCACTTTGAATTTCTAAATGAAATAATAAATTTTCTAAATTATCTTTTATTTCTTGTGAAATTAAATTTTTTTGTTTTGATAAATTATCTATCTGATATTCTAAAATTTCAATTTTTTTTTCCGAAGAATTAAAAATTTTTTCTGAAGAATCTGTTTTTTCCATTTTTGAATAAAATTTACCAGCAAAAATTAAATTTGTTTTATTAAAATTTAATAATAAATAAATAAAAAAAATTATGGTTAAAAAAAATTTAAAGCTAAATTTTATCTTTTTTAAAGTTAAATACATATTTAAAAATATCTTTCTAATAAAAATTTTAAATTTAGACATGAAAAAATAAATTAATAAAAAGAGTTTAAAGTTTGATATGGAATATTTATTTATCCGTCCAAATTTAATTTTACTAAAATTAGAAGATAAATTGTTATTTAAATTAGTTAAAAATAAGAAAAAAATGATTTATCTTAATTAAAATCAATCTGAGGACATTAAATAAAAATAGTTTTGTAAACTTTTCTTTATTTTCAAAGATCAAAGATCACAATATCAAAATTGAAAATAAAAATTAGTTAAATAAAAATAATCAATTTTATGTTCAGCAAGAAGGGAGGATGTATTAAGTAATGCACTATTTCTTTTCTCTTCCCCCTCATTCTTTTTTAGATCTGTGTTTGTGGATTCCGCTTGTCAATCCTCACAATATATAAAACATTAAGTACACCAAAATCGAATGTAAAAAAAAAGGATTTTTTTATGTGAGATTTTGGGTTTAATGTTATATTGTGAGTTAGGATTGATAAGACGGATAAATGA
>NZ_JAGVRH010000022.1 GCF_018274325.1 'Fragaria x ananassa' phyllody phytoplasma | reverse complement strand
AAAAAGAATTTAGAAATTCGTAATCAATTAATCAATTTACATTTACCGTTAGTAAATAAGATAGTAAACAGATTTAAATATTATCCGCGTGTTTATTAGAAAGAAAGGATTTATACCAAGAAAGAATCTTAGGATTAATGAAAACTCTCAATAATTAACAAGATTTAGGTTATGACTTTATTGCTTACGCAACTCCAAAAATAAAATTTGCAATCAATGAACTGATAAGAAAAAGCCAATCCCCTTCAATTCCACAAAAAACCCATAAATCCAATAACACCTCTTTTGGAGAAGAAAAACACTTTTGGCATTATTAAATTCCCCTAATCCTCATCAATTGTGGTTAAAACAAATAAACCATGAATTACTGCTTAAAAAACTTAAAACCAAATTAAACGAAAACGAATTAAATATTATTAGATTAAGTTTTGGCATTCCTTTAGGAAATATTAATGAAGATCATCAACCTAGTTATTCGAATCAAGAAATATCTTATAAACTTAATTTAATTTTAAGACGAATAGAAACTCTTAAAAATATAACGATCAAGAAATTGAAAAAATAAATTATATGAAACTAGAAATTATTTTCTATCTTTTAATATTTTTCTTTCATTCTTTTTTTTTATTATCTTTGACTCATTATTATTATAACCAATTATTAAATTGCTTTTTTTTAACCTCAATAAGTCTTTAAACTATTGAAAAAAAATAAGTTTTGGCATCAACGAAATATAAAATTCCAAAAAAATGAAATTAGTTTTAAAATTCGTAAAAACTAAAACTTAATCAATTAAAAAAAATTAAAAAAGGAGAATCAAAATGGAAGAACTAAAAAACAATTTAAAGTGTTTTTTTATTTAATTGGTCTTATTATTACAATTATTGTAACTTTTCATTTTACTAATCATAACAATTTAAAAGAACTGAGGTGTTACAAAAGTTTAGACAATTTTTACTTTTTAAAAATTCTTTAAGACTAATGATTAAGTCTTAAAGAACAATTTTAAAAACAAAAGTTGTCTAATAAAAAAGAACAGCACAGTACAACCATATTGGATATAACATTGTTCTAACCATTTTACATAATCTTTTTGATAAGTGTTTAAAATATCGCTTTTTGGTTGCGCATCTTGACAAGTGATGCGATATATTTTGTCTTCGGTTTCAAAAGTGTTTTCTATTAAATTAAGAGTATATGGTATTTTAATTTCTTTATAAGCAGGTTCGGTAATAGTTATAGGATTATTGCCGTTTTGAGTTTGTTTATTGCATTCTCCTTCATAAGCATATAAATTGTTGGACCTTTTCCAATCACGGATGGCTTCATAGGGATTAATGTTGTCTGGGAGATTAATGTGAATTGGTCTTTTTTGTGTGTTAAATGTAAAAAGATAGATGTTTTTGGCACCGTTGGAAAGTTTTAAGAGATCTTCGACGGTATCTGGGAGTTGGGCGATTTCTTGTATGTTTTCTATATGTTGCCTTAAAAGTTGTTTTTTGGGTGATTCGCTCATAATCCTAATGTCATCATCAAAATAAATGGCATCGATTTTGACATCATTTAGAGTTTCTTGGGGCAAGGGAACAACCAAACCAGTGTTAGGTGTGGTGTTGTAACAACCTAATTTGATGAGTTTTGGTTCTTTGATAATGTTGTTGTTGATTAAGTATTGATTAATTATTTCTTCTTTGTTTTGACTGACGAAGATATTAGAAACTATTAATTGTATATTTGGGTTATCTTCGTTAGGTTTTTGTTTGGCATCCCAAAAGACAAAGGATTCTTCAATGGCGATTTCGTATTTTAAAAGGTTTTCGAGAGTATATTCATAATCTTCATCATAAGGGTATTTGATATTAAAGGGATTAGAACGAGGTTTAAAGTAGACGCCTAAAAGACCTTGAGGAGGGTTTTTGAGTTTAGGATAAAAAAATTGTTTATTATAAGGATTGTATGAAGGTTCTTCAAGGCCATAGGTGGAAGTTTGGATATCGAAATATTTTAAGATGTTAGGGATATCTTTTTTATCTAGGACGTTGATGTCGTATCTTTTTAATTTAGGTTGGGTGTTTAACCATTCTTCTTGGAGGTTTTGGTAGTCAGATAGTTTTATTTTTGATTTGGTTTGTTGGTGGAAATAGTTATAGGCATAGATAGAGTGATGGGATAAAATAAAGATTAATAAAGAAATAGTTAATAAAAAAACTTTTTTAGGGGTTTTGTTTGATTCATGTTTAATTTTCCTCCTTGGTATTGAGTTTATGGCCTAGACAAATGATGTGAGTGTTTAGGGTAAAAGAAAAAGACCCTGGAAAGGGTCTTGGTTGAATGTTATTTTTTTTATGTATAAAAAAATTTATTGTATTTGACTTCATAATAATTACAAATTGTTGTTTTGAATTGTATTATTTCTTCCAAATTAAAACTATTTATATTATCTATTATTTCTTTTATATCTTTGATTTCGTGCTTATATTCAAATTTTTTTTCACAATTTTCATCTGAAAGTATTAATGAACACATTTTATTTAACTGGTTTTTATGATAAGTTAATTTTTGTTGTTGTTTAACGGGACGATAATAATCATCTATTTCTTCTTTATAAATATCTATTGTATTACATCCGCAACAAACAGCTAAACAAACTTTACAAAAAGTTAATATTGTATCAATAAATAAATTCATAATCTTTAAATTACCTCCTTATTATTTTTTCTAGACCGAGTGCTTTCGAAAAGAGAGTTCAAATTTTAACAATTAATTTATCAATTTTTAAAATAAATTATAAAATAAACAAAAATTTTTTTAATTAAGATATTCATATTTATAAACGCCTTTTTAATTTTATTGAAATATTTATTTTTTATTTAAATTATCTAATTTAGTTTGCATGTCTTTAAAATTTTGTTCTGATTTAGATTGCGTGTCTTTAAAATCTTGTTTAGTTTCTTTTTTTAAAATCAGTTAAAGTGTTGTCAACTTTATCTATTTTGGTTTCTTCTCTATTTATGTTAAAGTTGATGTTCCAATAAATAATTCCTAATAATAGTATAATAATGAAAAAAACATATTTTAGAGAGTTTATAATTTTATCTTTTGTAAAATATTCCTCTTGTTTATTTTTTTTACCATATTTTTTTATCCTCCTTTTTGATTATTAATTATTTTTTAGATGATTTCGTAGAGGGAGTTGAGGGAGGATAGGGTTGATTGTTTGTATTGTATTTCAGCATTTGTATATTGCGACTCTAAATCTTTTTTAAATTCTTGGGCACTTGATAACATGTCTTCATACATTCTTTGTTTAGATTCTAATTTACCAATTTTGACTTTAATGTCTCCTATTTGGCCAACTAGTTCTGATGTTTCACTTTGTAATTTACTTTTTTTGTTATCAATTGCAGTTAATTCATCGTTTTTATAAGTTGATATTCCTTGAGTTTGTAATT
>NZ_JAGVRH010000021.1 GCF_018274325.1 'Fragaria x ananassa' phyllody phytoplasma | reverse complement strand
TAGTTTGAATGTTTTTTATTTTTTCTTGATAATTCATTTATTTTACTCCTAGTTTTTTTGATTAATAATAAGTTTCCGTTTGATAAGGTAAAACATAACCTATTTCTTGGAAAGTTTGAGTGGTCGTTTCGAAATGATAAAGTAAGGTTTTTTTGGTGCCACTGCGGTTTTTTTTGATACATACTTCGATTATTTTTTGATTTTCATTGTCATTTGATTCTAAATATAGTTGATTTAAGACCGAATTATATATATTTATAGGTTTTTCATTGTCTTTGGTTAGTTTAGGTTGGAATTCAGACATTATTAAGACGATATCGGAGTTAGTTTCAATGCCACCACTTCCTTTTAAAGCGGTTATTTCTGGTGATTTACCTTTATAGTTAGTATAAGTATCTCTAGAAAATTGAGATAAAATGATAATAACGATATTTAATTCAATGGCTAATTGTTTGAGTTTAGTCATAATTTCGTCGATAACTAAACGATCGTTTTCTAAGTAGTTAGTAGCTTTTGTTATTTGGAGGTGGTCAATAACAATAATTTCCGCTTTTGTTTCTAAATGAAGGCGATAAACTAAATCAATGACATAAGCAATGTTTTTGCTTTTATCATAACTAAATGATAAATTAATATTGGCAAAAAATTGTTGGGCTTGTTGCATCCTTTCGGTGTAGTTTTGTGTTGTGATGTTTAAGTTTGCCAGATTTTTATCTAAAATAATCTCTAAGGGTATTTGAGTTTGGTGGGCTAATAAACGACTTAAATTTTCTTCTAAAGTCATTTCATAAGAAAATACCAAAATATGAGGATAATCAGAACTTTCTTGGTGTTTTTTTTGGCGATATCTAATAAAAGATTATAAACAAAAGAAGTTTTACCTAAGCCAGTATAGCCACCAATAGTAATGATTTGGCCTTTTTTGAATCCTTTTGTGGCTTGATTTAAACCGCGAAAAGTTTCAGATAAACGGTAATATTCTTCCCTTATTTTTTGTTTGGCTTTGTTATCGGTGTCAAACAACTCAGGATGTAGAACAACCATTTGGTTTAAATGAAAGAGGGTTTTATCGTTTTGGTGAGGGATGGAAGAGATAAAGTTTCTTAATTTAGCAAAGATTTCTTGGTAATATAAGTTTTTAGTATAAGGATCTTGGTTTTCGTATGTGGGGCTGATGATTTTGATTAATTGTTGAAAGAGTTTTTCTTGGGTGTAGGTATGTTTTAGGTTATCTAAAAGATGAGGATTGTTTTGGTTTTCAAAATTATCATTTAAATAATTTAAAGATTCTAAAGTAAAGTTATCTTGTGGGAAATTAGTTTGGAGATAGGTTAATAACTCTTTGATAATGGTTGGTTTTGTAGTGGGTTTATCCCACGGATGAGTGGTTTGTTTTTCTAAAAATAAATATTTTAAAGAGGTAAATATTTTTTTATTTTGGGGTTCCAGTAGAGTTTGGGGGTTGATTATTTGGCAGTAAAGGTTTAATTTTTTCCATTGGCCTTGTTCGATATAAGTTATTAATTGTTGTAACGCTTTTTGTTCGTTGGTTAACATTTTATATTAACTCCTTTTTTTATTTTTTAATGATGTTGATATTAGCAAAAGGGATAAATTCATTAGTAAGTAAGTTTTGGAAGAAATGGTTAGCTGAATTGGCAAATAAATTAATTACTTGATTAATACCTTGGACTTTACCTTGCTTAATTTTATGGTTTAGTCTTTGAGTTTCGGTTTCGTTATTGGTCAATAAATAATATTCAAAACGGGTGTCGAGTTTTTTAATTTGTTGTCCTTCCACCATGGCTTGTTTATAACGTTCACGGAGGCAAGTTTTGAAATTAAACGCTATTATTCGTTTGATTGTGGTGAATAAAACTAAATCAAATTTATTGTCGGGAATAAAAAATAAAGAGGCTTGAGGATATAAATTAGTGATATCTTGGTTGCGCAGATATAATAAAATGAGGTATTCATTGATTTTGCCGCGGATTACTTTTTGGCTTTGTGAGTTGATATTATGATCTTCAAAATAATGGTTTAATTGTTGGTGATTGATTGTCATATATTCCTTAATGAAAAGATTAAAGGTATTTTTTTTAAAAAAGCATTTTAAGATTTCCACTGTTTGGTTGTTAGTATTAAATTGTTGAATATTTATAAAATCTTGGTTCGTTAACATTGGATATTTCCTTTCTAAATAAAAAAAAGACCTTAAATTAAGGTCTTTTGTTGGTTTTGGTATTTTTAAAAATTCTTTTGGTTTTCCAAGTGATGATACCATTTTTTCTAATGGTTTTGATTTTTCCATTGGAAAAATAGATATAAGTGTTGCCATTTTGACAGGTTTTTTTAGTGATGATCGCCATTTGATAGTACTCCTATTTGTTTCATGATTTGTTTTTGATGGGTTAATATTGTATTATCGTTTGTTGATTTTAAGATTAATTTATAACCGATATTTTGTCTTTTTAAAAATACTTCATATCCTTGGCTTACTTTATTAAAATATGATAAAGGAATTGACTCGATCACATCTAATTTGTGTTCTTTTTGGTTTATTTTTCGTTCTAATCCTAATTGAGGTTCTATTTGTAAATAAACAGTCATATCTGGTTTAATAAATGTTTTATTAAATAAATTAAAGAGATGATAATTTTTATCAATGTGATGCGGATAAGCTTGATAAGCAAAATTAGAACCTAACCAACGATCCATTAGGATGATCTTGTTAGTTTTTAAATGGGGTTGAATTGTTTCTGCTTGGATTTGCAACATATTAGCAAAACTCAATAAATAGCGAGTTAATGGTTTTAATTGGGCATTGGTTAAAAAAATATCACGAATGGTTGGTCCGATAGAAGAACTGCCTAATCCTTGTAAAACAATAACTTCTTGGTTTTGTTTTGTTAATTGTTTTTTAATTCTTTTGATTAAAGAGGTTTTGCCGCTACCATCGAGACCTTCAAAAACGATTAATTTCATATTTTATTCTCCTTTAGTGCTCATTTTTGTTATAAAAAAAAGACCTTCCAAATGAAGGTCTAATAATTATTTAAATTTAGTTAATTGTTTTAAATAAGTTGTTTGAGATAATTCTTGTTTGGCGTTGTACAATAATGCTAAATATTTTTTACTATCTTGAATTATTTTATTAATAAAATTATTATCTTGATAAATACGCACTACATGATAATCAATATCACTAAAATAAACTAAAAAATAAGCGAATTGGGCTTGGGAACAATAAAGTTGACATTGAACTTGGGCATAGTAATTTAATGGCACTTCTTGGTTGTTTAAAAAGCCGTTCCATGATGGTGAGATATTATTGTTTTTGTCTACATAAGGGCATTTGATTTCTAACAAAGTGTTTGTTTTAGCATTATAACCATCTAAAGAAGCGGAAAACATTTGGACTTTATCATCCGTAAAGATAGTATCAGGATAATTTAATTGAGTGGTTTTTTCAAAAAAAGATCTGGCGATTGGTTCCATTTTGTTACCATGTTCGGTGTATTTGTTGCTTGTGAAAGTAGTGCCAAAGATTTTATCATGAA
>NZ_JAGVRH010000020.1 GCF_018274325.1 'Fragaria x ananassa' phyllody phytoplasma | reverse complement strand
ACAAAGACTAAGGAAATTCCTTAGTCTTTTTTGTTTGGAAAGGAAATAATATGACTATAAAAACCAAATCAAATAAAACTTTTAATTTCACTAAATTAATAATATGTATCATAATATCATTTATTTTATGTTTATCAGTTTATGTTTGGATTCATCATCAAACTTTAATAGGAATTGAAACACAACTTACAACCCATCATAAAAAATTAGAAAATCAAAGGAAAATCATCCAAGAAACTAAAGACCAACTACAACAAAACCAAACCGCAATTCAAAACCAAATTACTAATCAAAATAATGAATTACAAAACGAACTAAAAACTCATAAAACTAATATTTATCAAATCAAAGAAAAACAAATAACTCAAACAAATAAACTTAACGAAATCGAAAATAAACTAACTCCCAAACTAGAAGCAATAAACGCTATTAATCAACAACAAAAAACATCAGAAGAATCATTATTTAATCCTTCTAACAACCAAAAATTTCCTAATTTTAAGCAATTAATTGGTTTCAAAGAAGAATTAAAAGCAGTCGAAGGATTCATTGATTATCTTAATAACAAAGACAAATACACCAATATTGGTGAGGTCGATTACCCTTTAGGGATCTTAATGTATGGAGTCCCAGGAACGGGGAAAACAACCTTAGCGAGAGCCTTAGCCAAAGAAACTAATCTTCCTTTCTTTGAAGTAAGTAGTTCTATCTTTTCTCAAAAATTCAAAGGTATCGCCCCTCAACTGGTAAAAGATTTATTTATGACAGCGCGCCAAGAAGCAGCTAAAAATAAAGGAGCCATCATTTTCTTAGACGAATGTGAAACAATCTTTGCTGATTTAAACACCTTAGAAGCTGGTTCGGAAATCGCTAATGTGGTTAACCAATTTAAAACGGAAATGACATCATTTGAAAATAATCCTGATAAACCAATCTTTATTATTGGCGCCACTAATCGCATTAATAACATAGATGAAGCCATTAAATCAAGATTTACTTACAATATCGAAGTTAAACCAGGCAATAAAGAAGAAAGAAAACAATTTTTAGAATTCTTAATTAATAAAAGAAAAAACCCTTATAGTGAAGAAGCTAAACAATACTTATACGAAGTTATCAATGAATCTTTAGAAAGATTACCAGCTAATCATCAATTTAAAAAAGCCAATCGAACTTTAGAAAACCTTTTAAAAACAACAGTCACTATCTTCGCTAAAAACCGCGGTCAAGGTGAAACAAGAAGAAACGAAATTAATCAAGAAGACTTAAAGCAAGCTTATAAAATGATTATTTCTCAAGATGACGCCATTTTAAACACCATCGAACAACAAAACAAAGTGAAAAGAGGCGCATAATTATGAAAACACCTTTAGATTTAATTAAAACTTATTTAACCTTTAAATCTTATTTCACTTGGGTTTTAATAGCATCCACTATTTTTAGTATTTTCCTATACTTCAAAAACAAACTTTTTAGCAATCAACTAATTAAATCTAAACCAACTCAACACCCTACAACATGGAAAGGTTATTTAACTTACTTTTTAATTATCATTGCTATTTTAGGCTTCATTTACTTATGTTTCTTTCATAAACCCAAAGAACCATCAAGTAAATATGTTGGTCAATTAGTGAACGAAATTGACAAAGCCATTGATAAATATGATGAAGTCATCAATAATTACCAAGGATTAAAAGATAATTGGGGACAAGAGTTAACCAAAGTAGACGCTGAATTAAAAACACTCTATGAAGAACAAAAACTAACCCAAGAACAAAAAGAGAAAATTGAACAACTAGTTAACCAAACAGAAACTAAAATTAAAGATATCAAAACTCAAAAAGAAGAAACCGAAAATAATATCAATATCTTAAAAGAACAACTAAAACAAAAAGAAGAAGCATTAGCTAACAAAGAAAAAGAGATAAAACTCACGGAACAACAAATCGAAGAAGCTACTGATTTAACTGAAAAACAAAAATTACGCGCTAAATTAGATATCCTTTATGATGAAAAGATTGTATTAGTTAAACAAATCACTGAAATCAAAACCCAAATAGGAACATTAGAAATAAAAATTAAATCATTAACCGAACAACTTAGTCATGCAGAAGATTTAAAAAACGATTTAATAAAAAGATATAATGAATTATCTGCTGATGAAAAATCTTATTTTAATTTAATCCAATCAGTCGAGCAACGCCGTGATGAAATCCAAAAAAACATCGACCAAGTCAACAAAAAACTGGAAGAAATAAAAGCCGAACGTGAAATATACAATGATTTAAAAAAAACCTATCGTGAAATGCATGGTCGAATGCAAACCTATGAAGCAGAAAACTCCTTCTCTTTTGGTAACGCATGTAAAATGGGATTCAAAGCCTTCGATAAAGTAACCGATTTAATCCCAGCCAAATATGGCTTGAAAATCATTGGCAAAACTGCTTCTTTCACTCGCAAATTTTCCCAAGGTGCAACAAAAGCAACTTTTGTTATTCACGAAGGCCATCGTATATGGCATATGATTAACGAAAGCATCCAAGAAGGTAAAGAACATCCACTAATGATTAGCAAAGAAACTTTAGAAATGTATACCAATGACATCGACCGCGACCTAGCCAAACTCGACGCCGACTATAAAGACTATGAAAAGAAAATAGAAGAATATAATAATCGAATAAAACAAGAAAATTTACAACAAGCATCAGAACAAAATGAAGTATTAAACAAAAATTTTAAAAAGGAATTTAAATCTTGGATCAACGAATATACCAAAATCATAGAAGAATTAGAATCAAAAAGACAACAAATAACCGACGAAATAAAAATAGAACAACCAAAAATCACACAAATAGAACAACTAGAGATAAAGTTAGAACCAATCGACGAAGAAATAAAGTTACTCAAAGAAGAACTAAAGCAAACAAACCCTAACTACACTAAAACTCAAGAAGAAATTAAACAAAAAAATAAAACAAAAATTCCAGAATTAATAATTATTCCTTCTTAAATCACTTTTTCTTTAAATTTAAAACAAATAAAGTTGTATAATAGTAGTGATTAATTTCTTTAAATAGATAATATATAAATTACTACTATTATCGGAAAGGTATTAAAAGAAATGAATTTTTTTAAAAAATACGAAACAACTATTTATGCTGTTATAATATTTGTAATTATTATTACTGTTGGTATTTTTCTAGGTATTAATGATGCTAAAAAAGAACAAAAATCATTATCAAATTATCATAAAGAATTAAAAGATAACAAAGAACCAAATCAACCATCAAGGACTAAACGTGAAAATATAGAATCTCCTAACCCAAAAAAACAAATAACTAAAGAAGATTTTGAAAAAATAAAAACTTATATCTTATCTGAAAACAAAGATACAACTTTAACATTAACTCTTTCACAAGAAGAAATAACCGAAATTAATGAAATTAAAAAAAATTTGATTAATTTCAATAAAAGTGGTCAAAGTCAATCTCAATCTTGGATTGATGAATATCAACAAGAATGTGACAATTACAATAAACAAATAAGTGAACTTAACCCAGATCAATTTTATGAAATCAAAAAAAAATCTTTAACCGAACAACTTAGTCATGCAGAAGATTTAAAAAACGATTCCATTAGAGATTTACATAGAAGGTTAGAACAAAACCAACAATCCGCTTTATCCTCCCTCAACTCCCTCTATGAAATAACCCCATCTGAGGGATAAAAATAAAGGAGATTTAAATAATGTTTCAATTAAAAAAGCAATTTAAAATAATTCATCTTTGTTTAATCACTTTTATAGGATTATTATTCATAATTAATAATCACCAATTAATAGCGATGCAAAACAATAAAAATAAACAAATTTTACAAAAAGCACAACCTACTGATGAAGAAGTTAATGATTTTTTTAGATTAGTAAAAAAACAAAAAGAAATAATTCAAAATATAAAACAAAAATATCCCCTTTTACATAACGCTTCCGTTAAAGAAATAGAAGAATGGGTTTGTTCGGATATTAATCTAAAAACAGAATCTCAATCGAGCAATAAAAAAACAACAAATTTAGATTTAAATACTATTCCAGAAGAAAAATAAAAATTAAAACATCATTCAAAGACCCCTCCAAGGGTCTTTTTCTTTTACCTAACACACAACACACAATTGGTTAGGCCATAAATTCAAACTTTAAGGAGGTGAAAAAGATATGAATCAAACAAAATCCCTAAAAAAGTTCTTTTATTAATTATTATTTGTTTGAACTTTCTTTTATTCCATAACCCAATCTACGCTCATAACTATTTTCGCAAACATACCCAAGCCAAAATAAAATTAACAGACTATGAAACTTTTCAACAAGAATGGTTAAACACCCAACCTAAATTTAAAAAACATGATATTAACGTCCTAGATAAAAAAGATATCCCCAACATCTTAAAATATTTCGATATCCAAACTTCCATCTATGGCCTTGAAGA
>NZ_JAGVRH010000002.1 GCF_018274325.1 'Fragaria x ananassa' phyllody phytoplasma | reverse complement strand
ATGTTTGAATTTAAAAACAAATTTAAAATGATTTATATTTGTTTAATTATTTTTATAGGATTTATATTTATTTTAAATAATCATCAAGTAATGGCAATGAATGATTATAATAATTTAACAGATTCAAATTTAATAGAGAATAAAATTTATGAATTGGATTTAGAAATAAATAAATTAGTTACTAAAGTTGATTTTTTATCAATTTATGATGTAGATATTACAGGACTCCAACAACAATTATATAATCTAGATCAAAAAATTAAAATTCTTTATCAAAAACTTTCTATTGTTAACACATTAAAGGACATCAAAAAACAAATTTATAATTTTTCATGTAAAAAAAAGCAAATAGATATAAATAATTTAAGTTGTGGTTGTTTGTTGCATCCAAATAAAACAATAGAAGAAATTAATAATGAACATCAAGAAAATAAATTAACTAATAAAAAAATAAATAATCTAAGGCAAATATATATTAATTTGCAATATAAATTAAATAATTTAAATTAAAAAATATATATAATTATAATCACAAAGACTCTTTCCAGAGTCTTTTTTCTTTATCAAAAAGACATTATATAACTAATTAATAAGATCATTAGATTAACCCTAAAGGAGGAAAATCAATGATTAAAAAAACCGAAAAAATTTATCTTAATTTTTTTCTTTTATATTTTTTATTTTATTTAATAATTCAATATTTGCTTATAATTATTTTCATAACCAACCCAAATCAATCATTAAATTATACGATTGCCAAACTTATTTAACAAGGATGATTAAATACCAAACCTAAATTAATAAGACATAACATCAATGTCCTAGATAAAAAAGATATTCCTCATATTTTAAAATATTTCAATATCCAAAATTATACCTATAGACTTGAAAAGAATAGGTGATAAGTGAAAAAAATTATTTTCCCTATTTATAAAAAAATTAAAAAAGGAGATTCAAAATGGCAAAAAATATCAAACGTTATTATTCCAAAATAAAATTTTTTAGAAGAAAAAAATTGACCTTAAGGTTTTTTTATGTATTGGTTATTACCTATTTTAGGTATATTATTATTACTGTTTGTATTTTTTTAGCTCATAAAGGTTATATTTGGATTGTGAAGTAAGAGAAAATATAAATAAAGGGAAGTTTTAAAATGACTTTAAGACAAATATTAACCCTTATTGTTTTACCGTACCAAACAATAATATCATAGTTATCTTATAACAATAAAGCAAATAAATAGAAACAATAACAAATATATATCACTTTATAGCTGTTAATGTTATAATAAAAATAGAAATAGTAATTTTAAAAGATAAAATAAAACTATTTTATAGATAAACAAAAGAGGACTTAAAATGATCATTTTTCAAACTACTACTTACTTTCATCCGCATTTAAATGATTTATGTTTTTTTGAAGAAAAAAGCGGTACTACTAAAAAATTAGTTTCAGCCTTAGAACCTAGTTCTAATCAATCAGGACCTAAAGATTTATTTTGTCTTTCTTGGGCTATCTGTTTTTATAAAACTTCTAAAAAAGTATTAGAAGAACAAGGACAACAAGATAAAGATTTAAAAGTAAAAATTACTTTAGAAATCTTAAAAGATAAACAAGGTTTTTGTTTTAAACCAACTGCTATTTTAGGAATTGATAAAATGTCATTAGAACAAACCCAAATAATTTTAGAACAAACCCACCAAAGATGTCCTATTTCACGTTTAATTAGTCTTAACCCTCATGTTAAAATTAAAGTAGCCCCTTATCATGAATTAATTACTCAATAAAACCTATTATCAAAAAAAAAAAAAAACACCTTTTTCAAAAGGTGTTTTTTTTATTATTTAATTATTTAAATACATTTTAGTTAAACGACGATTATCCTTAATAACTTTTTTAACTAAAGGATTGAGAATATAACTATTACATTTATGATTAACAATAGTTGTTTTAATCTCAATAATCTTTAACTTTAATAACTTTTTAGTAATAGCAGCATCTTTAGTTAACAAAAAATCTTTTTGACTCTCTTGTAAAAAACTTTTTAACACTTCTTGTTCTAATGACTCACAAGATAATAAATACTTTTTAATTTTATCTTTAGTCTTATTTTGATAAGAATAATTCATTATCAAAAAAATAACAACAGTTAATAAAATAATTAAAACAACATAAACCTGTTCCATTACTCTTTTATTTAGCCTGTTTCATACTATTGACAATTTGACGAATTTGTTTTTCAGAAGGAGTGCGTCCCATTTGACGAAACATCTCTTTAATTTGGCGTTCATTAATAGGAGGATTCTTTTGTAAATATTTCTTAAACCAACGGAACATCAAAAAGGCTCCTATAATCCCTCCTAATACAATTCCCAAAAACAAATACAAAACATTTGATAACCCCATCTTTAAAACTCCTTTCAATCATTTCTTATAATATTTACATATTTTAAAACTAAACAGTCACTTTATGATAAAAATTAAGTTTTTTATTACCATAAATTTTAACTTTGATTAATTCAAATTCTTTCATACGCAAAGGCAAATAAATCCTACGATGCGATTCACAAATAATAATACTTTTATCATGAGTTAATTTTCCTAAATAAACAAAAGCAGGTTCATATAATGCTTTAAAATAAGGAGGATCAATAATCACAAAATCAAAAACTAAATTCAATTTTTGCATTTTTTTTAAAGCCACCAAATAATGAGCATAAAAAATAACACTTTTTTCATCATCAAGTTTTAATTTAAATTGATTATATTTTAAAGTACGAAAAGCTTTTAAGGAAGCATCTACAAAAAATACTTTTAAAGCATTATGACTTAAAGCTTCAAAACCATAAGAACCATTACCAGCAAATAAATCTAATAAGACTTTATCTTTAATAGCAGTTCCTATCATATTAAAAAGAGCTTCTTTCACTAAGGAACTAGTTGCTTTAGTATCCAAAGAAGGCACTAATTTAATTTTATGACCTTTATATCTGCCTCCTATAATAGTAGTAGTTTTAGTCATAATATATGCTTATTTTTCATTTTAATATCATCTTTTAAAGATGTTAGAATAACTTTATAATCAGCAGGCAAAGGAACCCCTTTTTTTAAAAAATCATTAAAGTTATAATTTAACATTTCATAAACAGCTTGATGAATATTACGATATGCTAATGTCTCAAAATATTTTTGTTGTGGATACTCTCTTCCTGGCTCAATTTTATCACTTAAAAAGACAATTTTATCAGCATAATTCATAGTCTTGTGACCCCAAACATGCTTTTTAATAGCATTTAAGATAACTTTATCATGAACCTCTAACTCTTTTTTTAAAAAATTAGTAGCCGATAACGCATGAAAGATAGAGGGAGTATTTTGATATTTAACCATACTTGCTGTTGTTAAATAAGGTTTTTGTTGTTCCAAAGAATCATTTTTAGTATAATCATGAAATAAAGCAGCAATTTGAATAGGAACAATAGATTTACGATAATATCTTGCCATTTTAGTAGCAGTACGATAAACTCTTAAAGTATGCGCTAAACGTATCGGATCACTTTTTAATTTAATTTCAACAACTTGACGAATTTGTTTCAATAACATATCACTTACCTTCAAAATCTTGAAATTTAATTTGCCAAAGATGATAATGATTTACTTTTAACTTCTTTAAAAAATATTTTTCTCGATAAAAACGATTAAACTTAGTCCAAATGCTTTCTTTTTTAAGATTTAAAGGTTTAACCAACAAAGAAGTAATATTTGAACGATTAGCCCCGTTAATATCTGTATGTAACTGATCCCCAATCATCAAAATAGCTTCAGGCTTAAGATCAACTATATGCATTGCTTTTTGAAATGCTTGCTTTGAAGGTTTTTTAATCCATAAAGGCAAATAAATAAAATTAAAATCTTTAGTTAAAGCATGTTTTAATCTCTTATAAGAAGCATTTGAAAGAATCATAATTTTAAAAGAAACAGAAAGTTGCTGTAAAAGTTTTTTAGTTTTCATATCTAATTCTTTTTGCTGGCAATCAACTAAAGTATTATCTAAATCAAAAAATAAAGCTTTAATCCCTTTTTGTAAAAAATAATCAAAAGGAATATAGAAGACCGAAGGATAATAATACTTTGGTAAATAAAATGATTTTAACAAATTACTGTTACTCCACATTTAAAACTTTAACCCTAAAAGTATTTCCAGTTTCACTAGTAACAAAAATCACATCTCCTATTTCATGTCCTTTAATATGTTTTCCCAAAGGAGAATCAATAGAAATTTTATCAATAAAAGGATCTGATTCCAAAGTACTAACTAATTCAATAGTTTGTTTATCCCCTAAATTTAGAAACTCTAAAAAGACCTTTTTCCCAATCCCAATTTCTTTATCTTTAGAAACTTTAACTACTCGCACATTTTTTAAAATATTTTTAATTTCTAAAATACGATGTTCTATTAAAGCTTGTTCATTACGGGCTGCATCATAATCAGCATTTTCAGACAAATCCCCTTGTTCACGCGCTTCTTTCAAAGCTTCCAAATTTTCTCTCCGTTTGACTTCTATTAAATCAACTAATTCTTTTTTTAATTTCGCTATCCCTGATTGCGTTAGTTCATAAACTGTATTTTTCATCCTAAAAACTCCTTTAAACTTATTTTTAATAAAAAAATCATGAACTTTATATTTATCATCCACTATTATTTTATCTCTTTATATAAGAAACACTTAACCCATCGCCAATATTATGAAAAATAGTTGTAAAATCTGAATGATTTTCTAAAAAAACTTTAAAATCATACATTTTTTTTAAAATACCTTTATGTTTACGTTTTGGTGGATCACTATTTTGTTCACTTAAAAAAGCATTTAAATGTAGATTGTCACAAATAATAATCCCTTGAGGACGCAACAAGGAACAATACTTTAAAAATAACTTTTGATATTGAGATTTAGCAGCATCAATTAAAATTAAATCATAAACAGTTAAACAAGTTAAAGGATAAATTAAACCCTCAGCCCAAATAACATTAATTTGAAAAGGAGCATTTTGTAAAAAATTTTTAGCCAAATGATAACTAAGAAAATCTCTTTCTAAAGTATCAATAGTAGTATTTTCATTGCTTATCGCTAAAGCACTATACCCAATAGCCGTTCCAATTTCTAAAATATTTTTAATTTGATATTGCTCAATTATTTGCAAAATTAAAGTTAAACTAGTATCTTGTAAAATAGGAATATGATGATCTTTAGCATATTTTTTTAATTTAGTTAAATGTTTTGTTTTATTAAACATCATGGGCTTAAATATCCTTTCGCTTTAACGTTTTTGATAATCTAGATAATTTTGTAAGATAATAGTAGCTGCAACGCCATCTTTAAGTTGTTTAATCTTAGTTTTTTTTTTATTATTTTGTCTTAAAATTGATAACGCTTGTAAAGTGGATAACCGTTCATCCCATAAAACCACTTCCACATCACGAAAAGTTTTTTCAAGTATCTTTTTAAAAGTAATGCTTAATTTAGCTTTAATACCAATATCATTATTCATATGTTTAGGATAACCTAAAACAATTATTTTTACTTGATATTCTGTAATAATTTTTTGTAAAGGTAATATTAATTGTTGATATTGATAAGTTGGGAACAAAAGAGTAGTGAAATTTTGAGCAATCACTCCTGTTTGAGATAAAGCAATTCCCAAAGTTTTTTCCCCCAAATCCAAACCTAAATAAGAAATTTTATTTATATTTAAAATAACAAATAACTCCTTATATGTCATAATTTTATCTTATATATATTGTATGTACAATATGATACCAAGCAAAATGAGAAAAAACAGATATCAAAAGTATATCATATTAAAAAATGTAAAATTTTTCTTTTAAAAATTTCATAACTTGATTCATATTTTTAGTTATTTTAGTACCACCTTGTCCTAAAAAAGGACTTCCACCACCAGCACCCAAAGCTAATAAAGAAACTTTTTTCACTAATTGACCTGCATGTATAGTTTTACTTTTACACAAAAAAACCACTTTTTCAGAAGTCACATAACAAAGAAATAAAACTTCTAATTGCAAAGAATCAAAAAGATAATTCACAAAATATTTTAAAGCTTCTATAGGTTTTGTCTCTTCAATTATCACAAACAACTCTTTAGTAATATGATCAGGCAAAAAGCGATCTTTTTCTTGAATCAATTTATTTTGATGATATCGTAAGATTATTTTTTCAAACAATAATAATTTTTGTTGTAATAACTTAACATATTGTTGAGCATTAACAATATCTTGATAACTTTGTTGTATCTTAGGAGAAACAGGAATATCAAAGATAACACCTGGTATTTCATTTTTTTGAGCTTTTTTGATTAAATCTTGTTGACTTTTTTGATAAGATAATAATTTATGAGCTATTTTTTGATCAAGATGAGCACCACAAACTGCTTCTATCCGATAAACACCTGAGCTAATAGTCTCACAAGATAAAATAGCAAAACGGTTTAAAGCATAAGTGTTTTTAGCATGAGTACCACCACATAAATCAATAAAATCAGGGCCAATTTTAACTATTCTAATTTTATTATAATATTTTGCTTTTTGATTCTTTTCTAAAAGAGAACTATAACGCATTTGTGCTTCCGGTAAAAAAAGCTCTTCTATCTGAACACCTAAACGCTCGTTAATTTGGTGATTTATCCGCTGTTCTATCTTAATTAAAGTTTCAGCAGTTATTTTTTCAAAATGATTAAAATCATAACGCAAAGAATCAAAGCCAACCCATGAACCTTGTTTTTCAACATGCTTCCCTAATGTTTGACGCAAAACCTCTTCCAAAAGATGAGTAGCTGTGTGATGATAAGAAATTTGTTCTCTTTTATTTTGATCAATTTGAGCCACCACTTCTTGTCCTTCATGAAAATAACCTTCCACTTCATGCAAAAATTGACCATTAGGTAATTTAACAATATTTGTTACTAAAACACCGTTAATAAAACCATCATCTGCTATTTGACCTCCCATAGGAGCATAAAAAGGAGTTTGTAATAACACTATTCCTTGATCAAAAACCCTAATCACTTTAGTTACCGTATGTCCCTGATGATAACCAACAAATTCACTTTTTTCTTTAAAATTCAAAAACTTTTCTTCTTGTTGATTCATATCAGCCATAAATAATTTCTTTTTTTTAGACATCTTTTGGTGTTGTTCTAATAATTTTTTAAATTCCAAATGATCAAAAGTAACATAATGTTTTTGAGCAGTTGCAATAATTAAATCTTCTGGGATACCATAAGTATCATAAAGTTTAAAAAAATTACTTCCTGATAAATGCTTTTGATAGACATACTGCAAAAACCTTGCTTCTGCTGTTTTTAAAGTTTCTCCAAAAATATGTTCTTGTTGCAACAAAATCTTAATTATCATATCCTGATTTTGAACCAACTCAGGATAAAAATCACACATCATATTAACTGTTGCAGGAACTAACTTGTGCAAAAAAGGACAATGTAAATTGATTTTTTTACCTTGATTAACCGCTTTTCTTAAAAGTTTTTTTAAAACATAACCTCTTTTTTCATTAGTTAAAACAGCCCCATCATTAATAGCAAAAACTAATGTTTTCAGATGATCAGCAATGACTTTAAAACTTGTTTGTCCTTGATAAGTCACCTGTGATAGTTGTTCTAAGGCTTTAATTAAAGGCAAAAAAAGATCAGTTTCAAAATTACTATTAGTATTTTGAAGGATAGTAGCAAAACGTTCTAAACCAGCTCCTGTATCAATATTTTTACTAGGAAGTTCAGGATACTGTTCCATAGGAATATTAGGATCGCAATTGTATTGAGAAAAAACAACATTCCAAATTTCAATAAAACGATCATTTTCGATACCTTCTATAATTAATTCTTTATGGCGTAAATCGTATTTGATTCCTCTATCAAAAAAAATCTCCGTACAAGGACCAGAAGGTCCAACGCCAATTTTCCAAAAATTAGTTTTTAAAGGGATTAAATGTTCTTTCTTCACTCCTAAATCAACCCAATATTGATAAGTATCTTTATCTGTAGGAAAATAAGTAATATAAATTTTATCCAAAGATAAAGCAAACCATTGAGAAGAAGTTAATAATTCATAAGCAAAATGAATCGCTTCTTTTTTAAAATAATCCCCAATGGAAAAATTTCCTAACATTTCAAAAAAAGTATGATGACGCGAGGTGTGACCAACATTATCAATATCATTAGTACGAATACATTTTTGAATATTGGCAATTCTACAGCAAGCAGGAACTTGTGTTCCATCAAAATATTTTTTTAAAGGAGTTACTCCTGCATTAACCCATAATAAAGTCGAATCTTTATGAGGAATTAAAGAAAATGATTTTTCTATATAATGCTTTTTGCTCGCAAAAAAATCTAACCACATTTTTCTAATTTCAAAAGATTTCATTAACCATTAAACTCCTTTTTTTTTTTTTTGATGGAATGATTTGGTATAATATTAATAATAAAATTAGATAATATTATAAAACTATTAATAACTAAATAACTTACGTATTATAAAAAAAATTAAACAAAAGGTTCATTAAAACAAATATCATAGGTCCTACAATTCGGGTAGCAATATTAGCAAAATGAAGCAAATTAATACGACCAGTTACTGACATAATACTAATATGACCCATACTGCCTATGCTATGAGAACATAAACCTGCTGTTAAAGAGGCTTCTAAAGGATAAAAACCAAACTTTTTAGCTAACAAAAAGGCAACCAAAACAACTGTTAACAACGACGTCAAAACCATAATTACAATTTTTAAATCAAACATACATGCTTTTAAAGTTTGAAAATTAGTAGCAACCCCAAAACAAACCAAAGCTGCTGGAGTAAAATTAGTAACTGTAAATTTAGATAAGTGAAGAACATAGTTTTGATAGCGCAAAGAGAGTAAGTCAAATCTTTTAATTAAAATTAAAATAACAATCAAATAAACCATTGTATCCATTTTAAACAAAAGTTGGTTTAACATCATGCAACTATTATACAACGCAAAAACAATCATCATTCCCATACCAAGATTTTGATATGAATCCTTAAAATCATTTTGCTGTACCTTAGAAGAAGGTTTTTTAATATCTTCTGTCTTAGTTATTTGATTAATTTCTAATTGTTTATGACCACTATAAATAGTTTTATCAAATAACTTATAAAGAATGCCCCCTAACATAATAGCTAAAAGACGCATTAGAATCAAAGGAGCAATCAAAACACTTCTAATTTTATCAGGAGCAGTGGTAATTAATGGATTTTTATTTTGAAAAACTATCGAAAAGGTTTCTTGAAAACGAGTAATACCTAAATTAGTACCACCACTTGTTAAAGGATTACAAAAATAAACAATAGCATCTAAAAAGGGATTGTACGAAATAAATCCATGTTCGTAAGGAGGATGATAATCTAATAAAAAACCAACGAGACCTACTAACAAAAAAGAGCAAAATAAAGAAATTAGGGTTAAAGGAATAAATTTAACAACAGACTTTTTTAACAAATTTTTATCAATCGCCAAAATACTACTAACAGTTACAATAGTAACAAAAAATTGAGCAAAATTAATACCAATACACCATGAATTTGAGGAAGAAGGTTTATTAAAAAAAGATTTATCAATCCGTTTAACCACTTCACCAGGAACAATGCCACAATAAGCTAAAAAGGAAGGAACCAAAATACAAAGCAAAAAACCCAAACCAAACTTATTTAAATAAGGAATTTGATTGCCCACAAAATTAAACAAACAACCAAATACCATAGTTAAAAACAAAGGAGTAATTAAGGGATGCCATAATTGATCTATTTTACCTTCTTGATGAAAAAAAGATATTTGCATAACGGCAATAAGTAAAAAAATAACAAATATCAAGTATTTAAAACCAAAAATAGTTTTATTCTGACATATACTTATAACATTAACATTTTTTTGATTATAATCACGTAGGTTCAATTTTAAAAATCCTTTATTAAATTTGTTATTATTGCATAAAACATGAATCAAAAAAATATTATAAAAATCCATATTAACGCAAATAAAAAACAATATTAATCAACCTAATAATTTAAGGTTTAAGTAAAAAACAACCCTTTTTAATTAAAAAAAGAGTTGTTAGTAAAATGAAATTATTATATTTGTAGTTTTTTTAAAATTTTTCAAGTATCAATTACTATATTAACTTACCAAATAATTTAATGCATTTTATTAAAAAAATTGATTTTGAAACAAAATTTAAATATTAAAAATAATAATATTAAACTAATAATAATTTTAATACTACTACGTAAAAGAGCAAATATCAAACTAACTAAAGAAGCTATAATTAACATTTGATAATTTACTTGGATACTGTTCCAAAAAGTCAAAATATTATGAATTATTTTTTGAATAATTGTTTGAATTCCTTAACTATATTTTTTTTATGGGTTTGATTAATCAAATTAAAAAATAAAAAAACACCAATATTAATTATAAGATATTTTTGTTATTTTATTTAAGTTTTTTTAATTATATTAAGGAAAAAAAGCTTTTTTTAATTCGGGATTAAATTTTTTATTTCTTATCATTTGAATTTCCTTTTGATAAGGGGCTTTCCCATTAATATAAGGAGTTTCTAAAATCTTTGGTATTTGCTCAAAAAAAGAATGCTCAACAAACTTCATTAAAGCATTAAATCCTATTTCACCAAAACCAATATTTTCATGACGATCTTTACGACTAGCACAAATATTTTTAGAATCATTAATATGAATAACTGAAATATGACTAATTCCTAAAAGAAGATCTAAATCTTGTAAAAATAAAGTTAAATTATTTTTCAAATCATAACCAGCATCAAAAAGATGACAAGTATCAAGACAAAAAGAAACTCGTTGCTTATAGTTAACCAAATGACGAATTTGACTTAATTCTTCTAAAGTTTTTCCCACTTCAGTCCCTTTTCCAGCCATAGTTTCTAAAGCAATTTTAATTTTTAAATGTTTAGTTTTTGCTAAAATCACATCTAAACCTTGAGCAATTAAAGTTATTGCTTGTGAAATTGATTGTTTTAAAGCATTTCCTGGATGCAAAACCATTTGATTAATTTTCATAGCATCAAATCGTACTAACTCTTCTACTAAAAAATTAATAGCAAAAGCCCTTTTACGCTCACAAGGGTTAGCTAAATTAACAATATAAGGAGCGTGTCCGACAAAATAGTTAATATCTAAATTATTTTGAGAAGCCAGTTGTAAAGCTTGTTGAATTTGCAATTGATTAATACCTGTTCTCATAGTATTTTGAGGAGCTCCACTGTATACCATAAAAGTATTAGCTTGATAAGATAAAATATATTTAATAGCGCCTAAATAGTTATCTGGTTTCTTCATTGGAACATGATTTCCTAAAATCAACATAGTAAAGACTCTCTTTTGCAATTTGATAAAGTTTGAAATAAGAAAAATAGTCTTAAAATAATTAAAGCATGTCTTTTAATCTTTGGGTGTGGATTGTTAGTTTCTTTTTTTCTGTTTCTTTAAAGACCTAATTTCCACTTTTAATATTTTCTTTTTAGGAATGTGTTTAAAGCGAGAATAAGAATTAGTTTTTTTCTTGCTAGATACACTTACTTGTTTACCATTGTTATTATACCTCTGCACCTTATTTTTAACAATCACACGATTATTTGTTGTATCAGATAACATTTTTGATGCATGCGAAGGAATCTTAACTTTATTTGTATCATCTTTCATCATACTTTTTTGATCATTTCTTAAAAAACCTTCATGACTTAAAGAAGCATTATGAAAAACAATTCCCATTTGAGTTAATTTTTTAATTTTATCTTTTTCTTTAACATCATAAGGATCATATAACACAATCACTTCCCCTTTTTTACCCATTCTTGCAGTTCTACCACTTCTATGATGAAAAAACTCCAAATGAGAAGGCAAATTATAATGAATCACACACGAAGCATCAAAATCAATTCCTCTTGAAGCTAAATCACTTGCAACAACATATTGATATTTTAATTTATGAATAGCCTTTAATTCTTGTTTTCTTTGTTTAACAGGGGAAGAAGCATTGAAATTAAGTAATTTTAAATGATCATAACACAAAGTTTGAAAAATTAATTCTTGTTCTTTTTTATTATTAACAAAAATTAAAGCTAAATAAGGATTAAGTACTTTAGTTAAATGCATCAAAGTTTGCAAACGATTAGCAACAGAAGCCTTTAACAAAAAAAAAACACACTTAGAAGTATTTTGATGACCAACATCAATAAAATTAGCTTTCCCAAAATAACGATTAATAAAGGGTTTCATCGCCAAAGTAATAGTTGCTGAAAATAACAAAATTTTAGCTTTTAAATGATTAACCAAAGGTTCTAAAGAAGTTAAAAAAGCTTGATCAAACATCATATCAGCCTCATCTAAAACTAAATAAGAAACATGTTTTAAATTAATTTTATGAAGTTTAAAAGCATATTCTAAAAATTTTTCAGGAGTTGCAATAACTAAAGAAGGCTGTTTTTTGCTAAATTGTGCCAAAGCTTTTTGTTTATCCATTCCTCCATACAAAATTTTAGTAAAAATATTTTTTTCAACCTTTTTCAACATTTCCCACACTTGAAAAACTAAATCGTTGGTTGGAACTAAAATAATGGCTTGTAAAAAAGATTTCTTAAAATCAATTTGACTTAACAAAGGAAGTAAATAAGCATGGGTTTTTCCTGTTCCTGTAGGAGCCACACCTACTAAATTACCTGATTTGGAAAATTGCGCGAAAACTTCTTTTTGAATAGGGGTTAAAGTTTTAAATCGAAGTTGAATTATTTTTTTTTGAATATAGTTTTGCAAAATAAAAACCTCCTTGAATCATATATATTATATCAACTTATATCAACTAATGATAGAAACTATTTTTTTATTTACACGTTTTTACGCATTTATGTGTTCACGTGTTCAACTATATTTTCATGCACAAACATTGATTATATTGTATTTGTATTTTTTTCATAAATTAATGGTTCAAAAAAACTAATTTCAAGTTAAAATAAAAGTAAGCTTTAAGCATAATTAAAAGATTAACAGTTTCAAATAATTGATATTAATTACTAACTATTTAAAATAGTAAATCACAAACACTCACAAAGTATTAAAAATCGAAAAAACAAGAAAGAAAATCATTTATGACACCTAAAAAAAATAATCAAGAAAGTAAAAAAAAGAAAAATCTAAAAAATAATCAACTACAAAATAAAAAAAATAATACATCCCATACCAAAATTAAAATTTCTCATATTTTAGGATGGATTTTAATTATAGCTTTATGTATGATTCCTATAACCCCTTTTATTATTTTTTTATGTAACTTAACACAATAAAAACAAAAATAAAATTAAGTTTTAATTAAAATTGCTTTCATATTGGAAATAATTAATTTTCACTATTTCTTTTTTTTAGTCTTTGAATACTTAATTGATAAGTTAAAAGATAGAATTTGATTAAATAATTAATAATGATGAAAAAAATAATATTATTCGGTAAAGTTTGAAAGATTTTTTTTTATGAACATATTTAATAGTTCCTTTCTTTAAATATTTGCTAAGTCGATAATATTATTGGTTAAAGTTAAATTATCGTTAGTTAAATGTAATAGTTGATGCAAATAATAATAAATTTTAGTGAAGAAATTATTTTTAAAAGTTTTGGTTGAGGTATTATTAGTTTGTAAAGATTTTTGCTTAATTTGTTATTTTAAAACTTGGTTTTCTAATTGTAATAAATGTTTCTTTAATTGAAGGTTTTCTTGTTCTAAGGTGGTTAATTCTTCATTCGGTAAATTATTATTAATAATATTGATGTTTGCTCCATAGTTAAAAGCATTACAACGTTGAAAAATTTGTTGGTTAAGTAAAGCAAATATTAAATTTGTTTGGATAAGAAAAAATAATAATATACAAACAGTAAACATGGATTTGCTTTTTTTAAGAGAGTCAATTGTTATCACCTCCTTCGTGATATGTGTAAATTAAATAAAAAAACTCTATTATTAGATAGAGTTTTTAAATAATTTGTTATTAAGAATTGAGGATATCTGGTTTTTTAGGGGGACGAGTGGTGTCTAAGAATTGATAATAAGTTCTTGTTTGCCAACGATCGCCGCCAAAACAACAATCGTTGCTGTCAATATACCAGTTATCACTCAAGAAACCTTCTTCATATTTATAATAATGTGTCTTACTGTTTTCATCATAAAGGGTTTTAGATGAATGACCTAATTTGTTTCTAATCACTTCTCCTTGGTAAGTGCAGCCATATTGGATATAACATTGTTCTAACCATTTGACATAATCTTTTTGATAATTAGTTAAAATATCTCTTTTGGGTTGTTTATCTTGACAAATGATACAATATATTTATCTTCAGTTTCAAAAGTGTTTAATATTAAATTAGTAGTATATGATATATTAATTTGTTTATAAGAAGGTTCAGTAATAGTTATAGAATTATCATCATTATGAGTTTGTTTGTTGTAATATTCTCCTTCATAAGAATATAAATTGTTATCTCTTTTCCAATCACGGATGGATTCGTGGGGGTTAAGGTTATCTGGGAGAATAATGTGAATTGGTTTTTTTTTTGAATGATGCAATGGAAAAGATAAATGTTTTTGGCGCCATTGGACAGTTTTAAGAGTTCTTCGATATTTCCTGGGAGTTGATTGAGTTCTTGTTTTAAGGTGTTTATTTGTTCTTCGTATTTTTTTATGTTTTGGTTTAAGAGTTGTTTAAAATCATCATCTTCAATTTCTTTTAATCGTTGTTGCCTTCTTTGATGAATTTCTTGTGTGTTTTTTATGCGTTTCCTTAAGAATTTTTTTGTTGGTGATTCACTCATAATCCGAATACCATCATCGAAATAAATGGCGTCGATTTGGACATCATTTAGAGTTTCTTGGGGTAAGGGAACAACCAAACAAGTGTTAGGTGTAGCATTGTAACAACCTAGTTTAATGAGTTTGGGTTCTTTGATGATGTTGTTGTTGATTAAATATTAATTAATTATTTCTTCTTTGTTTTGACCCACGAAGATATTGGATAATATTAAATTTATATTAGGGTTATCTTCGTTAGGTTTTTGTTTGGCATCCCAAAAGATAAATGCTTCTTCGATGGCGATTTCGTATTTGAGAAGGTCTTCTAGGGTGTATTCGTAATCTCCATAAGAGTAACTGATATTGAAGAGATTAGTTTTATGTTTAAAGTATACTCCTAAGATGCCTTGAGAATAATTTTTGAGTTTAGAGGATCAAAAAATTGTTTATTATAAGGATTGTATGAGAGTTCTTCAAGACCATAGGTGGAAGTTTGGATATCGAAATATTTTAAGATGTTGGGGATATCTTTTTTATCTAGAATGTTAATATCATATCTTTTTAATTTAGGTTGGATGTTTAACCATTCTTGTTGGAGGGTTTGGGAGTCTGTTAATTTTATTTTGGATTTTGTTTGTTTGTGAAAATAGTTATGGGTGTAGATAGGGTTATGGGATAATATAAAGATAAATAAAAAAGAAATAGTTAATAAAAGAATTTTTTTAGGTGTTTGATTTGCGTCATAGTTGATTTTCCTCCTTGGTATTGAGTTTATGGCCTAACCAATTGTTGTGTGTTTTTATGTAAAAGAAAAAGACCCTATAAAGGGTCTTAATATTATAATATATTTTATAATTATTGTAATAAATGTAATTGTTGTTGTAAATTTAAGATTAAAGAAACTAAATTTTTATGTAATCTTTGCAACAAATTTCTTTCTTCGTTATTTGTTTCATCAGAAGACAAACTAAAAATTTTTATAGCTATTTGATTTCTTTCATATGAAAATTTCCAAATACGATCATTAATTGTATTTATTTCGTTTTGTATATTAAAATTATTATCCATCGCCATTACTTGATGATTATTAAAAAGAAATAATAATCCTATAAAAACAATTAAACAAAGATAAATGGTTTTAAATTGGTTTTTTGATTTAAACATTATTGAACAATTCCTTTATTTTTCAAATCTTTTTTAGAACTTTCTGGACAATCAAAATCATTTTTATTAGAATCATATTTTGATAAATTTATATATTTAATTTCATCAGATAAATAACTATCATCCTCTGTTGATGGATTTATATTCTGTTGAGAACTTTCTGGTTGATCTTGGCGAGCAATTGGTAATTGGTTATTATTTTTCCTTTTGTTATATTTTTTTATTTCTTTTGCAATGCAACTGTGTTTATATAAAAGTTCTTGTTTTTTTTCATTATCAAGTTTGAAATTTGTTAATTCATTTTGTATTGCCAATTCTGCTTGCATATACAAAGAATATTCTTCATCATTTGAAATTTCATTATTATTACTATGTTTATTACCCATCGCCATTACTTGATGATTTTTAAAAATAAAAAATAATCCTATAAAAGTAATAAAATAAATAAAAAATATTTTAAATCGGTTTTGCAATTTAACCATTCATTAAATCTCCTTTATTTTTATTCCTCTCTTGAGGTGATTTCGTAGAGAGAGTTGAGGGATGATAGGATGTCATTTTTGTCTTCAGAGGTAAATGTATCATAATTTTCTTGTAATTTATTTTTTTGTTTTTCGGCGCGTTGGAGTTTTTCGTTTAGATTTTTTATTTTGATTTTATCACAACTATCTTTGAGATTAAGTTTGCTTATTTTTTCATTATAATCATCGCACTCTTGTTGGTATTTGTTTATTGTTTTTTTTCTATCTTTTTGTATCTCTAAACATGTTTTATAATCTTTTTTTATTTAATTAATTTCTTTATGTTCTTCTTCAGAAAGTGTTAATGTTAAAATTGCATCTTTGTTTTCAGAAAAGACATAATTTTTTATTTTTTCAAAATTTTCTTTAGTAATTGTTTTTTTTGGTTTAGGTGTATCTGTTTCGCGTTTAGTTCTTGATGGTTGATTTGATTCCTTTATTATCTTCTAATTCTTTATGATAATTTGATAATGATTTTTGTTCTTTTTTAGCATCATTAATGCATAGAAAAATACCAACAGCAATAACAATTACAAATATTATAACAGCATAAATAGTTGTTTCGTGTTTTTTAAAAAAATTCATTTCTTTTAACTCCTTTCCGATAATAATAATTTATATTATCTTTTTAAAGAAATTAATTACTACTATTATACAACTTTATCGGTTTTAAATTTAAAGAAAAAATGGTTTAAGAAGGAATAGTTATTAATTCAGGCATTTTTGTTTTATTTTTTTGTTTAATTTCTTCTTGGGTTTTAGTGTAGTTAGGATTTAATTGTTTTAATTCTTCTTTAATTATTTTCATTTCTTATTTCCTTTATTAATAAAAAAAAGACCTTAAATAAGGTCTTTTTGTTTTTTTAATTTATTAATTGCTAATTTATCAATATATTCTTTTTTTATTTTAAAGTTAAATTAAGCTCATGAGTTGTTTCTGGATTGGAATAAATAGGTTGATAATCTTTCATTAATATTTCCTAATGGAGCAACAAAACTTAATCTCATAACATTTAAATTCATTTTGACTTAATTTGGTTTTAGTTGTTTTTAAAATAATTCGTGGATGAACTTGTTTTAACCATAAATGATGCAGATTAAGCATTTTTTGGCTAGTCAATGATTCATATTTCTCTTCTTTGAAAAGAAGTAGTATTATTAGATTTATGGTTTTTTTAAGGAATTGAAGGAGAATGACTTTTTCTTATTAGTTTCTCTCTGATTTCTGATTTAATAGTGAGTGTTATATAAGCGATAAAGTCATATCCTAAATCTTCATAATTATTTAAGTCTTTAATTAAACCTAAAAATCCTTCGTGGTATAAATCCTTGTTTTTCTAATAAACGCGGATAGTATTTAAATCTGTTTACTATCTTGTTTTAACAATGGTAAATGTAAATCGATTAATTGGCCTCGAATTTTTAAATTCTTTTTATTTTTTAAAAATTCTTGAAATAATTCTTGTATTAACATTTTATTCCTTTAAAAAAAATTTTTAAAAAAAGTATAAAAATTATTTAATCTTGAAAAAAACTAAATCAATAGTTAGTCTTAAAGAAATTTTAAAAAAAGTGTATAAACTTTTGGAACATTTCATATCATATCAAAAAAAAATATAATAATTATGTTAATTATCTCTTTTATGATTATTTATTTTTATTATTTGTTTATAATATTATAGTGGTTCTTCTATTGGCTATTAACAAAAATAGATAAACATAAACCTAAAACAGATGATTTTTTTTCATTATTAAACTTATTTCGTTTTCTTTAATTCATTTGATTTCATTTAAATTCACATTCCTTTCGATGCTCTTAAATTAAACCCAACTGAGTTTCAATTTAAATAAGGTTTTATTCATCAAAAAAAACAAAAAAAGGAATTTACCAAATTATGAAAAATACCCAAATTGTAAAAATTGCAAGCCCTATGCAATCTGTCATAAACACTTTAAACAAAGCTAAGGAATTATTTAAAAAAGATAACATTGACCTTCAAGTATTTAAAGTAGATTATCAAACCCACGAAGGCATTGAAATGTTATTAACAAAAAAGATAGATGGTCTTTTATACACTAACATCCATGTACTAAACGCTTTTAATGATTTTTTAAAAGTCAATAATCAAGAAATTTTAGAATTTGTCCAACCCTTTTACCATTCTAAATACGGATTATACATCAACACTAAACGTAACCCTATTTTAAAAAATTTGGCAGAAGTTAAAAAACACACCAATTTAAAAATTTTATTAGCCACTGCTTTTTCTTATATTGGCCCCTGTGATGTTCCTCGTTCCTTGATTTTATTAAACAAAATAGGTTTGATTACAATCAAAAAAGCAATGCTCCAAACTAAAAAATTTAACCTTTCTTTTAATGATATTCAAAATCCTTATCAATTAGAATTTACTAAATCATCACAAATCCCTGAAAAATTTTTAAACAACCCTCAAAAATATGATTTAATGGCTAATTGGCCTGCTTTTATGAATCCTTATCCTGATTTTTTAAAAATAGCTTCTAATATCGAAGGAACCGAAGAACCAACAGATGATTTCATTGCTTCTTATGCTATTGGTTTAGCTTGTCAACAAAGTCACAAAAATAGTATTGAAATAGCAATTTTAACCAAAATTTTAAATAATCCTCAAGTTAAAAAATTTCATTTTCAAGAAGGTGGTCCCCAACACGATTATATTATGATTAAGAATCCCCAAAAAGTAACTCAAAAAATTAAAAAATTATGGTTAAAGAAATAACAAAAGAATTAAATGTGGTTACTTTTTAGCAAAATAAAAAACAAATTACCCAAAATAAAACTTAAAAAGGAATTTATCAATATGAAACAAATAATTAAAATAGCAAGTCCTTTTGAACGAGTAATTAACACTTTATTAAAAATCAAAGATGATTTTCACACTTATAACACTCAACTTCAAATTTTAAGCGAACAAGAGGTAATTGAACAATATCAATTATCAAGCAATGATGCTCTAAAAGCTGGTTTAATTGATGCTAATATTAGCAATAATTTTCACACTATGCAAGGATATAACAATATTTATCAAAACAGTACTACACCACAAAAACTTTTAGTAATGGTAAACCCATTATTTCACCCTAAATACGGCTTATTCATCCATAAAAATAATACCTTAGGAATAAAAACATTAGAAGATGTCAAAAAACATAAACATTTACGCATTTTATTTGCCCCTTTCAATGAGTTCCATATAGCTCCTTGTGATTTATCTCGTTCTCTTTTTTTATTAAAAAAATTAAAACTTATTAATATTCCTGAAGAAAAAATAAAAACCAAAGGTTTTGGATTAAATTTAATGGATATCGAAAATATTTATGATTTACAATTTATGAAAACATCTCATCTTTTACATATATCCCAAAAATTTCAAAATCAACAAAAATATGATTTAGCCATTAATTGCCCTGGTATGATGCGTCATGATAATTTTATTAGAATAGGTTCTATCGGCGAAGGACCAGATTACAACATTGAACCCAAAGAAGATGTTTTTTTATCTTATGCAGTCATTTTAGCCACCACCAAAGAAAAGGAAAAAGACCCTAAAATAGCTATTTTACAAAAAGTATTAAACAGTCTTAATTATAAAAAACATCAATTTGCATATGGTGGTATCACCCAAGATTATATTATGGTTGAAGATCCTATTGCTTTAAAAAAAAAAATAGAAGACAAATTCTTACATAAAATACAACAATCATCAAGTTGTCATTTATAAATCAAGGGGAAAGGGAAAAAATAAAATGTTAAATCAAAAAAAACATGAAATAATTATGAATCATTATCGCAATCCTCAAAATCAAACTGATATCAAACATCAAGGTTATAAACAATTTGAAAAAATAACTCCTTATTGCGGTGATCAAATTATCATCCAAATAAAACTAGATAATAATCAAAGAATCTTAGATCTTAAATATGAAGCTAATGCTTGTTCCATTTGTTGTGCCTCTGCAATCCTAATGTCTATAAATATGAAAAAATTAGATAAAGAAGAATCATTAAGAAAAATCAAACATTTTATAGCAATGATTAAACAAGAAAGTTATCATGATAATGAACTTAATCAAGAATTAAAAGCTTTTGATATAGTTTATCAATTACCTAATAAAATTAATTGTGTTTTATTACCTTGGCAAGCTTTAGAAGGTTTTTGGTCCCAATCATTAGGATAATAACTTATTATATGAATATATAATTAATTAAATAAACAACAAAATATAAAAAATAAAAAAGACCTTTAAAAAGGTCTTTTTTATGATATCATCCAAATTTACATTGAATTGTGAATAATTTATTCTTATGTAAAAATATCATTGTCTTTATGATTGATAAAGATAAAATAATTTTATACCTAAAACACTATCAAGAAAATATTGTTGTTGGTATATCAATTCTTAATGTTCATTATAAACATAATCATATGAAAAACCAATTCCATCTCCAAAAGTATATTCTTTTGCTTTGATAATTTACCCATTGCTATTATAATCATATATATATCTTTTTTCTTTTATGCCATAAGAACTATAACACACTTTTTCCTGTACTCGTCAATTATCATAATCAAAATAACTAAATTCGTATTTATTTCCTAAATTGTAATTAACATTATAAGTTTATTGTATTATTAATTTATCATTCTCATCATAAATATATTCATTATTTCCTTCTGTTCTAGTATTGTTTTTAATACCATTTATAATATAATTGGTTTTATCTTTGGGAAACATTTCAAAAAACTATATAATCATTGATAATTTGTTTATTATTTTCTTGTTTAATTAAGTTTAATTTAATTTTAGAGTTAAAATAAATTATTTTTATCACATTGATCTTATGAACACTTTCATTATTATTTGATTTGCTTTTCATTATTGTTTGCAAAATACCAAAATAAAATCATAAATAAAATTAAGATAAAAGATATTATTACAATAATTGTCAATCCCCAAAACAATAATTTCTTATTTTTCAAATTATATAACATCTACATATTGTCTTTCTAGTTTTATCAATAATAATTAAGATATAATTATTACATTATAATTATATGATTTTAATATATAATTTGGAATAACTTTGTTATACAAATAATATAGCAAAGCCCAAACATTTAAATGAATAAACATTTGGATTTTTTTAACTATTTAGTAAACATAACCTTTATATTTTAGCAGAAGTTTTTATAATTTTTAAAGGATTTTGTTTAAATATTTTTTTTAATTGTCTTTTCATAGCAATATGATTCAATACGTAAGGATAAAAAAAAGATAATATTAAAAAGATGATAAGGTTTAATGTAAAAATCATATATAAATGTAGAACAAAGTATTTTAATACAATGATAAAATTTTCATACATTGTTAATTTTATGTTAACAAAAATCAAATATACCCAAAATAATCCATAAACAAATACACCGATACATTGAATCAAACTTAATTTTAAAATAATTAAAGATTTTAGTAACATCTTGATTAGAGGCTCTTAATGATTTTAAAATACCAATATCTTTTTGTTTTAATGTTATAACTTGTTTTATATAAACAATAATTTGAAATGTACCAATAGCTAAAAAATATAAATGAGCTAAAAAGGATCCCCGTAAGTATAAAGAAGGGACGCTTAAATCATTTTAATGAAAATAACGAAAATAATAAAGAATTAAAAAAAATAAAAGCGAACCCACAATAAAAAAGACAACATTAACTGTATTAAAAATAACTTTAAAATAAATTTTTTTATTATTTTTAAAAATATTTTTATTAATTAATAAAACTGTTTTCTTGGAAATATTAACATTGTTTTTAGGAAAAGATATGCTTTGATGATTTTTTTTAAATATGCACTATATTCTAAAGCAGAAGTCATTATAAAACCACTTTGTAACAAGTCATCTTTTTGTTGTAATAAAGTTTCTACTTCTTCTTGAGCGTAAAGATTTTTAGATATTGATTTTTTTTGGAATATTTTAGCCATTTTTTTTAGAAAGATCTTTAATAATAGTTCCTTCTGAAATTTCAAGAATACGATCTACATATTTAAAAGCACTTTTAGTATCATGAGAAACTACAATAACTAATTTTTCTTTAGCAAACTTTACTAAATATTCAAAAATAATCTGAGCTGTTTGATTATCAAGATTACCAGTTGATTCATCTGATAAAATCATTTTTGGTTCTTTAATTAAAGCACGAGCAATACTAACTCTTTGGATTTGTCCTCATGAAAGTTGATGTAGATATCTAGATTCTAAATCATTTAAGCCTAATTGAATTAATATTTGAGTTATTTGAGAATTATTAATTTTTTTTAATTGTAAAATTCGCAAGCAATAGAAATATTTTCTAAAACAGTTAAATTTTCTAATAAATTATATTCTTGAAAAATAAAACCTAAAAAATGAATTAACGATAAAAATCTAAGATAGCATTAGAATAAAAGGTAATATTTTGATCATAAACATAAATATTTCCTTGAGTAGGATAATCTAATCCTCCCAAAAGATTAAGTAAAGTAGATTTTCCAGAACCTGATTTACCTGTGATAAAAATTAGCCCTTTTTCAGATAAAGAAAAAGAAACATCCTTTAAACCATATGTATTATCCATTTTTTTTTAATAAACAACTAATTTTTAACATAATAAATTATCAACTCCTTTTTTTTATAAATTATTAATATTAAAAATTAAAAGAACAATGTTATTTAGTTTTATTTTTTTGAAAAACGTTTTTTAAGAACCATCCAATAAATCATTGTAACTAATAAAGTGGCACTAGAAACAGATGCAATAATAATTTTTGTCACATGTTCTCTAACAGCTTTTTTCGCTTTTTCAGGAACTTCTATTTTAGCCTTTATAACTTCATTTTTTACATGATTTCCTGTTACCTCTAAAATTTTTCTACTTAAAAAAGAAATAATGTCTGGTAAATCAGTTAACTTTTCACCTAAACATCTAGCAAGTATTCGTGCTACAAAAGGATGTTCAGTAAAAAATTTTTCTAATGCTGGAATCTTTTTTTCTGATTTATATTGCAACAATACATTATTATCCAATTGAGCTGAAACAGATGGCCAAAGATTAGTTATTTTAGACCACCAACTTTTTTTCTCTTCTGATGATAAAACTGTATTTGGTAAGTTTTGTTTGAAATTTTTTAAATTACTTAATATAGTTTTGAAAGCATCTTTTAAAGTTTTTTTAGGAGTATAAGAAATCCATTCCCATAAACTTTGTTTAAGTATTAATAATTTTAAAGCTTCTTCAAAATTATTTTCTTGTTGTAATTCTTTAATTTTATCATATGTTTCTTTAGCTTGTTTATATTTCTCATCATTTTGTAAATCATCTTTTAACTCTAGTTTTTTTTCCATTAATGTTTTAATTTTATCTTGAATAAATTCTATTTCTTCTAATTCTTTAGTTAATTTTTGTTGTGATTCTTTATTTTGAAATTCTTCATTTTTAGGAAGTACAACTAATGATTCTTGAGCTAACAACGATTGTTGTTTATTATCAGAAATATTTAATGATATAACCGCGTTTGTGAATGTAGTTGCCACTTTTATAACCACTTGTTTGAATATTTCGGTTACCCAATTACAAACTTGAATTAATTTGCTAGAAGTTGTTTGTTCAGTTTCGTTACTTTGTTGTGTTTTCTCTTCTTCTTTTTTTATTGTTACTGATTGAGGTTTTTCTGGTTTGTTGTTAATTATTTCAGGATTTTCAACTGATTTTAATTGAAATATTATTTGTTGAATTAACTTCGAATGTGTTTTATCTGAATTTTCAATACCACTTTTTGTATTTATACTCAAGCCTTCACCTACTAATTGTTTTGAGTTAACTTTTGCTATAGGTTTATTAAAGCTACAAGTTGATGTTATATTTGTTATTTTTTTTTCTAAGGTTTCATTTTTAACTGTTGTATTATCTTCTAATGAATGTGTTTTTTGGTTAACTTTTTTTGTAGGTTTTTTAGAACTATAATTTCCTAATTTTCGAGTAAAATTCAAATATCCACTAAAAACATAAACAACATTATCTTGATAAGGATTTTTATTTTTAAAAAAATGACCAAAATTAAAAATATGTAAAACTAATAAAAAACATAAATAAAATAAATGTAAAATTATTCCTATAAAAAATATTTTTTTAATTTTAAAATTCATAATTTAACTCCTTGTATCTAACAAAAAATTTTTATATTCAATCAATTTATGTACTTTATATTATAATTGATTTTCTATTTTAAGATACTAATTTATAAAATATTCATAATCAAAAAAAAATTGGTAAAACAAACATTAATTATAACGTTTATAATTAATGTCATAGTAATAAAAATATAAATTTAAAAATGAAATTACTTATATAGTATACCTTATTTTGAATTATAAATTTTAAAATTTCAACTATTAAGAAGGATTGGATGCAATTAGCAAAATAAAAATAGTTAAATAGAAGAAGCTATTTTTTCTTCTAAAATTTGTTTACCTAAAGGTTTTAGAAAAATATGATTATTTTTAATCACAATATAATCTAATTTTAAAGATTTTTGGATACAACGATCATAATTAATACAAGACCATTGTAATTCTTCTTTTAATTTGGATAAATAATTAATTTTACAAACTTTATCATTATTATATAAATGCATTAAGAAAGCAATTATCATAAAAGATTTTTTTTGAACATAATTTTTAATGATCTTAGCTATTATTCCATTTTGTGGTTCAAAAATAAGGACTAATAAAAAAAGAACTAAAATAACTACTGAAATTAATCCTGATACTGGAAGATCCCAGATAATTCCTAAAAAATAACCTAAGCTAGAAGTAACAAAAGCAAACCACATTGATAACAAGATACAATTAACTAATTTTTTACTTAATAAAAGAGCAATTGAAGCAGGACCAATAATACATGCAATAGTCATTACAGAACCAACAATATCAAAAGAAATAACAGCTGTCACAGATATTAAAGTCATTAGACAATAATTAATGATTAAAGAAGAAAAACCTAAAATAGCAGCCAAAGCAGGATCAAAAATAAAAATCTTTAATTCTTTATAAAAAAGAAAAATAAAACCAAGATTTACTAATAAAACAACAATAATTTTAGGCAATTCACTTTGATTAGTTAATTCAATATTTCCTAATAAAGCAGCATCAGTATCCATATGAACATCACGAATATAAACACTAATAATAATAATGGCTAAAGCAAAGAAAAAAGTAAAAACAATCCCAATAGCAGAATCTTTTTTAATCCTAGGATTATTACCTATTAATTCAACTAAATAAAAAGTCAAAAGTCCAATTACAGTAGCTCCTAAAATTAAAAAAGGAGAATTTAAATTTTTAACTACTAAAAAAACTAAAACAATTCCTAATAAAACACTATGACTAATAGCATCAATAACCATAGAAACTTTTTTTAAAACCAAAAAAACACCTAAAACCGACAAAGCTAAAGCACAAAAAACTAAAACCACATAAACATCTAAATCAAATTGATTAATTAATTTAAACATTATTTAAACCGTCCATCAATTAAATTTTCAACTAAATGAATTCCTTTAACAGTAATAATAACTTGTTCTTGTTGTTTGCTTAAATACTTTTCTTCAAATAAAAAAGCATCGATTTCAAGAACATTGAAATAAGTACGATGTTTGTAAAAATGAATTAATTGTTTAAATTTACGAATCTTTTGTTGATAACAATAATTTTTAAATTTACGCGGAAAAACACCATATTTAGGAGAAAATAAAAAGACAATAAATAAAAGAATAGCTGTCGTAACTATAACAGCAGGTCCTGTAGGAACATTAGAATTTAAAGTACTTAAAACAACCCCAAATAAACCAGAAAAAAACATAATACAAGAAGCAATCATCAAATTAATTAATAATTTATCACTCATCTGACGAGCAATAACACCAGGCATAATTAAAAAAGCACTAGTTAAAATAATCCCTGTAATTTTTAAACTAATAACAATAATCCCAATTAATAAAATATTAAAAATAATACTAATAAAAATATTATTAAAACCCATACTTCTAGCAAATATTTCATCAAAAATAAAAATCTTTAATTCTTTCCATAAACAAAAAACAACTACCAAAACTATTAAAGAAGCCATGGCTATATAAATCAAATCATCTTTAGAAATTAATGCCACTTGTCCAAAAATAAACTTTTCTAAAACAGCAATAGAACTATCTTGAGAACTTTTTTGAGCATAAGCTATTAAAACATTTCCTAAACCAAAAAAAGAAGCTAACAACAAAGATAAAATAGTATCTATTTTAATTTTAGAATATCTTTTCATAATTTCCATCAAAAATAAAGAAACAAGAGCAGCCCCAAAGGAACCTAACCAAATAACCCAAATAGTAGTTTTATGAAAACAAAGATAAGATATAGCAATTCCTGGCAAAACAGTATGAGAAACAGCATCTCCTAATAAAGCTTTTTGTTTTAAAATAACAAAAACTCCTAAAATACCCGCAGCAAAACCTAATAAAGAAATACCTAATAAAATTTTTAAAGTACTACTTTGACATAAAATATATATAATATCAACAATCACATTAATTTACCTTTTAATATTTCTTATTTTCTGAATTAGAAGAGGGCGAGGAAAGAGTAATATTTTTTAATTGATAATTTTGATAAGTTTTTTGAATATTTTCAGCAGTAAAAGTAGTTTCAATAGGTCCACTTGCTATCTTTTGAATATTTAACAAAACAACATGATCAAAATATTGAGGAACTGTTTCTAAATCATGATGTACTACAATAATAGTTTTATTTTCTTTTTGTAAATCTTTTAAAACGGCGATAATTTTTTTTTCAGTTTGAATATCAACTCCTTGAAAAGGTTCATCCATTAAATAAATATCTCCTTGTTGTGCTAAAGCACGTGCTAAAAAAATTCTTTGTTGCTGTCCCCCAGAAAGTTCTGATATTTGGCGTTCTTTTAAAGGTTCCATCCCTACTTTTTGTAAAGATTGAATGACTATTTGATAATCTTTATTATTGGGTCTACAAAACCAACCTAAATGTCCATAACGACCCATTAAAACAACATCAAAAACAGTAGTAGGGAAATCCCAATCAACTGAATTTCTTTGTGGAACATATGCTATTTTCTTTCTTATTTTTTTATACTTTTTTCCTTGGAATAAAATTTCTCCAGAAACTTTAGGAATTAATTCAATTAAAGTTTTAATTAAAGTAGATTTTCCTGCTCCATTAGGTCCTACAATAGCTGTTAAAGAACTTTGATAAAAATCAAGATCAATATCCCATAAAACAGGTTTTAAATAATAACTAACTGTTAAATCTTTAACTATAATTGCTATTTGATTTAGTTTGGTTTGGTTGTTCACTTAATAAATTCTCCCTTATAATTTTAAGATTATTTAAAAAAGCTCCGATATAAGTTGCATGTGAATATTGATTTGAATTTGAAGTTAAAGAAGAAGGTGAAAAACTTTCTTGATATTTATCTGTTCCTAAAGAATCTGAATATAACTCTTCCTGCTCCACTATTTTAATTTCACCACTTAATCCCTGAACTCTTCTTTGTTTGTCGACCTCTTCTTTCAAACTTTTTAAAGAATCTTTAGGCATAGAGGTTTCAGTAAAAATAGCTTTAATATCTTGTTGAGCTAATTTTCGCGCTAAAGTGACTATTTTATTATTACTAGCTTCTGTTTGAGTAGAAATACCTTGGATGGATTCTAATTCAAAAGGAAATTGATGGCGTTTACAAAAAGATTCCCAATAAGAAAAGGCATCATGAGCAGTTACTATAATTTTATTGGATAAAGGTTTCATTGAATTGATAATATGTGTTTTTAATTTTTTTAAAACATCATTATAAATCTTAAAATTGGTTTCTAATTTGTCTTTGTCTTCTTGTGAGTCAACTATTTTTCTTTCTGAAAATTTGTTTTTTAAATTTGAAAAAGTATTTATCCATAAATCAATTTGAAACCAAATATGAGGGTCGTAATCTTGTGAATTTGATTCTTTTAATAAAAGTTCTTTAGATTCATTATCATCTTTTAACAATTCACCTACATCAAGCAAACAATTAGGTTTAGCAAAGTGTTGAAAAGCATCAGGCATTTTAGCTTCTAAATGAAGTCCATTCACAATTACTAAATCAGCTATTTTAATTTTTTGACGATCTGATAACTTAGTTTTATAATTATGAGGATCAATTCCAACACCCATTAAAGTTTGGCATTCGATATTTTTTATTTTTTGATATTTGTTTTCTGATTGTTCTTTGGTTTCATCACAATTAACATCGCCAATTAAATGCTTAACTAAATCTTGAAGCATAGTTGTTGTTGTTACTATTGTGACTGTTGTTTTATTTGTATTTTGAGAGTTTTTTTGTTGAAAAAAAGCAAATATAGGAATTAATAAAATAAAAGTGGTTATTCCAATTATTAAAAAAATTTTAATTATTAACTTTGTCATATTTTTATTAAAATCATTCATAAATTATAAATACTTTTTTCCTAATTTGTTAATCTTTAATATTTATTTTAAGTTATTAAATCAAAAACAGTTAAATCTTTATTAAAATCTTAATATCTTGTGAATTAATATTATTAATATTATTAGTAATATTATTAGTTTAGTTAGTAATATTATTAGTTTAGTTAGTAATATTATTAGTTTAGTATTATTAGTTTAGTTTAGTAATATTATTAGTAATATTATTAGTATTATTAGTATTATTAGTAATATTAACAATACACCATATTATTTTAAAACAACTGTTAATATAATATTATACACTAAAAATAAAATATAAGTAAATAAATTTAATAAAAAAAAAAAAAAACTATTAATTGTTGTTTTAATAGTTTGGATAGCTTAAGTTAAATAATTATTATTTTTTTAATTTTAATTGGTTGTTTTCAATTTCAATAGAATTTGTTTTAATATTTGTAAAATCTTTATTGGATAAATTTTCATTATTATCAAGTTTTTTATATTGTTCTGAATTATCTTTATTAAATATTTTTTTTTGATCTTCTATAATTTCTTTTGCTATTTTATATGATTCATCAATAATTTTTTCAATTTTTTTTTCAGCTGTTTCATTTTGTGGAACCCCTCTTAAAGGGTTTAATCCTTCCATATCATCTTTCAATGACATACCAAAATTTAAAACCATCTGACGAGCAATTTGATAAGCTTCGTTTAAATCATCACCACAACCCATACTAATATCTTCTAAATTTTTTTGTTCTGCTGCGCGTCCTCCTAAAGCAATAATAATTTTTTTAATTAAATCATTTTTAGTTGAAAAAATAGTATGTTCAGAAGGTAATAAAATAGAATAACCACCTGTTTTACCACGTGATTTAGTGGTAACACGATGAACTTTAAAACCTAAAGATTTAGCAACAACTGCATGTCCCAATTCATGAATTATAGTTCGTTTTTTATCTTTGTCTGGTTTTTTCTCTTTTTTTTCAGCACCCAGTGTAATTAAATCCATTGCATCATAAATAACATTTTGATCAATTGAATTATTTTTTTTCACTTCTTTTACTAAAGACATAATTTGAGCAGGAGAAAAATTATAACCATGAATTATTGTTGCTATTTCATTATAAAATTCATCATTTGGATTAGAAATATGGTTTTTCGGAAGCATTTTTTCAAGTAAAGTTTTAGTAGTTAGCAAATCAGGATAATCTAATAAAATTTTTCTTCCCAAACGTCCTTCTCTTAATAAAGCTTCATCCAAGACATCATCTCTATTAGTAGCAGCAATAATAATAGGTTGAGGAGTTTGATTTGATGAAAAACCATCCATTTGAGTTAATAAAGCAGTTAAGGTTGATGTTTGTTCTGAATTTCTATGAGAATCTTCTGTTCTTTTCAAACCTACAGCATCAATTTCATCAATGAAAATAAAAAAATATTTTTGATTTTTTTTTTGAGCAGTTTTGGAAGCAGTTTCAAAAAGAGATCTTATTCGAAGAGCCCCAATTCCAACATATTTTTCAACAAAATCTGAACCAGTTGTAATAAAAAAAGGAGCATTATCACAAACAGAACCAGCTAAACATTTAGCTAAAAAAGTTTTACCTGTTCCAGGAGGGCCATATAATAAAATTCCTCTTGGTAAATCTTCATTTATTTTTTTATCTGTTTTTTTATTTACTACATCGATATATTCTTGAAGTTGTTTTTTTAATTCATTATATCCAACAAAATCATCTATATTTAACTTTTTGCCATAAGGTTGATATTGTTTATCACGAGCCCAATTAGTATCTTTTTCTTTTGTTTGTTCTAAATTTTTATGCAATTCTTTAGCTCCTACCATTAATATCATTAAAAAAAAGATAACAAATGAATTAACAATAATAGTTGAAATACTAGCAATAATTGATAAATAATCTCTTTTAGGAGATTTAGGGAAAGGATAAATTGGGTTTTGTGGTGTTTGATGTGGTTGTTGATTTATTTCATCATCAAATCTTTGAGGTTCCCATTTCATAAATTATAATCTCCTTCTTTTAAATTTTGTTTAAATTTATTCGCTTTCTTAAACCTTGATATTAAAATTAAATAAAAAAATAATATATTTAGAAATAAAAATATAAAAAAATTATTAATTTATTGATAATATAAAAAACAACTTACTTACATTATAGCATAAAAAGTATTCATATTTAATATTTTAATGATCTTATTATCATATAAAAAACAATATAGAAATATAAAGAAATTAATTATTTTCTATTAAAATTGGGAAAATTAAATGAATAGAAGATTCTTTTTCTAAAGTAGTAATAATAAATGGTTTTAAAGGATTTTCAAAATAAAAAATAATTTCTTTCATGGTTAAAACTTTTAAAATATCTTCTAAATATTTAGCATTAAAAGCTATTTTAAAACTGGAAGAGACAACTTCTAAAGGAATAATTTGTTCTAAAGCAGTTCCTAAATTTTGACTTGAAGTTGATATTTCAATTATTTTTTCTTCAGTTAAAACAAATGTAATAATATTGTTATTACCTTCTTCTTTAGCAAAAAACAAAGATACTCTTTCTAAAATTTTTATTAATTCTTCTCTATTTAAAATAATTTTAGAAGTAGAATTTAAAAAATTAAATTCTTGAATTTTAGGATAATTACCTTCTAAAAGAGCAGTTTGAAACCATAAATTATCAATTTCTAAAAAAATTTTATGATTATCTGAATAAATTTTTAAAGTTTTGGTTTCACAATATTCTAATATTTTAATTAATTCTTCTAAGCTTTTATTAGGAATAACAATATTAAAATCATTATAAGCAATATCTAATTTAATATTTTTACGACTCATTCTAAAAGCATCAGTTGCCAAAGCTTTTAACATTTGTTCTTGATAAATTAAATTCATTCCCATTAAAATAGGTCTTTTTTCATTTTTAGCATTAGAAATATTTATTTCTTTAATCATATTTTTAAAACGTAAGGTTTCAATTTCAAAAAAAGGTAACTTATGGAAAGTAAATTCAAGTGATAAAAAATCTAAAATTTCCATTAATTTTAATTTATATTCACAAAAACTAGTTTTAATTACTAAAAAATTATTTTCTGTAACTGTAATTTTAATCAAAGAATCATTAATTTTTTTAATTATTTCAATAAAGTATTTTCCTAAGCAAGCTATTTGTCCTTCTTTTTTAATTTTCAAACTCGAATCATTAATTTTTATTTTAATAGCGATATGACCATTATTAACTTCTAAAATTAAGTTATTTTTACAAGTTGTTAATTTTAAAGCATTAAAAATAGGGAAAAATGTTTTTTGTGGCAAAATTTTTTGAATTTTTAAAAGTTGCTCTAAAAAGATATTTTTATTAATTTCTAAATACATTTAATTGAGTTTATCCTTTTTTTTATTATTAATTATTATTTTTATCTTAATTCTTTTTTTAATCTTTATTTTTTATTTTTTCAAATCAAATCAAGAGTTGATTTTTTTTAAAATAAGTTCAATTGATTTTTTTAATTCTAAATCATTTTTACATTTCTTTTTAATTTTTTGATAACCTTTAAAAGCAGCTGAATGTTTTCTTTTAAAAAAACTACCAATAATATTATAAGGAAATCCTTTTATTTCTTTGATTAAATACATTGCAATATGACGTGGAAAAGTATATTTATGTTGTTTTTTTTCTCCCATTAAATCACGAATACTAATATTGAAAAAATTACTAACTACTAATTTTATTTTTTCTAAAACATCTTCATCATAAGAAATATTTTTTTTACTTTTAATTAAAGGTTCTAAAGCATCATTGGCAACTTTTAAATCAATTTCATAACCAAATATTTGAGCATAATTTAATAATCTTAATAAAGCTCCTTCCATTTCTCTGATATTATTAATAAAAGAAGAGGCAATTAATTCTAAAATTTCTTTTTTAACTTTTAGGGGATTTTGATTTTCTTCTTGAAATTCTAATATTTTTTTCTTTAAAATATTTACACGATGTGAAAAATCAGGTTTTTGAATGTCAACCAATAATCCAGCTTCAAAACGTGAAATTAATCTATTCATAATATTTTTTAATTCTGATGCAGGTTTATCACTTGTAATAATAATTTGTTTTTGATTTAAATAAAGATAATCAAATAATTTAAAAAATTCCATTTGAGTCCTTGTAGCTCCTGCCATAATTTGGATATCATCAACTAAAAGAACATCAATATCACGATATTTTTCATTAAAATCTTCTATTTTGGCTTTTCTTAATTGATTAGTAAATTCTTCAATAAAATCATCTGCTTTCACATATATTACTTTTTTGGTTTGTTTTTCTATAATATAATTTCCAATTCCTTGTATAAGATGAGTTTTACCAGTGCCAGTTTTACCAAAAATATAAAAAGGATTTATTGAAATTTTATTTTCTTTAATTATTTTTTTAGCTATATTAAATGCAAATTTATTACTTTTTCCAATTACAAAATTATTTAGATTATATTTATGATTTATATTTCCGCAATTATATTTATTAAATTTTATTTTTCTTTCTTCTATAGAAACATTTAAAAAAGAATTTTCAATTTCTAATTCTGAGTTTATTTTATTTTTTTTAATTTCTGTTTTTTTTTCGTTATTGTTTTCATTAGTATTATTTGATAAAAATTTTTCTTTAGAAATGAATTCAATTGTTATTTTTTTCTTAATTTCATCTTTGATTAATTCTTTTATTTTTTTAAAATACATTTTATAAATTTTGTTTTTGATAAAGTCTGTTTCTACTAAAATGATTATTTTTTTTTCTTTATCATTTTTATAAATTTGTTTAATATTAGAAAATGTTTCTTTAAAAGCTTCATCACTATAAATTTTAGATAGTTTTTTTAAAATTTTTTCCCAAATTTTAATATAAGATTCCATGATTTTACCTTTTTTTTAATTTTTATATTTTTGTTTGTTGTTTTTTTATTTTATTATTTATTATTGTAGTAGATGTTTTTGTACACTTAAAATTAAAATCAGCTTTTAATTCTTTATTTTTTTCAAAAAAAGAAGGAACTTTTTAGTAACTTTTTTTATCATTAAGTAACAATTTTTCTTTTTTTTAAAATAATGAGAATTTCCTTATTTTCAAGAAAAATAACTTTATTCACATAAAATCATAACACAAAAAATAATAAATTTTAGGAACAAAAAAAAATTCACTTTTCCTAATTTGGAAAAATATGATCTTTTTAAAAAAAATAATAAATTTTAGGAACAAAAAAGAATTTTATTTCTTTCAAAAAAATTCCTTTTTATCCTTATAAAAAAAAGATGTTATTAATTTTTATAGGAACTTTTTTAACTCATTTAGGAAACAAAATTTTCACTTTTCCTAATTTTTATTTTGATGATTTATTTTTAAAAAAATGATGCTTCTTTTTGTAACTTTTCAGATTAAATATTTTTTTTATTTTATTTACTAAATTTTAAATATTTTTCCTACTTTTTGATTAATATTTATTTATGATTTTATTTTTAAAATATTTTTAAAAATAGATTGAAAAATGTTAAAATATCCTTGTAATTGTTTTTTAAAAAAAATATTTTATGTTTTTCCTAATTTTTTTATTTTCTTATTGCCTGCTTAATTTATTTTAAGGAAAATATATTTATATGATTTTTACATTGTTTTCTACCTTATTTTATTATCATTTTATTTAGTTTTATCTAGATTTTAAAATTTTTACAAGTTTACAAGAGTGTAAATTTTTATTTATTATGTTATTTTTCATTATATTTTTTCTTATCATATTTTTATATTACTTTTTTTATTATATTATTAATTTTATATGATATTTTTATCATTTTTTTCAAATTTTTTTATATTTTAAAAAATAAATACTATTAAGTGAGTTAAAAAATAATATTTTTAATTCTAAAATTAAAATAATTGACAACTTAAAATTCAAAAATAAATTTATCATATACAAATAAAGGAATATCTAATTATTTTGTTGTTAGTTTGATTTTTTTAAAATACTTATTTGCTAATTTATAAATTTTTTCATTTTTTTAAGTATTGCGAATTTCTAAATTATGAAATTGCGAAAGAATTAAAAAAATTATTTTTTTATTTTCATAGTTTACTCATGTTAAATCGTTAAATGTCAAATGATAAATATAACGAAATAACAAATTATTATTATAAATTATAAAAAATTAAATTAAAAGGTTGAGCCAAAACTATGGAAGTTTTTATTAAAAATATTTTTCATAAACCAAATTCTTTTTTACAAAAAAAAATTATAATTAATGGTTGGATTAGGAATTGTCGTTATCAAAAAAATTTAGTTTTTATTGAATTAAATGATGGTACTTTTTTAGAAAATTTACAAATTGTTTGTAAAAAAGAAGTTTTGGAATTAAATGACGCATTACAGATTAATTTTGAAAAATTAAAAGAAATTTTACAAATAGGAGCTTCTTTGAAAATTGAAGGTTTTTTAAAAGAAAGTAAAAATAATCAAAATTTTTTTGAAGTTTTAGCTCAAAATATTATTTTGTTAGGGTCAAGCGACTTTTCTTATCCTATTCAGCCTAAAAAACATTCTAATTCTTTTTTAAGAAAAGTAGCTCATCTAAGAGTGCGGACAAAACTTTTTGGAGCTGTTTTTCGAATTCGTAGTACGGCTTTTTTAGCTTTGCATCGTTTTTTTGATAAAAAAGGTTTTTTGCATGTTAATACTCCTATTATCACTATTAATGATGGCGAAGGAGCTGGTGAACTGTTCCAATTGACTTCCTTTAATTCAGAAAATTTGTTAAAAGATGAAAAATCTAAAGTAGATTATCATCAAGATTTTTTTGATAAAAAAGTTTTTTTAACAGTTACAGGACAGTTAGAAGCTGAGGCTATGGCGTTAGCTTTGAATAAAGTTTATACTTTTGGACCTACTTTTAGAGCTGAAAAATCAAATACTCCGCGACATGCCGCTGAATTTTGGATGTTAGAACCAGAAATGGCTTTTTATGATTTACCTCAAACTTTAACAATTGTACAAGAAATGATAAAAGAAGTTATTACAGAATGTTTATTAAAAAGTAAAGAAGATATAGTTTTTTTAGATCAAAATGTAAGACAAGGTTTAGTTGCAGAATTAACTAATATTGCTCAAGAAAAAAAATTTCTTGTAGTTAAATATCAAGAAGCTATTGAAATTTTGCAAAAAAGTGATATTAATTTTGAAAATAAAATTTCTTATGGTGTTGATTTGGCTACGGAACATGAAAAATATTTAACAGAAAAATATTTTAAAAAACCAGTTTTTATTATTGATTGGCCTAAAGAAATTAAAGCTTTTTATATGAAAAACAATCCCGATCAAAAAACAGTGGCAGCAATGGATCTTTTAATGCCGCGCGTTGGTGAACTTGTTGGTGGTTCTCAAAGAGAAGAAAACTTATTAATTTTAATTTCCAAAATGGAACAAATGAAGGTTTCCCAAAAAGATTTGCAATGGTATTTGGATTTACGACGTTTTGGTAGTTGTATTCATTCTGGTTTTGGTTTAGGTTTTGAAAGGTTTTTGCTTTTGTTAACAGGTTTGGATAACATTCGTGATGTTATTGCTTTTCCAAGAACTTATAATAATCTTGTTTTTTAATGATTTTTATGATTATGAAGCAAGTATTAATAAAGTTTAAATAAATTTTACTAATATATAATTTTTATAATCAAATTACGAAATTACTATCATACAAATGTAAAATCCAACCTAACACAAACAAAAATATTAAAGATTTATAAAGTAAAATTTAATAATATTCAAATTATAGAAATTATATACAAAAAAATAAAGGAATAAAAAACAATGGGTATAACATTAAAGCAAGTTTCTAAGGTTTTTATTGATAAAAAAACTAAAAAAAAAACTTATGCTGTTAATAATATTAATATCGATATTCCTCAAGGAAAATTAATTAGCCTTTTAGGGCCTTCGGGTTGTGGTAAATCAACTACTCTTTATATGATTGCAGGACTTCATGATATTTCTTCTGGTAAAATTTTTTTTGGAGAACAAGATGTTACTGATGTTCCAATAGAAAAAAGAGGGATTGGTTTAGTTTTTCAAAATTATGCTTTATATCCACATATGACAGCTAAACAAAATATTTCTTTTCCTTTAGAAAATTTAAAACTTGCACCTTCTGCAATTGAATGTCAAGTGAAAGAAATTGCTCAATTAGTTGGCATTGAAGAACATTTAGATAAAAAACCTATTGAATTATCAGGAGGACAACAACAACGGGTTGCCATTGCCAGAGCTTTAGTTAAAAAACCTCAAGTTTTGTTATTAGATGAACCTTTATCCAATTTAGATGCAGGTTTGCGTTTGAAAACTCGTGAAGAAATTCGACGTATTCAAAGAAAAACAGGTATTACTGCTATTTTTGTTACCCATGATCAAGAAGAAGCCATGTTGATTAGTGATGAAATTTGTTTGATGAATCAAGGAGAAATTCAACAAAAAGGACATCCTCAAGAAGTTTATGCTAATCCTTGTAATTTATTTGTTGCCAAATTTTTAGGTAATCCACCTATTTCTATTTTTCATGGCAAAATTATTTTAGGAAAGGTTTATATCGGTAATTCTTTGCTTTTTGATTTTTCTTATAATTTAAAATTAAAAACCTTAAATCAAGCTTTATTAGTGGCTATCAGACCTGAGGGTTATTGGTTTTCTGAAAAAGGTAATTTTGAAATAGAGTCTCTTTTTTTAGAAAATATTGGTCGAGATTTATTATTGTTAGCACGTCATCCTCAAGCTGTTTCCAATGCTTTTCGTCTTGTTTTTGATGAAAATAGTAAAGATATTATTTTCCCTAAAGGATTTATTTCGAAACAAAAACTTTGTTTTCAAATCAAACAAGAAAAATGTTTTCTTTTTGATCCTAAAACTGAGAAGAGGATTTTTTAAATGTCGGTATCACAAAAAGTTCGTTGTAATTATTTGAAATATAAACATTGGTATTATTTAACACCAGTTTTAATTCTTTTAGTAATTTTTAATTTTTTTCCTTTAATTAAAACTATTTTTGTTTCTTTAGATAGTGGTTATAATAAATTTTCTGATGTGTTTTCTTATTCTTTTAGTTTCAAAAATTATCATAAAATTTTTGCAGATCCTAATTTTAGAAAAACACTTTTCAACACTTGTATATTAGTTTTTACTGCAGTCCCTTTTTCTATTTTTTTATCTTTTATCATAGCTTTGGTTTTGAATAGTGTTTATCAACGTTTTTTGAAACAATTTTTTCAAATTGTTTTTTTCCTTCCTTATTTGACTAATTCGGTGGTAATGGGAATGGTTTTTGCTTTCCTTTTTTATCACAATATTTATTCTTTTAAAAATAGTTCTGAAGGTTTATTTAATCAAATGCTTGGTTTAGAAGCTGATTGGATTAGTGCTGCTAGTAGTTATTCTCATAAAATGTTTGTTTTAATTCTTTATGTTGTTTGGCGAACTCTCCCTTTTCAAATTTTAATTTTTAGTGTCGGTTTTAAAAACATTAGTAAAGATTATTATGATGCTGCTTGTATTGACGGTGCCTCTAAAATAACTATTTTAAAAAAAATTACTCTTCCTTTATTAAAACCTATGATTTTTTATCAACTAATTATTACTATGATTCAGGTTTTTAAAGAATATGAATCTGTTGTTGGTATTTTTGGTCCTCATGAATCTAAAGTTAATACTATTGTTGGATATATTTATGATCAATTGTCAAATCCTCTTACTGATGCCCATGCTAAGGCTGCTGCTGCTACCATTATTTTGCTTTTAATATCTATTTTTTTCACTATTGTGAATTTTCTTCTTTATCCTCAAAAAAATAAATCTAAGAAATATTAGGTTTGGGTAGTAGGTAATAAATTAAATGAATATGAATAAATTAAAGATTGATTTTTGTCATTTCAAGAAACAGTTTTCTAAATATGTTTTTGTTTTTTTAAAGTATCTTTTTTTGCTTTTGATTGCTCTTTTTTTGCTTTTACCTTTTTATTGGATGTTTAATGTGGCTTTGCAATCTAATTATTCAGATATTTCTTGGTATCCTAAGGAGTTTACATTACAAAATTTTGTTAATTTTTTTTCTAGTAAATTTCATTTTTTTTCTCGCTTTGTAAGTACTATTTTAGTAGTTGGTATTTCTACTATTTTAGGTGTTGTAATTTCTGCTATTATTGCTTTCGCCTTAAGTTTGTTAGAGTTTAAAACTAAAAAAATTATTTTTGGTGTTTTTTTGGTAACTACTATGATTACAACTGAGAGTATGTTTTTAATTAATTACAAAACTGTTGCATATTTAGGCTTAGTCAATCCTGGTCAAGGTTCCCTTATTCCAGGGGGAGTTTATTTAGCTTTGGTTTTGCCTTTTTTAATTAATTTTGTTCATATTTTTTTATTAATGCAAAATATTCAAAAAATTCCTAAAGAGTTATATTTATCAGCTAAAGTTGATGGTAGTAATGATTTTAAATTTTTACGTAAAATTTTAATCCCTCTTTTAAAAGGGAATTTAATTAATATTATTATTTTTAGAGCTGTTTCTGCTTGGAATGCTTATTTATGGCCTCAATTAGTGGGTGCTAAATTACTTACTAATGAAATTAGAATTTTTTATGATTCTGAACAAAAACAAAATTTAATTAATGAACAAATGGCAGCTCTTGTTGTTATTACTATTCCCTTGATTTTACTGTTTCTTTTTTGTAAAAAATATATTTTAGAAGGGAAATTAAATAGTGGTATTAAAGGATAAATTTAAAATTATTATTTTCTTTGCGACTTGCTTTTTAATATTAAGTATTATAGTTTTATTCCCTAAAACTAATGCTCAAGATTTAAGAAAGATGCATGAAGAGGAATTAGAAAAAACTCTTGAACAATATTTTGATATAAATTCACCATCATGGCAACAATTCAAAGACAAACACATTACTATTGTTTTTTGGCATCACTTAGAAGCAGATTCTACTAATAAAGCTTTTTTACAAGAAATTATTAAAAAGTTTAATAAAAAATATCCCAATATTACAGTTAAAGAAGAATTTAAAGGTAATTGGGGTGCTATTGATAAAAACATTAATATTGCTCTTCCTGCTAATAATGAACCTAATTTAATTGTTTCTTATCCTGATTTTTTAGTTAATTTTTATGAATCAGGTAAATTAGTTCCTTTGGATAGTTTTATTGGAAGCAATAATACAGATATCAAATTATTTGATGATAAAGATAAAGAAGAAAAACGTTTTTACCCTCTTTTTGAAGAAGAATCACAAATTACATTAGGAGAGGGAAAGGACAAATCCAAAAAATGGTATTCTCTACCTTTTTATAAATCAATTGAATTAATGTTTTATAATCAAACTTATTTTGCATCTTTAAAAAATAATAAAAATATTAAAAAAGAAGATTTACCGTGGTTAGAACAATTAATTAATGATAAAGGTAAACTTAAACAATCAATTACATGGAAAGATATGAAAAAGTTATGTGAAATTATTAAAAAAATTGCTCCCCAAAAAATTCCTATTTGTTATGATTCTGAATCTAATTTATTTATTGTGTCTTCTGAACAAAGAAAAATTACATATGTAGAAAAACCAGATATTGATTCTAAGTTAGGGGTTTATTTTAATAACTCAGATTCTCAACATATGATTCAAGAATTTAAACAAGATTTTATTGATAAAGGTTATTTAACTACTCATTTACTATCTGGTGAAAAATACATAGATTCTTTATTTTGCGATCAAAAGATTTTAATGCATATTAATTCTTCTAAGGGGTTTGAATATTTATCTAAAGCTAATTTTGAAGTGGGAGTAACTGCTTGTCCTTATTGGGAGAAGGGTAAAAATGAATCTGGACAAAGAAAAGCTTTACAACAAGGGGCTAATGTTAATTTATTTTATAAAAAAGATAAAGATGAAGTCCTTGCTTCTTGGTTATTTTTAAAACATTTAGTGTCTCGAGAAACTAGTGATGCTTTATTTGAACAAAAAAGTACATTTCCGATGCGTCCTAGTTATGTTAATACAACAAAAATAGAAAAATATAAAGAAGATATAGACAAATCATCATCAATACAATTTGAAAATTCAACAGAACAAACTCAAAAAGAGAAAAAAGAATTATTAAGAAAAAAAGTTTTATGTTTTATGTTTGATGAAAGAAAAGAAGAAGACAAAACAAAACAATCAGTTTATTTTTTCTCTCCTGTATTCCAAAGATCTTATATAGCAAGAATAGTAGTTAATAAATTAGTAGTAGAGTGCTTTTTAGAAAAAGAACTTGATAAAAATATTAAGAAATTATTTGAATTGGCTCAAGAACAAGCTCTTTCTTAAATTAGATTTAAAAAAGACAAAAGGATATTATGCAAATTATTTATGATAAAATAAAAACTTTTAAAACCATTATTATTCATGGTCATAGTAAACCAGATGGTGATTGTTATGGGGCTCAATTAGGTTTAAAAGAAGTTATTAAAGTTACTTTTCCTCAAAAACAAGTTTATGCAGTTGGTGAAAGTAATCCTTCTTTATCTTTTGTTGGTGTTATGGATCAAGTAGAAGATTCATTATATCAAAATGCTTTAGCAATTATAGTGGATTGTGGTCAAGAAAATAAAATTAGTGATTCTAGATTTAAGAAAGCACGTGAAATTATTAGAATTGACCACCATTTGCTTGTTGATAATTATGGTGATTATCAATGGGTTGACCCTAATTATTCTTCTTGTTCCCAAATGATTTTTGCTTTTAAAGAAAAATTTAATATGAAATTAAATTATCAAGGGGCTTTAGCTATGTACGTAGGAATAGTTACCGATACTGGTAATTTTTGTTTTGACCGGGTAAATCAACACACTTTAAAAGCTGCCTCTTCTTTGTTGTCATTTGATCTTGATGTTGCTGAAATTTTTTACCACCTTCATAAAGAAAATATTACTTTATTTCATTATAAAGCACATATTTATCAAAATGCTATTACTGCCCAAGGTTTTGTTTATCTAGTTATTTCGCAAGCAATTTTAAAAAAATTTAATTTACATATTGATGTTGCTGCTAGTTTTGTTAATATTTTAGGACATTTAGAAAATTATCCTGTATGGGCTTTTTTCGTGGAACAAGAAGATCATACTTTAAGAGTACGTATTCGTTCTCGTGGTCCTGAAATTAATTATATTGCCAAACAATTTAAAGGTGGTGGTCATTTAAGAGCTTGTGGTGCCACTTTGGAATCTAAAGATCAAATACCTCTTTTTATAGCCAAGGTTCAAGAATCTATTAGGGATTTTGAAATTAAACTTAAAATAAAGAAATTTAAAAAGTAGTTAACTTATGTTATTAATTACTTTGTTTGAGTTTGCTTTTTGATTTGTAATTATTTTAAAAACTATTTTTTTCTTAACAATTGTGAAACTATAAGACCATCAGAAAGGTTGAATGTTAAAAAAATGTTTTTTGATACTATTGCAGCTATATCCACTCCTTTAGCTACTGGGGGCATTAGTGTAATTAGAGTTAGCGGTGATCAAGCTATTACAGAAATTAATAAAATTTTTAAAGGAAAGAATTTAATTCATACTCAATCTCATACTATTCATCATGGTTATATTTTAAATGAAGATCAAACTGTTTTAGATGAAGTTTTAATTTCTGTGTTTAAAAAACCTCATTCTTTTACTGGTGAAAACATTATTGAAATTAGTACTCATGGTGGTATTTTAATTACTCAAATGGTGTTAGAACGTATTTTAACTTTAGATCTTAGATTGGCTCATCCTGGTGAATTCAGTCAAAGAGCTTACCTTAATGGTAAAATTGATTTAGTGCAAGCTGAATCTATTATGGATTTAATTCATGCTACTAATCAAAACGCTTTAAAAATTGCTCAAGTTGGTTTGCAAAAACAAACTTCACAATTAGTGTTATTATTGCGAGAAAAAATTCTTAATTTGATTGTTCAAATTGAAGTTAATATTGATTATCCTGAATATAATGATGCTTTAATTATGACTAAAGAGATTATTGATCCTCAAGTATCAAGTTTAATTACGCAATTACAAAATATTTTAAAGCATTCTCATAGAGGTCGTTATTTAAAAGAAGGTATTAAAACTTTAATAGTTGGTCGTCCTAATGTGGGGAAATCTAGTTTATTAAATGCTTTTTTAAACGAACAAAAAGCTATTGTTTCTGATATTTCAGGAACTACTAGAGATTTTGTGGATGCTTATTTTAATTGTCAAGGTATCACCCTTCATTTAATTGATACTGCAGGTATTCATCAAACTGATGATCCTATTGAAAAAATAGGGATTGCAAGAACGAAACAATTACTTGCAGAAGCAGAACTTATTTTATTAGTTTTGGATCAAAGTGATCATTTACAAGAAGAAGATCAAATTTTATTAACATTAACCAAAGATTATCCTCGTATTTTAATAGCTAACAAAGATGATCTTGCAGATAAGAAAATGTTATTAGATGATTTATCATCATCTTTGCTTGAAAAAGATATCATTAAAGTTTCTAGTTTACAAAAAACTGGTTTGTTACAATTGCAAAAAGCTATTTTAAAAAAATTTCAATTAGATGTGATTCAATCAAAAGATTTTAATTACTTTTCTAATATTAGGCACATTGATCAACTTCAAATAGCATATCAAGCTTTACAAGATTTAAAAGAAGCGTTGCAACAATTAATGCCAATTGATATTTATGCTATTGATTTAACTAAAGCTTATCAGGCTTTGGGTGCTATTATTGGTGACCATCATGAAAATGATTTAATCAAAGAATTATTTTCTAAATTTTGTTTAGGGAAATAAGATGATATATCGTTTATCTTATAAGATAAAATGTTTCATATTTTTTTGATTTTTGTTTTGTATTAATTTAATAGGATCATATTTTTTTTAATAGTTTTTTACAATTGATAAATTTATTTTTTAAGGATAATATTAGCATTTTTTAATCTAAATATATGTTTCAATAGTATATTGAAGAATCCAAAAGAGGTAAATATGAAATTAATTCAAGAAAAAATTAAAGCTTTTGATACTATCGTTATTCATGGACATAAGCATCCTGATGGTGATTGTTATGGGGCTCAATTAGGTTTAAAAAATATGTTACACACTACTTTTCCTCAAAAAAAAGTTTATGTTGTAGGAGAAACTAATGATAATTTATCTTTTTTAGGTTTGATTGATCAAATTGATGATTCCCTTTATCAAAATGCTTTAGTCATTGTGGTTGACTCTAGTGATAAGGATAGCATTAGTGATCCCCGGTTTAATTTAGGTAAATTTATTATTCGTATTGATCATCATATTTTAATTCAAAATTATGGCGATTATCAATGGGTTGATGCTTCTTTTGCTTCTTGTTCAGAGATGATTTTTTTGTTAAAAGAAAGATTAAATTTGCAATTAACTTTTAAAGGGGCTTTAGCTATTTTTATAGGAATAGTTACTGATACTGGCAATTTTAGGTATCATAGGGTTAATAGTCAAACTTTTCTGATAGCATCAGAATTAATGAATTATGGAATTGATATTGCTTTAGTTGAAAAAACTATTAAAAAAGAAAAATTAAGTTTATTGAAATATAAAGGATATATATGTCAACATATTGTTGCTGTTAAGAATTTAGTTTATGTTTTTGTTTCACAAAAGATTATGAAACAATTTGATTTAACTTTTGAAGAAACTTTTGCAGCCATTGATATTTTAGCTAATTTAGAGTATCATCCTTTTTATGTTCTTTTTTTAGAAAAAAGTAATCAAGAAATTCAAGTTCGTATTTGTTCTAATGGGCCACAAATTTATGATATTGTTAAAAAATATGGTGGTAAAGGTCATTTAAGAGCTTGTACTTTATTTTTACCTTCTGCTTCTAATATACTTCCATTTATTAATGATTTACAACAAGAAATAGTTTTATTTTTAGAAAAACATCAAACTTATTAATAGTGTTGTCAGTGTTGCAAGCACCAACAACTTTTAAGCTTGATGATTTATCATATACCAAAAGTGTTAATTAGGTCAAATTACTTTGATAAGCAATAAGTAAATATGTGCAAATAATAATTTATGACAAAGAAAGGATTTTATGATGATTAAAATTAATTTTTTTAATAATCAAACAGCTTTATTTCATCCAGGAATAACTCCTTTTGAAATTTGGAAAGAATGTTTATCAACTTCTTTGAACAAACCAGTAGCAGCTTTTTTTAATCAAAATCCCATTGAACTTAATTATCCTTTAAAAGAAAATGGTGATTTAGAAATTTTAACCCAAACCGATGTTAAAGTATTAGAAATATTAAATCATAGTGCCGCTCATTTAATGGCACAAGCTATTCAAAGGATTTATCCACAAGCTTTATTAACTATTGGACCTGTTATTAAAGAAGGTTTTTACTATGATATTGATTTTCAAAATCAAGTTATTACTCCTAAAGATTTCCCTATAATTGAAAAAATGATGAAACAGATTGTTGGCGAAAATCTTCCTATTGTAAGAGAAGAAATTTCATATGAACAAGCTAAGCAACTGTTTTCAACTAATCCTTATAAACTTATTTTATTAGAAAAAAACAAAGAAGTTGTGATTAGTATTTATCGTCAAGGAGAATTTTTTGATCTTTGTCGTGGTGGTCATGTTGCCAAAACTTCTCTTATTAAATATTTTAAACTTTTAAAAATATCAGGTTCTTATTTTCAAGGAAATTCGTCGCAACAATCATTAACCCGTATTTATGGCATTTCTTTTTTTCAAAAAAAAGCTTTAATAACTTATTTAAATCTTTTAGAAGACAGAAAAGAACGCGATCATAAGAAACTTAATAAAGAATTAGATTTCTTTATGTTTTCAAAAGAGGTTGGTTTGGGATTACCCTTTTGGTTGCCTAAAGGAGCTACTTTGAGACGATTAGTAGAAAGATATATTGTTGATAAAGAATTAAGTTATGAATATCATCATGTTTATACTCCTATTATGGCCGATATCGATCTTTATGAAATTTCAGGACATTTACAACATTATGCTGAAAATATGTTTCCTGTGATGCAATTTGATAATGGTGAAAAATTAGTTTTAAGGCCTATGAATTGCCCTCATCATATGATTATTTATAAAAAAATTCCTCGTAGTTATAAAGAATTACCTTTAAGAATTGCCGAACTTGGAATGATGCATCGTTTTGAAAAATCAGGAGCGGTTTCTGGTTTGCAAAGAGTTCGTGGAATGACACTTAATGATGCTCATGTTTTTGTTCGCCCAGATCAAATTAAAACAGAAATTAAAAAAATAATTAATTTAATTTTAGAAGTGTATCGTGATTTTAATATTGTAAATTATGAATTTCGTTTAAGTTATCGCGATCCGCAAGATAAAAATAAATATTTTAATGATGATTTAATGTGGCAAAATTCTGAAAAGATTTTAAAAGAGATTATTGAAGAACTTCATTTACCTTTTAAAGAAGCTGTAGGAGAAGCTGCTTTTTATGGTCCTAAATTAGATGTTCAAGTTTTAACTGCTTTAGGAAATGAAGAAACTTTATCAACAATTCAATTAGATTTTTTATTACCACAAAAATTTGATCTTACTTTTATTGGAACTGACAACAAACATTATCGTCCTGTAGTTATTCATCGAGCAGTTGTTTCTACTATTGAAAGATTTTTATCTCATTTATTAGAAGAGAATAAAGGGGTGTTTCCTTTGTGGTTAGCTCCTGTGCAAGTGCTTTTGATTCCAGTTTCTTGCCTCGTTCATTTAGAATTTACTCAAAAAATTAAAGATATGTTATTATCTGAAGGTTTGAGAGTAGAACTTAATAATAAAGAAACTACTTTAGGATATAAAATTAGAGAAGCTCAAAAATTAAAAATCCCTTATCAAATTGTGATTGGTGATCGTGAAATAGAACAAGATGTTATTACTTTTAGACAATATGGTAAAATTACTCAAATTGAAATGAAAATAAAAGATTTTATTGTTGTTTTAAAGGAACAAATCGCTATTAAAAGATAGTTTTAATTATTTAATTTTTAAAAAAAGATGTATATAAAATAAAAAAACAAGGTAATTGCTGAGATTCTTTATTATTTTTCATTTTATTTCTCCTATTTTTTTAACAATTAATATTTATATTATTTGTTTTAATATGATTTTTTGAGAGTTGTGTTGGTTGTCAATTAAAAAGTTATTTAAGTTAGAATGCGAGGTTTGCATGTATTCATTGAAATTTAAATTAAATAGATCAGGTAAAAAGATTTTTTTAGTAATCTCAACATATAAAGAATTGTGATTAAATATGTTAATGTTATTAAAATAAGAATTAGTGAGATATTCCATTTTATTCATCCTGCCTTTTTTTTAATTGGTTAGGGAATTTTAGATGGTATTTTTTTAAAATTTTGTTATATCCTTGATTAAAATAATATGAAGTCAATATGTCAAAATTTATTGTAAGAGTTAAAACTTGAATATTAAAAATAATTAAAATAATTAGTATAAAATCAATTACTTTCTTCTCTTATTTGTTTTTTCTACAAATTTTTGAATTTGTTTATAAAAATAAAAATCACATTCACCTAATTGTCTACTGCAGTTTTTGGCAATAATTAAATTAGTATGTGGATTTTTATCAGGTTTTTGGTAATAACTTTTACGATTTAAAAAATCATCACCATATCTGCATCTTGTTCGATTGTCCTTGAATCTCTTAAACTTGTTAATTGAGGTTCTTTCACTTCTCGAATTCTTACTGCTCGATTCATTTGGCTTAAAACTATGATTGGTATATTAAGTCCATTTACTAGTTTTTTTGATTTTTCTTGAAATCATTGCTATTGCTTGATAGGTATTAAAATTTTGGTCTTCTTTTAATAAATGAAGGTAATCAATAAAAATAACATCAACTTTTTTGGTGTATTTCATTTGACGACATTTAACTTTGACATCTTCAATTTTATTATTTCTATGATCATCAATAAAAATATTAATTTTATTTATTTTATGCTCAGTAATAACTAAAAAACATTTATCATTTACTCTGAGTTTTTTATGAATTAGATTTCTTAAAGGAATATTTGATGTTGCTAAAAAGCAACCTAATACCTCTAATTCTTCTGCTTCTATTTCTAAACTAAAAAATAATATTTTTGGTTTTTTAGTATTTTCATCAAAATTTTTAGCCATATTATAAACTAAATTAAGTATTAATGCTGTTGTTTTACCCATTCCCTTACAAACTCCTAAAATAATTAATTGTTGGTTTTTAAAACCAACAATTAATTCATCAAGATTATTAAAACCTGTTGAAAATCCTAATAATTGATGAGAATCATGATCATAAATGACATTTTTACGGATGCTAGGGATTAAGGTTTTAAATGATATAAATGGTGATTTAGTGTTTTGTATAAAACCTTCTATTTGGGTTTTAACTGTTTGTAAATAATTATGAATGTTTTTAGTTTTTGATATTTCACTAGGTAATTGTTGGATCAAAGTTAATAAATCTCTTTTTTAATGAATTTTCTTTAATTAAATCAATATATGTTTTTAAATATTGACTAGAAGGAAGAGTTATTTCAGTTAATTCAATTAAATAATTAATCCCTTAAGTTTTATTTAAATGATTGTTATTTTTTAAAATAGAATTTACAGAAATATAATCAATAGACAATTTATTTTTTGAGAAAAAATTATTTTTTTTCTTAAAAAGTGTTGTTTTTATCCGGTGTTATTTTTATGGAGCTTATCATTTTAATTTAATTATCATATATTTTACCCTCTTTTTTAGAGGGTTTTTTTTGGCTTTCTTTGTTGCATTTTTATATTACAAAATAATAAAATTAAAGTACAATATAGGTATAAATGGCGAAAGATAAAAGTTAGTTATAAATTTTAATTCCTAAAGCAAAAATAAATAACTTTCAAATTATTTAGCACTTATTGCCTATTCTTTCTTGAAAGGATAATTTTAATAGATTAAGTATTTTATTAAAATAAAAAAACACTTCATCAATAAATGTTTTAAAATGTACTTTATCCAAAGTTGGTTACCCTTCCTTTGGTTGTTGCAAAAATCATTTTTATATTTTTTTTGGCATAAAGCATCATAATTCAAAGACGCTAAACCATTATTTATCAATATCAACTTATAATTTATTAATTTTTTCATAAATGTGTTTTTAAAAAGTTTTTTTCTAGTATAATATAAGTATATTAGATAGTATTTTTTATTTTATAAAGCGATTAATTATATTTAATAAATATAATTTTTATTTGTCAATTATAATTTTGATAATTTAAAAAAAATATAGTATTGGATTAACTTAATGCGTTTTCAATTAATTGTTAAAGATAAAAAGACCACACTTTCTTATCGCATGAGTCAATAAAATTTATTGTTAAATGACTTGTATTTTAAGATTTTTATAAAATTAATACTACTTAATATCGTTTTTTCATTTAATCAAGATGAAACAAAGATATTTAAAATTTGGTTGTGTAAAATAATGATCCAATTATCATAAAATATCATGGTGATAGAATATTATTATAATTATGGGAATGATGATTATTAGTGTCGGTTTTAAACACAATGGGATAAAATGAAATTTCTATATGTTTTGCCAATTTTATTTAATCGATACATAAATGAAATTTATCAATAATTTTGTTTTTTCACCTATTTAGCTTTAAAATAATGGTTTATATGTTTATATTGTGTATTATTTGACGTGATTGTGCTCTTGTGATTTGTTTTTTTGCTTTCCAAAAATTTTCACATTTAGCAATGAAGTAGCTACTGTGGACCTGATTGTTTTTTTTGGGATGGGTCCTGCTTTGTGATCTTGTTACTGAGACGCCATAAAACAAAAAAAGCGTAATATTTTGATTGAAAACATTCATCCCCTTCTTATTTTATAATTGTTTACCATAATAAGCGATTTGGAAATATCCCTTTACATCAATAATACAATTCATCATTTAATATATTTAAATATGATAATTTTTAAAAACCATGAAAAATTAAAAAAAGACAATAATCTGGAGGTCTTAAGTGAATGACATCAAATTTTTTGCTTTAGGTGGTTTGGGTGAAGATGGAAAAAATTTTTATCTTTTACAAATTAACAAATCTTATTTTATTATTGATGCAGGGTTAAAATATCCTAATATTTCTTTGTATGGTATCGATTCTATGATATCTGATTATTATAAATTAGAAGATATTAAAGATCAAATTAAAGGTGTTTTTTTATCATCTTCCTTAGAATCTCATTTAGGAGCTTTACCTTATTTAATTCAAGATTTTAATTTACCTATTTATGCTTCTTATTTTACTATGCAAGTGGTAAAAACATATTTTCAAAGTCATAAAGTACATTATAAAAATTTGAATTTAAATGTTGTGAAATCAGAGGATATTATACATTTTGATGATGTTGCAGTTTCTTTTTTTGCTACATCACAATTAGTGCCAGAAACATTAGGAATTTCTTTTCAAACAGAAAGAGGAGCTATTGTTTACACTGGTGATTTAAAGTTTTTGGAGTTTAAAAATAAATTTTTTCAAACTAATTTTACTAGCTTATCGCATATAGCACAACAAAAAGTCTTAACTTTTTTACCTTCTTCACAAGGTGCTTTTAATAATTCACACAATAATGAAGATGATAATTTTGAATATAAGTTGAATAATTATTTTATTAATTATGCTTTAAAACCGCAAGGAATAATTGTGATAGCCTCTTTAGCCCTTGATTTGTTAAAGATTCAAATAGCAATTGATTTAGCTTGTAAATTAAATTTTAAAATATCTTTTTTAGGTCTTAAAAATGAAAAAATTATTGATGTTGCTTTAAAAAAAAATTTTTTAAAAGTTCCTTCTTTTAATTTAGTTGAATTAAATAATTTTGAAGATCAACGTAAACATAAACAATTAGTTGTCTTTGTTTTTGGAAAACATTTTGCTACCTTGCAGCGGTTGCAACAAATGTCAAAACAAAATGACCGTGTTATTCATTTAACTAATCAGGATTTGGTTTTATTAATGTCTAAAGAGATGGCAGGAATTGCTAAAATGCAATCCCAAACCTTAGATATTTTATCTCGTAACCACATTAAAGCTTATGTTTTAGTGAAAGATTTATCGATTTGCCAAAACAATTATGAAAAAAATTTAAAAATTATGTTAAATTTATTAAAACCTAAATATATTATTCCTGTTATTGGTGAATATCGTCATCAATATCAAGTTAAAAAAATAGCTCAGAAAATAGGATTTAAACCTTATAATATTTTTTTATTAGAAAATGGTTCTATTTGGAATTGTTGTGATACGCAAGAACCTTTTGTTGAACATAATCATATGACTTTGGGAGAAATTTTAATTGATGGGACTCCTGTAGTTGAGGGACAAGATTTTATTATGAAAGATCGTGAACTTTTAGCTGCTGATGGAGTGGTGATTGTGGTTGCCAATGTTAATGCTAGATATAAAAAAATTGTGGGTGAACCTCAATTGGTGAGTAAGGGTTTTTTAGCTGTTGCTGAAACTAATCATATTTTCCCTAAATTAAAAGAGATTTTCAACGAAAAAAGTATTATTTTTTTGAAAAAAAAGTATCTTAAATGGAATGATTTTAAAAAAAATATTAGAGAATCATTAGGAAAATTCTTGTTTAAAGAAACTAAAAAAAGACCTATTGTTATTCCTATTTTTATTAGTGTTAAAAGTGAGTAAAGTAATCATCAATAATATTTTTTGTTTGTTTTGGTAAAAACTATATGATATCTTTCTTCTTGCAACGGTCGGTAATATGAAGGTTCCTCCATAAATTAGTTGATATGATAAATTATTTTAATATTGACGTGATAAACATATTTATCTTACTGTTTTAAAATTAAGGTTTACTTTGTCTTTATATTTATAATAATTTTTCTAAAATGATCAAATTCAAGGAGTATTATATGAAAATAAAGGTAGCAGCAACTTCAACTAGTTGTCTTGATTATTATTCTCATCATTGTGATATTGATATTATCAGAATTAAGATTTTAATCGATTATCAAGAATATCTTGATGGTAAAACTATGTTATATAAAACCTTTTATCAAATGTTTAAACAAAATCCTGATTTTATGCCAAAAACTTCACAAATATCAGTTGGTGAGATGGTATTATATTTTGAAAAATTAATAGCTCAAGGTTATCAAAAAGTATTCATTACAACTTTATCATCTGCTTTAAGCGGCACTTATAATGCTATTTTGCAAGCTAAAAAAATAGTAGCTGATAAAATCGAAGTTTATTGTTATGATACTAAAACGGTTTGCTTTTGTGAAGGTTATTTTGCCTTACAAGCTTATCAAATGTTTCAACAAGGTAGTTCTTTGAAAGAAGTGTTAACAAGGTTAGATTGGATTAAAAAGAATAATACTATTTTGTTTATGACTAAGAAACTAACTCAATTAATCAATAATGGACGTCTTACAAGGACTAAAAGTTTTTTTGGTAGATTTTTGAGGATTAAACCACTTTTGCAAGTGCAAGATAATGGTCAAATCGCTCTTATTCAAAAACATTTAACTACTCATAAAACTTTTTTATCAATAGTTGATAAAGTTAAAGAATATACTAAAAATCACAAATATCAAGCTCATTTAATTTTTACAGGTTATCCTGAATTAAAAAATGATTTTAAACAAGTTTTAAAGGAGCAATTAGGGTTAACTAATTTATTAGAAATACCCTTGACTCCTGTTATTGGTTGTCATGTAGGTGATAGTGCTATTGGTTTGGGGATTATTCGAAATCCATTAGTAAGTTAAGATATATTATCAATATATTTACTGCATTATTATAGTTTTTTTCATTAATTTTCATATTTAGGGTTTTTAATATTACTAACTAAACTAACAAATATTTATTTTCTTCTCCTTGTTCCATTTTGACTTGACTTTTTTGATAAATGTTGATAAAATTTAAAAGTAACCTTTTTTATTCATTTTTTTATTTTGGAAATTTTTAAAATATCTATTTAAAAAATTAAAATAATTTTATTATAGATACAAATTGGGTTATGGGGTTTGTAATTGAATAATGATAAGTAATTACAATCATAAGAAATTATAAATTGGCCCGTTGGAGAAACGGTTAACTCACATGCCTTTCACGCATGCATTCACGGGTTCAAATCCCGTACGGGTCACCAAAAGAAAGCACCCATAGCTCAATTGGATAGAGCGTCTGACTACGGATCAGGAGGCTAGGGGTTCAAATCCTCTTGGGTGTGCCACAAAATTAACATTATTTTGCGGGAAGTAGCTTAGCTTGGCATAGCGCCTGGTTTGGGACCAGGAGGTCGCGGGTTCAAATCCTGCCTTCCCGACCATACAAGCTATTTCGTTTATTGCAGCGGGCGTCGTATAATGGCCATTACCTTAGCCTTCCAAGCTAAAGACGTGGGTTCGATTCCCATCGCCCGCTCCATTTTATTGATTTAAATGAATAAAAATTATAAAATTAAAAGTCAAACTACTTCTTTTCCAAAAGAAAGTAGTTTGACTTTTTTTTATTTATTCAAAAACATTTACACTAAATATTATTATTTCTTATAATTATTCCATTCTATTAATTAAATTAATTTGGCTTGTTCAAAAAAATCATAAATACGATTTTCATCGATATGAGGAGTTACTAGATTAGCAATATTTTTTAACTTTTCTATTTTGCTGTTTCCCATGGTGATAGCTATATCAGCTAATTGGAGCATTTCAAAATCATTAGGTCCATCACCAATGCAAATTAATTGATGTTGAGGATATAATTTTTTAATTTGTTTAATGCCATATGATTTATCTATTGCAAGATACATTAAATCAATATATCTGTCATCCCAAAAATAAGTTTTTAATTGTGACATTTTATTTAAAAAACATTTAATTTGTTCTTTTTGTGAAGTTGGATGATATAATAAACCGATTTGATAGATTTTATTTTGTAAATGGAAATCATTTGTTAAAGTGATTTTGATTTCATCTTTAAAATCGCTAAGATTTGGATAATTATAATGGAGATCATTAATTGCAAAAACATCTTTTAAACCAAAAAGTTTCATGGCAATTTTGTTGTTTATTTGTTGTTTTTGGACTTCTTGATATATGGTTGCAATATCTTTGGGGTTAAAACAGATTTCATTAATAATTTGATCCTGGAACATAGTTAAGGCTCCATTGGAAAGTACCCAATATTTAAATAAAGGCCTTAATTCTTTTAATACCCCTAATCTTCCGTAATTTCTTCCTGTAGCAATTCCTAATTCTACGTTAGGGTTTTTTGCTAATTTTTTAATTAATTTTTTGGTTTGTGAAAGAATTTCTTTTTTTTCGTTGCTTCTTAAAGTTCCATCGATATCAAAAAAAATTAATTTTTTCATAAATTATCCCCGCCTATTTCTCTTATATATTTTGATAATTTTTTCATCATTATATTTGTTTGTTAATTATTGTGATGAAAAATCAACATATTATAAATAATTAATTACAATTATTGCTTATATTATACTATAATATAGATAGTAATAATTGTTAAAATGCTATTTTATTCGATTGTTTTACCTTAAAGGAGTATATTTTTATGAATAATGTTATTACTAAAATTCCTTCTTCTAATAACGATATTTCTTTTTTCGCTTTGGGAGGTCTTGGCGAAGTTGGAAAAAATATGTATATTTTTGAAATTGAAAAACAAATTTTTATTGTTGATTCAGGGATTTTATTTTCGGATAATTTTTTATTAGGAGTTAATTATGTTATTCCTGATTATCAATATTTAAGAGAAAATGAATCGCGAATTGTAGGACTTTTTATTACTCATGGTCATGAAGATCATATTGGAGGAGTCCCTTATTTATTAAAAAAAGTGCGCATTCCTAAGATTTTTGTTTCAGGGATTGCCTATTATTTAGTAGAACATAAATTATTAGAACATAAAGATATTAGTTCGTTTCCACAAATAGAAAAATTTCATGCTGATTCTCGTTATCGTTTTAAAAATGTGAGTATTTCTTTTGTTCGTGTCAATCATTCTATTCCTGATACTTTTGGAATTGTTTTAAAAACCAAATATGGTAATATTTTTTATACAGGTGATTTTAAAATTGATTATACACCAGTTGGTCCTGCGGCTGAATATGATAAATTAATTAAAATTAAACAAGAAGGTGTTTTGTGTTTGCTATCAGATTCAACTAATGCTGAACAAGAAGGAGTGGTGCAATCAGAAAGTACAATTGGGCATTCTATTAATGAATTGTTTGTCCAAATTCCTGATAGAATTATTGTTGTTACTTTTGCTTCTAATTTTTATCGTATTAAACAAATTATAGAAGCTACTATTTTAACTAAAAGAAAAATTGCTGTTTTTGGTCGCAGCATGGAAAAAGCTTTGGAAATTGGTCAAAAAAATGGTTATTTGGATATTCCTGCAGGTACTTTGATTGCAAGTCATAATATTCATAAATATCGTGATATTATCTTATTATGTACAGGTTCGCAAGGTGAGCCTTTGGCGGCTTTAAGTCGTATTGCCAATAACACTCATAGACAAATTAAACTACATCCCAAAGATACTATTATTTTTTCTTCATCCCCAATTCCAGGAAATCAAGAAAATATTAATAAAATTTTTGATTTGCTTTTTAAAAAAGATGTTAATGTGATTGTGCATGGGACTTTGATTAATACTCATGTTTCAGGGCATGGTAATCAAAATGATTTAAAATTAATGTTAACTTTAACTAAACCGAAGTATTTTATTCCTGTTCATGGAGAGCATAGGATGTTGATGGCTCATAAAAATTTAGCTTTGGAATGTGGCATTGCTGAAAAAAATATTTTTATCTTAGAAAATGGTCAAATAGTAACTTTTACTCCTGAAAAAGCCCTAATTTCAAAACAATTAATTGTTGATAATGTTTTTATTGATGCTTCGGGGATTGATGATCTTGGTAGTGAAGTTTTAAAAGAAAGACGTAATTTGAGTCAAGAAGGTTTATTTTCAGTAGTAATGAGTATTGATGTTAAAAATAAAAAAGTACTTAATTCGCCTACTATTGTTTCTCGTGGTTTCATTTATATGAAAGGTAATCAAGAAATGATTAAAAAAATCTCTTTTGATATTAAAAAAAATGTTGAAAATGCTATTAGAAATAAACCTATTAAAAAAGAAGTTTTAAATCAGTTCATTATTGATTATCTTTCTGGTAAAATATATGAAATTACTTTAAGAAATCCTATTATTATCCCTATTATTTTAACTATTTAACTTTTTGCCTTTATTGTTTTATTTTTTATCTATTTATGATTACCTTATTTTTGTTAGAAAAGAGTTTTTTCAAAAATTTAACTATTTTTTATTTTTTTCCTTATTTTTCCTTTGTTTAGAACTAAAAAAACAATTTAAAATTTTTTTTAACCAAACTATTTTATCTTTAGTTTGGATTATCTTATGAATATCGTTTTTATTATTAAAATATATTTGTTGCTATATTAAGTAAACAATTTTTTTAACAAAAAAAGGGTATTTTTTTTATATTTATTGTACAAGAAAAATTTTTCTTATTTAAATATAATTCTTATTATTTTTTAGTTTTATAATGAACTTCCCCTTTCTTTTTATAATTTTCTTATTTTATGTATTATTTTTTTAACATTATTTTCATATTTTTTCATAATAATTTCATAACAATATGATTAAATTAATTGGCCAATATCAATCCTTATTATTATATTCAAAGTACAAATTCAATTCATATTTAAATTATAATATTTATTAATTATATAAATTTTTAAAACTATATTTTTTAAATCTAGAATTATTTTTATTATTTATAAATTTGTTAAAAGGAATTATATAAATTAGTATGGTAATTGTTTATACTAGTTTTAGTTGTACTTCTTGTCAAAAAGCTAAAAAATGGTTAAAAATACATGGGATTATTTTTCAAGAAAGGAATGTGTTTAGTTATAAATTTCAACTTAAGGATTTAGATTCAATTTTAAAAAATTGTGATTATGGATTTGATGATATTATCTCAAAACGTTCTAATTTCTTTAAAGTAACTAAAATAGATTTGCAAAATCTTCATACAGTCGATATGAAACAAATTATTATGGCAAATCCAGGTGTTTTAAAAAGACCTATTTTGATCGAAGGGGGTAAAATTCAAATTGGTTATAATGAAGAAGGGATTCGTATTTTTATTCCTAAAAAATTACGCGAATATTTGATTCAAAATAATGTTAATTTTTATAAAGAAAATAGTCAATATGAAGTTTTATTACGTAATTTTTTTAAAAACAATAAATTATCATGAACAATAATTTATTAACAATATAATGAAACTGATATTTCTTATGGTCTTTGGTTTTAATTGAGGCAAACTAAACAATAATATGGTAGATATCCTTATTTTTAAATTAACTTTTTTTGGTCTGTTATCGTTGTTTTTTTTGTGTGATTTTATTTGTTTTAATATTTTTAAATAAGTTAATAAATGTTATAATAAAATTGTAAAATTAAAATTTAAAGGAGTCAATAAATGTCTTTAATTACAGTAGGAATTTCAGGAAGGCATGTGCATTTATCACAAAAAACCTTAGATATATTGTTTGGTCAAAAAGATTATCAATTAACTTTTTTCAAATCTTTAAAGCAAGTAGGACAATTTGCCGCATTAGAAAAAATTGATATTCAAAGCCCTTCAGGCAAAATTATTCCTCAAGTTCGTATTTTAGGACCAACTCGTCCTTTTGATCAAGTAGAAATTAGTCAAAGTGATGCTTTAAGACATCAATTTCAATCACCTGTTAGATCTTCAGGAGATATTAAAGATTCAGGAGCCGCTGTTTTAATTGGTCCAAAAGGACAAGTATCAATTTCAGAAGGAGTTATTATTGCTGATCGTCATATTCATTTTTCTACCCGAGATGCTCAAACTTTTGGTGTTTGTGATAAACAAATAGTAAGTATTCATATTGATGGCGTTAAGTCAGGGACTTTAGAAAAAGTTTTATGTAGAGTTCATCCTGATTTTCGATTGGAATGTCATTTAGATACTGATGATGGTAGTGCTTTTTTATTAAAAAACGGAGATCAAGTTACTTTAATTAAATAAAGTTGCTTTTCTCTTTAAAAAAAAAGACTTGTTATTAATGGTCAATGTTAATAAAAAGCCTCATTTTTTATAGAGCGAAAGGCATAAATAGCTTAATTTGCGCCTTTCGCTCTATAAAAATTTTTGTCACGAATTTTTTTAAATAAGGAGGAAAAAAGGATAAAGATAAAAATTATTGTTAAGACAATAAACTATATTGGTATTATCCCTAAAAATTAATGCCACAACTTAAAATTGCAAATAAAAAGTTTTGTAGACCAGAAGTTTTCCGCGATCCTATTTATGGTTATGTTTATCTTCAATATCAGATAATTGAAAAATTAATTGATACCTCTGCCTTTCAAAGGTTAAGACGTATTAAACAATTAAGTGGTGCTAATATTGTTTTTCACAATGCAGAACATTCGCGTTTTACTCATAGTTTAGGAGTTTATGAATTAGCTAGGCGCTTTTTAAATATTAATAATTTACAACAACATTTTTCTGAAAATGAACAATTACTTTTATTAATATCTGCCTTATTACATGACATAGGGCATAGTTTCTATTCTCATTCCTTTGAAGCTTTGTTTGATTGCAAACACGAAAAACAAGGTGCTTTAATTATTCAACATGATCCAGAAATTAGTGCTTTATTAGAGGAAATAAATCCCAATTTTAAAAATGATGTTGCAAGCATTGTTGCTAAAAAAAATAAATTTCCTTTGATAGAACAAATTTTAAGTGGCCAAATTGATATTGATCGATTAGATTATTTAGAAAGAGATGCCTATTTTACAGGGGCGATTTATGGTCATATTGATTTAGAACGGTTAATGCGTAGTATGATTATTGAAACAAATCCTCAAACTCAACAAAAATGTATTGCTTTTCGTCAAAGTGGTGTTTTTGCTGTTGAAAATTATTTAATTAATCGTTATCATATGTTTTGGCAAGTGTATTATCATCCTAAAGTAAGAGCTTATATGACTATTTTAGAAAAAATTTGTCAACGTCTTAAGTTGTTATTAAAAACTAATTACTCTTTTGATTCTTATATTGATATTTTTAAAAATTTACTTGATGACCCCAAAAATTATGCTAATTATTTAGCCCTTGATGACACTTATATTAATGCTTTAATTTTGCATTTACAAAATAGTTCTGATCTGATTTTGAAAAATTTATGTCGTGATTTTATCAATCGTTCTATTTGGAATGTGTTAGATAATAACGAAGACAATCAAGCCAAGATTAATGATATTAAAAATCAATATGCTAATCTTAATCTCGAATATGTATCATATTATACATCTTTGAATACTGTTGACAAAATAGCTTATTCAGAAAATAATGAAAACTTTGCCGATAATATTTTAATAAAAACACAAAATCAACTAAAAAGTCTGAAAGAAGAATCCCTAATTATTAAGAGTTTAATAGAAAGTGGTTCAAAAAAAGATCATAAATTTTTTTATCGTGCCCTTCCTCATAACTAACAACAACTATGTGCGCAATTAATAAACACTTACTAATTGATTTTTAAAACATAAGGAAATTTTAATGCAACATCAACTCAAAAAAAAATACGGTCAAAATTTTTTAAAAGATAACAATTTATTAAAATCAATTGTTTCAAAAGCATCTTTAAAAGATAAAAATGTTATCGAAATTGGGCCTGGTAAAGGTGCTTTAACGCAATTCATTATTCCTCAAGCCAAACATATTTTAGCTTATGAAATTGATTTTACTTTAAAACCTTTTTTAGTTTTTCCTGATTCTCATAAAATTGATATTATTTATGAGGATTTTTTAAAAAGAGATTTAACGCTTGATTTTGCTACTTACTTTCCTATATCTTCTCCAGGAACAAAATTTAGTTTAATCAGCAACCTTCCTTATTACATTACCTCACCTATTCTTTTTAAAATTATTGATACACCGCAAATCAATGATGCTACTATGATGATGCAAAAAGAAGTAGGATTGCATTTAATGGCACAACCCAATAATAAAAATTATAATGCTTTATCTGTTATGATTCAATTTTTTTTTGATATTTACAAAGTTAAAGATGTATCAAGATATATGTTTTCCCCTAAACCTAAAGTAGATAGTATTGTGATTAAATTAAAGAGAAAACCAACTCAATTACATTTTGAGTCATTGGCTTTACAACAAGGATTTATTAAGTTTGTGAAAGCTTCTTTTAAACAAAAAAGAAAAATTTTATTAAATAACTTAGCACAACAATTTTCTTTTCCCAAAGAATTAATTATTCTTTTTTTTAAAAAATACAAAATTCCATTAAATATTAGAGCAGAACAAATTATTTTAGAAGAATTTAAAAAAATAACTTTGCAATGGCTGCTTTTTTCCCAACAAACCCAATACAATAAGTAGATAAAATAAATTTAAAAAACCTTTAATTTATTTATTAGCATACTTTCTATAAAAACATTTAAAATTAATGTTAGTTTATGTTAGAATGATAAGTAGTTTAAGAGTTTTTTATTACTATTAAATTATTATAAAACAGGAATATCAATAATAAATGAAAATAAATTCAGAAAATGAAACAAAAATATGGAGGCTTAAGAAATGAAAGTTACCAATGTAAAAATTAGAAAAATTAATGGCGAAAGTAGATTAAGAGGAGTTTCTTCAGTTACTTTTGATGATAGTTTCGTTGTTAATGATATTAGAATTATAGAAGGCGAAAGAGGTATTTTTATTGCTATGCCAAGCAGAAAAACTTCAAAAGGGAATTTCAGAGATATTGCACATCCTGTTAACACTGAAACTCGTCAACTTATTGAAGACTCTATTAAAACTAAATATCAATATTTGTTAGATAATCCAACAGAAGAAGAACACGAACATCATAATTCTGCTTCTTCTCAAAATTAATTATATGCTTAAAAAATTCCATATTTTTTTGGATTTTTTTTTATATACCTTGAATTTTTTAACAAATAAAACCTCTTCAACTCTACAAAAAAGTGATCAATAGAAAGGTGTTATAAATTTGAATTGTTGTAATCATTCTTCTGTTAAACACGAAGAAATAAAAGATAAAAAACCCTTAATTTGTTTTTTGATCGGTATTTTTTTATATGCTTTGTATTCGCTTTTTTCTTATATTTCACCATTTGTTTTACAATTTTATCATAACATTTTAATATCATTTGTGATTTTATTTTTATTAGGTTATCATGTGATTTTAGAAGGTTTTGTAGATACTTGGAAAGATACTTTACAAAAGAAAAAATTTACTCCTAATATTCATATTTTAATGACTTTAGCCGCTTTAGGTTCTTTATGCTTGCAACAATATCATGATGGTATTTTATTAATTTTAATTTTTTCAGGAGCTTCTTTTTTGGAAGAACATGTTGAAACAAAAAGCCAAAAAGAAATTAAAAACCTTTTAAAATTACGTCCTTTAGAAGCACGTTTGTTAAAAAATGATGGTAGTACTGAAATGATTACTTCCGAAATGCTTAAAATAAACGATTCAGTTTTAATTTTACATGGTGATCAAATACCTACTGATGGAATGATTGTTTCTGGTAACCCTAATATTGATGAATCTAATATTACAGGTGAAGGAATTCCTTGTGAAAAAAAACCTGGTGATTTTGTTTATGGGAGCACTATTAATGGTAGTAATACGTTTGTAATGCGCGTAGTTGCAACACATGAAAAAACTATTTTTGCTCAAATTATTCAATTGGTGAATCAAACGAAAAATAATTTTTCTAAAACAGCTACTTTTATTAAAAAAATAGAACCTTTTTATGTAAAAATTGTTATGGCTATAGTTGCTTTAGTTTTAATTACAACAGGAATTATTTACTATAATCAAGCATTTTTTGGTGTATCAGATTTTTCTTATTCGCAGTGGTTTTATAAGACTATGGTGTTTTTAACAGTTTCTTCTCCTTGTGCTTTAGCGGCCGCAGCTGTTCCTTCATCTCTTGCTGCTATTTCTAACTTGGCTAAAAAAGGAGTTTTATTTAAAAATGTGAAAACCTTAGAGATAATTTCAGATATTAAAGTTTTTGCTTGTGACAAAACAGGTACTTTAACAGAAGGAAAACCAGAAGTTACTGATATTTATATTGAACCTCATGTTTCTAGAAATCATTACGATCAATATGTAGATATATTATTGGCTATGGAACAAAAATCAAATCATCCCTTGGCAGCAGCTATTAAAAAATATTTTAATAAAAATTCGCATTTAGCAATTGAAATTACAAATGCAGTTGGGATTGGCTTAGAATCTGTTTACCAAGATAATTATTATCAAATTACCAAAGCAATTGTTTCTTCACAAGTATCACATGATTTATCTGCTAAAACAAAAATATTGTTGTCTCAAGGAAAAACAGTTATTTATTTTGGAGCCAATAAGCAAGTCATGATAGCTTTAGCTTTTTTAGATAAATTGCGTCCTCAAGCTTCTCAACTAATTAATTATTTTAATCAAAAAAAAATTTATACAACGGTTATTACAGGAGATAATCAACAAAGTGCTTCTTTTTTAAAAAAACAATTGCATTTAAAAAATGCTTGGGGCAATAATTTGCCTGTGGATAAAGTTGAAAAAATTAAAGAATTGCAAAAACAATATGGAACTACTATTATGGTAGGTGATGGCATTAATGATGCTCCTGCTTTAACATCTGCTGATGTGGGCATTGCTATGCAAAATGGAACTGATGCTTCTATTGATTTAGCTGATGCTGTTTTAATGAATAATGATTTATCTAAAATTATTTATACTCATAAAATAGCGATTAAATTAAAAAATATCATTTGGCAAAATATTATTTTTGCTATGAGTGTAGTTGTTTTATTGAATTTGATTAATTTAGGTATTTTTAGTTCTTATAACATTCCTCTTCCTCTTGCGGTAGCTTGTCATGAAGGAAGCACTTTAATAGTTATTTTAAATGGGTTAAGACTTTTAAAAACACAAAAAGATTTGCCTGTTAAAAAATGATAAAAATTGATATATAAAATGGAAAAAGACCTTATGAAAAGGTCTTTTTTGTTTTTGTAGCAATATTTCATTTAATTTTACTATATAATATTAATTTGTTCTCCCTTTTTTTATCAAAAAAAACTATACATATAAAATTAATAACAAAACTAAATAAAAAAAAATATTTTACTGGATATGGACTAAAGTTTTGCTTCTGGTAAATATATGTTTTTTTGAACCAAAAGAAATAACTTTTACTATTTAATTATTTTTTTTGCATGTTAATAAAATATTCTTATATGTTATAATAATATTAATTAGTGTTTTTTTGAAATTGTTTCAAATGAGCTATCAAAACTTTATTATTTTTTTTGTTAGTTGTTATGGGTTAGCGATTAACAAAATAGCGAAATATAAATAATTGGTATTATTGGTAATAAAAGAAAAAAAGGAGATGTGGTTTGAGAAAAGCTTTAGTGATTAGATTTTTAGCTGGTGTTTATGATCTTCAAGATTTAGAAAGTAAAATTTTTTTACAAGCTATAAAAAGAGGTACCTTAAAAGGGCTTGATTCGAATCTTGATGTTAATAAAAAAAATAAAATTAATGATAAATCCAAGCATTTAATTATTAAGGTGGGCGACATTGTGGGTTATCAATTGTGTTATGATAAATATTTAATTGATGCTGTTTTTTTGCGAAAAAATGAATTACAGAGACCTAATATTACCAACATTAATCAAGTATTATTGGTTTTTTCTTTGATTAGACCTCATTTTCAAACGCTTTTGTTAGATAAATTTTTATTAATTTTAAAGAAACAAAAATTAGATTTAGTTTTAGTATTTTCTAAAATTGATTTGCTTGAAAGCAATGATTTGGAAAATATTAAACAACAAATTGTGTATTATGAAAAATTTTATCCTTGTTATTTTGTGAACAGCAAACAACAAATTGGGATTGATGTTTTAAAGGATATTTTTGCTAATAAAATTACTGTTTTAGCAGGACAAACAGGAGTTGGCAAATCTACCTTGTTAAAATCATTAATTCCTGATGCACATTTAAAAACACAAGAAATTTCAGAAAGTTTAGGTAGAGGTAAGCATACTACTAAAAATGCTCAATTATATGAATTTAATCATGGTTTTATTGCTGATACTCCTGGTTTTTCGAAGTTAGATTTAAATGATTTTACTTATGGTGATTTAAAGGATTTTTATCCTGATTTTTTATGTTATGTGAATGATTGTTTTTTTGGTAATAATTGTTTGCATTTGCAAGAAGATAAATGTGGTGTTAAGCAAGCTTTGGAAAAAAGCGACCTTCCCCTTTGGAGATATCAAAATTATATTTATTTTATGGCTGAAATTAAAAAAACAAAAAAAAGTTATCTAAGATAGATCAAAGATAGTAAATATTAATTATAATATTATTTTTTAATTACTATTGTTGTGTGGGATTTAGATTTAATTACAACAATAAACCTCTCTCATCAAAAACAACAAACAAAACTAAAAATAAAGGAATAAAGGTGTGTAGGAATTACAAAATGAAAATAGGAATTATTGGGTTACCTAATGTAGGGAAATCAACTTTATTTAATGCTTTAACCAAAATGCAAGTTTTAGAAGCTAATTATCCTTTTGCTACTATTGAACCTAATGTAGGAGTTGTGGAAGTTCGGGATCCTCGTTTACAAACTTTAGCTCAAATTTTTCAATCGCAAAAAATTATTGCTACTTTAATCGAGTTTCGTGATATTGCAGGTTTAGTAGCTGGTGCGTCTCAAGGAGAAGGGTTAGGTAATCAATTTTTAAGTCATATTCGCAGTGTTGATGCTATTTGTCACGTTGTTAAATGTTTTCAAGATCCTAATATTGCTCACGTTATGACGAAAAGCGATCCTTTAGAAGAAATTAAGATTATTGAAACCGAATTAGCTTTATCTGATTTAGATCAAATTGAGAAACGTTTACAAAAATTAATGAATCAAAAAAAGAAAGGTGATAAAGAGTTATTATTCGAAGAAACTGTTTTAATTAAAATTAAATATCATTTAATTAATCAAACTTTAAAGGATTTGAGTTTAGATGTTAAAGAAATGAAAATGGTTAAAAATTTTAATTTATTGTGTTTAAAACCTTCGCTTTATTTAGCTAATGTCAAAGAAAATGAATTAGCCAATATTAAAAATAATCAACTTTATCAACAAGTATTGTTACATGCCGCGAAAGAAGGTAAAACTATTGTTCCTATGTGTGTGCAATTGGAAAAAGAGTTGTCGAGCTTATCTGAGGAAGAAAGACAACTCTTTTTAAAAGATTATGGTTTAACCCAAACTGCATTAAATCAATTGATTCAAGTTAGTTATCAACTTTTAGGGTTGCAAACTTATTTTACAGCAGGTCCTAAAGAAGTACATGCTTGGTCTTTTCAAAAAGGATTTAAAGCCCCTGAATGTGCTAGAATTATTCATACAGATTTGCAAAAAGGTTTTATTAAAGCTGAAGTAGTTGCTTATCAGGATTTAGTAGAAGCTCAAACTTTTCAAAAAAGTAAAGAAAAAGGCAAAGTGAGAATCGAAGGAAAAGAATATCAAGTGCAAGATGGCGATATTATTATTTTTAAGTTTAATGTGTAAAAGTGCGTTGCCACACATGTTAATAATTCAGATATCAAACTTTGTTTTCGCTTTTAAATTTAATTTTGCTGATGTCACACATAATAATTATTTTTTAATAAGATAGTTTTTAGTTTTTGGATGGCATTTAAATGGTTATGTTATAATAGTCATCATATAGACACAATAAATATTAAGGAAACAAGTTAAGATTATGAAAAATTATAAAAATACTCTTTTAATGCCACAAACAGATTTTCCTATGAAAGGTAATTTGGGTAAAAATGAAATTAATATTCAACAAAAGTGGCATCAACAAAAGTTATATCAAAAAAAATTAAAGCAAAATCAAGGTGCTCCGATGTTTATGTTGCATGATGGTCCTCCTTATGCTAATGGAAACCTTCATATTGGACACGCTTTAAATAAAATCTTAAAAGATTTTATCGTTCGTTTTCATAGTATGAAGGGTTTTTACACCCCTTATATTCCAGGATGGGATACTCATGGGCTTCCTATTGAAGCAGCGGTTCTTAAAAAGGATAAAACTAAGTATTTATCTAGTCGTCAAAAACTTTTGGAAAAATGTCAAGCGTTTGCTTTAGAAAATGTGACTAATCAAAAAAAACAATTTCAAAGATTAGGAGTCTTAGGAGATTGGGATAATCCTTATTTGACCTTAGACTCTAAGTTTATATCGGATCAAGTGAGGATTTTTGGAAAAATGGTGGCTGAAGGAGTTGTTTTTAGAGCTCTTAAACCTATTCATTGGTCGCCTACTTTAGAATCGGCTTTAGCTGAAGCAGAATTAGAATATCATGAGCACCAATCTCCCTCCATTTATGTCGCTTTTCCTATGACTGTTGCCTCAGATAGTTTGTTTCAAAATGCTTGTGCAATTATTTGGACTACTACTCCTTGGACTCTGATAGCTAATAAAGCTATAGCGGTGCATCCTCATCAAAAATATCAATTAATAGATGTTTTGAACAAACGATATTTAGTTGGTAAAAATGCTCTTCCTCAATTAAAAAAAACTTTAGCTTGGGATGATGTAGCAATTAAAATTATTAAGACTTATCAAGGAAAAGAAATAGAATATTTAACATATCGTAATCCTTTAGTAGTTACAACTGGATTTTTCATTTTATCAGAACATGTTTTAGATAATGAAGGAACTGGGTTGGTTCATATTGCTCCTGGTCATGGTTTAGAAGATTTTATTGTTGGTCAAAAATATCATTTAGAAGTTGTTTGTAGCATTGATAAAAAGGGATTAATGAGTGTTTGTGCAGGGAAATATCAAGGTTTATTTTACACCAAGGCCAATGATGTTATTATTGCTGATTTATCAGAAAATGATTATTTATTAAAAGCTGATGTGATTACACATTCTCATCCTTGTGATTGGCGTACTAAAAAACCAGTGATTTCCTTAGCACTTTCGCAGTGGTTTGTTTCTCTTAAAAAAATTAAAACTAATTTATTAAAAGCAATTCAACAAGTTAAATGGGTGCCTAAATGGGGTAATTTAAAAATGACTAATATGATGCAAGAACGTGAAGATTGGAATATTAGTCGTCAAAGAATTTGGGGAGTTCCTATTGCTATTTTTTATGCTGAAAACGAAGAACCTATTTTAGATTTGGCAGTTACTAATCATGTGGCTAATTTATTTGAACAACATGGTAGTGAAATTTGGTATGAATGGGATTGTCAGCAACTTTTACCTTCTAATTATCAACACCCCAATAGTCCTAATGGTATTTTTACTAAAGAACTTGATATTATGGATGTTTGGTTTGATTCAGGGACTTCTTATAGTGTGATTAAACGCAGATATCAAAATGATGTTAGTTCCCTTTATTTGGAAGGCAATGATCAACATCGTGGTTGGTTTAATTCTTCTTTGATTACTTCTGTTGCTGCTTTCCAAAAATCCCCTTATCACACTGTTATTACTCATGGTTTTGTTTTAGATGGCAAGGGTCAAAAAATGAGTAAATCCCTAGGAAATATTATTGATCCTTTAACTATCGCTTCTCAAAAAGGTGCTGACATTATTAGGTTATGGGTAGCTAATACTAATTATAATTTTGATGTTCGTATTAATAATGCTATTTTGAATCAAGTAGAAGATATGTATCGTAAAATTAGAAATACCTTGCGTTTTATGATTGGTAATTTAGCTCGCTTTGATAAAACTAAGCATTATTTAAGTTGGGATAAACGTAAACCTATTCATCAAGCTGTGATTCTTGATTGGGAAGAAATTGTAGCCAAAATAATTCATTCTTATCAAGTTTATGATTTTGAAGTGATTATAAGGAATCTTTTCCCTTTTATTACCAATAAAATTAGTGCTTTTTATTTTGATTTTATTAAAGATATTTTATATCTTGAAAAAGAGGAACATTTAGAACGCCAAATGGTTCAATCAACTATTTATGATTTATTATTAGGTTTTTTACAAGTATTAACTCCTATTATTCCACATACTACGTCTGAAGCTTATAGTTTTTGTCCTTTTTTTGATCAGGAAGATGTTTATTTAGAGTCGATGCCACAATTACATCATTATGAAGGCAAACACCTTTTAGTCGAATATTATCATTTTTTAACATTGAGAAAAAACGTTTTACAAGTTTTAGAAAAAACAAGACAAAGTAAAATTATTAATTCCTCCCTGCAAGCGCATCTTTATTTAGAATTAACAAAAGAACAACTTTATGCTTGTGATGTGTTGCAAATCAAAGAACAGTTACACCAACTGTTTATTGTTTCCAAAGTGACTTTAGTATCAAAAGATGTTTTGGGAATTAAAGTTGAAAAAGCAAGTGGATATCCATGTCAAAGATGTTGGAATGTAGTTCTTGCCCATAGTAATCAAAATTTATGTCTTCGTTGCTATAATATTTTAAACCTTCAAGAAATGTAAGGTGAATGGGATGAAAAACAACAATATCAACATTAATCATGGTATCAACCATAAGAAACTAAACTTAAATCCAAGCAAAATCCAATATGGCGCAGAATTAAAAAAATTACTAATTGTTTTTATGGCCTTAATAGGTTATGATTTTATTTCTGTTTGGGCTATTAATTGTACTGGAGGACCAAGTGGTAATGAAGGGTATAAAACCGATCTTTATCTTGGTGGTATTCATGGTTTAGGTGATTTAATTGGTAAAATATTAGATAAAATGGGTGTTTTGCCTTATGCTCAGATTACTAATTTTGGGATGATTTTTTATTTGGTTGTTAACATTGTTTTTTTATGGTTTATTTCTTATCGTTATTTAGATTTATATTTTACCGTTACCACTGCTTTAGCATTTGTATTTTTACCTTTCATGGGGATGTTACTTCACACAGCTGTTAAAGATGGTTTTTTACAACGTAGTGAACGTTTTTTTGGTCTTTTTACTGCAGAAGCTGGTTTTGTTTCTGATTTTTCACGAGCTATTTTTGCTGGTTTTTTTATTGGGATTTTTTATGCCATCCCTATTAAATTAAGATCTTCTACTGGTGGCATCGATATTATTGGTAAATACTTATGGGTTTATAAGAAAAAAAACATCGCTGTTACTATTGAAGTGTTTGAATATGTTTTAGTTTTAATAGGTTTTATTGCTAACCTTTTTTTAGAGGATATTTCAAATGAAACTTGGAAACTTTTATTATCACTTTTATATGCTTTTGTTAGAATTAAATTAACTTGTTTTATGATAAACATAATTACTACTAAAAGCGAACAATAAAAATGATTTATTAAAACTATGCCAAACTGGTTTGTAACAGTTTGGTTTTTGATCTTTTTTTGCGCTTGAAAAAACATTTGTAAAGATAAAAGTGTGATCATGAGTATATCAAATTAGAACTAAGTCAATTGATTTTTCGTGATATGCATTTGCATTTATATTTTAATTAAATAAAAGGATTTTTTAATGAACAAAATATTTAGTCAAAAAACTCCTGAACAATTACTCAAAATTTTTAAAACTGATTTTACTAAAGGACTTGCGTCTCAAGAAGCCTTGCAAAGATTAACTATTTATGGCAATAATCAAATTAATACTTTAATTCAAGAAACTTTTTATCAAAAATTAAAAAAACAATTTCAAGATTTTTTAGTTATTATTTTGTTAATAGCAGCAGCCATTAATTTAATAATTGGTATTTGGCAAAATAAACATGAAGAAATTTATGAAGCATGTTTTATTTTGTTAATTGTGTTAGGTAATGCTTTATTAAGCATATATTATGAAAATAAAACCCAACAAGCATTGTTTTTTGTTGAAAAAAAAGTAGCTCTTAGGATTAAAGTTATTAGAGATAATAAACATCTTTTAATTCCTATGGTGAATTTAGTTCCAGGAGATATTGTTATTTTAGAAACAGGTGATTTGGTTTCTGCTGATATGCGTCTTTTGGAAAGTTTTAATTTAACTGTGGACGAATCTCTTTTTACAGGAGAATCGCAAGCTATTTTAAAAAAAGATCTTACTTTGCCTCAAAATAAAAATATAGCTGATTTGTCATTTGTAAATATGATTTTTATGAATACTGTTGTTTTAAAAGGAAGAGGCAAAGGACTAGTAGTTGCTACTGGGATGAAAACTGAAATTGGTAAAATTAACACTTTTATTGCTAAACCTCAAATTAATAAAACTCCTTTAGAACAAAAATTAACTAAATTAATCAAAACTCTAACTTTATTAATATCTATGATCATTATTTTGAATGCTTTGATTGTTTTGTTGAAAAAAACTGGGTTTGGTTTTCTGCAATGGGATGTTTTACAAAGTATTTTTTTAGATTCGCTTGCTTTAGCAGTTGCTGCTATTCCTGAAGGTTTGCTAATTATTATGACTTTAATTTTGGCTTTAGGAATGAAGAAACTAACTGTTTTAAACGTAATTGTCAAAAATTTAAAAACCTTGGAAACTTTAGGCGCTGTTAATGTTATTTGCACTGATAAAACAGGTACTTTAACACAAAATAAGATGACTGTTAAACAAATTATTGCTGCTGATGTGTTAGTTAATATACTTCCTTTATCTCATTCCTTTTCTCTTAATCCTAATAGATTGATGTTAGAAAAATTAATGCTTTTTGGTGTTTTATGCAATGATGCTTTAATTAGTTTCAAACCAAATCAAAAGTTATTAGAAGTTTTTGCTGATCCTACTGAAAAAGCTTTGATTAATTTAGCTTTATTTTATCAAATGGATGTGTTAACTTGGAAAAAAGAATATGTGCGTTTAGGTGAAATTCCTTTTGATCCTCAAAGAAAATTAATGACTACTTTTAATCATAATATGGTCGAAAACACTATTTATCAAATTACTAAAGGGGCTCCTGAAGTTTTATTAAAAAGAAGTCATCAAGTTATTTATCAAGGTCGCATTATTTCTAAAGATGACAGAATTAATCATATTTTAGAAAAACAAATTAGTCAATTAACTAATCAATCTTTAAGAGTTTTGGGGATAGCTTATAGCGTTTTACCTTTTGATCTTGGTTTTAAAGTTGATCAAGTATTGCAACCAGAGGATAATCTTATTTTTGTAGGAGCGGTAGCTTTAGAAGATCCTATTCGTCCTGAGGTTTTTCAAGCCATTGCCAAATGCCAAGCAGCTTATGTGACTCCTGTTATAATTACAGGTGATCATCTTCAAACAGCTATTGGGATTGCTCAAAAATTAAATATTTTAGCTACTCGTGATGATTTAGCAATTACAGGGGAAACCTTGAATCATCTGTCAGAAGCAGAATTTTTGGATAAGTTAGAATATATTAAAGTTTATGCACGTACTAATCCTCAACATAAGTTAAAAATAGTAAAAGCATGGCAAAAAAAAGGGTTTGTGGTGTCAATGACAGGTGATGGTGTGAATGATGCTTTAAGTATTAAACAGGCTAATATTGGTATTGCTATGGGAATTACTGGGACTCATGTTGCTAAAATGGCATCTGATATGATCTTAACAAATGATAATTTTGCTACTATTGTGAAAGCTTTAGAAGAAGGACGTAATATTTTTAATAATATTAAAAAAAGTTTAGTTTTTCTTTTAAGTTGTAATGTGGGCGAAATCATGTTAATTTTACTTAGTAATTTATTTGGTAGTTATTGGTTGAATGGGGATTTTAAAATTTTAACAGCTTTTCAAATTCTTTGGATTAATTTAGTGACAGATTCTCTAGTTGCAATGGCTTTAGGGTTGGAACCACAAGAACAAAACTTAATGTCTCAAAAACCACGTCAGATTAATGAAAATCTTTTAAATAAAAGTATTTATTATAAAATTATGTTTGAAGGTTGCTTAATTGCTTCATTAGCTTTTTCAGCTGCTTTGGTTGGTTATTATTGGCACGGATACAATTATCAATATGCCCAAACTTTTGCTTTTATGGTGCTTGCTATTTCTCAATTAATTCATGTTTGGAATTTACGTAGTTTTAAGGTGTCTATGTTTAAATTAACACCCAATCTTGCTTTAAGAAAAGCCTTTGTTATTAGTTTGTTGTTGCAATTAATGATTATTTTAATTCCTGCTATTAGGTCACTTTTTAAATTAATGCCTTTATCAAGTATTGATTATTTGATTATTTTCTTTTTTTCTTTGTGTCCTTTAATTGTAGTTGAAATATATAAAAAAATAATGACAAAAATTTGTGTTTAATTGATGATTTTTATTTATATAAATTAATGATATAAATAATTATATTAATTGATAAAATTTGATTTTTATAAAATGGGATATGAAATTAAATAACGATATTAAAAAAACAAGTTAAACCATTGATGTTCATAAAACAAACAGTTTAATTTTTTTTGTTATTTTTTTAAATGTAATGTTAAATCAAATTTTTCATTTTTTTGAGATGTTAAATTTTTTATTTTTTCTTGTAATTGTGTTTTTTTTGCATTAAACTTATAATTTGATTTGTGTTTTGTTTAAAAATAATGCCACCATTATAAACAATCATAAAGAAATAAGTATTTAGCGCGCTAACCTAATAAAGAGATTATACTTATAAGTGTTAATGCACCTATTTGCACACCATTTAATCCAAAAGGGTTTTTGTGAATAAAGTTTGTTGTTGTTAATGCATTCCTTGCATAATCAATTGATGTCTCCTTATATTGATTTTTAATATAATATTAATTATTAATTAATTTTTGTTTAATTTTATTTTTGATAAGCTAATAATTTACTGTTATCTGCATCTTTTTCTAATTGTTTTAAATATTTGCTGTAATTACATAATTTCAGATATAAGTTGATGTTTTTTCATATTTTGTATTTTACATATCTCTATTATAAGCAAAAGTTTTTAACAAAGGATACATCAAGATATAAACTAATTCCTATAAAGTTAGAAAAACTATAAGAATGAATACTGTTATGGCAACATTACTTAATTTACATATATAAATTTTTTCTCGAAGAACTTTATTTTAATCATTATACATTTTTAATTTTTCACTTTTTTTCTTTTTTATTTAAATAGTAATTTTTGCTCCTTTATGAGATTGAAAAACAATTATTAATTATATAATTATACATTAAAAAATATTATCAATAATAATTGGCATTATTAAATCAAGAATAATTATGAAAGAACTGATATTTTTTTATATGATATGTCAATGATATTTATTGATACAATATATTAAATTTACGCACTCTCTTGAATAACAAAAACATATTAAACGACTTTATTATAAGAAAATGCAATAAAAACTTGACTATTGCTCTCTTTTTTTATAAAATATTAGTGATGGTAAAACAGTGATAGCTAAAATTATTAAAATAATCCTTGGTCTTTAAGAGACTTTTCTAAGTAATTCTTTGCTGTTTGAGAAGGAAAGGAAAGCAGGTGATTGTTAATGATTGAAGTTATGCAACTTTATCTTAATAAAAGGAGAGTTAAAACTAATGTCAAGATATACAGGTTCACTTTGGAAAATTTCAAGACGTCTTAATTATTCTGTGACAGAAACCGGAAAAGAATTACGTAAAAGAGTTTATGCGCCGGGACAACACGGTCAAAAGCGTTCTAAATTAAGTGATTATGGGTTACAATTACAAGAAAAGCAAAAATTACGTTTTACTTATGGTGTTTCAGAAAAGCAATTTCGTAAAATTTTTGAAAACGCTAGTAAATTAAAAGGTATTCATGGTGAAATGTTTTTAATGTTGTTAGAATCACGCCTTGATAATGTGGTTTATCGTTTAGGTTTTGCCAAAACTCGAGCACAAGCAAGACAGTTGGTTAATCATGGCCATATTTTAGTTAATGGTAAAAAAACTGATATCGCTTCTTATCGTTTGAAACCAGGAGAAACTATTACTTTAAGAGAAAAATCAAAAAATTTAAAGATTGTTGAAGAAGCTTTGAAAAGTAAATTTGTTCGTTTGGATTATGTTTCTTTAGATAAACAATTAGTTGGCAAATATGTTAGATATCCTCAAAGAAATGAATTTTTGTCTGAAATTAATGAACAATTAATAGTCGAATATTATAATAGATAATTTAAACACCCTTTGGAATAGGGTGTTTTTTGTGTAATGATTTTTTTACTACTCCACAAAACAACTTTATTAAATTCATCCATATACATATTATATTTTAAAGTTTCTTCCATTCCATTATTTTATTATTTTTACAATCAGAAACTTAGAAACAAGGAGAAACATTTGTTTTAGGGGGTTACTCAAATGGTAGTAAAATATTTTTTACTCTTTTTTTAATCACTTTACTGCTTCGCCTTTTTTCAAAAAAAACGTCATTTATATGATTTCGTTTTGATTTCAGTTTTGTTATATTTTTAACAAATCTAAAAAAGGATTATTTATTATTATGAAAAAAAATAATTTTTCACGTGAAGAAACAATTAATTTTCTTCAAAAAATAAGTCATCAAAGTGCAGAAATAACTTTGCAAACTTTGTTCTCTTCTTCTAAAGGCTTAGATCATGTCACAGTTTCTTTGCAAAGAAATTTATGTGGCCTTAATGTTTTATCAGAGGAGAATAAATATAATTGTTTTAAAAAAATATTGCAATTGACTTTTTCTCCCTTTAATATTGTTTTATTAATTTTAATGGTAGCCTCTTTGATTAATGATGTCATCATGCCTTCTCAATCAGAAGAAAAAAGTTTTACCACCATTATTATTACTGCAATTATGTTTTTTAGTTCTTTGGTTGTCCAATTGACTCAAGAAAATAAATATTTAAAAATTATGTCACAGTTAAAACAATTAGTTCAAAACACAACCGCTGTGAAACGAAATGGTCAAAAACAAGAAATTCCTTTAGAAGAAGTGGTTCCTGGAGATATTGTTCTTTTGGCTGCAGGTGATATTATTCCTGCTGATATGAAATTGCTTGAAACTAAGGATTTTTTTGTTAAAACTACTACTTTTACTGGTGAATCAGATCCTATTGAAAAAAAAGCTCAATCGCAAAGTCGATATGATGATATCTTAGAAGATCAAAGATTAGTTTTGGCAGGAACGACAGTTATTTCTGGTTATGCAACAGGTATTGTTGTTTTAACTGGTAAAAATACTTATTTAGGGCATATTAGTAAAACTATTAATCAAAAAAAAGAGCTTTCTCATTTAGATACTAATTTAAATGCTATTTCTAAATTATTGATTGTATGTATTGTTCTAATGGCACCCTTAGTTTTTTTATTGAATTTTTGTAAGAATTCGGTGAATTCATCGCTTTTACAATCTATCTTATTTACTTTAACGATTGCTTTTGGATTAACTCCTAAAATGCTTCCTTTAATTATTGCTACTTCTTTTTCCAAGGGTATCGTCTCTTTATCTAAAAGAAAAGTGATTGTTAAAAATTTAAATGCTATTTCTAGTTTTGGAGCTATGAATGTTTTATTTACCGATAAAACAGGAACTTTAACTCAAGATCAAGTTTTTTTAGAAGATTTTTTAGATTTAAGTGGAACTAGGAATTTGCGTATTTTAAGACATGCTTATTTAAATAGTTTTTTTCAAACAGGATTGAAAAGTTTAATTGATGAAGCAATTGTTACTAAAATGGGTAATTATGAAACTCATCAAACTTCTTTGCAAAATCTTTCTCAACGATTTGTTAAAGTTGATGAAATACCTTTTGATTTTACTAGAAGAAGAATGAGTGTGGTTATTGAGGATCAATCTCACAAACAACAAATGATTACTAAAGGTGCTATTGAAGAGATTCTTGGTGTTTGTGATTTTTTAGAATCAGAAGGAACTATTAAACCTTTAACTAAAACAGAGAAACAATTAGTTTTAGAACAAACAACACTTTATAATCAAAAAGGATTACGTGTGGTAGGAGTAGCTCAAAAACAAATTATTCCTAATAAAACTCCTATTGAAGAGCAACAAATGGTGTTAATTGGATTATTAACTTTTTTAGATTCCATCAAACCTGGCTCTACCCACGCTATTGCTTTATTGCGTCAAAAAGGGATTGTTGTTAAAATTTTAACAGGTGATAATGAAATCTTAACTAAAGCAATTGCTCAAAAATTAAATATTGACACTACTTATTGTTTGCAAGGGCATATTGTTGATCAACTTAGTGATGAATCGTTATATGAACAAGCTCAAAAAACTCATTTATTTATTAAATTGTCGCCGGAGCAAAAAGCTAGGATTGTTGGTTTTTTTCAACAAAAAGGTAAAGTTGTTGGTTTTATGGGTGATGGCATTAATGATGCTTTGGCTATGAAAAAAGCAGATTTAGGTATTTGTGTTGATACTGGTGCTGAAATTACTAAGGAAATAGCTGATATTATTCTTTTAGAAAAACAATTAAATGTGTTAGAAAAAGGAGTAACAGAAGGTCGTAAAACTTATACTAATGCTATTAAATATATTAAATTTACTTTATCTGCTAATTTTGGTAATTGTTTAAGTATTTTGTTAGCTAGTTGTTTTTTACCTTTTCAACCGATGTTAGTTTTACAAATTTTATTTTTAGATTTAGTTTATGATTTGATTTGTTTTTCAATGCCTTTTGATAATGTAGAATCGATTTATTTAAAAAAACCACGTAAATTTGATTTTAAAAATATTAAAAATTTTATGTTGTGGTTTGGTTTCTTTTCCTTTTTAATCGATTTGTTATTTTTAATAGGGTTAACGTGTATCTTTAAAGCCCCTGAATCTTTATTTCAAACTAGTTGGTTTATTTTTTCTATGTGGTCGCAAACATTAACCCTTTTTTTATTGAGAACTGATCATATTTTCCCTAAAAAAGGGCCTCATAATCTTCCTTCTTTTTGGATTATTCTTTGTTCTGTGATAGGTTTGATTATTGCTACTATATCTCCTTGTGTCCCTTTAATTGCTAAACCTTTGAAGTTAGATAAAAACATTTTTAGTTCTCATCAAAACATTTGCTTTTTTTTAATTTTACTATTAATCTTTTATGCTTTTGTGATGCTTTGGGCTAAAAAACTCTTTATTAAAAAAAATAAACAATTATTATAATATTTGATATTGGATTGTTAATTGTGAATGTATCTTGTCACCCCTTCCTTCCTATTTCTTGACACCTCAAATATTTTGAAAGGTTTTTTTATGTTTGGTTTTCCCTTTTTAGCTTTTTTATTTTTAACCTTAATGTTGATTTTTTGTCATTTTTTCTTGGTAAAATATCAAATTTTAAAAATTTTATACCTTTTTTTGTGGTTTTTTTCTCTGACTCATCTTTTAAAATCACATCACTCCTCCATTGCTAATTTTTTTCAAAATAAATTTAATGTAATAATTACAGATCATTTTTATGACAATTTATTAAATTTTATTTTACTAAGTGTTATTATTATTAAAGCTCCTTATTTAAGAGTAGTTTTAAATAATTGGGGTAAATATTGGGATATTAAAAGAAGAAATATTTTTATGGGAGGTGATAAAACTCAAAAAGAGATTATTAAAACAGTAATAGAACTCTCTTCTCATAAAATAGGTGCTTTAATTACTATTGAAAAAAATAGTACTTTAGAACAATATGCTCAAAAAGCTATTTTAATTAATGGTGATGTTTCCAAAGAGTTGTTGTTGAATATCTTTACTCCCAATACTCCTTTGCATGATGGAGCTGTGATTGTGAGAGGTGATAAAATTTTGTGTGCAAGTGCTTATTTCGCTCTATCTTCAGCTAATGATAATTTTGATAAAAAAACAGGTTCACGTCATCGCGCTGCTTTGGGGATTAGTGAAACTACTGATAGTATGACTATTGTTGTTTCTGAGGAAACGGGAAATATTTCTATTGCTTTAGAAGGCATTATGATTAAAATTAATGAAAAAACAAAACTTCAAGAATATTTAGCAATTTTTATGAATTAAAAAAGGAAAAAAAGAGGGACAAAATGCAAAAAAGAAAAATTGGAATTGTAGTTGATTCTACTTGTGGTAGTAATTATAGTCAAAATTTATTTAATGATGTTTCCATAGTTCCTTTAACTGTGATGGTTGATGGACAAGATTATGTTGATGGTACCATTGATAATGAAAAATTACTTCAATTTATTGATCAAAGATGTAAGGTTACTACTAGTCAACCTAATCCAGAGATTTTTATTCAAGCTTTTCAAAAACAATTTGATTTAGGTTATCAACATGTTATTTGTTTAACTTTGTCACATACATTAAGTGGTACTGTTAATAGCGCTCTTTTGGCTAAAAAGATATTAAATGAATCAAGAATTACTGTGATTGATACTGAAAATGTTGGTCCTGCAGTTATTTTTGCTTTAAAAAGAATTCATTATTTATTAGAACAAAATCCTAATATCATCCCTCAAGCATTAGCTTTACAAATTAAACAAGAACAAGATCAAGGGGTCTTGTTTTGTACTGTTGAAAACTTAAAAATATTAGCTTATAATGGGCGTATTAGTAAATTTAGGGTACTTCTTGGTAATCTTTTAAGGATTCATCCTATTTTGAAATTTCAAAAAAGTATTTTATCGATAGAAAAGAAAGTTCGTAGTTTTAAAAAATGTCTTGATTATTTAATTAACAAAATCATAGATTGTAAAACACTCAATAATATATTAGATATACAAGTGATTTATGTTGTTGATGATCAAAATGCTCAAGAGTTGGTGGATAAAATTAAGAAACTCGGTGATCCTCAAATTCAAATTTCGTTGTATGGAAAAATTTCTTCTGTTATAGCTGCTCATATTGGGTATAAAGGTTTTGGCTTATATATTAATGAAATTAAAAAATAAGTTCCATTTTGTATATTGCATATATAATTTTTAAGATGATAGAAGTTTAAAGGAAAAATTTATGATTATTTTATCTTTTGAGACTAGTTGTGATGAGACCAGTGTTGCTGTGACGCAAGATGGGAAAACAGTTTTATCTAATATTGTTTTTTCTCAAATTAAATATCATCAAATTTTTGGTGGTGTAGTTCCTGAAATAGCATCACGTAAACATATTCAATTTATGACTTTTGTATTAGAAAAAGCTTTAAAAGAAGCACGGGTTCAACCTCAAGATATTGATTTAGTAGCGGTTACTCATGGACCTGGTTTAATTGGTTCTTTATTAATTGGCATCAATGCTGCGAATGTTTTTGCTTATGTTCATCAAAAACCTCTTTTAGGTATTAATCACTTATTAGGACATGTTTATGCAGCTCAAATTGAGCATGAAATTAAACCTCCAGCATTAGTTCTTTTAATTTCAGGAGGACATACTGAATTACTTTATTTAAAAGAACATGGGCAAATTGAAGTTTTAGGAACTACTTTAGATGATGCTGTAGGAGAAGTTTATGATAAAATTGCTAAAGTGCTTCAATTACCATATCCTGGAGGCCCTTTGATTGATCAATTAGCTCAACAAGATCAAGATACTTATCACTTCGTGAGACCTTATTTAAAAAATAATAATTTAAATTTTAGTTTTTCAGGTCTTAAAAGTCATTTAGTTAATTTAATTCTTAATCAAAATATTAATACTTTAAATGTTCCAAATATATGTGCTTCTTTTCAAGCTAGTGTGATTGATGTTTTATTTGAAAAAACTAAAAGAGCATTAACAAAATATCCTGTTAAACAATTGATTGTAACAGGTGGAGTAGCTTCTAATTTAGGTTTAAGACATAAATTTAGCATTTGTTTTAAACATGTAGAAGTTATTTTTCCAAGTGTTTCGTATTGTACTGATCAAGCAGCTATGATAGGGATTGCTGCTTATTATAAAAATAAAATTACTAAAGCTAATTATAAATATGATTTAACCGCCTTACCTAATTTAACTTTTTAATTTAAGTATTTCTCAAAATATAAAAAAACAAGTGGATAAGAACAATACTTAAGGTTAGTCTTAAAGAGTTTTTAAAAAGTAAAAAGTGTCTAAACTTTTGGAACATCTCATAGCTGTCACTTGATGTCAAAGAACCATCAAAACAATAATTTTATTAAATATCATACTATTTAAAAAGTAATAAATTTAACTATTAAATTAGATAAATTAAAAAAAACAACCACAGTTCAATAAATTAAACAAGAAAAATGTATTTCAAACATTTAATAATTCTGATTTACAAAACAAAATAGTTTTATTTTTAGAAAAACCATCTTATCGAATCACATGGTATAGTAATTTTACAATTTGATGCAAACCTAAAAGAGATAAATAGTCCGCGTTCTTGAAATAATTTTGATACTTAAAAAATTTCAAATCTATCTTTTCTGTAAAATAACTAAAAAACATTTTAATAATTTAAAATTATATTTCATTAAATAGTTTTTTGCCTATAACAAAATTTAATTTTAAAATGATGAAAAAAAAAATTTATTTTCCTAATTGAATAATTTTGTGATTTACAATAAAAACAAAATAAATTAACAATATCTCCTAAAAAAGGTAATTTTAGTTCACATTTTAAGAATGAGGTTATAATAGAAGTTGATTATTACTATAAGTAAAATATATAAAAAAAATAACTACCTTAAAAGATTCCTTTTATTATAAATAAAATTTGATATTATAATTACAATAGATAATAATAAACGATATATATTAAACTATTAATACTATTTATTAAGTTAATAATAAGTAATTATATATGATTAATTAAAAAATATTAATAATTTAAAAATAATATGTTATAATTCTAATAAGTTATAAAATAGTTTATATTTATTAGATTTAAATAAAGTTTTTTATAATTATACAAAAAAATAAATATAAAATAAAAAAGAGGTATCGGTGTAAAAAAGTATTATATAGAGAATGTATTCTATGAAGTATAAGAAAGGTAATCACCGCCGAATAATAATTATGGCAATAAATTAGTTATGAAATTATTAGATAATATCTATAATTTTTTACTGTTTATTAAATACAGTTAAGGCGCTTTTTTCGTATCAAGTCCTTTAATCTCTTCTTTTGAAAGAAGAGATTTTTTTATTTTAAAGAAAGGTAGTTCCATATTGTTTTTACGTTCATTTATTAAAAAAATTAAACATCATCCTTTAAAATATCTATTTTTAATTTTCTTTTTAATGATTGTTATGTATTTAATTTATGATGATTTGAAGCATGTTTTAAGTAGTAAAGATCCTAATAGAGAAAATACTTTAATTGTAGGAATGGAATCTAATTATCCTCCTTATGGTTTTTTTACTATGGAAAGTAAGACAGATGATGATTTTCATTTTGTATTGTCTACAGACGAAAATATTTATATTATTGGTTATGATGTTTGGGTGGCTAAAAGGTTAGCTAAAGCATTAGGGAAACAATTAGAAATTAAGATTATTGATTGGGAGGGGTTAATTCCTTCTTTAAAGCAAGGTAATATTGATTGTATTTTAGCAGGAATGAGTGCTACTGAGGAAAGAAAGCAAGAAATAGGTTTTTCTGATTCTTATGCCCCTGATGTGAAGCATGTGGTGATGGTTAATAAAAAGAATGATTATTTTAAAGATAAAAATTTTTTAGATAAAGAAGGTAGAGATTATATAGAAATACAGATGCACATGTTATATCAAAGTGGTACTTTTTATAATAAGATACCATATGATAAAGATAAAATAGATTTTCCTTTTGACTTTTTTTCAGATTTACCATTAAAAACGAAAACAGATGAGAATAAGTATTATTATTGTGAAGAATCCATTGCTTTAAAACATTTACAAAATTATGGTAATGATATTAAAAGCCTTGAAATTAAAGATGATGAATTAAATGCTAAAATTAAAAAATTATCCGGTAATATCAGCGTTGGTGTTAAAAAAGAAAATACAGAACTTATAGATAAAATAAATAATATTATCAAAACTAAACTCAATGAAAAAGAACAACATATGCAAAATGTTAAAGAATTAACTAGTAATAAAAAGGAAGATAATAGTTTATTAAGTGTTTTTAAACGTTATTATCCTATTTATAAAAAAGGGATTTTTACTACTTTAAAATTTGGTATTTATGGGACGTCATTAGGTTTTTGTTTGGCTTTAATTTTAGTTTTGATTAATCGGTTAGTGGTTAATAAAAATATGCGACGTCTTAATTATTTGCTATATTATCTTCATTTAAGTTTTAAAAAATTAATTATTGGTTATATCTTTATTTTTAAAAGTACTCCTATGATTGTACAAGCTATGATTTGTTTTTATGGTTTAAAGGAGTTTTCTTTTTTTCAAGATTCATGGTTTAGTCCAATGTTGGCGGCTTATTTAATTATTATTCTTAATTCAGCAGCTTATATTACTCAAATTATTGATAAAAATATTTCTTTTTTAGATAGAGGACAAATTGAAGCTGCTAATTCTTTGGGAATGACTTATTTTCAAATTAATAGATATATTATTTTTCCTCAAGTTGTTAAAAGATCACAAACAGCTATTATTAATGAATTAATTATTAATTTAAAAGATTGTGCTATTTTTAGTATTTTAGGTGGTATTATTGATATTTTTTCAGCTTCTAAAAATATATATAGTAAAATTGTAACTCCAAAGCCTTATTATCTTGCTTCTTTGCTTTATTTACTTATTATAGGGATTATTATTTTAGGTTTTGAAATTATCAAAGTTAAAAAATTAAAAATTAAAAGTATTTAAACAATATTATTAGTATTTGATAAGATACTAATAGTAGGTTACAATAAATATCAGAATGAATAGGATTAATGTTATAATAATGGTGTTAATTTTTAATTAAATTAACTTTCTTTATTGTTTTTATTTTTATTATATATTTATATGCAAATGTGATTAATATAAAAAGTTGCAATAAGTCATTTTAATATTTTTTAGAAAATAGGTGGATTGCTATTATTAACCAAACAAATACAACAATTAAAAAAAATAATTTATTTAATTTTTCTTTGCAAAAATATATTATTGCATCTACTTTATTAGGTTTAACAATTATTTTAGAATTATCTTATGATAAATTAGGAATTCCTAAAATGGTGGCAGGAATTGGTTCTTTTGTGAAGATTTCACTGATTCCTTTGCTTTTCATTGGTTTTTTATTAGGAATGAAATATAGTTTTCTTTTTTGTATGATATATGCTTGTTTTCATCTTGTCAAAGCTATTTATTTTAATCATTTTATAGATTTTATGAGAAGTGTGGGATTTACTAATAATCAAATATTAGGATCTGTCTTTTTGGATTATGTTTTAGTTGATTTATCTTATAGTCTTTCTGGTTTATTATTTTATCCTCGTTTGCAATATTTTGATAATAAGAGAAAAATTTGGACTACTTTATTAATTATTTTTACTAGTGCTTTTATCTTTAAATTTTTATCTTCTCTTTTGATTTGGTTTGTTTCGATAGAAACTAAAACAAGTTGGCATTCTTTTTTAAACCCTCTTTTAAAATATCCTAATATTTGGTGTGCGGTTTATAATTTGATTCCTGTTGCGGCTAACTTATTATTAACAGGATGCTTGTTTTCTTTTTTAAACCCTAGAATTAAAGTTTATTTAAAACATAAATAATTAAAATTAAGATAAATTAATATGATATCAGTAAATTATTTAACTTATGAAGAAAGATTACATTAAATATTCATCAAGGAATCTTTTATGTTAACTTATAATGTTTATCAAAAACAAAAACTTTTAAGACAAATTATTTTAACTGCTTTTTTTTCATGCATTCCTCTTGTTTTAAGTCAATGCTTTAAAGAAATACGGGTTTCCTCTATTAAAGTTATTCTCTTTCCTCTGTCAGCTTTTACCTTATATTTTGTTTTTTTTCCGATCATTTTATTATCTTTTTATGTACCTTGCTATTTAGCTTGTTTGGGAGCATTTTTAGCTGATGTATTTAACTATTTGATTGTTGATACTAATCCTAAGTTTTGTTATGAACCACTTTCAGCTATGATGTGTGTTTTATCTTTTGCTCTTATTCCTAGTTTATTTTTAAAAAAAACAGATCATATAGTTAAATTTTATTTTGTTATTCTTATTTCCTCCTTGTTATTTCAAATGGTAGATTGGGTTTTGGCCTTAAAATATCGTTATCACATAGATGTTTGTGATGCTGGTTTGCATACTAAATTAACACAAATATTGAGTATTATTAAAACATATTTTTTAATTCGTTTGCCGTTTGTTTTTATTGTGTCTTTGGTGATGGTGATTATGATTAAGGAATTATTGAAAAGATTATCGTTTTTAACTTCTTCTTATTATAAGTAAATTGATTACAATCCAAAATTGATAGATAGTTATTTTTATAGGATTGATCAAATACAAAAGATTATAAATCTAAAGGAGTTCAAATTTGCAATTTCAAGATTTTCCATATCAAAGAGTTGATATTAAAAAAATACAAACAACAGTAGAGTCTATGATTGATGCTTTTTTAACTTTATCTTTAAAGGATCAAATATCTTCTATTTATCAGTTTCATCAAATTATGGATCAAGTAGGTTCGATGTTTACTTTAGCAAGTATTCGTAATAGTTTAAATGTTAAAGATTCTTTTTATCAACAAGAAAAACATTTTTGTGATCAAAATGGTCCTTTAATTACAGATATTCAACATAAATATGTGATTAAAATTATGAAAAGCCAATATTATCAAGAGTTAACTCAAGAATTTGGATCCTTGTTATTTGAACAAAATCATTTGTTTTTAAAAACTTTTAATCCTCAAGTAATTCCTTTATTACAACAAGAAAATGAATTGGTAACTCAATATCAAAATTTAATTTCGGAACCGAAAGTGTTGTTTCAAAATAAGTTTTATAATTTAAGTCAAATGGGTCTTTTTGCTGAAACGTCGCAAAGAAATATTAGAAAAGAAGCTCAATTAGCTGTTTCTGCTTTTTTTGCTAAAAAGGAAGATGAATATGATCGTATTTATGATCGATTAGTTAAAATAAGAACTAAAATAGCTCATTTATTAGGATATGATAATTTTATTCAATTAGGTTATGATCTTTTGGGAAGAACCGATTACACTCCTCAAGAAATTATTAATTATCGAAGAAATATTGTTAAATATGTTTTACCTTTTTATCAATTAACACAACAAAAGAAAAGTAAACGTTTAGGGATTGCTCAACTTCAAAGTTATGATAAATCCTTTTCTTTTGTCACAGGTAATCCGAAGCCACAAGGAAATATGGATGATAAAATAGCTGCTGCTCAACATATGTATGATGAAATGTCTTCTGAAACTAAACTTTTTTTTGTTTTTTTAAAAAAGAAACAATTATTAGATTTAAATAGTAAACCTAATAAAACAGGGGGTGGATATTGTACTTATTTGCCTCAATTTGAAACTCCTTTTGTGTTTGCTAATTTTAATGGGACTAGTCATGATGTTGATGTTTTAACTCATGAAATAGGACATGCTTTTCAAGTATATCAAAGTCGTCATTTAATCCCCGAGTATCGTTGGCCTACTTTGGAAGCGGCTGAAATTAGTTCGATGGGGATGGAATTTTTATCTTGGCCTTGGATGAAAGATTTTTTTGGGAAAGATGAGTCTAAATATAAATTTTTACATTTAACACAAGCTCTTAATTTTTTACTTTATGGTGCTTTAGTTGATCATTTTCAACATGAGGTGTATCAAAATCCTCAAATGACTTCTTGTCAACGAAAACAAACATGGTGTTATTTAGAACAAAAATATGGGTTGATTAATAATTATGGTGATGATCCTTTTTTACAAAAAGGTAATTTGTGGTTGCGTCAAATGCATATTTTTGCTAACCCTTTTTATTATATTGATTATACTTTGGCTCAAATTTGTGCTTTAGAAATTTGGTCTTTAAGTCAACAAGATTATCATCAAGCTTGGGAAAAATATTTAAAATTATGCCAAATAGGTGGTTCACAAAGTTTTTTTAATCTTTTAAAAACAACCGGTTTGACCAATCCTTTTGATGAGAAACATTTACAAAATATTATTTCTCTTGTAACTTCATATTTGGAGATAATTGATGATACTAAATATTAAAAAGATTAAAGAATGGGAATGTGAAATAATGATAGTAATTGCGGATTTAACTTTTTATTATGAAGATGAACTAGTTCTAAAGAATTTAAATTTTAATATTAAACCAAATTCATGGATTTCTATTATTGGTCACAATGGTTCTGGTAAATCTACTTTTGCAAAAATTTTATTAGGTTTATTAAAACCTTCAAAAGGATATATTGCTATTAACAATATCTTGGTTAATGAAACTAATTTACCATTTTTACGTCCTAAAATAGCTATGATTTTGCAAAATCCGGATTATCAATTTACAGGTCTTACTGTGAAAGAAGATATAGCTTTTGGTTTAGAAAATTATAATGTTCCAAGAAATAAGATGTTTTCTCAAATTTTAAAATATACTAAAATATTAGGAATTCAACATCTTTTAGATTGTGATGTGACTCAACTTTCAGGGGGACAAAAACAACGGGTTGCTATTGCCTCTATTTTAGTGCTTGAACCTGATATTATTGTTTTTGATGAAGTTACTGCTTTTTTGGATCCTCAAGGGGCTTTAGAAATTGAAAATATTATTGCTCAAATTAAAAATAAAACTTTAATTACTATTACACATGATTTAAAATTTGCTGCTAAAAGTGATGAAATTATTTTATTAGATCAAGGGAAATTAATTAAAAAAGCAACACCACAGGTTTTTTTTCAAAATGAAGCTTTTTTAAATAAATATAATTTACAACCTTTTTTATCTTTAAAACTTTATTATCAAATGGAAGCAGATAGTCGAAGTCACAGTCACAGTCAACACCAAAATAAACCAATGTTAACAAAATTAAAGGATGCTTTATGGGAATACAATTTGAAAAAGTAAATTTTTCTTATGGAAAAAGCAATAATATGCAACAAAAATGGGTTTTAAAAGACATTAATTTAAAAATTAATTCCCAAGATGAATTTATTGCTTTAGTTGGTCAAACAGGATCTGGAAAATCAACTTTAGTGCAATTAATGAATGCTCTGCTTACGACTAATATGGGTAAAGTGGCTATTTTTGGACAAACAATTGATTGTAAGACTAAAAAGAAATTATTAATTCCTTTAAGAGGTCAAGTAGGTTTAGTTTTTCAATTTCCTGAATATCAACTTTTTGAAACTACTATTTTAAAAGATGTGATGTTTGCTCCTTTAAATTTTTGTAAAAACAAAAAAGAAGCAACTATAAAAGCTATTGAGGCTTTAGAACAAACCAAGATTGATCCTAGTTTGCATCAAAAATCTCCTTTTCAAATTAGCGATGGGCAACAAAGAAAAGTGGCTATTGCAGGTGTTTTGGCAATGGAACCTAATATTTTAATTTTAGATGAACCAACTAGGGGCCTTGATTTAGAAAGTCAAATTAATATTATGCTTTTTTTAAAAGAATTAAATACTGTTGCTCGCAAAACAATTATTATGATTACTCATGATATGAATTTAGTAGCTCAATATGCTAAAAGAGTAATAACTTTATTCCAAGGTAAAATTCTTTTTGATGGTTTGAAAGAAGCTTTTTTTGAACATCCTCAATTTTTAAAATTTCATTTAGATATGCCAGAAACTTTTAAAATTTTAAAATATCTTAATTATACTTTGGGAATTCCCTTTAAGCCGCAATACCATTTTTCGGATTTGTTACAATATTTAAAAAAATTTTATGATTAAAAAAAAGGTATTTTTACATGAATAAACAAAATTTAACTACTTCTTTCTTGAAGCCAACTTTGATTAATCAAATTCATCCTTCTTTAAAAATTATTGTTTTTATTTTTTTGTTAATTTTGGTTTTATATCTTCCTATCAATATTGTTTCTAATAGTAATTTAATGGATGTGCAAAATTGTAAAATTTTTGCTTTTTATTTAATTGCTTTTGTCTCTTTGGTGGCATCTTGTTGTTTTTTGGGTCTTGATATTCGTGATTTTTGGTCTAAAATTAAAAATTTGAGATTTTTTTTACTTTTTTCTTTGCTCCTTAATTTAACTAAAGTCCCGTGCTCTCAAGAAGTTTGGTGTCCTATTAAAGTTTTTAATTATCATTCTTGGGCTTTTGGGGTGTTAGTCATTTTTTTTTTATTTTATCATTTTACTCAAAAAAAAATTACTTTTAAATTATATTATTTTTTATTTTTATTTGGTTGTTTTTTTATTATCCCTTCCTATCTTATTTCCTCCTTGCCATCGTCATCTAATTTTAATTGCTATTATTTACCGCAAGTTGCTGGTGTTAAAATAATTTTAATTATGATGCGTTTATTAATGATTATTATGTTTTTTTTTATTTTTAATAAAATAACATCTTTTATGGAAATTCAAGATGGTTTAGAAATGATCTTATCTCCTTTAAAAAAATTAAAAATACCTATTGACATCTTTACTTTAATGTTATCTTTAATTTTTATGGCTAATTCCTTTTTATTGCAAGAGACTAATAAAATTTTAAAAGCTCAAATATCAAGAGGGATGGATTTACATAAAAAAAATATTTTTAAAAAGATTCATCATTTGTTATCTTTGTTGATTCCTATTTTTGTGTTAGTCTTTAAAAGATCGATGATACTTTCTAATGCTATGGAAATTAGAGGTTATGTATTGGGGGTTCCGCGTACTAAAATGAGGGTTTACCGTCTTCATAAAATAGATTTTGGTGTTATTTTGATTGCTTTATTATTTTTGGGGTTAAAATTATTACTGTTTTAACTAAGGGTTTATCAAATATAATTAAATTTTTTAAATTAAATAAATAAAAGGATGATATCATTTTTATGAATCAAAAATTAACTTTAAAAGAACAAGATCAAGAAATTTTTAAACTCATTGAACAGGAAAAAAAAAGACAACAAGATCATATTTTATTAATTGCATCGGAAAATTTAGTTTCTTTGGCTGTTTTAGAAACTCAAGGAAGTATTTTGACTAATAAATATGCTGAAGGTTACCCTAAAGCTCGTTATTATCATGGATGTCAAAATGTTGATCTTATTGAACAAACAGCTATTGCAAGAGCAACTAAATTGTTTAATGCTAAATATGCCAATGTGCAACCTCATTCAGGCTCTCAAGCTAATATGGCAGTTTTAAAAGCTTTGTTGCAACCTCAAGATAAAATTTTGGGTTTAGCTTTAAATGATGGTGGGCATTTGACTCATGGGCATCGTTTAAGTTTTTCGGGTCATTATTATGATCCTTATGCTTATCATGTTGATTCTCAAACAGGAACTCTTGATTATGATAAAATTCGTGAATTGGCTTTACAAATTAAACCTAAATTAATTATTGCAGGATATTCTGCTTATTCAAGGAAAATTGATTTTGAGAAATTTCGTCAAATTGCTGATGAAGTAAAAGCATATTTAATGGTTGATATTGCTCATATTGCAGGTTTAGTTGTATGTGGTTTGCATCCTTGTCCTTTAGCTGCTAAAGCTGATATTGTTACTTCTACTACTCATAAAACTTTAAGAGGTCCTCGTGGGGGTTTGATTTTAACTAATCAAGAAGAGATTATTAAGAAAATTAATAGAGCGGTTTTCCCTGGTATTCAAGGTGGTCCCTTAATGCATGTTATTGCTGCTAAAGCTGTTGCTTTTAAAGAAGCTTTAAGTCCTGAATTTAGAAAATATCAACAACAAGTAATCAATAATGCTTTTGCTTTTGCTCGTGCTTTTCAAGATAAAGGTTATCATGTTGTGAGCGAACAAACTGATAATCATTTGTTTTTAATTAATTTAAAACATAAAAATCCTCATTTTAGAGGTGATAAAATAGCTAGCTTGTTAGCCAAAATTAATATTATTGTTAACAAAAATACGATTCCTTTTGATCAAGAGACTCCTTTTGTGACTAGTGGTATTAGATTAGGGACTCCTGCTATGACGACAAGAGGTTTTAAAGAAAAAGATTTTATTAAAGTAGCAGATTTTATTGATCAAGCTATTAATTATGCAGATGATGAACTTTATTTGCAAAAGTTAAAAGAACAAGTGGTAGCTTTTATTAATTTATTTAATTAGTTTTAAAAGTTTAGTTCTTGCTTTTACATATAAAAACTTAATAATATTATTTTAAATATTTGGGTTTGGTTGTTTATGGTGTTTTTTATCAATTATTTAATTGATTTTTCAATTTAAAACATAAATAATCGCGAGGAATATAAATCATTTCTAAACCATATACAACAATCGGATAGGACATAATAAATTTAAACCCAAGGAGGTAAAACAACCATGACTAAAATCAAAAACCTAAAAAAGTCTTTATTAATTATTTTTTATTAATCATTATTTTATTATTTCATAACCCCATCTACGCACATAATTATTTTTATAAACAAACAAAATCAAAAATAAAATTAGAAGACTTCCAAATTCTCCAACAAGAATAGTTAAATTACGCAACTTAAAACTCAAAGACATGATATAAACGTACTAGATAAAGAAGATATCCCCAACATCTTAAAATATTTCGATATTCAAACTTCTTATAAACACTATCAAAAAAATTCCTAAATTAAAAAAACTTTGTATTATCCACTCCGATCAAGGTACAGTTTATTAATCCTAAAAAATACAACAAACACTAATTAAAAAAAGTTTTTTTATCAGCATGTTTCGTAAAGAAACCCCTAGAGATAACGCGTAGTCATCAAAAACTTATTTGGTCAAAGTGAAAAGTATTTTATTCTATCGTCCTCCTTTATTTATTTCACAATTATAATTCCAAAATAAGTAAAATCATTAAACAATTTCCTGTTTTTTTGAATCAAAAATGGCTCTTAATTAAATTATCCCCCCCCTATTCAATATTCTCAAAGATTAAGATAAAGCAATTAAAAAATAGCTTTTAAAATAAACCTTTTAAAAAGGTAGTTTTATTACGCCTTTTTTCAACAAAATGATATAATTTATAAAAAAAATTAATTTTGTAGGCAGGTTTTTAACTTTTTTTGACTTCACTATATAGTGTAAAGATAAAATATCTTTTTCAACTAACAAATTATGAAAAAATATTAGGTACTTTTTTAATTTAATCAAAATATTTTATTAGTTTGAAAAGATATAAAATTATCACTTAATTTTAAGTTTTAAAGACAAAAGTTGTCTAAAAAAACGGAACAGCGCAAACCAAACCTTATCTAAAAGAGTAATCCTACGACAAATAAACGATCATATTTTAAACCTTATTTATTCCCTAGGAAAAAAATTTAAAAAGGTTTGACATTATTTTTTTTCTATGTTATAATAAAAGAGCTTTGTTGTTTATAAATCATAAATTAAATTTGCACTTCCTATTTATGATTCGTCCAAACTCCAAAAAAAAATCATTTAAAAGTTGATTGCATTCTTTAATGTTGCGAATCATTTTGATGAATTTTATAAGCTATATATTTTTTTTTATTTTTAATTTTCTTTTTACATCATTATTTTGTAAAAACTCTTTTAATCTTTGAAAACTGAAGATGATACTTATAAATTTTTAATTTCATTTCTTAAATTTCTTAAATTAACTAGTTTAATTTAAAAGTAATAGTAATAATATACGAAGAGTTTGATCCTGGCTCAGGATTAACGCTGGCGGCGTGCCTAATACATGCAAGTCGAACGGGAATTTAAGCAATTAAATTTTAGTGGCGAACGGGTGAGTAACACGTAAGTAATCTGCCCTTAAGACGAGGATAACAGTTGGAAACGACTGCTAAGACTGGATAGGAGATAAGAAGGCATCTTCTTATTTTTAAAAGACCTAGTAATAGGTATGCTTAAGGAAGGGCTTGCGTCACATTAGTTAGTTGGTAGGGTAAAGGCCTACCAAGACGATGATGTGTAGCCGGGCTGAGAGGCTGAACGGCCACATTGGAACTGAGACACGGTCCAAACTCCTACGGGAGGCAGCAGTAGGGAATTTTCGGCAATGGAGGAAACTCTGACCGAGCAACGCCGCGTGAACGATGAAGTATTTCGGTACGTAAAGTTCTTTTATTAAGGAAGAAAAGATGGTGGAAAAACCATTATGACGGTACTTAATGAATAAGCCCCGGCTAACTATGTGCCAGCAGCCGCGGTAATACATAGGGGGCAAGCGTTATCCGGAATTATTGGGCGTAAAGGGTGCGTAGGCGGTTTAATAAGTTTATGGTCTAAGTGCAATGCTTAACATTGTGATGCTATAAAAACTGTTTGACTAGAGTTGGATAGAGGCAAGTGGAATTCCATGTGTAGTGGTAAAATGCGTAAATATATGGAGGAACACCATGAGCGAAGGCGGCTTGCTGGGTCTTAACTGACGCTGAGGCACGAAAGCGTGGGGAGCAAACAGGATTAGATACCCTGGTAGTCCACGCTGTAAACGATGAGTACTAGATGTTGGGTTAAACCAGTGTCGAAGTTAACACATTAAGTACTCCGCCTGAGTAGTACGTACGCAAGTATGAAACTTAAAGGAATTGACGGGACTCCGCACAAGCGGTGGATCATGTTGTTTAATTCGAAGATACCCGAAAAACCTCACCAGGTCTTGACATGCTTCTGCAAAGCTGTAGAAATACAGTGGAGGTTATCAGTTGTACAGGTGGTGCATGGTTGTCGTCAGCTCGTGTCGTGAGATGTTGGGTTAAGTCCCGCAACGAGCGCAACCCTTGTTGTTAATTGCCATCATTAAGTTGGGGACTTTAGCAAGACTGCCAGTGATAAATTGGAGGAAGGTGGGGATGACGTCAAATCATCATGCCCCTTATGACCTGGGCTACAAACGTGATACAATGGCTGTTACAAAGGGTAGCTGAAGCGCAAGTTTTTGGCAAATCTCAAAAAAACAGTCTCAGTTCGGATTGAAGTCTGCAACTCGACTTCATGAAGTTGGAATCGCTAGTAATCGCGAATCAGCATGTCGCGGTGAATACGTTCTCGGGGTTTGTACACACCGCCCGTCAAACCACGAAAGTTGGCAATACCCAAAGCCGGTGGCCTAACTTGAGCAATCAAGAGGGAGCCGTCTAAGGTAGGGTCGATGATTGGGGTTAAGTCGTAACAAGGTATCCCTACCGGAAGGTGGGGATGGATCACCTCCTTTCTAAGGAAAAAATTATCATCTTCAGTTTTGAGAAACTTAAAAAAAGTTTTTCATTTTTTAAGATTAGGGCCTATAGCTCAGTTGGTTAGAGCACACGCCTGATAAGCGTGAGGTCGGTGGTTCAAGTCCATTTAGGCCCACCAAAATAGGTCATATCTTAAAAAAGCTCTTTGAAAAGTAGATAAACTAAGGTTAAAAAAATCAAAGGAATTAAGGGCGCACAGTGGATGCCTTGGCACTAAGAGCCGATGAAGGACGCAATTAACGGCGAAACTCCACGGGAAGCTGTAAATAAGTGGAGATCCGTGGGTATCCGAATGGGATAACCTGTTACATTGAAGATGTAACATCCTCGCAAGAGGAAGGAAACGCAGTGAACTGAAATATCTAAGTAACTGCAGGAAAAGAAAGTAATAACGATTCTGGTAGTAGTGACGAGCGAACCCGGAATAGCCTGATACCATTTCTAGTTACAAAGTTTTAATGAAGTAGAAGCTTTTGGAAAGAAGCACCATAGTGGGTGACAGTCCCGTAAACGCAAGTTAAAATCTAGGGTATCAATAAGTACGGCGAGACACGAGAAATCTTGTCGGAAGGTGGGAGGACCATCTCCTAAGGCTAAATACTACTTAGTGACCGATAGTGAACTAGTACCGTGAGGGAAAGGTGAAAAGAACCCCGAAAGGGGAGTGAAATAGATCCTGAAACTGTGTGCTTACAATTAGTCAAAGCACGTTAAAGTGTGATGGCTTGCCTTTTGCAGAATGAACCGGCGAGTTATGATGTGGAGCAAGGTTAAGTTTGAAGGAACGGAGCCGTAGCGAAAGCGAGTCTTAAAAGGGCGTTTTAGTTGCATGTCATAGACCCGAAACTGAAGTGAGCTAGCTATGAGCAGGTTGAAATTTAGGTAAAACTAAATGGAGGACCGAACCAGGACACGTTGAAAAGTGTTTGGATGACTTGTGGCTAGGGGTGAAATTCCAATCGAACTCAGAGATAGCTGGTTCTCCCCGAAATAGCTTTAGGGCTAGCGTTGATTTGGTTATTTGATGAAGGTAGAGCACTGAATGAGTAAGGGCTCCACCTCGGGGTACCGAATTCAATCAAACTCCGAATGTTATCAAATAAAATCAGCAGTCAGACTGTGGGTGATAAGGTCCATGGTCAAAAGGGAAAGAGCCCAGACCGTCAGCTAAGGTCCCCAAATTGATGTTAAGTGGCAAAGGAAGTGAAGACGTTAAAACAACTAGGAGGTTGGCTTAGAAGCAGCCATCCTTTAAAGAGTGCGTAATAGCTCACTAGTCGAATGACTCTGCGCCGAAAATGTACCGGGGCTAAAACATCATACCGAAGCTACGGATTAGAATAACTATTTATAGTTATTTCAATGGTAGGGGAAGCGTTCTGACATCAGTGAAGCCATAGCGGAAGCAGTGGTGGAGAGGTCAGAAGTGAGAATGCCGGTGTAAGTAACGAAAAGATAGGTGAGAATCCTATCCGTCAAAAACCCAAGGTTTCCAGGGCCAGGTTCGTCCTCCCTGGGTTAGTCGGGTCCTAAGGTGAGGGAGAAGTCCGTAGCCGATGGCAAGCAGGCTGAGATTCCTGTACTAGTTAATCAACTGATGGAGGGACAAAGAAGGCTAAACACGCCCCTGATTGGATTGGGGTAGAAAAACTAAGTCTGAGCAGATAGGCAAATCCGTTTGTTCATTTAAAGATGAGGTTTAAAAGTAAAGTGATTGATGTCATGCTTTCAAGAAAAGCTTCTAGGGTTAATTGGTTAACTACCCGTACCGTAAACCGACACAGGTGGGAAGGTAGAGTATACTAAGACGCGCGAGCAAACTCTTGTTAAGGAACTCGGCAAAATGACTCCGTAACTTCGGGATAAGGAGAGCTTTTATTAAAATTAAAAGCCGCAGAGAATAGGCCCAAGCGACTGTTTATCAAAAACATAGGTCTTTGCTAAACCGCAAGGTGATGTATAAGGGCTGATGCCTGCCCGGTGCTGGAAGATTAAAAGGAGATGTCAGGTAACGAAGCATTGAATTGAAGTCCCAGTAAACGGCGGCCGTAACTATAACGGTCCTAAGGTAGCGAAATTCCTTGTCGGGTAAGTTCCGACCCGCACGAAAGGCATAACGATTTGGGCGCTGTCTCAACAAGAGCCTCGGTGAAATCAAATTACCGGTGAAAATGCCGGTTACCCGCGACAGGACGAAAAGACCCCATGGAGCTTTACTGCAACTTAATATTGAAATTGGAAATAGGATGTACAGGATAGGTGGGAGACTATGATCAAAAAACGCTAGTTTTTTGGGAGTCATCCTTGGGATACCACCCTTGTTATTTTTAGTTTCTAACCTGCACAAGTAGATTGTGAGGGACAGTGTTTGGTGGGCAGTTTGACTGGGGCGGTCGCCTCCTAAAGAGTAACGGAGGCGTTCGAAGGTTCCCTCAAAATGGTTGGAAATCATTTGTAGAGCATAAAGGCATAAGGGAGCTTGACTGCGAGACTGACAAGTCGAGCAGGGACGAAAGTCGGACTTAGTGATCTTACGGTACCGAATGGAAGGGCCGTGACTCAACGGATAAAAGCTACCCTGGGGATAACAGGCTTATCGCTTCCAAGCGTTCACAGCGACGAAGCGGTTTGGCACCTCGATGTCGGCTCATCGCATCCTGGAGCTGGAGAAGGTTCCAAGGGTTGGGCTGTTCGCCCATTAAAGCGGAACGCGAGCTGGGTTCAGAACGTCGTGAGACAGTTCGGTCTCTATCCGTCGTGGGCGTTGGAAATTTGAAAGGAACTGTCCCTAGTATGAGAAGACCGGGATGGATATACCGCTGGTGTTTCAGTTGGTTCGCCAGAGCCACAGCTGAGTAGCTATGTATAGAAGGGATAAATACTGAAAGCATCTAAGTGTGAAGCCTCCCTTAAGATGAGATTTCCCTATGAGATCCCTGAAAGACGATCAGGTTGATAGGCTAGAGGTGTAAGAAGAGTGATCTTTTCAGCTGACTAGTACTAATAGATCCATTGACTTTGATTTTTTTTAACCCGTTTATCTAGTTTTGAAAGATCCTTGGTGCATAAAACTAAGGGGCCACACCTGTTCCCATCCCGAACACAGCAGTTAAGTCCTTAGTACTGACAATAGTTTTAACGAGCGAAGATAGGGAGTGCCAAGGTTTGCTTTAATTATTTTCTGTCATTAAATTTAAACTTCTAAAAGAGGATTAGCTCATTTGGGAGAGTATCTTTCTTATAAGCATAATGTCGGGGGATTCTAACTCCTCATCCTCTACCATAAAATTTTTTTCTGATATTGGATAAAATAATTTTATATTTTGTTTTTAATATCAACCATAATAATTTTATAACTAATTTATTGCCAAAATAGCTCAATCGGTAGAGCAACTGATTTGTAATCAGTAGGTTACGGGTTCGATTCCTGTTTTTGGCACCACTTGTCCCATTAGCTCAGTTGGTAGAGCACTTGACTTTTAATCAAGGTGTCGAAGGTTCGACCCCTTCATGGGATACCAATTTTTTTGTATACAAATATAAATTTTAACTGTTTTTTTAATTATTGCCTGGATGGTGGAATAGGTAGACACGTGGGACTTAAAATCCCATGGTTGATAGGCCGTGTCGGTTCAAGTCCGACTCCAGGTACCAATTTAGGGGCTTTAGCTCAGCTGGAAGAGCATCTGTCTTGCACACAGAAGGTCAGCGGTTCGATCCCGCTAAGCTCCACCAAAAATAAAAATAAATATTAATATTGATTTTTGCACAATGGCGGTGTAGCTCAGCTGGCAAGAGTGCACGGTTCATACCCGTGAGGTCGAGGGTTCGAACCCCTCTGCCGCTACCATGGACCTGTAGCTCAGCTGGTTAGAGCTACCGGCTCATAACCGGTTGGTCGTAGGTTCGAATCCTACCGGGTCCACCATTTTTTTGGAGGAATACCCAAGTCCGGTTGAAGGGGTCAGTCTTGAAAACTGAGAGGTCTGAAAGGGCGCGGGGGTTCAAATCCCTCTTCCTCCGCCATTAATCATTTTTTTATTTTATTATCATCATATATCGCGGGGTAGAGCAGTTTGGTAGCTCGTCGGGCTCATAATCCGAAGGTCGTAGGTTCGAATCCTTCCCCCGCCACCAAATAAAGGTTCGGTGGTGTAGTGGTTAACATGCTTGCCTGTCACGCAGGAGATCGCGGGTTCAAGTCCCGTCCGGACCGCCATTTTTATTAGGCTCTGTAGCTCAGTCGGTAGAGCAGTGGCTTGAAGAGCCTCGTGTCGGCAGTTCGATTCTGCCCGGAGCCACCATATTATTATTTTCTGATTTTATTTTTTAACTATATCTTTCTTAAGCCAATATATAAACATAAGTAGCCTCAACGGGCTACTTTTATTATTATTTTTCTTTTCGTTATCAAAAAAAGACTAATTTTGAGAAAAAAAGAATATAAAACCCATTAAAAGCCCTCCTTTAAGAGGATCTTTTTGATAACGAAAAGAAAAAAACATGACTTTTGTGCTAAAATTAAAAAAATAATAAATAAATTTAATTATATAATGTAAAGATTTTAAAAGAAAATCAATTAAACATAATATATGAGGTAAAAATAATAAAATAACAGTTAACGAAACTAAATATAATGGCCTTAACAATATCAGTCGCCATTTCCTTAACTTATCAAAAACCAATGGCTTAATTTAGTTTCGTTAACCAAGTATTAATTAGGTTCGACATTATGATTGTTTAGCAAAAAGTGGTTAGATATTGATAGAATTTAAATACTGTCCCTTGTTTTTTTAGTTTTTGGATGCTTAATTGATAAGTAAAAAAAATAGAATTTGATTAAATAATTAATAAAAACTAATGGGATTAATAAGATAAAAAATAATGATGAAAAAGATGATGTTATTCGGTAAAGATGTTAATATTTTTTTTTAATGAACATATTTTAATAGTTACTTTCTCTTTTAAAAGTATTGGGAAATAAAAAAAAGACCCTTAAAAAGAGTCTTTGATTGGTAAATATTTTATTTTTTAATTATTTTTTCATTTTTTTATTATTTTTAGAATTTATAGATTTTTCTTCGTTTTTTTGTTTTCTTTTTTCATTTTGAGATAATAAT
>NZ_JAGVRH010000019.1 GCF_018274325.1 'Fragaria x ananassa' phyllody phytoplasma | reverse complement strand
TATTAGACACATTTTAATCTAATCAAAATGCTTTGTTAGTTTGAAAAGATATGAAATTATCACTTAATTTTAAGTCTTAAAGAACAATTTTAAAGACAAAAGTTGTTTTAAAAAAAACGGAACACCGCAATTGCAAAGCAGGAATGACCTTAAAATATATAAAACCTTCAATTAAAAAGATGACTATATGTTATAATATTGTTATTAGAGTAAAAAGTAAGGATAAACACAAAGGAAGAAAAATGAAAAGATTATTAAAACTTAAAGGATAACAAATATGAATATAGAAAAAATAAAAGAACGACAAAAACATATCCGTAATTTTTCTATTATTGCTCATATTGATCATGGGAAATCTACTTTAGCTGACCGTATTTTAGAGCTTACAGGAACAATTGATAAAAGAATTATGCAAAGTCAAATTCTTGATTCAATGTATTTAGAACGAGAAAGAGGGATTACTATTAAATTAAATGCTGTTGAAATTTTTTATCAAGCGCGTGATGGTAAAACTTATGTGATGCATTTAATCGATACTCCTGGTCATGTTGATTTTAGTTATGAAGTATCTCGTTCTTTAGCTGCTTGTGAAGGGGCTTTATTAGTTATTGATGCAGCCCAAGGGATTCAAGCACAAACTTTAGCTAATGTTTATTTAGCTAAAGATAATAATTTAACTATTATTCCTGTTATTAATAAAATAGATCTTCCTAGTGCTGATGTTAATAAGGTTAAAAAAGAGATTAAAGAAACCCTTAATATTCCATCTGATAATGCTATTTTAGCTAGTGGTAAAACTGGTTTAGGGGTCATTGAGATTTTAGAAACCATTGTTACTCAGATTAAACCACCTCAAGGAGATCCTAATAAACCTTTGCAAGCTTTAATTTTTGATTCTTATTTTGACTCTTATAAAGGGGTAGTTCCTTCAATTAGGTTAATTAATGGAACAGTTAAAAAAGGAGATCAAATCTGTTTTATGGCTAGTAATCAGACTTATGAAGTAGTTGAAGTAGGGGTTTATAATCCTAAGCAAACTATGAAGGAGTTTTTAGTTCCAGGAGATGTGGGATATCTTAATGCTGCTATTAAAAATATTGATCATATTAGAGTAGGTGATACTATTACCTCTAAAAATAAGCCAGCACTTGTTCCTTTACCTGGTTATAAACAGATGAATTCAGTTGTTTTTTGTGGTCTTTATCCTGTTGAAACTAATAAGTATGAAATCTTAAAAGAAGCTTTAGAAAAATTAAAACTAAATGATTCTTCTTTAATTTTTGAACCTGAAAGTTCTTCGGCTTTAGGTTTAGGTTTTAGAACTGGTTTTTTAGGGCTTTTGCATATGGAAATTATTCAAGAACGTATTAGTCGTGAATTTGGAGTTGAAGTAATTGCTACTGCTCCTTCTGTGATTTATTATGTTTATACTATTCAAGGACAAAAAATGTTAGTTGATAATCCTTCGAAGTTACCAGTATCCCAAATGATTGATAAAATTGAAGAACCTTTTATTCAAGCAACTATTATTTGTCCTGAAATATATATTGGTAAAGTAATGGAATTATCACAGAAAAATAGAGGTAGTTTAAAAAATATCGAATATATTGATTGTCAAAGGACTAAAATTAATTATTTATTACCTTTTTCTGAAATTATTTATAGTTATTTTGATAAATTAAAATCTTTAACTCAAGGTTATGCCTCTTTTGATTATGAAATAGATGAATATCGTGTTTCTAAATTACAGAAAATGGATATTTTATTAAATGGAGAAGTGATCGATGCTTTATCTGTGATTGTTCATCATGATTTTGCTTATTCACGAGGAAAAGCTATTTGTGAAACTTTAAAAGAGTTTATTCCTAAACAAATGTTTGAAATCCCTATTCAAGCTGCTTTAGGGAAGAAAATTATTGCTCGTGAAACTATTAAAGCGATGCGTAAAGATGTTACAGCTAAACTTTATGGTGGCGATATTACTAGGAAAAAGAAACTTTTAGAAAAACAAAAAAAAGGGAAAAAGAAAATGAAAACTTTAGGTAAAGTTCAATTACCACAAAAAGCTTTTTTAGCTATTTTATCAACTAAATAGTCTCTTATTTACTATTGGTGATATGAAGTATTTATTTTTTTTCATCTTGAAACGATAAAAAAGATTATATTCTTTGAAATTTCTTTAAAAAAATGATAAAATAAAGGTATATTTATGTTTTAAATGTTTTCATTAAAAACTAAAAAAAACTAAAGAAAGAAAGAGAAACCATTATTTGATGATGAAGAAAGAAGATATTCAAAAGATTTTAAACTTATCATTAGATCAGGGAGCAGATTTTGCTGAATTATTTTTTGAAAACACTTATTCTGATTCTTTACAAGTTATCGGAGAAGAAGTAGTTTCTGCTAGTAATAATAATATTTTTGGTGTTGGCATCCGTTTATTACAAGGTTCTGATGAAGTTTATGGTTATACTAACAAAATTGATTATCATAATGTTTTATCATTAGTTTTAAAACTTAAAAATTCTTTTAAAGGGGGCAAAACTCCTGTTATTCCTTTAAAAGAATCACAACCTCTTACCAATGTTATTAAAAAACCATTTAACTCGATGACTAAAAAAGAAAAAGCCCAAAAATTATTAAAATTATCTCAAATTATCTTAAATTATGATTCTAAAATTATTCAATCGATAGTAACCCTTTCCCAAAAAGAACAACATGTTTTAATTACTAATAGTTTAGGGGTTTATCAAAAAGATCAAAGAAACTATATTAAATGTAACTTATCAGCAGTTGCTTCTTCGGGTAAAGAAATGCAAGAAGCATTTGAAGGACCGGGAAGATTTATGGGATTAGAGTTTTTTGATCATCTTGATTTAGAGCAAATAGCTCTTAATGTTGCTATTAATGCAGTTACTTTGTTACAAGCTCAACCAATTAAACCTCAAACTATGCCTGTTGTTATTAATAATGCTTTTGGCGGTGTTATTTTTCATGAAGCATGTGGTCATTCTTTAGAAGCTACTGCTATTGCCAAAGGTCTTTCTCCTTTCAATAATAAACTTAATCAAAAAGTAGCTTCTGAAATAGTAACTGCTTGGGATGATGGTAATATTGAAAATGCTTGGGGAAGACTTAATTTTGATGATGAAGGACGTAAAACTCAAAAAAATTTGTTAATTGAAAAAGGTATTTTAAAAGGATATTTAGTAGATTTTCGTAATGGTCGTAAAATGAAGATGGAACCTACTGGATCTTCACGTCGTCAATCTTATAAATATTCTCCTACTTCACGGATGAATTCTACTTATATTGAACAAGGGGAGGAAACTCCTGAACAAATTATTGCAGATACTCCTTATGGTCTTTATGCTAAGAGTTTAGGAGGGGGTACTGTTAGACCTTCTACTGGTGAATTTAATTTTGTTGTTAATGAAGGATATCTGATTGAAAATGGTAAATTAACTGTTCATGTTAAAGGGGCGATGCTTATTGGTAAGGGGCAGGATGTTTTATATAAAATTGATCGGGTAGCCAATGATTTGGTATTAGGACAAGGTGTGTGTGGATCTGATTCTGGTTCTTTGCCTGTTGATGTGGGGCAACCCACAATTAGGGTTAAAGAAATGATTGTAGGAGGACATGAAACTAAATGACAAAAATGAATAACTTTAGGGTTAATTACCAAAAATGGATTTTAAGGGGTTTAGAACAAAATTTAGAAGCCTTAGAAATACTTGTAAAAGAAAATCAAACTTTTAAATTATCTTCTGATAAAGGTAAAATAGATGCTTGTGTTCATAGTGATGTTATATCTGTTACTGTAAGAGCTATTTTTGAAGGTAAAAAAACCTCACTTTCTTTTGAAAAAATAGATAATGCTAGTTTTGATAATTTTATTGCTAAATTAAAAGAAAATTGTCAAACTATTACTGCTACTGAACCAGCTATTATTTTTGAAGGATCCCCTTCTTATCCTGAAGTGATTGAAAATAATTTTGATTTTAATCAAATTCCTTTAGTTAAAAAAGAGAAATTATTATTTACCTTGTCTCAAGAATTATCTAAAAGTCCTTATTTTCAAAATACAGATGATCTGATTTATCGAGAGTTTTATGATCAAACTACTTTATTAAATTCCAAAGGTCTTCGTTTATCGCATCAAAATAGTTATGCTTATGTATATGCTGCTGCTATTTTTCAAAAAGACCAAGAAATTGAAAACAGTAGTAAAATTGCTTTAGTTAAAGAATTTAATTCCTTTAATCCTACCTTGCAAGCCCATCAAATTAACAAAATGGCTGCTAAAAAATTAGGAGGACAATCGCTAATATCTCAAAAATATCCTGTTGTCTTTTCTAATGAAATGTTTGCTGATATTTTAGAAGGCTTCAGTGGTATTTTTACAGGTAGCAGTGCTTATCGTAATTTAACTAAGTTAAAAAATAAAGTAAATCACTTAATTGCTTCTCCTAAAGTTAATATCATCGATGATCCTTTACATAAAAATGCTTATTTTAAAGAGAAATTTGATACTGAAGGAGTTGCTTGCCAAACTAAAACTATTATTGCTGAAGGTGTTTTTAAAGGCTTTATTCATAATTTAAAAACTGCTGCTATCTTTAAACAAAAACCTACTGGAAATAGTTTTAATAGTGATATTTTGATGGTTAATTGCTATTTAGTTCCCGGTGAAAAAACTGTAAATCAAATGATAAAACCTATTAAAAAAGGTGTTTATATTACTGATTTAATAGGAATGCATGCCGGCATTAAAACTGTTAGTGGTGATTTTAGCCTTCAAGCTAGTGGTTTTAAAATTGAGCAAGGAAAAATTACTACTCCTGTTAAAATGATTGTAGTTTCAGGAAATTTTTTTGATCTTTTAAAAGATATTCAAGATATTGCTAATGATTTTGAATTTCAAATATCAGGTTTTGGTAGTGCTAGTGTTTATATTAATAATTTAAGCATTGGTGGTAAATAATTATTTTTTACCTTTTTAACGTATTTTAATTACTAATTAACTATTTTTTAATTTTATTTATTTGTTATTAAAGATTATTTTATAATTATTTTAAAAAAATAAAGGTAAAAATTAATATATCAAAACCTAGTAATAATAAATTGAATTTTGATATTTTTATGAAAACATTATTTTTTGTAGATACTTTTTTTGTTAGTTGTGTTTGAGGTGTTTCGTTTTTAGAGAATTTTCGTCTTTAAAATTTATTCTTTAAAATTTAAAAATAAGTTAATAATTTCATATTTTTTCAAACTAACAAAATATTTTGATTAAATTAAAAAAGTACCTAATGT
>NZ_JAGVRH010000018.1 GCF_018274325.1 'Fragaria x ananassa' phyllody phytoplasma | reverse complement strand
AAAATTGATGTCTTTATTGATGATGATAGAAATAACAAAATTGAAGATGTCAAAACTAAATGTCGTCAAATGAAATATACCAAAGGACTTGATGTTGTCTTTATTGATTACCTTCATTTATTGAAAGATGACCAAATTTTTAATACCTATCAAGCAATAGCAATAATTTCAAGAGAACTTAAAAAACTAGCAAGTGAACTTAATATGCCAATCATAGCTTTAAGTCAAATGAATCGAGCAGTAAGAATTCGAGAAGTAAAAGCACCTCAATTAACAGATTTAAGAGATTCAGGGACAATCGAGCAAGATGCAGATGTAGTGATGTTGTTGCATCGTGAAAGTTATTACCAAAAACCCGATAATAATCCACATACTAACTTAATTATTGCCAAAAACCGTAGTGGACAATTAGGTGAATGTGATTTTTATTTTTATAAACAAATCCAAAAATTTGTAGAAAAAAAACAAATAGGAGAATAAAATGATTAATTTTACACTAATTATTGCAATGATTTTAAATATTCTAATTTTAATTCTTGCAATAAATATGCTTTTTTACGCATTAACTTCATATTATTTTAATCAAGGATACAACACAGCTTTAGAAGATTATCAACTAAAATTTCCTAATCAATTAAAAAGAAAGGGGAAGAATAAATAAAATGGAATATCTCACTAATTTTTATTTTAATAATATTAACATTTTTAATCACAATTCTTTATGTGTTAAGATTGCTAAAAAAATCTGTTTCCCTAATCTCTTTAATTTAAATTTCAATGAATATATGCAAACCTCGCATTCTAACTTAAACCACTTTTTAATTGATAACCAACACAATTCCCAAAGTCAAAAACGAATCCGCGGAATAATCAATGAACACCTCATTTTACTTTATTTTTATCACAAAGGTATCACACATCTATACCCCCAATCATACCTTTTCTTTATCCCAGATATTAAATTTGATTTAGTTTTATTTACCCAAAAGAAAAGAATCATCGCCTTCAACTTCAAAAATTGCCTCCGCGAACGTTATAACCAATCAATAGTAGAGGCCCAACAACTCAAAAAACTAGATACTCGTTTTGAATTTTATTTATTAACTAATGATGTAATTGAATCTGCAAGATTAAATCACAAAATCAAAAACGGTAAAGTTCAACATATTAACCAAGTTATTAACTGTTTTTCAGAAGAATCAAATATCTTCATGAAAACCTTATTAAAAAATCAATTTATTTCTTTTTCCCCAATTAATTTAATTAAAAAAATGGTTAATTCTAATGAAAAATCAATTAATTAGTTTCGAAGGTTTAGATGGTAGTGGAAAAACAACTTTAATTTCTAAACTTAAACATCATCTACAATCAACTAACAATTTGGTTAAAACTATCCAAAGTTTAGGAGATTCATGTGTTGGCAATACAATTAGAGATTTATTTTTACATCATTCAAAAATTACCTTAAAAACAAAATATTTGTTAAGTTTAGCCAATATGATTCAAATCCAAGAAGAACTCATCACCCCATCTTTATTACAAGGTTATATTATCTTAATCGACCGTTGGTTTGATTCTACTTATACTTACCAAAGTAAAGCAAATTACATTGATTACGATGATAAAATAACTACCAATATAATTAATCATTTTCTAATTAAACCTAATATAACTTTTTATCTAGACATCAATCCTAAAACCGCATTAAATCGTAAATCAAATCAATCAAATCATAAATTAGATTTAATCGAACAAAAACCAATTTCATATTTTGAAAATGTTCGCCAATATTATTAAATAAATATCAATATTGTACTAATTCAAATTGTAAACATTCAAAATGTCATCATTTTTTAATTGATGCCAACAACTCTCAAAAAATAACATTACAACAAATCATACAAATATTAAATATTAAAAAAATAGGAAAATAAAAAAATGAAAAATAATAAAAAATACAATAAACAAGGTAAATTAACCAAAATAACCGCAAAAACCCTAAATTCAATCACAACCACCACATACAACTCCGACAACAAAACAATCGACTACATTACCGAATACAACCCAAATACTTTCAACCGAATCAAACACACCCAATACAACCTCGACGACGACGGCACAATCGACTACATCACCGAATTCGACCCAACAACTGGAAAACGAATCAAATCCACCACATACAACCCCGACGGCACAATTTACTGCATCGACGAATTCGACAAAGATACTGGTCGAATAATCAAAATAAATGACACTAAACCAACAATTAATAAATATTTAACAAAAATTAAAGAAACAATTAAAAACCCATTAACTAAAAAAGGAGAATAAAAAATCATATGAGCGACGCCATGACCGAAATCTACCGCGGCATTTACTTCCAAGACCGTAGTAAATTAAAACCAAAAGCTAAAACCAATAAAAATAAAAAGGAGAAAATTAAAAATGACTAAAAAAGAATTAATTAAAAAAATATCAGAAGTTAACAAAACTTCTATTAACAAAACAGAAGAATTTTATAATGCATTTGAATATGCCATAATCAAATCAATCACTTCCAATGAAGAAGTAATATTATCACCTAAATTAGGTAAATTCATCTTAAAAACCCGTAAAGCCCACATAGGACGCAATCCCAAAACAGGTAAAAAAATCAAAATACCTTCCAAAACAGTTGTTACTTTCAAATTATCTAAAACTATCAAAAATGAAGTCAAAGATTTAGTTCTTAAATAATAATTAAAATAAAAGGAGCGACGTATGTTTATATTGTCAATATTAGCATCTATTAGTATTTTTTTTATTCGTTATTCAAAAGGTTTTACAACTGCCGAAATCCTTGAACGAAGAATAGATGCCATAGAAACAACTTTTTTTACTTTGTTAATTATGACAGGATTCAAACCAATCTTTAAATTATTATCTAATATTATTATTTTTATCAAAAATGCATTCCTTGGCATCTTTTTCCCTCAAAAAAAACTAAGAAATTTAGAAATGGCAGCAGCCAAACAAGAACACAGAGAACAATTATTACTTGAAAAATTAGATAAAGTAAGAATCACAAACGAAAAATTACTATCTCACATCGAACAACAAAAACATAAAGTTGCCATTTGGCAATCGAAAAAAGAAAGAAAACAAAAATTAAAAAATCAAAGAAATACTTATGGAAAGGAAAACGAAGATGAATGAATTAAGTTTTGCAATTGGTTTTATCATTGGATCTTTATTTACAACTGCGTTGTTGTTTATTGTCAAGAAAATATTTTTCAATATCAACTATTATACTCAACCTCCAGAAATGAAAAAAACATTTAAAGAATTAAAAAAAGAAAATAATAAATCATTTTTAACAAACAATAAAACCCCAAAAAATTCAAATTTAATAATAACAAAAGGAGAAGAAAATAACCAAATTATAAAAACATAAAGTAGCAATTGGGTAATCGAAAAAACCGATAACCTCCAAATTCAAAAAAATAAAAAAAGGAAAACGAAAATGAAAATTATGAAAAAAAATAATTCAAAAAAAATAAATAAAATAGCGAAAGTTTGCATAACTATTAGTGTTTTAGTTATTATTGTAATCAGTTCTTTATTAATTTATGAATTTATTATTAAAGAAAAAACTAATAAAGAACAAATTTCTGTATGATAAGCTCCACGAAAATAGAACCAGTTAAGAACAACACTTTTTAAGAAAAAAAATAATTTTTTCTCAAAAAAACAAATTGTCTATTGATTACTTTTATTATAACTTAAAATAGATTTCTGTCAACAAGAAAAATATTTATAATTTATTTTAATAGTATTTAAAAACATAATCTAAATATAAGAGTATAATATAACTATATATATTATGGTTTTTTAGAGGATTGAGTGGTTTAGTCGCGCCAACCGCGGAGTTTCCGCCATTCTAGGTTAATATTTTTTATAATTTGTTTTTCGTATTTTTCTAAATTATCATAATTGTAAAAATTGCGACAGAAAATTCGATCTTTACGGACATAACAATTTTGATTATTTCTTTTCGGCATTTTTTTATTTACCATTATATTTGTCCTCCTTAGTTTAAGTTTTTATTGCCTATCCAATTGTGTATGTTTAATTAGGTAAAAGAAAAAGACCCTGGAAAGGGTCTTTAATGATTTATAATTTAATGTTTAATTCTGGAATTAATTTTTTATATTGATCTTGTAATTTAATAATTTTAATTATTATTTTTTCATAATTTTCTATATCAAGTTGTTCTTTATTAGATGAATTTATTTTTATAATTAATTGTTGTCTTTTATGTGATAAATCCCAAATTTTTTTATTTATGTCATTTAATATATTGTATATACCAAGTTGTTTATAAAGATTTAGTATTTGAACATCTAAAACTTTTAATTGTTTTTTTAAATTCATAGTATTTAGATCAAGTTTATTACAATGCGAAATTTTATTAGATAAATTTTTACTTTGAGAAAAAAGCTGATTAATTTTGTTTTTTATAGTAATTTCGTTGTGAATTAAATATTCTTCATTTAGAATATTATTTTGATTATTCATCGCCATTACTTGATGATTATTAAAAATAAATAGTATTCCTATAAAACAAATTAAATAAAGATAAATTATTTTAAATTGATTTTTTGATTTAAACATTAATTAAATCTCCTTTATTTTTATTATTCTAATTTGGTGTTATATTTTTGATTATATAAAGTGATATATCCTTTAACTAGGTTAAAGTGAAGATAGTATATTTTATCTGCAAATCCAATACTTTCATCTCTTTTGTTAGTAGGTATTTCAACTTCATCCATGAAAAAGTCTTTATCTTTTTCTAATAATCATTTAGGACCTTTATATTCGAATTTATAATAATACTCTGATAATTTATTAAAAAAATTAATTCGACCAAATTCTGAATCATTACCTTTGTGCTGTGGTTGAAAGGTTCCGAAATAATCAATATTTTCTCTATGTGATTCATGCAATTTGTCGAAAGGGTTTTTAGTGAACGGCGCTAAATCAGTAGGTACAGATTCAGGATGTTGGCGTTTATAAAGTCCAACTAGTCCATAGTGTTTGTAGGTTCTTTTAATCATTCATTTCCCTTCAGTGTTTTGATATGATTTATTATTTTCAGAAATACGATGTTTGTCGTTTCTAGTTTCAAACCATTCATCTTGTATTTCTGTTTTAGAATTAGGAATATTATAAACCTTATTTTTATTAGTTATATCATATTTGATATTTAAATATAAAAAACCACCTAACCCAATTTACAGTAACTCCAAAAATAACATAATAAGGAATCATCATCTGTTTTAAATTAACTTTTTTTATCCAATTTTTATTTTGTTGTCTTTGAGAAAAATAAATAAATAAAGGAATAACTCCAAATAAAACAACTAAAATACCAATAATAATTAATATCTTAAATAATTCCATTTATTATAACTTCCTTTTTTAAATATACTAACATTCTATCAAAAATAAAATAATAATGCAAAAAATATGCATTATGAAGTGCCTCAAAAAAATGGAACCAGTTAAGAACAACACTTTTTAAGAAAAAAAAATATAATTTTTTCTCAAAAATACAAATTGTTTATTGATTACTTTTATTATAACTTAAATTAAATTTATGTCAACATAAAAATATTTATAATTTATTTTAATAGTATTTTTTAATAGTATTTAAAGACATAATCTAAATATAAGAGTATAATATAAGTATATATATAATATAAGAAAGAAATAAAAAACTTTTGAATAGTTTTTATTTCTTTCTTATATATTACTTCATATATATTATACTCT
>NZ_JAGVRH010000017.1 GCF_018274325.1 'Fragaria x ananassa' phyllody phytoplasma | reverse complement strand
AGATAATTTGAAAGTGACTACTGTTTTGGATGGGATTTTGATTTTTTTACCTGTTTTAAGGTTGCGTCCTATGTAGGTTTTGCGTTTTTTCAAGATGAATTTACCTAATTTAGAAGATAAGATTACTTCTTCATGAGAAGCAATAGCCTCTATTAAAGTATTTTCGAAGTTTTTATAAAATGCTTCGGTTTTAGTGAATGAAGTTTGGTTAATTTTCGCTAGTTTTTTAATTAATTCTTTTTTAGTCATTTTTGATGTTCTCCTTTTTGTTTTTATTAGTTTTTTAAAATCTTTAAATGTTTTTTAATACAAGTCTGCATTACAAATTTCTTCAAATTCTTCATCATTTAATTGATATTCTTTTTGTATTTCAATTTTTAAATCAAATAATTTTGTTTCTATCTCGTCTTTAAATTCTTCTAGTTTTGCATCGATTTTGTCAAGGAATTTTTCTAAATGTTTAGTTATAAGGGTTTTGCTGCTCCTTACAAGTTCGTAAAAACTATCAAAACGACCCCTTTCTTCAAGTTCAAAAATTGTGGAGTCTAAATCAGCGTATTTCGCCATTTTGTTACAAAAGTTTTTATTTTTTAATAAACTTTCTTTTCTTGTTTTGCTTATCATTTTTGATATTCTCCTTTTTGTTTTTATTAGTTTTAGTTTTTGGTTTTAATTTACTGCGGTCTTTAAAATAGGTGCCGCGGTAGATTTCAGTCATGGCGTCGCTCATATTTTATCTCTCCTTTGTTGTTTTATTTAAAAAAATTAAGATATTTAATATCAATGTTTTTTATTTTAAAATAAAAAAAACGGTGCATAAAGATACCATTATTATAGAAATAGAACCTCTTCTGGGGGAGGTTCTATTTTCTTATATCAACTTAAGAAAATGAGTATATAAATAATGTGTTTTTTAAAAAGGCAAATTATCTGTTTGAGGTTTATTATCTAAAAAGATAACATTATGTACGATCACTTTTGTTGTTTTTTTCTTTTGGCCTTCGTTATTAGTGTACTTTTGGATTGATAATGTTCCTTCAATGTAAAGTCTAGAACCTTTATGTAAGTATTTATGGGTGTTTTCTGCTTGGGTTCTAAATACTACACAAGGAATGAATTGAACTTTATCTTTGGTTTGATTAACAGCTAATTGAAAATCGATTTTAGGGATTTGTTCGTTGTTGCTATTAATATATTGTTTTTCGAGGTCATGAGTGATACGACCAATTAATTGGACTTTATTTAACATTTTAATTCTCCTTTGTTATTTGAAATGTTAATTATTTTTAAATTGATAGTTATTTTTATTTTTTGTATTGAGTTTAAATTTGACATTAAGTGATAATAATATGAGGCAAAGATAATAAAAATAAACAATGCAAGAAAAATATTAAAAAATATAAAATAATTTCTATTTTCATATAATTTATTTTTTCAATTTATTGATCGCTATTTTTTTAATATTTTCTACTTGTCTTAAAGTTAAATTTAATTTATAAGTTATTGCTTGATTGGAATAACTAGGTTGATAATCTTTGTTAATATTTTCTAAAGGGATGCCGAAACTTAATCTAATAATATTGAATTCGTTTTGGCTTAGTTTGGTTTTTAGTTTTTTAAGCATTAATTCATGGTTTATTTGTTTTAACCATAATTGATGAGGATTAGGGATTTGATAATGCCAAACGTGTTTTTCTTCTTGAAAAGAAGTGTTATTGGCTTTATGAGTTTTTTGAGGGATCGAAGGGGAATGACTTTTTCTTATTAGTTCATTGATTTCTGATTTGATAGTTGGAGTTGCGTAAGCGATAAAGTCATATCCTAAATCTTGGTAATTATTTAAGGATTTGATTAACCCTAAAACTCCTTCTTGATATAAATCCTCTCTAATTAACAAACGCGGATAATATTTAAATCTTTTTACTATCTTATTTACTAACGGTAAATGTAAATTGATTAATTGATTACGAATTTCTAAATTCTTTTTATTTTTTAAAAATGCTTTAAATAATTCTTGTCTTAACATTTTATTCCTTTCCAAAAATATTTTTTGAAAAGATATGAAAATTATTTCAGTCTTTGAAAAGAAAAAAGACTAATGACTTAATCATTAGTCTTAAAGAATTTTTAAAAAGTAAAAATTGTCTAAACTTTTGGAACACAGTATTAAAACTAAAAAAGAAAACCACCAAAAACAAAAAACAAAAAGGAGAAAAACAAAAATGACTAAAAAAGAATTAATTAAAAAATTAGCCGAAATTAACCAAACTTCTATCACTCAAACCGAAACATTTTACAAAAACTTTGAAAATACTTTAATAGCGGCTATCGCTTCCCACGAAGAAGTAATCTTATCTTCTAAATTAGGTAAATTCATCTTGAAAAAACGCAAAACCTACATAGGACGCAACCCTAAAACAGGTAAAAAAATCAAAATCCCAGCTAAAACGGTCGTGACTTTCAAATTATCTCAAACTATCAAAGATAAAGTTAAAGATTTAAAACTAGAATAATAAAAATAACCAATTAAAAACGAAGAAATAAATGTCATAAAAGAAGAATTAAAGCAAAAATCCCCAAGTTACACCAAAGCCCAAGAAAGAATCAAACAAAAAAAGATATAATAAATTCCTTCAACCTATTACAAATTAATTTAATCAAACTTTTTCTTTGAATTTAAAATAAATAAAGTTGTATAATAGTAGTAATTAATTTCTTTAAAAGATAATATAAATTACTATTATTATCGGAAAGGTCCTTAAAGAATGAAATTTTTTAAAAAATATTCAATATTTTTTATTATTGTTTTTATTATTATAATTGTGATTGTTAATCACGAAATAAAACTGAAAAAAAATAACCAAACGAACAACTCATTATCTAATCAACAACAAAAATTAACTAAAGAATTAGAAGAATCAAATAAAGAATCAACAACCAAACATGAAATAAAAATTCCAAAATCTAAAATTAAAATAACTCAAGCAAAATATGATCAAATTGCATCTTATATCTTCTCTGAAACCGATGATAAAACTTTATTACCAAATAATATTACCGAAGAAGAAAAAACTGAAATCAATGAAATTAAAAATAGTTGGAATTTATTGTTAGAAACTTTTAAACACGATAAAAAAACAATAAATGAATACCAACAAAAATGTGATATTTATAATAAACAAATAAGTGAACTTGATGACAAAAAAGATGAAATCGAAATTAAAGCATTAAATTCACAATTAAACCTTGCTGAAAAATCTAAAAATAGAGAACAAAAAAATTATGATAAAAGGTTTTTAGTTGAAAAAAATAGTATCTTACACTCCCTCAACTCCCTATACGAAATCACCCCATCTGAGGGATAAAAAAATAAAGGAGATTTAATTAATGTTTCGATCAAAAAACCAATTTAAAATAATTCATCTTTGTTTAATCACTTTTATAGGATTATTATTTATTTTTAATAATCATCAAGTAATGGCGATGAATAATAATGAAGCTGGCCCAAGCAATAATCCATCAATTGAAGAAATGATTATTGATACAAAAAATAAAATTCGCGATAATGCAAATAAAAAAGTTAATATAGAAAAAGAAATATCACAAGAAAGAAATAATCAAAATAATCTTCAAAAAATTGAAAATCTTACTCAAATATCAAATAATTTAACATTATTAATTAAAAATCAAAAAGAACAACTAAAAACCTATAAAACACTTTTAAATATTTTAAATGATTAAAAAAATATTTTAACTTGTATGCTTATCATAAAACCAAAAAGACCCTCCTCAGGGTCTTTTTCTTTTACCCAACCCAACAACACAATAATTGGTTAGGTCATTTAACTAAAAATCTAAAAGGAGGTAAACAAACTATGATTAAAACTAAATCCCTAAAAAAGTTCTTTTATTAACTATTTCTTTATTAATCTTTATATTATCCCATAAAACCATCTACGCTCACAGCTATTTTCAAAAACAAACAAAATCCCAAATTAAAACTAACAGACTATGAAACTCTTCAACAAGAATGGTTAAACACCCAACCCAAATTCAAAAGACAAGACATCAACGTCCTAGATAAAAAAGATATCCCCAACATCTTAAAATATTTCGATATCCAAACTTCCATCTATGGCCTTGAAGAGCCCTCATACAATCCTTATAATAAACAATTTTTTGATCCTAAACTCAAAAACCCTCATCAAGGCCTTTTAGGATTGTACTTTAAACATAGAACTAATCCCTTTAATATCAAATACCCTTATGATGAAGATTACGAATACACTCTCGAAGACCTCCTCAAATACGAAATCGCCATCGAAGAAGTCTTTGTCTTTTGGGATGTCAAACAAAAAACTAACAAAGATAACCCTAATATACAATTAATAGTTTCTAATATCTTCATCGGTCAAAACAAAGAAGAAATAATTAATCAATACTTAATCAACAACAACATCATAAAAGAACCCAAACTCATCAAATTAGGTTGTTACAACGCCACACCTAATACTGGTTTGGTTGTTCCCTTACCCCAAGAAATTCTAAATGATGTTCAAATCGACGCCATTTATTTCGATGATGGTATTCGTATCATGAATGAATCACCAAAAAAACAATTCTTAAAGGAATTCATAAAAACTTTACAAAAAATCCAAAAACGGAGAAAAAAACTATTAAAAGAAATTGAAGTTGATAATTTGAAACAACTCATAAACGAACAAATCAAAAAATACGAAGAACAAATAAGCACCTACAAACAAGAAATTGCCCAACTCCCAGGAAATATCGAAGATCTCTTAAAACTTTCCAATGGTGCCAAAAACATCTATCTTTTTGTTTTCGAAACTCAAAAAAAACCAATCCACATTAATCTCCCAGACTCTCTTAACCCCTACGAAGCTATCCGTGATTGGAAAAGAGATAACGATTTATATGCTTATAAAAGAGAATACAACAAACAAACTCACAATGGTAATAATCTTATAACTATTACTGAACCTTCTTATAAAGAAATTAATATATCATATACTGTTAATTTAATAATAAACACTTTCGAAACCGAAGATAAAATATATCGTATCATTTGTCAAGATGTACAACCCAAAAGAGATATTTTAATTAATTATCAAAAAGATTATGTCAAATGGTTAGAACAATGTTATATCCAATATGGCTGTACTTACCAAGGAGAAACAATTAGAAACAAATTAGGTCGTTTATCTAGAATTCTTTATGATGAAAACAGTAAGACACATTATTATAAATATGAAGAAGGTTTCTTGAGTGATAACTGGTATATCGACGACTACGATTGTTGTTCTGGTGGTGATCGTTGGCAAACAAGAACCTATTATCAATTTTTAGACACAACCCCGCCTCCTAAAAAACCAGATATCCTCAATTCTTAATAACAAATTATTTAAAAACTCTATTATTAGATATAGTTTTTTTATTTAATTTACACATATCACGAAGGAGGCGATAACAAATTGACTCTTAAAAAAAGCAAATCCATGTTTACTGTGTGTATATTATTATTTTTTCTTATCCAAACAAATTTAATATTTTCTTTACCTAACCAACAAACTTTTCAACGTTGTAATGCTTTTAACTATGGAGTAAGCATCAATATTATGAATAATGATAATTTACCGAATGAAGCATTAACCGCCTTAGAACAAGAAAATATTCAATTAAAGAAATATTTATTACAATTAGAAAACCAAGTTTTAAAAGAACAAATTAAGCAAAAATCTTTACAAAACAATAATACCTCAACCAAACCTTTAAAAAATAATTTCTTTACTAAATTTTATTATTATTTGCATCAACTATTACATTTAACTAACGATAATTTAACTTTAACTAATAGTATTATAGATTTAGCCAATATTCAAAGAAAGGAACTATTAAATATGTTCGTAAAAAAACTCTTTCAATCTTTACCAAATAACATCATCTTTTTCATCATTATCTTTATCTTATTAATACCTTTAATTTTTATTAATTATTTAATCAAATGCTATCTTTTGACTTATCAATTAAGCATCCAAAGATTAAAAAAAGGAATAGTAGTTCAGTTCTATCAATATCTAACCACTACTAAACA
>NZ_JAGVRH010000016.1 GCF_018274325.1 'Fragaria x ananassa' phyllody phytoplasma | reverse complement strand
ACCAGTTAAGAACAACAAAATAGCCAAATTGTTTATTGATTAAAAATAAACAGTTTGGCTATTTTTTTATACCCAAACTGAAAAAGGAGGATAAATTGTTAGAAGCGGAGCAAGCATTATTAGGAACATTATTTTTAAACCCTGAAAAACTAGATGCTGTTATAAGTTTGATTAACACCAACAACTTTACCAACCCAAGTCATCGTTATATTTTTGAAGCGATGAAACAACTTAAAAATCAAAATCATGACATCGATTATGTTTCTGTAAGTTCTATTTTAAAAAATAACAATCATTTAAATAAAATCGGAGGGATTAATTATTTAATTGAGTTAACTGAAATGACTCCTTCGAGTCAATATTTAGAAACATATATTAATTTAATCAAAGAAAATTCATTAAAAAATGATTTATTAACATTAATCCAACAATTACCTAATGAAATATCAAAAACTAAAAACATTCATAATTATTTACAAACAGTTAACACCCAAGTAGAAAGTTTTATTCAAAATACTAAATCACCATTTATATCAATTAAAACCTTAATTCCTAGCATCCGTAAAAATGTCATTTCTGATCATGATCCTAATCAATTAGTAGGGATTTCAACAGGTTTTAATAATCTTGATGAATTAATTGGTGGTTTTAAAAACCAACAATTAATTATTTTAGGAGCATGTACGGGAATGGGTAAAACAGCATTAATGCTTAATTTAGTTTATAATATGGCTAAAAATTTTGATGAAAATACTAAAAAACCAAAAATATTGGTTTTTAGTTTAGAAATGTCAGCCGCAGAATTAGGTATTAGGTTACTTTCTGCAACATCTAATGTTCCTTTAAAAAACTTAATTCATAAAAAACTCAGTGCAAATGATAAATGTTCCTTAGCTATTACTGAGCATAAAATAAATAAAATTGATGTTTTTATTGATGATGATAGAAATAACAAAATTGAAGATGTCAAAACTAAATGTCGTCAAATGAAATATACCAAAGGACTTGATGTTGTCTTTATTGATTATCTTCATTTATTAAAAGATGACCAAAATTTTAATACCTATCAAGCAATAGCAATGATTTCAAGAGAACTCAAAAAACTAGCAAGTGAACTTAATATACCAATCATAGCTTTAAGTCAAATGAATCGAGCAGTAAGAATTCGAGAAGTAAAAGCACCTCAATTAACAGATTTGAGAGATTCAGGGACAATTGAATAAGATGCAGATGTGGTAATGTTGTTGCATCGTGAAAGTTATTACCAAAAACCTGATAACAATCCATATACTAACTTAATTATTGCCAAAAACCGTAGTGGACAATTAGGCGAATGTAATTTTGATTTTTATAAACAAATCCAAAAATTTGTAGAAAAAAATAAATAGGAGAAAAAAATGATCGATTTTATACTAATTATTTTAAATATTCTAATTTTAATTCTTGCAATAAATCCATTTTTTAACATATTAACTTCATATTATTTTAATCAAGGATACAACACAGCTTTAGAAGACTACCAACTAAAATTTCCTAATCAATTAAAAAGAAGGGAAGAATAAATAAAATGGAATATCTCACTAATTTTTATTTTAATAATATTAACATTTTTAATCACAATTCTTTATGTGTTAAGATTGCTAAAAAAATCTGTTTACTTAATCTCTTTAATTTAAATTTCAATGAATATATGCAAACCTCGCATTCTAACTTAAACCATTTTTTAATTGACAACCAACACAACTCTCAAAGCCAAAAAGTAATCCGCGGCAAAATCAACGAATACCTCATTTTGCTTTATTTTTATCACAAAAACATCACTAATTTATATCCTCAATCATATTTATTTTTTATTCCTGACATTAAATTTGATTTAGTTTTATTTACCTAAAAGAAAAGAATCATCACCTTTAATTTCAAAACTTGCCTCCGTGAACGTTATAACCAATCAATAATAGAAGCCCAACAACTCAAAAAACTAGATACTCGCTTTGAATTTTATTTATTAACTAATGATGTAATCGAATCTGAAAGATTAAATTACAAAATAAAAAACGGTAAAGTTCAACATATCAATCAAGTTATTAACTGTTTTTCAAAAGAATCAAATAACTTCATGAAAACATTATTAAAAAAGCAATTTATCCCTTTTTCACCAATTAATTTAATTAAAAAAATGGTTCATTCTAATGAAAAATCAATTAATTAGTTTTGAAGGTTTAGATGGCAGTGGAAAAACAACTTTAATTTCTAAACTTAAACATCATCTACAATCAACTAACAATTTGGTTAAAACTATCCAAAGTTTAGGAGATTCATGTGTTGGCAATACAATTAGAGATTTATTTTTACATCATTCAAAAATTACCTTAAAAACAAAATATTTGTTAAGTTTAGCCAATATGATTCAAATCCAAGAAGAGCTCATCACCCCATCTTTATTACAAGGTTATATCATCTTAATCGACCGTTGGTTTGATTCTACTTATACTTACCAAAGTAAAGCAAATTACATTGATTACGATGATAAAATAACTACCAATATAATCAATCATTTTCTAATTAAACCTGATATAACTTTTTATCTAGACATCAATCCTAAAACCGCATTAAATCGTAAATCAAATCAATCAAATCATAAATTAGATTTAATCGAACAAAAACCAATTTCATATTTTGAAAATGTTCGCCAATATTATTAAATAAATATCAATATTGTACTAATTCAAATTGTAAACATTCAAAATGTCATCATTTTTTAATTGATGCCAACAACTCTCAAAAAATAACATTACAACAAATCATACAAATATTAAATATTAAAAAAATAGGAAAATAAAAAAATGAAAAATAATAAAAAATACAATAAACAAGGTAAATTAACCAAAATAACCGCAAAAACCCTAAATTCAATCACAACCACCACATACAACTCCGACAACAAAACAATCGACTACATTACCGAATACAACCCAAATACTTTCAACCGAATCAAACACACCCAATACAACCTCGACGACGACGGCACAATCGACTACATCACCGAATTCGACCCAACAACTGGAAAACGAATCAAATCCACCACATACAACCCCGACGGCACAATTTACTGCATCGACGAATTCGACAAAGATACTGGTCGAATAATCAAAATAAATGACACTAAACCAACAATTAATAAATATTTAACAAAAATTAAAGAAACAATTAAAAACCCATTAACTAAAAAAGGAGAATAAAAAATCATATGAGCGACGCCATGACCGAAATCTACCGCGGCATTTACTTCCAAGACCGTAGTAAATTAAAACCAAAAGCTAAAACCAATAAAAATAAAAAGGAGAAAATTAAAAATGACTAAAAAAGAATTAATTAAAAAAATATCAGAAGTTAACAAAACTTCTATTAACAAAACAGAAGAATTTTATAATGCATTTGAATATGCCATAATCAAATCAATCACTTCCAATGAAGAAGTAATATTATCACCTAAATTAGGTAAATTCATCTTAAAAACCCGTAAAGCCCACATAGGACGCAATCCCAAAACAGGTAAAAAAATCAAAATACCTTCCAAAACAGTTGTTACTTTCAAATTATCTAAAACTATCAAAAATGAAGTCAAAGATTTAGTTCTTAAATAATAATTAAAATAAAAGGAGCGACGTATGTTTATATTGTCAATATTAGCATCTATTAGTATTTTTTTTATTCGTTATTCAAAAGGTTTTACAACTGCCGAAATCCTTGAACGAAGAATAGATGCCATAGAAACAACTTTTTTTACTTTGTTAATTATGACAGGATTCAAACCAATCTTTAAATTATTATCTAATATTATTATTTTTATCAAAAATGCATTCCTTGGCATCTTTTTCCCTCAAAAAAAACTAAGAAATTTAGAAATGGCAGCAGCCAAACAAGAACACAGAGAACAATTATTACTTGAAAAATTAGATAAAGTAAGAATCACAAACGAAAAATTACTATCTCACATCGAACAACAAAAACATAAAGTTGCCATTTGGCAATCGAAAAAAGAAAGAAAACAAAAGTTAAAAAATCAAAGAAATACTTTTGGAAAGGAAAACGAAGATGAATGAATTAAGTTTTGCAATTGGTTTTATCATTGGATCTTTATTTACAACCGCCCTTTTGTTTATCGTCAAAAAAATATTTTTCAATATTAATTATTATACTCAACCTCCAGAAATGAAAAAAACATTTAAAGAATTAAAAAAAGAAAATAATAAATCATTTTTAACAAACAATAAAACCCCAAAAAATTCAAATTTAATAATAACAAAAGGAAAAGAAAATAACCAAATTATAAAAACATAAAGTAGCAATTGGGTAATCGAAAAAACCGATAACCTCCAAATTCAAAAAAATAAAAAAAGGAAAACGAAAATGAAAATTATGAAAAAAAATCATTCAAAAAAAATAAATAAAATAGCGAAAGTTTGCATAACTATTAGTGTTTTAGTTATTATTGTGATCAGTTCTTTATTAATTTATGAATTTATTATTAAAGAAAAAACTAATAAAGAACAAATTTCTGTAATTCCCAAACAAGAAACTGATAGAAAGCTTTATCATGATTTTGTTTTACAAATCTATCCACTAAAACAACAAATTAAAATTACAGAAGAAGAGTTAAAAGATTCTCAATTAACCCAAGAAGAAAAAACCGTTATTGAAAAGGTTATTACATTAAAAAAATCCAAACTCGAAGAATTAGAAAATGAATTGTTTTTGATTGAATTTAGTGATCAATTAAAAAAAGAAATCAATAATAAAGAAACTCAACTTCAAATCACGACTGACCTCGCAGAAAAACACCTTGCAACCGAAGAAAAACTAACAAAAGAAAAAACCTTAATTGAAGTAGAAAAATTACTGAAATCAAATGAAGAAAAAAAACTATCGCAAAAAAAAATTCAAGATATTACAACAAAATTAATTAATGAAACTAACCCAGAAACTAAAACTTCTTTGAATAATGAAAAAACCAAACAACAAGAAAATATTCAAGAAATTAAAAATGCTATAAGTTTAAAGATGAAACAACTTAAATTAAACCAAGATATTAAAAATTTAGATGCTGAAATAAAAACTATTAACAACGAAGAAGAACAAAAAATTTTAATTGAATACCGCAAAAACAAACAAAAAAAATTTGATAGTTTAAAATAAGGAGACTCGAAAGGATATGAAAAGAAATTCAACAAATAAAATTTCCAAGTCTCCTTTTCCTTGGTTTAAATTAAGCTACTGGTTATCTTTATTAATTCTTTTTCTAAGTGGGTTTGGTTTATTAATTTATCATTATTTAATCCAAGAAAAACCAAATAAAAATCAATCACAAGATAAAACTGAACAACAATTAGAAAAAGAAGAAAGCGAAAAAATTCAAAAAAAATTAGATGAATTATCAGCTAAACTAGCTGAAGAAAAAACTAAAAGAGAAGAGTTAACAAAACAAGACAACATTCTATCAAAAAAAATTGATGATAATTTATTCGAAGTGGAAACAATTACAACAAAACTTAATGAAATTAATCAAGATTTAACAAAAAATTTTGAAACTTTAACCAAAGAAGAAAGAATTCAAAAACAAACAGAAATTGAACGAATTCAAAAAGAAAAAAACGACAAGGTTGCAACAGGAAAAGTACTGATTGAACAAAGAAAACTATTACATAAAAAACAAAGTGAAACCGAAAGCAATATTTCACAAATAATCCAAACTACGACTAATCTTGAATCAATGCAAGGGATAACCTATAAAATCAATCAATTAGGAAATGCTGTTATTTACAACCAAGCTAACAAAAGAAGAATCCAAACATTATTAAGTGAAACAAACGATAATAAAGAGAAAAATGATAATTATATTGATTTTGATCGTTTTTTAGATCAACAAATTATTGGGTTTGACGGCCAAATTTTAGAATTACAAATGGAACTAGAAGCAATCAAAACAAATCAAATTTATAAGTCTCACAAAAATAAAATTCTTTTTAAAGATGTTTATGGAATGAGCGAAGAAAAAGAAAAATTAAAAGATTTAATTTATTTTTTTAAATCTGATAATAGTTTAGTTAATTTTGATAAAGTTCGTCCTAAAGGTTATTTACTTTATGGTCCTCCTGGAACAGGAAAAACCTTTTTAATCAAAGCTTTATGTGGTGAAGTTAATGTACATTTTATGAATTTAATTCCTGCTAAATTCGATCAAAAATATGTCGGAGAAGGCAAAGAAGTATTAGAAAAATTATGGCAAGAAGCAGAATCATATGATAAAACAATTATCTTTATTGATGAAATTGATGGTTTACCAAACCGAAGTGATGAAAATACTTCCTCGGTTGCAACAAACATCGTTAACACCCTTTTAGATAAATTAGATGGCTTTAACCGTACTGATAAAAAAGTAGTTTTAATGGGTGCAACTAATAATTTAGATAAAATCGATAAAGCTTTAAGAAGCCGTTTTAGTAAAGAAATATATATCGCCCCTATTAAAGATGATAAAATTCAAAACTTTTTAAATTATTTAGTAAAACCATATAATATCAGTTTCCATACTTATTCCTACTTAAAAACCATGGCAAAAAAATTAGTTGAATATAATCAAACCAAGAGAAAAGAAACAGAAAAAATTTCTAACCGTGATCTAACTACCTTAATCGAAACTGCTTATTATAAAACTAATACTCATAAATCAGAATTAAAAGAAAAGAATCAACCAATTGAACCTCATGAAGTAATGTTACCTTCTGATTTAGATGAAGCTTTGGAAGATGTTATTTTAAAAACTAAAACTCCATTACAAGAAGTTGAAAAAAGAAGACAAGAATGTGAAGAACAATATCAATTATGGCGTCAAGGAATAGTTCAATATCTCCAAAAACAAGATAAAACTATTGTAGAAAAAACTTGGATCTTCGATCGATTAAATGGAATTTGCAATGAACTTCGTGAAAGATATGTTGTGATGAAAAATAAAATTGAAGGCGAAAGAAAAGCCAAAATTGAAGCCATTTTTGATAAAAAGAAAATTCCCAAAGATTTATTAATGGGAGAAATGGATGATGTGTTTTTGGATACTCCTTTTTCAGAATGGAAAAGTTACTTTGGACGATCAGGGTTTTATCCAGCCGATGGTAGTTTATTAATGGTTGAATACTCTAAAAAGGGTAGGGCGGATGCTCTTGAAATAGAACATCCCGAAGACCCCAATATTGTCAAAATAAGTTATAAAGGACCTAAATATTTACTTGATTTAGATAAAGATTATTTTATTGG
>NZ_JAGVRH010000015.1 GCF_018274325.1 'Fragaria x ananassa' phyllody phytoplasma | reverse complement strand
ACAAAGACTAAGGAAATTCCTTAGTCTTTTTTGTTTGGAAAGGAAATAATATGACTATAAAAACCAAATCAAATAAACCTTTTAATTTAACTAAATTAATAATATGCATCATAATATCATTTATTTTATGTTTATCAGTTTATGTTTGGATTCATCATCAAACTTTAATAGAAGCTGAAACACAACTTATAACCCATCATAAAAAATTAGAAAATCAAAGGAAAATCATCCAAGAAACCAAAGACAAACTACAACAAAACCAAACCGAAATTCAAAACCAAATTACTAAGCAAAATAATGAATTAAAAAATGAACTAAAAACTCATAAAACTAATATTTATCAAATCAAAGAACAACAAATAACCCAAACAAATAAACTTAACGAAATCGAAAACAAACTAACTCCAAAATTAGAAGCAATAAACGCTATCACTCAACAACAAAAAACATCTGAAGAACCATTATTTACTCCTTCTAACAACCAAAAATTCCCTAAATTCAACCAATTAATTGGTTTTAAAGAAGAATTAAAAGCAGTCGAAGGTTTCATTGATTATCTTAACAATAAAGACAACTACACCAATATTGGCGAGGTCGATTTCCCTTTAGGCATTTTAATGTATGGAGTGCCAGGAACTGGGAAAACAACCTTAGCGAGAACCTTAGCCAAAGAAACTAATCTCCCTTTCTTTGAAGTAAGTAGTTCTATCTTTTCTCAAAAATTCAAAGGCATCGCCCCTCAACTGGTAAAAGATTTATTTATGACAGCGCGTGAAGAAGCAACTAAAAATAAAGGAGCCATCATTTTCTTAGACGAATGTGAAACAATCTTTGCTGATTTAAATACCTTAGAAGCTGGTTCAGAAATTGCTAATGTCGTGAACCAATTTAAAACAGAGATGACATCATTTGAAAATAATCCTGATAAACCAATCTTTATTATTGGCGCCACTAATCACATCAATAACATAGATGAAGCCATCAAATCAAGATTTACTTACAATATCGAAGTGAAACCAGGCAATAAAGAAGAAAGAAAACAATTTTTAGAATTCTTAATTAATAAAAGAAAAAACCCTTATAGTGAAGAAGCTAAACAATACTTATACGAAGTGATTAATGAAGCTTTAGAAAGATTACCAGTTAATCATAAATTTAAAAAAGCTAATCGAACTTTAGAAAACCTCTTAAAAACAACAGTCGCTATCTTCGCTAAAAACCGCGGTCAAGGCGAAACAAGAAGAAACGAAATTAATCAAGAAGACTTAAAGCAAGCTTATAAAATGATTATTTCTCAAGATGACGCCATTTTAAACACTATCGAACAACAAAACAAAGAGAAAGGAGGTGTATAATTATGTTATCGCCTTTAGACCTAATTAAAACTTATCTAACCTTTAAGTCTTATTTCACTTGGTTTTTGATGGTTTCAACTATCTTTGGTATTTTCCTTTACTTCAAAAACAAACTTTTCAATAATCAACCAACCCCGCACACAACAAACTGGAAAGGCTATTTAACTTACTTTTTAATTATCATCGTGCTTTTAAGTTTCATTTACTTATGTTTCTTTCATAAACCTAAAGAACCATCAAGTAAATATGCAGGTCAATTAGTAAACGAAATTGACAAAGCCATTGATAAATACGATGAAGTTATTAATAATTACCAAGGGTTAAAAGACAATTGGGAACAAGAATTAACAAAAGTAGAAGCCGAATTAAAAAAACTTTATAAAGAACAAAAACTAACCCAAGAACAAAAAGCTAAAATTGAAGAACTCATAAACCAAACAGAAACTAAAATTAAAGATATCAAAACTCAAAAAGAAGAAACCGAAAATAACATCAACATCTTAAATGAACAATTAAAACAAAAAGAAGAAGCATTAGCTAACAAAGAAAAAGAAACAAAACTAACGGAAAAACAAATCGAAGAAACTACTGATTTAACCGAAAAACAAAAATTACGCGCCAAATTAGATATCCTTTATGACGAAAAAATCGCCTTAGTTCAACAAATAAACGAAATCAAAACTCAAATAAGAATATTAGAAAACGAAATTGAAGCGTTAAACGAAATGCTCCAACGCGCCGAAGATTATAAAAAAATATTAGAAAAACGATATAACGAATTAACAATAGGCGAACAAACATTATTCAACCAAATCAAATCCGTCGAACAACGCCGCACCGAAATCCAAAACAACATCAACCAAGTCAACAAAAAACTAAAAGAAATCCAAGCCGAACGCGAACTATACCAAGCATTAAAAGAAAAATATAAAGCCATGCATGTTCGCATGGAAACTTATGAAAAAGAAAATTCCTTCTCTTTTGGTAATGCATGTAAAATGGGATTCAAAGTCTTCGACAAAATAACCGACTTAATCCCAGCTAAATATGGTATCAAAACCTTAGGTAAAACAACAACCGTAACTCGTAAATACGCACAAGGAATGGGAAAAGTAACTCTAACCCTTCACGAAGGCCATCGTATATGGCATATGATTCACGAAAGTATTCAAGAAGGCAAAGAACGACCACCAATGATTACCAAAGAAACTTTAGAAATGTATACTAAAGACATCGACCGCGATCTCGCCAAACTCGACGCCGACTACAAAGACCAAGAAAAGAAATTAGAAGTATATAACGCACGAATTGAAGAAGATAATTTAACAAAAGAATTCGGAAATTCTCGTGAATTAGTTAAAAATATCGAACAAAAAGAAGAATCAGTTATAAACGAATACAAACAAATAACTAAAGAAATAAAAAATAAAAGAGAGAGACTTAATAAAGAAACCAAAAAAGAAGAACAAATAGAACAACTAGAAACAAAGTTAGAACCAATAAACGAAGAAATAAAGTTACTCAAAGAAGAACTAAAACAAACAAACCCTAACTACACTAAAACCCAAGAAGAAATTAAACAAAAAAATAAAACAACAATCCCTGAATTAATAACTATTCCTTCTTAAAAAACTTTTTCTTTAAATTTAAAAAAAATAAAGTTGTATAATAGTAGTAATTAATTTCTTTAAAAGATAATATAAATTACTACTATTATCGGAAAGGCATTAAAAGAAATGAATTTTTTTAAAAAACATTGGGTAGCTATTTTAATTATTTTATTTTTTAGTATTGTTTTTATTATAGGTTTTTTTGAAGGTATCAACGAAACAAAACAAGAACAAAAATCATTATCAAATTATCATAAAGATTTTGAAGACGATAAAGAATTAAAACAACCATCAAGAACTAAACGTGAAACAGACATTTCTAAACCAAAAAAAACAATTACTAAAGATGATTTTGAAAAAATAAAAACTTATGTCTTCTCTGAAATCGATGATATAACTTTATTGCCAAATAATATTAACGAAGAAGAAAAAAATGAAATAAATAAAATTAAAAATAGTTGGAAATATGCATTAGATTTATTAAACAAAGAACAAAAAGGCATCGATGAATATCAAAACAAATGCGATAATTATAATAAACAAATAAATGAACTTAACCAACAAAAAAATAAAAACGAATTTGAAGTGTTAAACGAAATTGAAGCGTTAAACGAAATGCTCCAACGCGCCGAAGATTATAAAAAAATATTAGAAAAACGATATAAAGACGTTGAAACACAATATAAAAATCTAACCACATCCTCCCTCAACTCCCTCTACGAAATCAACTCAAATGAGGGATAAAAATAAAAGGAGATTTAATTAATGAATAAATTAAAAAATCAATTTAAAACCATTTATCTTTGTTTAATTGCTTTTATAGGATTATTATTTATTTTTAACAATCATCAAGTTATGGCATTGAAAAATGAAAATATATGTAATCGCAATATGAAAATTCATAATATTTTTGTTGAAAAAGAAGAAGATATTTTGTCTTATATTATAAGAAAAAATATTTATCAAAGTTTTAGTTATTTAACTTTAGATTATCCATGTTATAACGGGGATAATAATAAATATGATATTTGTTGGTGTATCAAAAATCCACCACATGATTTACTATTTGTTGCTTTTGATAAAGGGACAAGATATAAAAATGATTATATTTATACTTTAGAAGAGTTAAAAAATTTAGGAAACGGCGCTGAAAATTTATATATATTTTGGTTAAAAAAATCAATATGTAATATAAATAAAGAAATATTTCATCAATTAGAAATAAGATTTAAAGAAATTGAAATAGAAAAATTAAATATTAAATTAAATTTGTCTAAAGAAAACGAATCAAAACGAGAAAAAGAAATACAACAAATCCAAGAAGAAATAACAAAAAATGAAAATAATAATAAAGCATTAATAAATCAATTAAATGTCGAACAAAATAAAATAAAAGAATTAAAAGCAAAAATTAAAACTTTAGAAAATGATGAAATTCAAATACAAGAAATTATTAAACAAAAAGATGAAGAAATAGTTCAATTAAAACAAAAAATCCAAGAACAATCAGAAGAAATCTTAAAACTAATTGTCGAAATTAAAACTAAAACAGAAATTTTAAAACAACAAATTGAAATAATAAAACAATTAGAAGGCAAAATAGTTGTTTTGGAAGGTGCAAATAGTATATTAGTAACTAAAAACAAAGAATTAGAATTTGAAATTAATAAAATTAAAAATCAATTAACAAAAGAAGAAGAAAATTACGAAGAAATAAAATTAGTTTTAGAACAAAATAAAATAGAATCTTTAAACCAACAAAATAATATAAAAAAATTACAAAAGGAATTAAATCAAAAAACAAATTCTTATATGGGTATTTTTAATTCATTATATAAAAAAATATTTTAATATTAAAGTTATTAAATAACTCAAGCAAATTATGATAAAATTAAATCTTATATCTTATCTGAAAACGAACATGAAATTTTACCATTCAACAATCTTTCTCCAGAAGAAACTACTGTCATAGAAGAAGCAAGAGAATCGCACAAACAAACATTAAGGTTTAGAAAAAGAAGATTAGAAAAAATAAACGAATACGAACAAGAATGTGATAATTATAATAAACAAATAAACAAACTTGATCCTGGAAAAGACAAAAACGAAATTGAAGGGTTAAACAATATGTTATCCAACACCATCAAACTAAGAGATTCATTACAACGCAATTATGATAAATCATTATTAAAAGACAATAAATTCACCCTAACCTCTATCAACTCCCTCTACGAAATAATCCCATATGAGGGATAAAAATAAAGGAGATTTAATTAATGGTTAAATTAAAAAACCAATTTAAAACCATTTATCTTTGTTTAATTGCTTTTATAGGATTATTATTTCTGTTTAATAATCATCAAGTAATGGCGATGGATAATTTAGTTAATGAAATAAATGAAGAAATTGAAACAAACCTTGAAACAAACCAAGAAAATATTCTAAATATACAAAAATTTTGCGCTTTACACGAAATAGGGCATGCAGCAGTAGCTTATGAATTAAGCAAAATACAATCTGAATTTAATCTTATAAACCTTAAAACAATAGAATTAAAAATAAATAATGAAAAAAATACAGAAGGCGGCGTAAACTTTTCTTTTGATAAATCACAGTATGGTTATTTATTTTCATTATCTGTATTTTTCGGAGGACCAGAAGCAGAAAAAAGAAGTACAACGCCAATAGAAGATTTTAAATATAAGGGTGATGATGATGAAAAAGATATTGAAAATATAGCTCAATATATTATACAAAGAGGATGGTTTTTAGATGATTTTTATTTCGCAACAGACTCTTTAGAAGTGCGCAAAAATAAAATTAAAAATATCGCGCAAACCAAAACTCAAGAAATTATTGACAAATATGAAGAATTTTTATCGCCGTTAGCCGATGAATTATTAGAAAAACAAAAAATGACAAAAAAAGATTTTTTATTATCATTACAAAAATTAATTAATCAAAGAAATAATTCTCAAGAAATAGTGCCAAAAGATATAACAAAAACTCCATTACAAAATAATATTAAAGCATCATCTGGTTGTGGTTGTAATATTTTATAAAATAAATTTGTCAAATAAATATCATAATAAATAATTCAATATATAAACTAAATTTAGACCCCTCCAAGGGTCTTTTTCTTTTACCTAAATAACAAACACACACAAATTGGTAAGGTCATAAAATTCAAACCCTAAGGAGGTGAAAAAGATATGAATCAAACTAAATCCCTAAAAAAGTTCTTTTATTAATTATTTCTTTATTAATCTTTATATTATCTCATGCCCCCATTTACGCCTATAACTATTTTCACAAACAAAACAAATCCAAAATAAAATTAACAGACTATGAAACCCTCCAACAAGAATGGTTAAACACCCAACCTAAATTCAAAATACACGATATCAATGTCCTAAATAAAGACGATATCCCCAACATCTTAAAATATTTTGATATCCAAACTTCCACCTACGGCCTTGAAGAACCCTCATACAATCCTTATAATAAACAATTTTTTGATCCTAAACTCAAAAATCCTCCTCAAGGCCTCTTAGGAGTCTACTTTAAACATAGAGCTAATCCCTTTAATATCAAATACCCTTATGATGAAGATTACGAATATACTCTCGAAAACCTCCTCAAATACGAAATCGCCATTGAAGAAGCCTTTATCTTTTGGGATACCAAACAAAAACCTCAAGAAGATAAATGTAATATAAATTTAATATTTTCCGATATCTTCGTAGGTCAAAGTAAAGAAGAAATAATTAATCAATACTTAATCAACAAAAACATCATCAAAGAACCCAAACTCATCAAATTAGGTTGTTACAACGCCACCACTAATACTGGTTTGGTTGTCCCTTTACCCCAAGAAACTCTAAATGATGTTCAAATTGACGCCATTTATTTCGATGATGGAATTCGGATTATGAGTGAATCACCAGAAAAACAACAATTAAAGCGTTTCATAAAAACTTTACAAGAAATTCAACAACGGAGACAACAACTATTAAAAGAAACTGAAGATGATGATTTTAAACAACTCTTAAACCAAAACATCAAAGAATACGAAGAAAGAATAAACACCTACAAACAAAAAATTCTTCAACTCCCAGGAAATATCGAAGATCTCTTAAAACTTTCCAACGGCGCCAAAAACATTTATCTTTTTGTATTCAACACCAAAAAAAGAGAAATAACAATTAATCTCCCAGACTCCCTTAACCCCTACGAAGCCATCCGCGATTGGAAAAGAAATAACAATTTATATGCTTATGAAGGGATATATCACAAAGAAAGTGAAAGTATCAACAATCTTATAACTATTACCGCACCCGCTTATAAAGAAATTAATATATCAGCGAATGTTAATGTAATAGGGCACGTTTTTCAAACTGAAAATAAAAGATATCGCATTATTTGTAAGAATACAGAACCAAAAAAAGTACTTTTAACAACCTATCAAAATTTGTATGTCAAATGGTTAGAACAATGTTATATCAAATATGGCTGCACTTACCAAGGAGAAACGATTAGAAACAAATTAGGTCGTTCATCTAGAACCCTTTATGATGAAAACGGTAAGCCGCATTATTATAAATATGAAGAAGGTTTCTTGAGTGATAATTGGTATATCGACGACTACGATTGTTGTTCTGGTGGAGATCGTTGGCAAACAAGAACTTATTATCAATTCTTAGACACCACTCGTCCCCCTAAAAAACCAGAGATCCTCGATTCTTAATAACAAATCATTCCAAGACTCTATTATGAAATAGAGTCTTTTTTATTACTCCATCATCTAAAAACAAGAAAGGAACTAATTAAATATGTTCATCAAAAAAATCCCCTTATTTTTAATAAATAATATCATCTATATGATTTTCCTTATCCCGATTTATTTAATTTATTTTTGCATCAAATTCTATCTCTTTACTTATCAATTAAGCATCCAAAGATTAAAAAAAGGAATAGTAGTTCAGTTCTATCAATATCTAACCACTACTAAACA
>NZ_JAGVRH010000014.1 GCF_018274325.1 'Fragaria x ananassa' phyllody phytoplasma | reverse complement strand
AGAAATAATCAAAATTATAAACAAAGTAGGTAAATAAAATTGAAAACAAATAATAAAAGCAAACTAAAACGTATTATTTTTATCATTTGGGGTTTATTTATTACAGGAGCTATTCTTATTTTTTTAATTATTCTTTTATTAGCTATTAATAAAAATCAAATTAAAACTGAAAACTCAAAACAACAAGAACAAGAAACTGTTCAACCTCAATCTAATATTCCATCACAACAAGAACAAACAGAAACTTATAATTCTATTCTTAATAAAATTAATAAAGAATTTGATGATTTAACAAGTAAAAAAAATATTATATATCAATCAGATGGTAAAACTATTAAATTTATTAATGAATTAGACAAAGATACTGATATACAAACTAAATCCACTAGATATCAAGATGATGGTAAAACAATTGATTATATTGATGAATATGATAAAGATACTGGTAATCAAATTAAATTTACTAATTATCGAGATGATGGTAAAACAATTGATTATTTTGAGGAATATAACAAAAATACTGGTAAAAAAATTAAAACAATCAATTATCGAGATGATGGTAAAACAATTTTTTGCATTACTGAAATTCAAGATGGTAAAATATCTAAATTTAAACGTACTTATTTCAAAGATGATGGTAAAACAATTGATTATATTGAAGATACTAGACAAAGAGGTTAATATATGAATAAAAAAAGAAAAATTATTGTAAAAATATGGTTTATATTTATTCTAATTATTCTTTTGATTTTATTATTTCTATTAGGTTTATCTTTACCTAAATTACCTTTATTCAAAAAGCAATCTCAAAATAATCAAGATAAACAAACCCAACATCAACCTCAAACTCAATATATTTATGATACTAATAAAGTTAATAATATTATTAATTTAATGAATGCTTTTAAAAGGTTAAAAGAACTAAAAGAATTACAATATCAAAAACAATTGGAAACTAAACAAGAATCATATGACTCTATTGTTAAATTACCTCAACCAGAAATTAATTATATTCCAGATAAAACTAAAACAAATAATGATGAATTAATTAAAGGTATTGCAATCACAACTTTGGGTGCTGGTGCAGTTATTATTGCTGCTGTTGCTTTCCCTCCTATCTTTGCATCTTTGGGTGCATCTTTGGGTCAAATGGCACCAGTTATGACTTTATTACTATAAATTATTAAGAAAGGAAAAATAAAATGTTAAACAAAGTTCAATTAATTGGTAATATCACTCATGATTTAGATTTAAAACGAATTAGTACTTTTGATGGTGAAATCTCTAAATTAGATTTTCAAATAGCTGTCAATATTAAAGATAAAGTTCAATTTATTCCTTGTATAATTTTTCGTAAACAAGCTGAAAACATGAGTGTATATTTACATAAAGGTTCAAAAGTATATTTAGAGGGTTCTTTATCGATTGAAAAATATACGAATAATGATGGTGAAATTAAGTCCACTATTAAAGTAATTGTTAAAAATGTTATTTTTTTAGATAGTAAAGATAAATAAAAAAAAGCCCCTAAGTTAATAGGGACTTATACAAGAAAGAGTATATTATAATGAAAAAAAATAAATTTAATTTAAGTTCAAAAGACATTTTTTTAACCTATTCAAAATGTCCTTTGGGTAAAGATAAAATTCATAATCATATTAAAGAATTAATGGATTTAAAAAAACAAGAAATATCATATATTATTTCTAATACTGAAAATCATCAAGATCATAAAGAAATTCATTCTCATGTTTTGTTTCAGTTAACAAAAAGAATAAGTATTAAAAGTCAAAGATATTTTGACATTGATGGCTTTCATCCTAAAATTGAAACTGCTCGTGATATTCAAAAAGCAATTGATTATATTAAAAAAGATGGTAACTTTATTGAAGAAGGAACCCCTAGACATAAAAAATACGTTCGTCAAAATCAAAAAGAAGAACGTAAACAATTGATTTATGATGAAATAGATAGATTAAAAGAACAATATTATTATGATGATAAATTAACTTCAAGTCAAGTTAAAAAATCTCTTGATAATTTTATTAAAAATCTAGACCGTGATTTTTATTACGAACAAATAGATTTAATCAAAAAAATTCTAAAAGAAAAGTTCATCAAACAATCAGAAGATTTGCTTGAAGAACTTGAAAACGAAACTGAATCATTTTTTAGTTTTGATACTTTTAAAGATAACTATAATACTCAGGAAATTATAATGGCGATAAAGGAAGAGATGAACCAAATACGTCGTCCTAAATCCATTGTAATTGAAGGTGCTAGTAAACTCGGTAAAACTGAGTTTATCATTAGTTATTTAAACAATCAACGAGTACAGTTTAATTATATCAGGGGTTCGTTGGATTTTAACAAAAATAGTTATAATGATATGTTCAAAGTAGATGTTTATGATGACATAAGTATCAGAGATATTAAACAAGCAGGTTTGTTAAAAAACATTATTGGCGGCCAAAGAGGATTTATAGTTGATATTAAGTATTCCCCTAAAAGAAGATTATCTGGTAATAAATTATCTATTTTTTTGTGTAATGAAGATATTAGTTTTTCTAATTGGTGTAAAACAGATGAAGCTTGTGGCGGAAATGAATATAAATATATCAAAAAAAATTGTATTTTCATATATGTTCCTGATAAATTATATTAAATAAACTTCGGTTGCGTCAAATATTAATTTTAATCAATCTATCTAATCTAAAATACCTCTAAAACTCATTATTTTGCCCCTATATCAAGTTTATACTCAGCAAGAGGGGAGAATTATATTAAGTAATGCACTATTCCTTTTCCTTCACCCCTCATTCTTTTTTAGATCTGTGTTTGCTGATTCCGTTTGTTAATCCTCATATAATTAAAAGTGTCTTTTTTAAGAGAGCTTGGTCGCTTCATCCGCTTGTCAATCCTCACAATATATAAAAGCATTAAGCGCAATAAAAACGAATGTAAAAAAAAGTATTTTTTTATGTGAGTTTTTATGCTTAATGCTATATTGTGAGTTAGGATTGATAAGACGGATAAATGAAGTGACTAAGCTTTTTTTATCTTAATTTAAATTAATATTTACTGTTTACCCCCCCTAAACTTATTTTTGAAAAGCAAGTGTGTAGAAGTATTTGTATTTTTCTTTGATATTTACTTACTTTACGCGCGCATGGGGAATAACATTGCCCCATGCGCTACTAGTATTTTCCTAGTGATTTTTTTTCTACACACTTTCTACACATTGCAATGTGTAGAACTTTTTATTCAATGTGTAGAACTTTTTATTCAATGTGTAGAACTTTTTATTCTCGTGCCTTTGCCGTGAACTATCGGTAAAGGAGTAGCGAGAATAAACCAACCGCCTTTACCGTGAACTATCGGTAAAGGAGTAGGTTGGAGAGTTTATAATAAAAAAAATATTTATCTTATACAAGTTTCATTTTATTATGATTTTTCTTATATTTTATTGTTGTATATAACTATTTTTTTGTTATAATATAAGTGTATTGACAAGCACCTTGATAGTAAGTAATTTTTTTTAACAAAATAAATGTTAAAATTATAAATGACCCTATTATATATGTTCGTGCTTGTCCATATATGTAGGGTCATTTTTGTTATATTAAGCCCACATTAAAATATATAAAAAAAAATAGTTATGTAAATCCTACTCTCACCAAAGACAAAGATTTATATAACTACCATAGAAAGGTTGCATTATTTATGCAAATATTCAATTACAACATAGATGAATTTATTGCTAAAATAAATTTCTACGTCACTATTATTATATCATTTTGTAAGGTTAGATTTAACACTATAATTGCTCTTCAAGATGTTGATTTTAGTTTAGGTAATATTTTAAATAGTACAGGTATAATTATTCAATTTATTTTAACTATTTTTTATTTTTTAATTTTTATTACTGTATTAGCTTTTGTAGTTTCTCCTATTTTTAACATTATTAAAATAATAATAAAATTAATTTTTAAAATAATCAAATTACCATTTAAATTAATTATCAAATTAATTAAAATATTTAATAAATCAAAGTTGCTTATTAAACCATCTGTTAAATCATCAATTAAAACCAATATTCCTGATAAAACTGATTTAATTAAATTACAAAAAAAGATATCTGAATTAGAATATAAGCTTAATTTACAACAAAAAAGAAATAATCAAAATTATAAACAAAGTAGGTAAATAAAATTGAAAACAAATAATAAAAGCAAACTAAAACGTATTATTTTTATCATTTGGGGTTTATTTATTACAGGAGCTATTCTTATTTTTTTAATTATTCTTTTATTAGCTATTAATAAAAATCAAATTAAAACTGAAAACTCAAAACAACAAGAACAAGAAACTGTTCAACCTCAATCTAATATTCCATCACAACAAGAACAAACAGAAACTTATAATTCTATTCTTAATAAAATTAATAAAGAATTTGATGATTTAACAAGTAAAAAAAATATTATATATCAATCAGATGGTAAAACTATTAAATTTATTAATGAATTAGACAAAGATACTGATATACAAACTAAATCCACTAGATATCAAGATGATGGTAAAACAATTGATTATATTGATGAATATGATAAAGATACTGGTAATCAAATTAAATTTACTAATTATCGAGATGATGGTAAAACAATTGATTATTTTGAGGAATATAACAAAAATACTGGTAAAAAAATTAAAACAATCAATTATCGAGATGATGGTAAAACAATTTTTTGCATTACTGAAATTCAAGATGGTAAAATATCTAAATTTAAACGTACTTATTTCAAAGATGATGGTAAAACAATTGATTATATTGAAGATACTAGACAAAGAGGTTAATATATGAATAAAAAAAGAAAAATTATTGTAAAAATATGGTTTATATTTATTCTAATTATTCTTTTGATTTTATTATTTCTATTAGGTTTATCTTTACCTAAATTACCTTTATTCAAAAAGCAATCTCAAAATAATCAAGATAAACAAACCCAACATCAACCTCAAACTCAATATATTTATGATACTAATAAAGTTAATAATATTATTAATTTAATGAATGCTTTTAAAAGGTTAAAAGAACTAAAAGAATTACAATATCAAAAACAATTGGAAACTAAACAAGAATCATATGACTCTATTGTTAAATTACCTCAACCAGAAATTAATTATATTCCAGATAAAACTAAAACAAATAATGATGAATTAATTAAAGGTATTGCAATCACAACTTTGGGTGCTGGTGCAGTTATTATTGCTGCTGTTGCTTTCCCTCCTATCTTTGCATCTTTGGGTGCATCTTTGGGTCAAATGGCACCAGTTATGACTTTATTACTATAAATTATTAAGAAAGGAAAAATAAAATGTTAAACAAAGTTCAATTAATTGGTAATATCACTCATGATTTAGATTTAAAACGAATTAGTACTTTTGATGGTGAAATCTCTAAATTAGATTTTCAAATAGCTGTCAATATTAAAGATAAAGTTCAATTTATTCCTTGTATAATTTTTCGTAAACAAGCTGAAAACATGAGTGTATATTTACATAAAGGTTCAAAAGTATATTTAGAGGGTTCTTTATCGATTGAAAAATATACGAATAATGATGGTGAAATTAAGTCCACTATTAAAGTAATTGTTAAAAATGTTATTTTTTTAGATAGTAAAGATAAATAAAAAAAAGCCCCTAAGTTAATAGGGACTTATACAAGAAAGAGTATATTATAATGAAAAAAAATAAATTTAATTTAAGTTCAAAAGACATTTTTTTAACCTATTCAAAATGTCCTTTGGGTAAAGATAAAATTCATAATCATATTAAAGAATTAATGGATTTAAAAAAACAAGAAATATCATATATTATTTCTAATACTGAAAATCATCAAGATCATAAAGAAATTCATTCTCATGTTTTGTTTCAGTTAACAAAAAGAATAAGTATTAAAAGTCAAAGATATTTTGACATTGATGGCTTTCATCCTAAAATTGAAACTGCTCGTGATATTCAAAAAGCAATTGATTATATTAAAAAAGATGGTAACTTTATTGAAGAAGGAACCCCTAGACATAAAAAATACGTTCGTCAAAATCAAAAAGAAGAACGTAAACAATTGATTTATGATGAAATAGATAGATTAAAAGAACAATATTATTATGATGATAAATTAACTTCAAGTCAAGTTAAAAAATCTCTTGATAATTTTATTAAAAATCTAGACCGTGATTTTTATTACGAACAAATAGATTTAATCAAAAAAATTCTAAAAGAAAAGTTCATCAAACAATCAGAAGATTTGCTTGAAGAACTTGAAAACGAAACTGAATCATTTTTTAGTTTTGATACTTTTAAAGATAACTATAATACTCAGGAAATTATAATGGCGATAAAGGAAGAGATGAACCAAATACGTCGTCCTAAATCCATTGTAATTGAAGGTGCTAGTAAACTCGGTAAAACTGAGTTTATCATTAGTTATTTAAACAATCAACGAGTACAGTTTAATTATATCAGGGGTTCGTTGGATTTTAACAAAAATAGTTATAATGATATGTTCAAAGTAGATGTTTATGATGACATAAGTATCAGAGATATTAAACAAGCAGGTTTGTTAAAAAACATTATTGGCGGCCAAAGAGGATTTATAGTTGATATTAAGTATTCCCCTAAAAGAAGATTATCTGGTAATAAATTATCTATTTTTTTGTGTAATGAAGATATTAGTTTTTCTAATTGGTGTAAAACAGATGAAGCTTGTGGCGGAAATGAATATAAATATATCAAAAAAAATTGTATTTTCATATATGTTCCTGATAAATTATATTAAATAAACTTCGGTTGCGTCAAATATTAATTTTAATCAATCTATCTAATCTAAAATACCTCTAAAACTCATTATTTTGCCCCTATATCAAGTTTATACTCAGCAAGAGGGGAGAATTATATTAAGTAATGCACTATTCCTTTTCCTTCACCCCTCATTCTTTTTTAGATCTGTGTTTGCTGATTCCGTTTGTTAATCCTCATATAATTAAAAGTGTCTTTTTTAAGAGAGCTTGGTCGCTTCATCCGCTTGTCAATCCTCACAATATATAAAAGCATTAAGCGCAATAAAAACGAATGTAAAAAAAAGTATTTTTTTATGTGAGTTTTTATGCTTAATGCTATATTGTGAGTTAGGATTGATAAGACGGATAAATGAAGTGACTAAGCTTTTTTTATCTTAATTTAAATTAATATTTACTGTTTACCCCCCCTAAACTTATTTTTGAAAAGCAAGTGTGTAGAAGTATTTGTATTTTTCTTTGATATTTACTTACTTTACGCGCGCATGGGGAATAACATTGCCCCATGCGCTACTAGTATTTTCCTAGTGATTTTTTTTCTACACACTTTCTACACATTGCAATGTGTAGAACTTTTTATTCAATGTGTAGAACTTTTTATTCAATGTGTAGAACTTTTTATTCTCGTGCCTTTGCCGTGAACTATCGGTAAAGGAGTAGCGAGAATAAACCAACCGCCTTTACCGTGAACTATCGGTAAAGGAGTAGGTTGGAGAGTTTATAATAAAAAAAATATTTATCTTATACAAGTTTCATTTTATTATGATTTTTCTTATATTTTATTGTTGTATATAACTATTTTTTTGTTATAATATAAGTGTATTGACAAGCACCTTGATAGTAAGTAATTTTTTTTAACAAAATAAATGTTAAAATTATAAATGACCCTATTATATATGTTCGTGCTTGTCCATATATGTAGGGTCATTTTTGTTATATTAAGCCCACATTAAAATATATAAAAAAAAATAGTTATGTAAATCCTACTCTCACCAAAGACAAAGATTTATATAACTACCATAGAAAGGTTGCATTATTTATGCAAATATTCAATTACAACATAGATGAATTTATTGCTAAAATAAATTTCTACGTCACTATTATTATATCATTTTGTAAGGTTAGATTTAACACTATAATTGCTCTTCAAGATGTTGATTTTAGTTTAGGTAATATTTTAAATAGTACAGGTATAATTATTCAATTTATTTTAACTATTTTTTATTTTTTAATTTTTATTACTGTATTAGCTTTTGTAGTTTCTCCTATTTTTAACATTATTAAAATAATAATAAAATTAATTTTTAAAATAATCAAATTACCATTTAAATTAATTATCAAATTAATTAAAAT
>NZ_JAGVRH010000013.1 GCF_018274325.1 'Fragaria x ananassa' phyllody phytoplasma | reverse complement strand
GCTGAAAACATGAGTGTATATTTACATAAAGGTTCAAAAGTATATTTAGAGGGTTCTTTATCGATTGAAAAATATACTAATAATGATGGTGAAATTAAATCCACTATTAAAGTAATTGTTAAAAATGTTATTTTTTTAGATAGTAAAGATAAATAAAAAAAAGGCCCCTAAATTAATAGGGGTTTTATTTAATAATAAATTTTTAGTTCCGCGGAATATTAATTTTAATCAATCTATCTAATCTAAAATACCTCTAAAACTCATTATTTTGCCCTTTAAAGGCTTTTTAATGTTTTTTTAATATAAAATATCTTATTTACAAGTTTATGCTCAGCAAGAGGGTAGAATATTATTAAATAATGCACTATTCCTTTTAACTCCACCACTCATTCTTTTTTAGATCTGTGTTTGCTGATTCCGTTTGTTAATCCTCATACAATTAGAAGTGTCTTTTTTAAGAGAGCTTGGTCGCTTTCATCCGCTTGTCAATCCTCACAATATATAAAAGCATTAAGCGCAATAAAAACGAATGTAAAAAAAGTATTTTTTTATGTGAGTTTTTATGCTTAATGCTATATTGTGAGTTAGGATTGATAAGACGGATAAATGAAGTGACTAAGTTTTTTTTATCTTAATTTAAATTAAGATTTATGTCAACATAAAAATATTTATAATTTATTTTAATATAAATAAATGTTAAAATTATTAATGGTCTTACATATATATTTCAGTGAATCGTTAGATATATGTAGGGTCATTTTTTTTATACCCTGATTCGATAGGTTTTTCCTTGATTTAGGGTATTTTTGCGTCATCCCCTGAAAATATAGGTTGCAAAACATATAAAATCCTCAGTAATTTAATCGCCATATAGGGCTTGTCTATATGGCGGGGTATTGGTTGCACATAATAGTCTTTTTATTAGGTTTTTACTTAATATTTAATTTGCGTTTTGCAACTGTTTAAGGGTACTTTTTGGTTGCAATCGTTGCATAGATATGTTATAATTATATCGAGCGCCTTTACCGTGAACTATCGGTAAAGGAGTAGCGAAAATATATATCCATTTTATAAAAATATTAAAAGGAAAACTTTAAAAAATGAAATTAAAAATATGTGAACTTGTTATTAATGCTGATAAAATTAATAACACTAAAATTGAAACTATTTTAGAATCAAAAAATAAAGCTATCCAAAATTATGCTTATATTTTGCATGATAAAGATACTTATCAAAATGAAAAAGAAGCTGCATTGAATGATAAAAAAATAGGAGATTTAAAATCCCCTCATTATCATATATATTTAAGATTTAATAATTCATATGATACAAAACATATTGCTCAATGGTTTAATACTGAAGATAACTTTGTTTCTAAGATCAAAGGAAGATTCAGTGATGCTTTAATGTATATGATTCATGCGAATCGTTCTGATAAACACCAATATGACGAAAAAGCAGTGGTTAGCAATTTCGATTGGAAATCAGAAGCACAGCAAGATATTTTCCTACGTAAATATAAAATAGATTCTCGTTTGCAAGAGATTTTATTTAAAATACAATCAGGAGAAATAAAAGAGTACAACATCACTAACCACATCTCTATTATAGAGAATAATATTTATTCTGCAACAATAGAAAAAGCATTTAAGTATAGAACTAATACTTTGAAAGGATTAGATAGACAAATGGAATGTGTTTTTATCACTGGTATAAGTGGATCAGGTAAAACTACTTTAGCTAAAAAAATAGCCAAAGATAATAATTATCAAGCTTATATTTCATCAGGTTCTAATGATGTTTTAGATGATTATCGGGGCGAGGAATGTATTATTTTAGATGATTTACGTAGTAATTGTTTAGGTTTGTCAGATTTATTAAAAATGTTAGATAATAATACTGCCTCAAGTGTTAAAAGTCGTTATAAAAATAAAGTATTAGAATGTAAATTAATTATTATAACCACTGTTAAAACTATTGATGATTTTTTTGAAGATATTTTTAAAAAAGATGAAAGTATTATACAATTAAAACGTCGTTGTAAATTACATATTAATATTGATTCGAAATATATTTATTATAGTGTTTGGAATCAAGTGGATATGAAATATGATAAACCTTTTAAAAAACCTAATACTTTATTAAATAAATTTCAACTAAAAAAATTAAATGAAAAAGAACAAAAAGCTTTTATTAAAAAAACTTTAAATATAGATTTAGATATTTAAAATATTTTTATATTTAAATGCTTTTTTTCTTAATTTTATGTGTTTTTTCCTGTATTTTTTGTTATAATATAAGTGTATTCAAGTTCGGAAATAATGAAATATTAATATTAACAGATAAAAAAATGTTAAAATTATTAATGACTCTATGTATATGTTTGTCCGAACTTGCGTATATGTAGGGTCATTTTTGTTATATTAAGCCCACATTAAAAAAATATATAAAAAAAATAGTTATGTAAATCCTAGCCCTACCAAAAGCAAAAAGATTTATATAACTACATACGAAAGGATGCATATAAAATGCAAATATTCAATTACAACATAGATGAATTTATTGCAAAAATAAAAATCTATGTTACTATTATTATATCATTTTGTAAGGTTAGATTTAACAGTATAATTGCTCTTCAAGATGTTAATTTTAGTTTAGGTAATATTTTTAATAGTATAGAGATAATTCTTCAATTTGCTTTAACTATTTTTTATTTTTTAATTTTTATTACTGTATTAGCTTTTGTAGTTTCTCCTATTTTTAATATTATTAAAATAATAATAAAAATAATTTTTAAAATAATCAAATTACCATTTAAATTAATTATCAAATTAATTAAAATATTTAACAAATCAAAGTCGCTTATTAAACCATCACCATCAATTAAAACCAATATTCTTGATAAAACTGATTTAATTAAATTACAAAAAAAAGATATTTGAGTTAGAATATAAACTTAATTTACAACAAAAAAGAAATAACGTTGTTAAATCAATAAATAATCAAAATTATAATCAAAGAGGTAAATAAAATTGGAAAATAATATTAAAAACAAATCAAAATGTATTATTTTTATCATTTGGGGTTTATTTATTACTGCAACTATTCTTTTTTTATTAATTATTCTTTTATTAACTATTAATGAAAATAAAGTTAAAATTGAAAACCCAAAACAACAAGAACAAGAAAATGTTCAACCTCAATTTAATATTCCATCCCCAGAGAAACAAGAAAATGTTCAACCTCAAGTTAATATTCCATCCCCAGAGGAACAAGCAAAAACATATAATGCTATTATGGCTAAAGCTGATAAAGAAATTGATGCATTAACTAAAACTAAAAATGTTATTTTTCAACCAGGTACTAAAATAATAAGAAAAATAGAATTCTTAAATTCCCAAGGTGATAAATTTAAAGAAATAATTTATCAAGATGATGGAAAAACCATTAAATACATTGAAGAATATGACAAAGATACTCATAATATGATCAAATCTACTAAATATCAAAATGATGGAAAAACAATTCATCGAATTGAAGAATATGATAAAGATACTCATAATATGATTAAAAAAATAATTTATTATTATGGTGGTAAAACAATTCATTATATTAAAAAATATGATAAAGATACTCAAAAAATGATTAAAGAAACAGTTTATCAAGATGATGGTAAAACAATTAATCTTATGGCCGAATATGACAAAAATACTGGTAGTATAATTAAATTTACTTTTTACAAAGATGATGGAAAAACAATTAGTCATATTGATGAATATAACTATAATTCCACAAAATTCAAACGTACTTTGTACAATGATGATGGAACTGTTCAAAGAGTTATAAATTTTTAATTATGAATAAAAAAAGAAAAATTATTGTAAAAATATGGATTATAGTAATTGCAATTATTTTTTTAATTCTATTGTTTCTATTAGGTTTATCATTACCTAAATTACCTTTATTCAAAAAGCAATCTCAAAATAATCAAGATAAACAAACCCAACATCAACCTCAAACTCAATATATTTATGATACTAATAAAGTTAATAATATTATTAATTTAATGAATGCTTTTAAAAGGTTAAAAGCATTAAAAGAATTACAATATCAAAACCAATTAGAAACTAAACAAGAATCATATGATTCAATTGTTAAATTACCGAAACCAGAAGTTAATTATATGCCAGATAAAACTAATACAAATAATGATGAATTAATTAAAGGTATTGCAATCACAACTTTGGGCGCTGGTGCAGTTATTATTGCTGCTGTTACTTTCCCTCCTATCTTTGCATCTTTGGGTGCATCTTTGGGTCAAATGGCACCAGTTATGACTTTATTACTATAAATTATTAAGAAAGGAAAAATACAATGTTAAACAAAGTTCAATTAATTGGTAATATCACTCATGATTTAGATTTAAAACGAATTAGTACTTCTAATGGTGAAATTTCTAAATTAGATTTTCAAGTAGCTGTCAATATCAAAGATAAAGTTCAATTTATTCCTTGTATAATTTTTCGTAAACAAGCTGAAAACATGAGTGTATATTTACATAAAGGTTCAAAAGTATATTTAGAGGGTTCTTTATCGATTGAAAAATATACTAATAATGATGGTGAAATTAAATCCACTATTAAAGTAATTGTTAAAAATGTTATTTTTTTAGATAGTAAAGATAAATAAAAAAAAGGCCCCTAAATTAATAGGGGTTTTATTTAATAATAAATTTTTAGTTCCGCGGAATATTAATTTTAATCAATCTATCTAATCTAAAATACCTCTAAAACTCATTATTTTGCCCTTTAAAGGCTTTTTAATGTTTTTTTAATATAAAATATCTTATTTACAAGTTTATGCTCAGCAAGAGGGTAGAATATTATTAAATAATGCACTATTCCTTTTAACTCCACCACTCATTCTTTTTTAGATCTGTGTTTGCTGATTCCGTTTGTTAATCCTCATACAATTAGAAGTGTCTTTTTTAAGAGAGCTTGGTCGCTTTCATCCGCTTGTCAATCCTCACAATATATAAAAGCATTAAGCGCAATAAAAACGAATGTAAAAAAAGTATTTTTTTATGTGAGTTTTTATGCTTAATGCTATATTGTGAGTTAGGATTGATAAGACGGATAAATGAAGTGACTAAGTTTTTTTTATCTTAATTTAAATTAAGATTTATGTCAACATAAAAATATTTATAATTTATTTTAATATAAATAAATGTTAAAATTATTAATGGTCTTACATATATATTTCAGTGAATCGTTAGATATATGTAGGGTCATTTTTTTTATACCCTGATTCGATAGGTTTTTCCTTGATTTAGGGTATTTTTGCGTCATCCCCTGAAAATATAGGTTGCAAAACATATAAAATCCTCAGTAATTTAATCGCCATATAGGGCTTGTCTATATGGCGGGGTATTGGTTGCACATAATAGTCTTTTTATTAGGTTTTTACTTAATATTTAATTTGCGTTTTGCAACTGTTTAAGGGTACTTTTTGGTTGCAATCGTTGCATAGATATGTTATAATTATATCGAGCGCCTTTACCGTGAACTATCGGTAAAGGAGTAGCGAAAATATATATCCATTTTATAAAAATATTAAAAGGAAAACTTTAAAAAATGAAATTAAAAATATGTGAACTTGTTATTAATGCTGATAAAATTAATAACACTAAAATTGAAACTATTTTAGAATCAAAAAATAAAGCTATCCAAAATTATGCTTATATTTTGCATGATAAAGATACTTATCAAAATGAAAAAGAAGCTGCATTGAATGATAAAAAAATAGGAGATTTAAAATCCCCTCATTATCATATATATTTAAGATTTAATAATTCATATGATACAAAACATATTGCTCAATGGTTTAATACTGAAGATAACTTTGTTTCTAAGATCAAAGGAAGATTCAGTGATGCTTTAATGTATATGATTCATGCGAATCGTTCTGATAAACACCAATATGACGAAAAAGCAGTGGTTAGCAATTTCGATTGGAAATCAGAAGCACAGCAAGATATTTTCCTACGTAAATATAAAATAGATTCTCGTTTGCAAGAGATTTTATTTAAAATACAATCAGGAGAAATAAAAGAGTACAACATCACTAACCACATCTCTATTATAGAGAATAATATTTATTCTGCAACAATAGAAAAAGCATTTAAGTATAGAACTAATACTTTGAAAGGATTAGATAGACAAATGGAATGTGTTTTTATCACTGGTATAAGTGGATCAGGTAAAACTACTTTAGCTAAAAAAATAGCCAAAGATAATAATTATCAAGCTTATATTTCATCAGGTTCTAATGATGTTTTAGATGATTATCGGGGCGAGGAATGTATTATTTTAGATGATTTACGTAGTAATTGTTTAGGTTTGTCAGATTTATTAAAAATGTTAGATAATAATACTGCCTCAAGTGTTAAAAGTCGTTATAAAAATAAAGTATTAGAATGTAAATTAATTATTATAACCACTGTTAAAACTATTGATGATTTTTTTGAAGATATTTTTAAAAAAGATGAAAGTATTATACAATTAAAACGTCGTTGTAAATTACATATTAATATTGATTCGAAATATATTTATTATAGTGTTTGGAATCAAGTGGATATGAAATATGATAAACCTTTTAAAAAACCTAATACTTTATTAAATAAATTTCAACTAAAAAAATTAAATGAAAAAGAACAAAAAGCTTTTATTAAAAAAACTTTAAATATAGATTTAGATATTTAAAATATTTTTATATTTAAATGCTTTTTTTCTTAATTTTATGTGTTTTTTCCTGTATTTTTTGTTATAATATAAGTGTATTCAAGTTCGGAAATAATGAAATATTAATATTAACAGATAAAAAAATGTTAAAATTATTAATGACTCTATGTATATGTTTGTCCGAACTTGCGTATATGTAGGGTCATTTTTGTTATATTAAGCCCACATTAAAAAAATATATAAAAAAAATAGTTATGTAAATCCTAGCCCTACCAAAAGCAAAAAGATTTATATAACTACATACGAAAGGATGCATATAAAATGCAAATATTCAATTACAACATAGATGAATTTATTGCAAAAATAAAAATCTATGTTACTATTATTATATCATTTTGTAAGGTTAGATTTAACAGTATAATTGCTCTTCAAGATGTTAATTTTAGTTTAGGTAATATTTTTAATAGTATAGAGATAATTCTTCAATTTGCTTTAACTATTTTTTATTTTTTAATTTTTATTACTGTATTAGCTTTTGTAGTTTCTCCTATTTTTAATATTATTAAAATAATAATAAAAATAATTTTTAAAATAATCAAATTACCATTTAAATTAATTATCAAATTAATTAAAATATTTAACAAATCAAAGTCGCTTATTAAACCATCACCATCAATTAAAACCAATATTCTTGATAAAACTGATTTAATTAAATTACAAAAAAAAGATATTTGAGTTAGAATATAAACTTAATTTACAACAAAAAAGAAATAACGTTGTTAAATCAATAAATAATCAAAATTATAATCAAAGAGGTAAATAAAATTGGAAAATAATATTAAAAACAAATCAAAATGTATTATTTTTATCATTTGGGGTTTATTTATTACTGCAACTATTCTTTTTTTATTAATTATTCTTTTATTAACTATTAATGAAAATAAAGTTAAAATTGAAAACCCAAAACAACAAGAACAAGAAAATGTTCAACCTCAATTTAATATTCCATCCCCAGAGAAACAAGAAAATGTTCAACCTCAAGTTAATATTCCATCCCCAGAGGAACAAGCAAAAACATATAATGCTATTATGGCTAAAGCTGATAAAGAAATTGATGCATTAACTACAACTAAAAATGTTATTTTTCAACCAGGTACTAAAATAATAAGAAAAATAGAATTCTTAAATTCTCAAGGTGATAAATTTAAAGAAACAGTTTATCAAGATGATGGAAAAACAATTAAATATATTAATGAATTTGACAAAGATACTCATAATATGATCAAATCTACTAAATATCAAAATGATGGAAAAACAATTCATCGAATTGAAGAATATGATAAAGATACTCATAATATGATTAAAAAAATAATTTATTATTATGGTGGTAAAACAATTCATTATATTAAAAAATATGATAAAGATACTCAAAAAATGATTAAAGAAACAGTTTATCAAGATGATGGTAAAACAATTAATCTTATGGCCGAATATGACAAAAATACTGGTAGTATAATTAAATTTACTTTTTACAAAGATGATGGAAAAACAATTAGTCATATTGATGAATATAACTATAATTCCACAAAATTCAAACGTACTTTGTACAATGATGATGGAACTGTTCAAAGAGTTATAAATTTTTAATTATGAATAAAAAAAGAAAAATTATTGTAAAAATATGGATTATAGTAATTGCAATTATTTTTTTAATTCTATTGTTTC
>NZ_JAGVRH010000012.1 GCF_018274325.1 'Fragaria x ananassa' phyllody phytoplasma | reverse complement strand
CCTCCTATCTTTGCATCTTTGGGTGCATCTTTGGGTCAAATGGCACCAGTTATGACTTTATTACTATAAATTATTAAATAAAAATAAATAAAAAAAGGCCCCTAAATTAATAGGGGCTGATCCAGAAAGAGTATATTATAATGAAAAAAACTAAATTTAGATTAAAAACAAAAGATATTTTTTTAACTTATTCTAAATGTCTTTTAGGTAAAGATAAAATCCATAATCATATTAAAGAATTAATGAATTTAAAAAAGAAAGAAATTTCATATATTATTTCTAATACTGAAAACCATCAAGATCACAAAGAAATACATACTCATGTTCTTTTTCAATTAACAAAAAATCTTGAAATTGAAAATCAAAGATATTTTGACATTGATGGCTTTCATCCCAAAATTGAAACTGCTCGTGATATTGAAAAATCAATTGATTACATAAAAAAAGATGGCGACTTCATTGAAGAAGGCACCCCTAGACATAAAAAATACGTTCGTCAAAACCAAAAAGAAGAACGTAAACAATTGATTTATGATGAAATAGATAGATTAAAAGATCAATATTATCATGATGATAATTTAACTTTAAATCGAGTTAAAAGAAGTTTAGATGAATTCATAATTAATCTAGATCGTGATTTTTATTATGAAAAAATAGATTTTATTGATCAAGTTTTAAATAAAAAATTCACTAAAAAAAAAGAAGAGTTAGAAGATGAAGAAGAATTTTTCAAACCTGAATATTCTTTCGATTCATTCAAAACTAACTCTAAAACTAATGAGATAATTGCTTCTCTAAACCAACAATTATCAGCTCAATCATTAGGTGATCGTTCTAAATCTATTGTGATTGAAGGACCTAGTAGACTCGGTAAAACCGAGTTTATATTAAGTTATTTAACACATTTAAACCTTCACTATAATTATAACAGAGGTGAGTTTGATTTTAGCAAACAAACTCATAAAAATGCTTATAAAATAAATATTTTTGATGATATAAGTATTTCTCAAATCAGAAAAGAAGGTTTATTAAAACATATTATAGGTGGTCAAAAAGGTTTTAGTTATAATGTTAAATATGCTCCCAAAAGAACAATAGCTGGAAAGAAATTAAGTATTTTTTTAGTTAATCCAGATATTTCATTTGAAGATTATTGTAAATGGTCTCGTGATAATGGTCATAGATTTCATGAATATATAGAGGATAATTGTATTTTCATATATATTTCTGATAAATTATATTAATAAATTTCGGTTGCGCCAAATTTTAATTTTAATCAATCTATCTAATCTAGAATATCTCTAAAACACATTATTTTGCCCCTATATCAAGTTTATATTCAGCAAGAGGGTAGAATTATATTAAGTAATGCACTATTCCTTTTAACTCCACCCCTCATTCTTTTTTAGATCTGTGTTTGCTGATTCTGTTTGTTAATCCTCATACAATTAGAAGTGTCTTTTTTAAGAGAGCTTGGTCGCTTTCATCCGCTTGTCAATCCTCACAATATATAAAAGCATTAAGCGCAATAAAAACGAATGTAAAAAAAGTATTTTTTTATGTGAGTTTTTATGCTTAATGCTATATTGGGAGTAGGATTGATAAGACGGATAAATGAAAGAGACTAAGCTATTTTATATTTATAAAATTATTAAAACCAAAGATAAATAATTATGTTACCCCTATAAATTACTATTTTGAAATTTAGGGTTTTTTTTATATCAAAAATTCGCTAGTGTTTTCCTAGGGGGGTTCTGCTAACTTTATGCTAGAAAGCAAGTTTGTGGGACTTTTTTCATTTTAATAGGTATTTACTTACTTTACGCGCGCATGGGGAATAACATTGCCCCATGCGCTACTAGTATTTTCCTAGGTTTTTATATCCCACCAATAGTCCCACCAATTGCAATTGGTGGGAGTTTTTATTCAATGTGTGGGATTTTTTTATATGACCGTTAAATCCTTTAGGATTTAATGGGCACAATGGCTCTTAAAACGTAGTTTTAAGGGACACAATGATTGTTAATTATATAATTAACAATCACATTCACTAACATTTTGAAAAAATGTTATGTGACATTTGAATGCCCCAAAAAAATAGAACCAGTTAAGAACAACAAAATAATTAAATTATTTATTGATGTTATAATTTATATTTTTTAAATTTTAAAATTTATTATATTAAAATATTTGAAAAAGAATATTATTATGAATTAAAAAATAGTTTATTTAATGAAAATTTTTTAGAATTATTATATTATTTTTTCTTTCTTTTATTTCCTATTTTGATTTTTCTATATATAAGATTATTTAATTCCAAAGCAAATAAATTTACAAAAATATTTTGTGGTATATATGGTCTTATTTGGGGATTGTTTCCTGGTTTATTTATATTATTTGGTTCTTATCAAAAAGAAAGTCGTTATTTAGTTTATTTTTAATATTTTATTTATATTATTTAGTTAAATACTTATCGTTTTCTGTTATAATATAAGTGTATTCCTCTGACAAAAAAAACATTATTATTTAATTTTAATATAAAATAAATGTTAAAATTATTAATGACTCTATGTATATGTTTGTCAGAGGACATATATGTAGGGTCATTTTCGTTATATTAAGCCTACATTAAAATATATAAAAAAAAATAGTTATGTAAATCCCACTCTCACCAAAGACAAAGATTTATATAACTACATACGAAAGGATGCATATTAAATGCAAATATTCAATTACAACATAGATGTATTTATTTCAAAAATAAATATCTACGTCACTATCATTATATCATTTTGTAAGGTTAGATTTAACAGTATAATTGCTCTTAAAAGTGTTGATTTTAGTTTAGGTAATATTTTTAATAGTATAGAGATAATTCTTCAATTTGCTTTAACTATTTTTTATTTTTTAATTTTTATTACTGTATTAGCTTTTGTAGTTTCTCCTATTTTTAATATTATTAAAATAATAATAAAATTAATTTTTAAAATAATCAAATTACCATTTAAATTAATTATCAAATTAATTAAAATATTTAATAAATCAAAGTCGCTTATTAAACCATCTGTTGAATCATCAATTAAAACCAATATTCCTGATAAAACTGATTTAATTAAATTACAAAAAAAGATATCTGAATTAGAATATAAGCTTAATTTACAACAAAAAAGAAATAATGTTATTAAATCAATAAATAATCAAAATTATAATCAAAGAGGTAAATAAAATTGGAAAATAATAATCAAAAAAAAACAACAAACATTATCTTTATCATTTGGGGTTTATTTTTTACTGGATTTATTTTTGTTTTTTTAATGCTTCTTTTATTATCTATTAATGAAAATAAATCTAAAACTGAAAACTCAAACCAACAAGATCAAGAAACTGTTCAACCTCAATCTAATATTCCATCACAAGAAGAACAAGAAAAAACATATAATGCTATTATGTTTAAACTTGATAAAGAAATTGATGCATTAAATGAAACTAAAAATGTTATTTTTCAACCAGGTACTAAAATAATAAGAAAAATAGAATTCTTAAATTCCCAAGGTGATAAATTTAAAGAAATAATTTATCAAGATGATGGTAAAACAATTAAATACATTGAAGAATATGACAAAGATACTCGTAATCAAATTAAATCTACTAAATATCAAGATGACGGCAAAACAATTCACTCTATCTACAAATATGACAAAGATACTGGTAACAAAATTAAATTAACTCAATATTATGGTGATGGAAAAACAATTACCTGGATTGACGAATATGACAAAGATAATGGTCACAAAATCAAATCCACCGACTATAAATTAGACGGCAAAACAATTCACTCTATCGACGAATATGACAAAAATACTCGTAAAAAAACTAAATCTATTATATATCAAGATGATGGAAAAACAATTGAATATATTGACGAATATGACAAAGATACTGGTAAAAAAATCAAATCTACCGACTATAAATTAGACGGCGAAACAATTCACTCTATCAACGAATATGACAAAAATAATGGTAAAAAAATTAAAAAAATTAAATATCAAAATGATGGTAAAACAATTCACTCTATCATCGAATACGACCAAGATACTCGTAATATAATCAAAACCACCAAATATCAAAATGATGGTAAAACAATTACCTGGATTGACGAATATAACAAAGATACTGGTTTTTCAATTAAATCTACTAATTACAAAGACGACAATAAAAAAATTACCTGGATTGACGAATTTGACAAAGATACTGGTCAAAAAATAAAATACACCAAATATCAAGATAATGGAAAAACAATTCACTCTATCAATGAATATGACAAAGATACTAGTAAAAAAATCAAATCCACCGACTATAGATTAGATGGCGAAACAATTTACTCTATCAGCGAATATGACAAAGATACTGGTAACAAAATTAAAACAACCAATTATCAAGATGATGGAAAAACAATTGAATATATTGACGAATATGACAAAGATACTGGTAAAAAAATCAAATCCACCGAATATAAATTAGACGGCGAAACAATTCATTTTATTGAAGAATATGACAAACATACTGGTAAAAAAAATAAAAAAATTAAATATCAAAATGGTGGTAAAGCAATTCACTCTATCAACGAATATGACAAAGATACTCGTAATATAATCAAAACCACCAGATATCAAAATGATGGTAAAACAATTACCTGGATTGACGAATATGACAAAGATACTGGTTTTTCAATTAAATCTACTAATTACAAAGACGACAGTGAAACAATTAATTTTATTGACGAATATGACAAAGTTACTGGTAAAAAAATCAAATCCACCGACTATAGATTAGATGGCGAAACAATTTACTCTATCAGTGAATATGACAAAGATACTGGTAAAAAAATCAAATCCACCGACTATAGATTAGATGGCGAAACAGTATACTTTATCAACGAATATGACAAAGATACTGATAAAAAAATAAAATACACCAGATATCAAAATGATGGTAAAACAATTTCCTGGATTGACGAATATGATAAAGATACTGGTAAAAAAATAAAATACACCAGATATCAAGATGATGGTAAAACAATTATCTCTATCGACGAATATGACAAAGATAATGGTAAAAAAATTAAATTCATTAGTTATGAAAATGATGGTAAAGCAATTTCCTGGATTAACGAATATGACAAAGATACCGAAAAACTAACAAAATCCACCAAATATAAAAATGATGGAAAAATAATTGAATACATTGAAGAATATCCAAAAGAGAATATTATGAAACCAAAACGTACTGTTTACAAAGATGACGGAACTATTCAAGAAATTATTAATCCTTAATTATGAATAAAAAAAGAAAAATTATATCAATAATTTGATTTATATTTATTTTAATTATTCTTTTAATTTTACTATTCCTTTTAGGTTTAAGATTGCCTAAATTATCTTTATTCAAAAAAACAACCTCAAAATAATCAAGAAAAACAAACCAAAAAAGTAATATATCAAAATCAATATGTTTATGATACTAATAAATTTCAAAATATTATTAAATTAATGAATGCTTTAAAAGAACTAAAATAATTACAATTTGAAAAAATTAAAAATAAAAATCCTTTAATTGATTATTTAAAAAAACCATCTAAATCTTCTCTTTTAAATTTACCTAATTCTTTTAATTCTTTAGCTAATCCTCATCAAAAAAAATCTTTAATTCCATCAAATATAACTGAAAATGATTATGATAAAGAAATAAATACTAAAAAACAAATCGCCGAAGCATTAATTATATGTGGAACTATTGTACTTGGAGGAACTCTTGTTGTAATAGAAGCTCCTGCAATAGTAGCTTCATTATCTACTCTCTACTGATTTAGTTATTAATACCAGTTTATTAGGTAATTTAATGAATAAATTACTTCTATAAAATATAATAAAATACTTCCCTATTATATTAGGGAAGTTATACATGAAAGATAAAAAAAAATGAAAAAAATCAATAAATTTAGATTAAAATCAAAAAATATTTTTTTAACCTATTCAAAATGTCCTTTGGGTAAAGATAAAATTCATAATCATATTAAAGAATTAATTACTTCTAAAAAACAAGAAATCTCATATATTATTTCTAACACTGAAAATCATAAAGAACACAAAGAAATCCATACTCATGTTCTTTTTCAATTAACAAAAAGTATTAATATTAGAAATGAAAGATTCTTTGATTTTGAAGGTTTTCATCCTAAAATTGAAACTGTTCGTGATATCGAAAAATCAATTGACTATATAAAAAAAGATGGCGACTTCATTGAAGAAGGCACCCCTAGACACAAAAAATACGTTCGTCAAAACCAAGAAGAACGTAAACAATTAATTTATGATGAAATATTTAGATTAAAAGATGAATGTTATTATAATAATAATAATTTAACTTTAACTCAAGTTAAAAAAGTCTAGATGAATTTATTACAAAAATAAAAATCTATGTTACTATTATTATATCATTTTTTAAGGTTAGATTTAACAACATAATTGCTCTTAAAGATGTTAATTTTAGTTTAGGCAATATTTTTAAATAGTACAGGTATAATTATTCAATTTATTATTTTTAACAATTTTAGTTTTTATAGGAAGTATTTTTAAATATTATTAAAACAATTTTTAATGTTATTAAAATAATTTTTAATGTTATTAAAATAATTTTTAAAATCATTTTTTATCCTTTTAAACTTATTTTTTTATTAATTTTTAAATTAATTAAATTTTATTTTTTAAATCTTATTTTTATTTCAAAAAAATTTAAATCATAAAAAAAATATAATTGTTAATAATAATTTAAATAATTTTGATGATTTAAAAAATAAAATAAATCAATTAGAAAAAATGATATTGTAAAGTAAAAAAAATAAATTAAAAATAAAAAAGGAATTAAGAAAATGTAAAAAAATAGCGTTAATCAACAATTTCATAAGTTTAATATTTTTTTATCATTTGGGATATAATTATATCATTTTCAATAATTTTATTTTTGAATATATTTAGAATTAATTTATATAAAAAATATAAAAAAATAAAATTCATTAGTTATGAAAATGATTCTTTAAAATAGCTACTTTTATTAAAAAAAAAAAAAAATATGAATTATTAAATAAATTTAACAATCAATTTATAGGATTAAAACAAAATTATAATAAAAATTAATTTCATGAAGATAAAAAATTTAATTAAAAATATCGTTAAAAATTCTGATAGTACAATAGATTATATAACTCAAACTGATCCATAATCAAATAATTTAGTCAAAAAAAATCATTATAACCCAGATAGCAAATTTGAATCAATTGATGAATACAACCCATAAAAAATAAATTAATTAAACAAATTGATTATGATTTTGAGGTTAAAAAAATTAATAGAATCACATTATGGTAAAATAATTAATAAAGGAATAAGTTCCACGAAAATAGAACCAGTTAAGAACAATATTTTTTTCTAAAAAAACAAATTATCTATTAATTACTTTTATTGTAACTCAAAATAAATTTATGTAAATACTAAAATTTAAATAAAATAATTTTTTTACTTAATTATCTAATAAAAAACAAAGGTTAAGAAAATTAACCAACTACTAAAAAAATAAATAATTAAAATATGATTTCTTAAATTGGTTTATATTTGTAGTTTAACTTATAATTTTATTTTTAAAATATTATATAGGGGTAAAATAATACGTTTTAGAGGTGTTGTAGTTGTTTAATGTAAACCATTTTTTAACCATAAGAATAAAAAATAACACAAAATGCCCTCAATTGAGGGCATTTGTTTTAATAATTTATTTATTAATATTTTTATATTCTAAAGGTGATAAATAATTTAAATTTTTATTTTTCGATAAGTTTTATAATATTTAATATAATCATTAATAATTTCTTTAACTTGAAATTCATTAAGGTTTTGCATTTTTTCATAATGGATAGTTTCACACTTCATATTTACCCAAAATGATTCCATACATATATTATCAGTTGGCGTACCTATTTGCTTGAATAACTTGCAATTGTATTGTTTTGTTTTTCGTTTTTTTGTATAAGTTAAAGACACAAATAGTATCAGAAAGCAATACTAATAATAATTAAAAAATTTTATAATTTGTTGTTATTTTTTGTTTCTTTTTTAATATGTAGTTTTATTCCTATTTACTTATTATATTAAACTACAAAAAAATATTATACATAAAATTATTTCAAAAATGGTTTTAAGGTTAATTTTAAAAAAAACTTAGTTAAACAAGATATTATAAAAAAATAGTAGTATAATAAAGAAGAAAAAAATTAAAATTTATAAATATTTTTTTTATTTTATTTAACATTGAGTTCATAAATTTCTTCTTGATTTAAAGTATTTTTCTTTAACAAAGAATTAGTAATTTTTTCTACTAAATCTTTATTTTTTTCTAAAATTTCTTTAGCTTTCATATAACATTTATCAATAATTTTTTTAACTTCTTGATCTACTTGATAACGAGTTTGTTCTGAACATCTTTCAAAATTAATATATCCTAACGAACTCATACCAGAATGACAAACCATATTATAAGCCTTAGAAGTAGCTGATTTTAAATCTAAATAAACACCATCAGTCCTTGAATTACAAAATATTTCTTCGGCAACAACCCCTCCTAAAGAACATGTGATATCTTCTAATAATTGTTTTTCAGATGAAAAAAAATATTCTTCTTCAGGGGTTGCCCACATATAACCTAAAGCATTCCCGCGCGGAACAATTGTAATAATTCTAACTTTTTTAGAATTAGTAGAACTTTTCATTTCAACTACTGCATGTCCTGCTTCATGGTATGCAGTCGTGTTTTTTTCTTGTAAAGTAATTTTTTTATTTTTTCTAGCAATTCCCATAGATAATCTTTCAATTGCTTCATCTAATTCATAAATAGTAATCATTTCTTTATTATTCCGAACTGCCAAAATTGAAGCTTCATTCAAAACAGCAGCAAGTTGTGCTCCGCTAAAACCAGGCGTCCTTTGTGCTAATTGCAAAAAGTTAATATTTTTATTCATTTTTTTATTTTTTGAGTGCACTTTTAAAATTTCACATCTTGCTTCTAAATCAGGCAAACCAACATTAAATTGACGATCAAATCTACCAGGACGAATTAAAGCAGGATCAAGAACATCAACACGATTAGTAGCAGCTATAACAACAATTCCTGATGTTTTTGAAAAACCATCCATTTCACTTAAAAGTTGATTAAGAGTTTGGTCTTTTTCTGAACTTCTACTATAATCATTTCCTCTTGTTCCACCTAAAGCATCAATTTCATCAA
>NZ_JAGVRH010000011.1 GCF_018274325.1 'Fragaria x ananassa' phyllody phytoplasma | reverse complement strand
ATTTTTTTAGTAGTTAGTTAATTTTCTTAAATGTTTTTTTTAGATAATTACGTAAAAAAATTATTTTATTTAAATTTCATTTTTATTGAATTTTTTGGATGAAAATAATGAGCACATAAACATTCTCATATTTATAAAAAATAAGTCTTTCTTTTTATTTTTATATGTTAAAATTAATTATGATATTTGTTTTCAAAGTTAAAAAATTTTAAATAAATATAATTAAATAATTTTTTATAGAATAATTAAAAGTGAGTAAAAAAATGCGAATATTACCTTATGAATTGTATAAATATGCACCTGATGTATCTTTATGTGCTTTAAGAAAAGAGTTTGGAATGTATGATTATTGTTTAAATAAAAATCTTAGAAATAAAGGCATGCAACCTTTTTTAGATTTAGATCGCAATTATTTTAATTTGTCTATAAACAAATGGGTTAATGAAATGACAAAACGTAAACATTATGTAAATACTTTTCATTTTTTTTATGCTAAAAATAACAAATACTTAAAAATAAAAACAAATTTTTTTTTAATTTTAGAATGTTGTATACAATGGAATATTAAAAATTTTATTCCTTACAAAAGTAATTTATCATGGTTTGAAATTACAATGAAAATTTTCAAAAGGATTAAAAATCCAATTTTAAAAAAATTTAATTTAGAATCTTATAATAAGCTATTAGATTGGTATCAACATAACTTTATGAAATTAAATAAAACCAATAAGTTAAAAACTAATCAATTAAATATGATTAAAGTAATTTTTTTTTTCTAATTTGTTAAAAAATAATTAATGAAATCTTGAAGAATAGACTAATTCCTCTTTATTTTACTACAAATTTTTAAAACCTAAATTTTATCAAATAATTATTAAGTAATTTAAATAGTTTTTTATACTCAAATTTACTAAAAATATTTTTATCTTAGAAAATGGTCAAATAGTAACTTTTACTCCTGTTTAAAAAGATAAGCTCCACGAAAATAACACTGGATAAGAACAACACTTTTTAAGAAAAAAATAAAAAAAGTTATTAATAAAATCCTTGTTAATCCTTATTAGTTTAATTTATAATAGTACTTTTTTTCCTCTTTCTGATTACCTTATTATTCCTTTTCTTAATTCTTATAAGAATTAAGAAAAATTATTTATAACAAACTTTCAAATTTAAAATCACTATTACCTTTAATATGCATTAAAAAAACATTTTTATATTTTTTTTCATTTTTATGAATTTGACTTATTTCGCCTTTTAATAAAGATAATTATAGTAATTATTAAAATTAAAAGTAAGAAAAGACAAAAATAAAGATAAAAATAATAATCAGATATCATTGTTTCAAATTTAACTGTGACATAAAAACCATCATATAAAATTAAAACTTGATTATTTTTTCTATTAATTACTTTAATCATATTTTTAATTAAATCTTTATTTTCTTCATATAAAGCATTGATAATGGTATTTTGTTGATTATCTTTTAATTTCTTTTTAATTGTTGGATTGATGCATATAAAAGTAACTTCTTGTTCTTTTTGTTGATTAATAGTAATAAAAGCCTTCTTAGTTTCTATTTTTAATACCCTAAGATTATCTTTATCTTTCAATAAATAAGGATTATTAACGATAAGAGCATCTACAATAGTATCATTTCTTCTATCTTCGATAATACCTAAATTAGTTGTTTGAATGATAATAGGAGGTTGTATCATGAAGGTTACCGTGATAGTGTCTTCACATTCTTGATATGATACTTGTGCTTGATGATCCTTTATCTGGGTTACTCTAAGATTATCTTTTACCAAATTAGGATTTTTCTTACAAATAGCATTTTTAATAGTATTTTCCTGATTATCTTCTAATATTCCTAATTTTTGATAAATAAGTAATTCTTTTAAAAAGACCTGAGTGTTAATATAATTAAAGATAGCATTTTCTTTACTTACTACTCTTAGAGTGTTACCTTTTGATTTTACTTCAATATGATTAGCATGTGTGTTTAAAACTGTACATTCATCAAGAATTAAAGTATCTTCTATATTTAATAATTTATTTAGTAATAATTGAGTATTAGGATTCTTTCTTTCTTCTAAAGATAAAGTTATTTTAGTGGATAATGGTTTTAAGTATTTTTCTAACTTTAAAGGCTTGCTACTTTTTATATAGTAGATTACTGTTACACTTCCAATACAATCATCATGCATTACCTTTACTGCAGGAATTCTAATATTATTTATAATCAAAGGTGTAATCTTAAAACCATCTTTTCTTAAAGTAACTCCTTGGGAGCATATTTGATTAATAATAGTATCATTATTATCATTTTTAATACTTAATAAATTTCTTTGTAAAGGAAGTATCTTATCTTTAATATTAACCTTATTTGCATTAACTACATCAACTAATAAAAATATAATAAAACTAATTAATATCATTGAAACATATACTTTATTCTTTGTAATCAGTTTCTTATTATGGTTAACAAAATAAGTCATATCAAAAAAACTATTTATTTTACCTTTCTCTTTCTATTCTTGTTCTAATTTCTAATTTGATTAGTATTTATTTATATTTTATATAATTATCTATGTGTAATGTATATGTCTGATAATTATTTATATTTTTTATAAATGCTATATATTTAAATATTTAATAGTTAACTTAATACTCAATAATGCTTACTCTCTATTTCCTTATTACCATTAATAATAATATTATTATTAATTATATTATACACGAATATATCTATTTTTAATTTTTATTTTTTTTGAAACTATTTTTTGTGGTAATTTTGTTATAATGAATTGATATACACAAAATCAAAGAAACCAAGAGGAAGGAATTAATTAAATGAAAAAAACAAACGAGTATCATCAATTTATTAAAATTCGCGGTGCACGTGAAAATAATTTAAAAAACATTAATCTTGATATTCCTAAAAATAAACTAGTTGTAATTACTGGATTATCTGGTTCTGGTAAATCCTCTTTAGCTTTTGATACTTTATATCAAGAAGGTAAAAGAAGATATGTCGAATCATTAAGCACTTATGCTAGACAATTTTTAGGTAATTTTGAAAAACCAGATGTTGATAGCATTGAAGGTTTAAGTCCTTCTATTAGTATTGACCAAAAAAATACTTCTTATAATCCCCGTTCAACTATAGGAACTATTACTGAAATTTATGATTATTTAAGATTAATTTATGCTAATATTAGTGTCCCTTATCATCCTCTTAAAAAGATAGCTTTAAAAAAACAAACTATTGAACAAATGATCACTCAAATTGAAGAAACATTCAATCAAACTATAGTTATTATTTTAGCTCCTATAATTGAAAGACAAAAGGGAAGTCACAGAAAAACCTTAAACAAATTATTACAAGATGGTTTTTTAAGAGTGCGGATTAATGAAGAAATGAGTTTGATTAATGAAGTTAAACCTTTAATCAAAATCAATATCACAGCATTGAAGTAGCGATTGACCGTATCTTAATTAACGAAGATAATCAAACAAGACTTTATGAAGCCTTAGAACAAGCCTTAAAATTAACTCAAGGAAAAGTCTTTGTTATGTCTTATCATAAAGAGAATAAAGAGAGTAAGAATAATAATGGGGATCATATTTTAAAATTAAACAGTCATTATCATTTAGAAGGAATGGATTATGATGTTCCTTTAAAAAAAGCAAGTATCTTTTCTTTTAATACTCCTTTAGGAGCATGTAACAATTGTAAAGGAATAGGAGTTAAAGGAACTATTGATTATGAAAAGATAATTGATATCAACAAATCTTTAAATGATGGTGCTATTTTAATCAACCAAGAAATAAAGTTAAAAGATAAGATTAAACAAATATGTAAATATTATCAAATTGATATAAACACCCCTTTAAAATATTTAAAAACATCTAAATTAGAAATATTACTTTATGGTTCCTTAGAACAACGAGAATATATTTATACTGATCAAAAAGATTTAACTAAGCAAACTCAACAATCCAATCAAACTCATTTCTTTGAAGGAATATTAAATCATGCTCTTATTCAATTTAAAAATTCCTTACGTTATCAAATTTATCATCAAATAAGTTATTATAATTTCATCGATAATCTTATGATTGAAAAAAAATGCCCTATTTGCCAAGGACAAAAATTAAATCAAGGAGCTTTGCTCTTTAAAATTAATAATCTTAATATTTATGAATTAACTACTTTATCAATTGATGAACTAATTACCTTTTTAAAAGAATTAACCCTAACCCCCGAAGAAACTAAAAGTATTAATTTAGCTTTTTTAGAAGTGATTCAACGTTTAACCTTTTTACAAGAAATTGGACTTGGTTATCTAACCTTAGCACGTAGTGGTAACACTTTATCAGGAGGAGAATCTCAAAGAATTCGTTTAGCTACTCAAATTGGTTCTAAATTATCAGGAGTGCTATATGTACTAGATGAACCTTCAATTGGTTTACATCAAAAAGATAATGATTTATTAATTAATTCTTTAAAAAAAATGTGTCATTTAGGAAATTCTTTAATTGTAGTAGAACATGATCATGATACTATTTTAGCAGCTGATTATTTAATTGATATTGGCCCTAAAGCAGGTCTTTTAGGAGGAAAAGTACAAGCTGCAGGAACACCACAAGAATTAATGGAAAATCCTAATAGTTTAACAGGAAAGTATTTAGCTGGTACTCTTACTATTAATATTCCTCAACAAAGAAGACCTTTTAATGAAAAATATTTATTAGTTACTAATGCTTGTAAAAATAATTTAAAAAACATTGATGTTGTTTTCCCTATGGAAAATTTAACATTAGTAACAGGAGTATCTGGTTCTGGTAAATCTACTTTAGTCCATGATGTTTTATTATAAAAGGATTAAAACAAAATTATAATAAAAATCATTTTCAAAATAATATCTTAAAAGAAAAAGAACAATTAAAGAAGCAAGGAAAATAAGAAGAACAACAACAAAAATCAAAAATAGAACCCAATAAAGTTAACGATTTTAACCATATCAATAAAATAGTAGAAATATCACAATCATCTATCGGCAAAACCCTTAGAAGTAATCCTGTTACTTATACAGGTGTTTTTAACGAAATTAAAGATTTATATACTCAAATCCCCGAAGCCAAAATCAAAGGTTATCAAAAAGGACGCTTTTCTTTCAATGTTAAAGGAGGAAGATGCGAAGCTTGTTCTGGTGAAGGAGTCAAAAAAATATCTATGTATTTTTTACCTGATGTTTATGTCAAATGTGAAAGTTGCCAAGGAACAAGATATCAAAAAGAAACTTTAAAAATTAAATACAAAGGCAAAAATATTGCAGATATCCTCAATATGAATGTTGATGAAGGAGTAACTTTTTTCAAAAATCACCCCAAAATTAAACATCCCTTAGAAATATTACAAAAAGTGGGATTAGGATATATTAAATTAGGACAATCATCTCCTACTTTATCAGGAGGAGAATCTCAAAGAGTCAAATTAGCTAGTGAATTAAGTAAAAGAATTATTAAAGGGGCTTTATATATCTTAGACGAACCAACTACTGGCCTACATTCAGAAGATATCAAACAATTAATTGATGTCTTACAACATATGGTAGATAAAAGTGCTACTATTATTGTCATTGAACATAATTTAGATATGATTAAAAATGCTGATTATATTATTGATTTAGGCCCTGAAGGAGGAGCTAAAGGAGGTTATTTATTGGCAACAGGAACTCCTGAAGAAATTAGTAAACATCAAAGTAGTTATACAGGCAAATATTTAAAAAAGATCTTAATCAATAAAAAATAGTTATTAGACTAACAAATTAATTTTTGTAAGTCTTTTTTTTTATTTATCTTATCGCTTGTGTCTTTGATATATAAAGATATGTTATGTTATGTAATATTAAAATATTAATAATTACTAAGTATATATAAAATTATAACATTATTTAAATATTAATATAAGCACATATAAATAATAATTAGATATAAAGGTATGTAATAATTAAATATGGGATATAAATAGAACATATAAGGATATATAAAGTACATAAAAAGATATTATATATATATATATCACATTTATTCATATGTCATAAATTAATATGTTATACTAATAATAGGAAAGAAAGCCATTTTTACCTCGATATTAATTAATAATTTACCAACTTTCTACCAAGAAAATACCACAATTAATTAATATTATATACTTTAATATTTTTTTAACTATTCTTTTTATCATATTGAGTCTATTTTATTACATATTTTAAAACTAAACTATTTAATATCAATAATTAATCATTTTTAATTTTAAAGTTATCAAATTTATAAAATATATCAATAAATAATGCTTTCGCCTTAACTAATCATTTATACTCTTATTAGAATAATAAAGATATAAAGATACAACCAAATAATCATAAAATAAAATTAAATATTAGTTAAAATACAAAACACACATAACACAAAAATACAAACATAAATAATATTTTATAAAGATTAAAGCAAATTAAAGACGATTAAAGAAAAACAAAAAAATAAACAAAGAAAAAAAGGAAACAACCATGAAAATCAAAAAAGTTAATGATCAAAAAATACAATATTTTTTTAAAGTTTCAACACCTGAATTAGAAGAAAATCTTACTTTAGCTTACGAAAAAATTAAATCAAAAATAAAAATCAAAGGTTTTAGAAAAGGATACGTCCCGCGAAACATTTTTGAAATCCGCTTTGGCAAAAATGATTTATACTTTCAAGCTTTAGAAATTATTGTTCAACAAAAATACCAAGAAGCTTTAACCAAAAAAAAATTTGAAAACATGGGAATACCTCAAATGATCGCCTTAGAAGAGAAAAAATTTAAAGAAAAACAAGATTTTACTTTTGGCTTAGAATTTATGATCAAACCAAAAGTAGTTTTGGGAAAATATTTAGGATTAACAATTAAACAAAGCAATCTAAATATCAACGATAACGAAATAGCAACCAAAATCAACTCTTTAATAGATAGAAAATCAACTTTAGAACCAAAATCAACTGATTTATTAGAAAAGAAAGATACAGCTATTTTTGATTTCGAAGGTTTTGTCAACAATAAACCTTTCGAAGGAGGAAAAGGCCAAAATTATAGTTTAGAAATCGGCTCTTCCCAATTTGTTCCTGGTTTTGAAGAACAAATGTTAGGAATGAAAAGGGGGGAGAAAAAAGATATAGAAATCATTTTCCCAAACACTTATCATCAAAAAGATTTAGCCAATCAAAAAGCTATTTTCAAAATAACACTTCATGACATTAAAATCAAAAAAATGCCTAAATTAAACGATGATTTAGTCAAAACACTTCAATATCCTAAAATAAACACTTTAGAACAATTACGCAATCATATTAAACAAGAACTTTTAAAAGAAAGAAAAAAAGAAAACGACGAAAACTTAAAAAAAGAAGTTATTAACCAAATAGTAAGTCAAACCAAACTTGAAATTTCTACAGAAATTGTGACACAAGAACAAAACCGTCTTAAAAGTGAATTCGAATTACAATTAAAAAAACAAAATTTAAATTTAGAACAATATCAACAATATTTAGGAATTACTAAAGAAAAAATGGAAGCAGAATGGTATGAACAAACAAGAAAAAACTTAGAATATCAACTGATCATGGAACAAATTGCCTTAGAAGAAAAAATTACCATTTCTGAAGAAAAATTAGAAAAATATTATCTTGTTTTAAATCAAAATCATAAAATACCTGTTGAACAAATTAAAAAAAACGTCAACCCTCAAACTTTAAAAAATTCTCTTTTAATAGAAGAAGCTTGGAAATTAGTACTTCAAAGTGTTATCTTCTCTGATTAAAAAGCAACTAACCAGTAATAAATAAAAATAAAAATAGAAAGGGAATAAAAAAAAATGCCAACCAAAATTAAAAATATTAAAGCTGATTTTATCCCAGAAACAGACTTCAAAGAAGTTTTACAATTACCAGCTTTAGTAATTCATGAAGTGGTTCCTATGCCTAATGTTGATTTTAGGATTGAAATATCAGAAAAACAATATATTAACGCTTTAAAGGAATCACAAAGCAATGCTAAATCTTTTATTATCGTTTTAACCCAAATAAAAGGTTTACAAGGTAAAACCAAAATTAAAGACTTAAATCGTTATGCAGTAATGGCCCAAATTATCACCAAAATTAAATTACCTAATGGCAATTTTAAAGTAAGATTCCGTGTTTTTCAAAGAGTTAAAATCCAAAAATTTTTACAAGAGGAACCTTTTTATAAAGTAGAATATCAAAGTATTAAAACCATTTTTGGCAAAGCCAATGAAGAACAAGCTTTAGTTAAATTAGTAATCGATACTATTTTAAAAAAACCCTTTCAATTAATTAATCAAAATAATGGTAATTTTTTAGAAATGATTGAAGTAGAACACGATACAGAAAAAATAACAGATATCATTATTTTTAATTTAAGAATTGGTGATGCAGACAAATTTAAATATTTAAAAGAAGCTCGTCTTAATAAAAGATTATTCAATATTTTAAGAGATGTTGATATTTTAATTACAGGAATTAATTTAGAACAAAAAATTAATGAAAAAGTTAAACAAAGCATCGATGAAAATCAAAAAGAATTTTATTTAAGAGAAAAGATGAAAGCTATTCAACATGAATTAGGTGATAAAGCTAAGAAAGAAGAAGAAATTGCTGATTTAAGAGCAAAAATCAACAAAACCCCTTTACCTGATGATATCAAAACTAAAGCTTTACAAGAATTATCACGTTATCAATCAGCATCATCTTTAATGGCAGAATCCTTTGTAATTAAAAACTATCTTGACTTTTTACTTGAATTACCTTGGAAAAAAACTAGTCAAGATATAAACGATTTAACTCAAATTGAAAAATCTCTTAATATGGATCATTATGGATTAAAAAAAGTTAAAGAAAGAATATTAGAATATGCGGCAGTCAAAATAATGACTAAGAAAAATCCGCAAAATATCTTATGTTTAGTAGGGCCACCAGGAGTTGGTAAAACTTCTTTAGCCGCTTCTGTAGCTAAAGCTTTAGGACGTAAATTTGTAAGACAATCATTAGGTGGGATGAAAGAAGAATCCGAAATTAGAGGTCACCGTAAAACTTATATAGGAGCTATGCCTGGTCGTATTTTAACAGGAATTAAAGAAGCAAAAACAATCAATCCAGTTTTTTTATTAGATGAAATTGATAAATTAATTGCTAATTATAATTTTGATCCTGCTTCAGCTTTATTAGAAGTGTTGGATCCTCAACAAAATGTTAATTTTATGGATCATTTTTTATCAGAACCATTTGATTTATCACAAGTCCTTTTTATAGCTACTGCTAATTATTTAGAAAACGTTCCTGAACCTTTAAGAGATCGTATGGAAATTATTGAAATCAATTCTTATACTGAAAAAGATAAGGTAGAAATTGCATCAAAGTATTTACTCAAAAAACAATTAAAAAATCATGGTATCACTAACAAAAATTTAATTTTAAAAGATGATACCTTACTTTACTTAATTCGTCATTACACTAAAGAAGCAGGTGTCAGAGAATTAGAACGTATATTAGCTGAACTTGCTCGTAAAACCATTAAAAAGATTTTAATCGACAAAAAGGAACAAATTATAATTACTCCTCAAAATATAGCTAAATATTTAGGAAAAGAAAAATATTTACACTTGTTATCAGAACAAAAAGAACAAATAGGTTCTACTAATGGATTAGCTTATACTTATTTTGGTGGCGATTTACTAAAAGTCGAAGTCACTTATTACAAAGGTAAAGGTCAATTATTTTTAACCGGAAAATTAGGAGATGTTTTAAAAGAAAGCGCTTATACTGCTTTTAGTTTTATTAAAGCTAATGTCCAAAAATTAGGAATTGATGCTAATATGTTTTTAGAAAATGATTTTCATATTCATCTTCCAGAAGGCGCAGTTCCTAAAGATGGTCCATCAGCAGGAATAACAATTGCTACTTCTCTATTTTCTGCTATTACTCAAAAATATATTAAAAAAGGTTTGGGTATGACAGGAGAAATTACTTTAAGAGGAGATATTTTAGCAATTGGTGGTTTAAAAGAAAAAGCTATTGCTGCTAGCCGTAGCGGTCTTGATACTATATTAATTCCTCAAGAAAACATCAAAGATATCGATGACATTCCAGAAGAAGTAAGAACTAAATTAAATATTATAACTGTATCTGACGTTTGTGAAGTTTTTGAAAAAGTATTTATTCAGCAATTATAAAAAAATACCACCTTTAAAGGTGGTATTTTTTATTTTATCTTTTTGATGAAATATTATTTAGCAGATTTGGAAACCCATATTTGTTTTATTCTATATATACTGTTTGTTTTTATAATCATACATTAATATGATAAGCTCCACGAAAATGGAACCAGTTAAGAACAACATTTTTTTTAGAAAAAAAATATAATTTTTTTCTCAAAAA
>NZ_JAGVRH010000010.1 GCF_018274325.1 'Fragaria x ananassa' phyllody phytoplasma | reverse complement strand
AAAAGACTAATGACTTAATCATTAGTCTTAAAGAATTTTTAAAAAGTAAAAAGTGTCTAAACTTTTGGAACACCTCAATGGCATCTGATAACATACCATTTAATGTTTTAATTTTGATTTCTGATAGTGAGGACCAACATAAACAAAAATTTGAACTAGAAGAAAACCTAGAATATAAAAACGAAGAAATAAATGTCATAAAAGAAGAATTAAAACAAAAATCTCCGAATTATGCCAGATCCCAAGAAAGAATCAAACCAAAAAGATATAATAAATTCCTTCAACCTATTACAAATTAATTTAATCAAACTTTTTCTTTGAATTTAAAACAAATAAAGTTGTATAATAGTGGTAATTAATTTCTTTAAAAGATAATATAAATTACTACTATTATCGGAAGGGACCTTAAAGAATGAAATTTTTTAAAAAATATTCAATATTTTTTATTATTGTTTTTATTATTATAATTGTGATTATTAATCACGAAATAAAACTGAAAAAAAATAACCAACGAACAACTCAATTATCTAATCAACAACAAAATTTACCAAATTCAAGAAGAATCAAATAAAGAATCAAGAACCAAAAGAGAAATAGAAATTCCAAAATCTAAAATCAAAATAACTCAATCAAAATATGATCAAATTGTATCTTATATCTTATCTGAAAATGAAAATAAAGTTTTATCATTAAATCTTTCTCAAGAAGAAAAAAATGAAATCAATGAAATTAAAAATAGTTGGAAACGTTCATTAAGTTCATTGGATAGAGAACAAACAGAATCAAAATCAAAGAAGAACAAAAAAATGCGATGAATTAATTAATCAAAGAAATTCAGTAACAAAACAAATCTCACCGTTACAAGAACAGCTAAAACCAAAAGAAGAAGTATTAACTCACAAAAATAAAGAAATAGATAAATTAAAAATAGAAAGACAAAATAAACAAACGCAATTACAAACTCAAGGAATATCAACTTATAAAAACGATGAATTAACTGCAATTGATAACAAAAAAAGTAAATTACAACATGAAACAACAGTAATAGTTCAACAAATAATGGAATGCAGAAGAAAAATAGCCGATTTAGAAGTAGATAAAACATATTATGAAAACACGTTAAAAAGAGCCGAAGAATTTAAAAAAGATTTAGAAAGAGATTATAATAAAACATTGTTAGAAGATAAACAATCCACCCTATCCTCCCTCAATTCCCTCTACGAAATAACCTCATCTGAGGGATAATAATAAAAGGAGATTTAATTAATGGTTAAATTAAAAAACCAATTTAAAATAATTCATCTTTGTTTAATAATTTCTATAGGATTTTTTTTTAAAAACCAAGTAATGGCGATGAATAATGATGAATTAAACAATAACAACAATGTTTATAATTCTTTAGAAGAATATAGAAATTATCAAAGTTTATTAACTTTGCAACAAACAAAAGCTCAAGAAGTTATTAATGCCTTTGAAAATCAAATTTCAGAAGAAGAAAAAAATATTTTATTAAGTCAATTCGAAGAAATACATCGACAAATTATTACAACTCAACAAAGACACTTAAATATCCAACAACAAATAAATAGAAATTTAATTTTAAACATTAGAATGATAGAATTAGAACACAATCATTCATCATTAGTACAAGAAATGGAAACCAATATTGTTAATACACCACTTTTTGCTTCAGAACAACAAATCAATCTTTTAAGAAATACACAAATAAGAATAAATCAAAATCAAGCTAGTATAAATGAAATATTAGAACAAATAAGAAATCAATTATCTTCTATACCTAGAATTAATTTATCTCGTAATACTTCTTCACGAAGACGTTAAAAAACATAAACATATTGTCATATTAAGACCCATCCAAAGGTCTTTTTCTTTTACCCAAACACACACGCAACAATTGGTAAGGTCTAAAATTCAAACCTTAGGAGGTGAAAAAGATATGATCCAAACAAAAACCCCTAAAAAAGTTCTCTTAATTGTTATTTCTTTATTAATCTTTGTATTATCCCATAAAACCATCTACGCCCATAACTATTTTCACAAACAAACAAAATCCAAAATAAAATTTATCTTACTTTTAAAAACAGTCAACGTCAATTAGATTTTTTAGCAGGAAGATGGGCGGCAAAAGAAGCCCTTTTTAAAGCGTTTAAAACACCCAAACCCAAATTAAAAAGATATGACATCAACATCCTAGAAAAAGACGACATCCCTAACATCTTAAAATATTATGATGTCGCTTGCACAGGCGCCTTTTTCACCCCTTCTTACAATTACTTCAAATAAAACGACCTCTATTAGTACCTCAAAAACCTTCCTCAAGTCCTTTTAGGTGTCTACTTTAAACCTAGAATTAATCCTTTCAATATTAGATACCCTGATGAAGATTCAAAATATACCCTCGAAGACCTCCTCAAATACGAAATCGCCATCGAAGAAGCCTTTGTCTTTTGGGATGTTAAACCAAAAACCTAACGAAGATAATCCTAATATAAAATTAATATTATCCAATATCTTTGTCGGTCAAAGTAAAGAAGAAGTTGTTAATCAATACTTAATCAACAATAACATCATCAAAGAACCCAAACTCATTAAATTAGGCTGTTACAACGTCACACCAAACACTGGTTTGGTTGTTCCTTTGCCATTAACATATTACAATGGTCATCACATAGAAGACATTTATTTTGATGATGGCATTCGGATTATGAAACCTCAACAAGGAAACATCGAAGATCTTCTAAAACTTTCCAACAGGACCAAAAACATCTATCTTTTCACCTTCAACGCCTAAAAAAGATTCATAAACTTGGAACTTCCGGATTCCCTCGACCTCTACACAGCCATCCGCGATTGGAAAAGAGAAAATAACTTATTTGATTATGGAGGTGAATATAAAGAAGAGAAACGAGAACAATATACTTGTTATGAAGATTATCTACGTGGCGGCAAACCTGTTCCAGCAACTAATGAAAAATTTATTGTTCAACAAATAACAAACTTTTTCGAAACCAAAGACAAAATTTATACATTTAGTTTGAAAAATAAATCTTTTAATTATTGTAATCTTCTTTTTAGTTCTTATTTGTTATAGGAGAAGATTGAGTTTGTGATTAAAATGGTTAAGAAGATAAATAATAAAAAAGAACTAATCTTTTAGGGAATAGTTCTTGAAAAGAATAGGTGATAAGTGAAAAAAGGTATTTTTCCTATTTATAAAAAAATTAAAAAAGGAGATTCAAAATGGCAAGAAATATCAAACATTATTATTCCAAAATAAAATTTTTTAGAAGAAAAAAATTAACCCTAAGCGGTTTTTTTATGTATTGGTTGTTACCTGTTTTAGGTATTATTATTCCTGTTTGTATTTTTTTTAGCTCATAAAGGTTATATTTCAATCGCTAAGTAAGAAAAATAAATAAATGTAGCTATTGCAGGAAGAATTGTTTTAAAAAGAGGATAAGAAAAAGCTGGTTTTTTTCGTTTTTATGTTACAAAACCTTAAAATTAAGGTATATTAATGTTAATTTCCAAAGCAAAAATAAATAACTTTCAAATTATTGAGTACTTATCACCTATTCCCTCTTGAAAGAAAAACTAAAAACCGAAAACCAAACATACAAGGAAATAATTCAAAAAATCAAATTAACCTCTAAAATCGCTGAATACAATAAAATAGCTAAACAAATAGATAATCAAATAACTTGGTCAGGTTCTTTTCCAACCTATCAAAAATAAAATAAGTGATTCTGTAAATAAAAAAGTTGCGTCTGTAAGGTCTTGGTTTAAAAAATGGTTTTAAAGTTAATTAAAAAGTTAAATATGTTAAAATACCTATATATTGAAATTTCTTCCAAAGGAATTAATAAATATGATCAAAATTAAAAAAATAATCAAATGGTTTTTCTTAATCATTATTTTTATCGTTGCTGCTTTTATTGGTTTTATTATCTTAACTGAAACAGGAGTGATTAAACTTCCTAAAGAACCTATTCCTTTCTTTAATTTTTGAAGGCTTAATCGATAAATCAAAAGATAGCATTTGATTAAATAATTAATAAAAATTAAAGGGATTAATAAGATAAAGATAAATGATGAAAAAGATAATATTATTCGGTAAAGTTTGAAAGAGTTTTTTTTGCGAACATATTTAATAGTTTCTTTCTTTAAAGATATTGGTTAATAAAAAAAGACCCTTTTTAAGGGTCTTTGATTTTAATTGTTTTTAATTTTAATTTGTTTTTTTATTGATTTTCGTTTGGGATAATATTTAAATCTATTTCTAATTTTATTTTTCTTTCTATTAATGAATCATAATCTTCTTGAGATATTTTTTTAATTAAAAATAAATGATTAATTAAACGTTTTATTTTTTCGTCCTTGATTAAAAAAGGTTTTTTTCGGCAATTATAAATTATTTCTTTAATATCTTCATCAGTTACAGTTTTATGTTTTATAATTATTTTTTCTTTATCGCGAAAAATTAACGGAATGTTCTGTGTAGTTTTTTTAAAAATTTGTTTATTTTTATTATTTTGCATAGCCATAACTAATTGTTTATTAAACAGTAATAACAATCCTATAAAAATTATTAAACAGATATAAATTATTCTATTAAATTTTTTTTTAAATTTAAACATTTATTTAAATTTCCTTTAATTTTTGTTTTTACCACCCATTAGAGTGTCTTTGGTTCATTTCGGCTTCTTTGATTTTATCGTTATTGTATTTATCTTTGAAGATGGATAAAGTTTTACGAACAGGATTTAAGTGGAGGTAGAAGTCGGTTAATTTGAAATTGGAATTATCAACTCTTGCCGTGCCAAGGTAGAAGTTTTTGTCTTCTTCTAGAAAATGTTTTGGTCCTTGGTATTTGAGAATTAAGTGATTTTCTCGTGGGCTTTTGTGTTGTTGTTTTTCGAAGTTGATGTAAGAATATAATTGACTATCAGTCTTTCTATCAAAAGATGCGGAACCAAAACCGTTTAGGGTGGTGAAATTATATAAGTATCGCCATCTTTGTTCCAACAGTCGAAAGGGTGACGGTTTTTGATGAAGATGGCAAGGTTGGAAGGTTCGGGTTGGGATTGAAGGCGCTCTTGGATAGTCATTATTTCAAAAGAACTTTTATTAGTTTTATCATTAAGTTGTTGATGATAATAACCAATGCCGTTTAAACCATCGAATTTATAATGAACTTCGATCATATTAGTTCGGCCGTTATGATCATCTTCTTCCCATTCTCTAATTTTATTAATTTCAGTTTCCTTTAAGAAAGGAATAGGTTTTTTAGGAATTTTAATAACTCCTGTTTCAGTTAAGATGATAAAACCAATAAAAGCAGCAACGATAAAAATAATGATTAAGAAAAACCATTTGATTATTTTTTTAATTTTGATCATATTTATTAATTCCTTTGGAAGAAATTTCAATATACAGGTATTTTAACATATTTAACTTTTTAATTAACTTTAAAACCATTTTTTAAACCAAGACCTTACAGACGCAACTTTTTTATTTACAGAATCACTTATTTTATTTTTGATAGGTTGGAAAAGAACCTGACCAAGTTATTTGATTATCTATTTGTTTAGCTATTTTATCGTATTCAGCGATTTTAGAGGTTAATTTGATTTTTTGAATTATTTCCTTGTATGTTTGGTTTTCGGTTTTTAGTTTTTCTTTCAAGAGGGAATAGGTGATAAGTACTCAATAATTTGAAAGTTATTTATTTTTGCTTTGGAAATTAACATTAATATACCTTAATTTTAAGGTTTTGTAACATAAAAACGAAAAAAACCAGCTTTTTCTTATCCTCTTTTTAAAACAATTCTTCCTGCAATAGCTACATTTATTTATTTTTCTTACTTAGTGATTGAAATATAACCTTTATGAGCTAAAAAAAATACAAACAAGAATAATAATGCCTAAAACAGGTAATAACCAATACATAAAAAAACTGCTTAGGATTAATTTTTTTCTTCTAAAAAATTTTATTTTGGAATAATAATGTTTGATATTTCTTGCCATTTTGAATCTCCTTTTTTAATTTTTTTATAAATAGGAAAAATACCTTTTTTCACTTATCACCTATTCTTTTCAAGAACTATTCCCTAAAAGATTAGTTCTTTTTTATTATTTATCTTTTTAACCATTTTAATCACAAACTCAATCTTCTCCTATAACAAATAAGAACTAAAAAGAAGATTACAATAATTAAAAGATTTATTTTTCAAACTAAATGTATAAATTTTGTAATATAGACATAATAAATTGATTTAATTATATCAAATATTTGTAAATAAATTATTTTGATATTTAAAATAATGGGAAAGATGTTAAAATATTGTATATAATTAAAGGTAGAAAATGTAATTTTGCTTACTTTTTTTATTTTTTAATTATGATAGATATTTAAGATCTTAATTATGAATAATTTTAAACTATTGAAAGGTGATTCGTTTTTTATAAATGCTTTATGAAGATTTTTGCTTGATAAAAAAATAAAATTTTCGAATGTCAAATAATCTTTTTATGCAAAATTAAAATAATTTCATACATTTTGATTGCAATATTGATCTTTGTTTTATAAAATAAAAATGTAGTTAATAATAAAATTAAAATAATCATGATTTGTATAATTAGCATCAAAATAATTTAAAATATTCTTAAATATTTGATATTGAGTTTTTAATTTTTGGTAAAATATTAATATTTTGTGAATTTATAAAACTTTATGATTATGTTTTATTAAAATAAAAAATTATTGAAGATATTTAATATTATATTGGAAAGCATTGTTTAAAAATAACTGTAATAATTAAAATATTTTTGTTATATTTGCAATCCCTTTAAATTTAACTAAGAAAGGTTATCCAACAAACATATGTTTCTTTAAAATATGATAGTTATTATAATTTCTGTGATGTTTTTTTAATTATTTGTATTTTTTATCTTTTTTCCTTTTAGCAAAAATTTATTTTTAGATAGTTTTAATAAACTTATTATTTTCTTAAGGTTTTAATGCTTTTTGTTTTTAATCCGAATAATTTTTTAAATCATAAGAAATAATATTGATTTATTTTTTATTATTTATTTTTTTCTTTCCATCCTCTTTATTTCTTTTATTTCTTATTTTTTCCATTCTCCTACCCTTATATTGCTTTTTTTCATAATTGTATACTTGTTACATATTTTGTTTATATGTAATTAATAAATAAGCAAATAATAAATTAAATTATTTTGAATTAAAGAAGAATTAAATCCCAACAAATAATTGTCAAATTATAAAAAATATACAAAAAAATATATAAAAAAAAGAGGTTTGATATATATAACAATGAAAAACTTAAAAGAATGCAAAAAAATTGCTGTTTTAACTTCAGGTGGCGATGCTCCCGGTATGAATGCTGCTATTAGGGCTGTTGTTTTAGAAGGGAGTAAACAAGGGTTACAAGTTTATGGTGTTCGTGATGGATACTTGGGTTTATATTATAATGAAATAGAACTTTTAGAACTAAAAACACTTCCATATAATATTAATGTATCAGGAACTTTTTTAGGAACTTCGCGTTTCATTTCTTTCCAACAAAATTCAGAAATTAGAGAACAATGTGCACGTAATTTGAAAAAATTAGGGATTAATAAATTAATTGTTATTGGTGGCGATGGTTCTTATAAAGGAGCTATGAAATTACAAGAAGTGGGTATTCAATGTGTAGGGTTGCCTGCTACCATTGATAATGATATTGATTATACTGATTTTACAATTGGTTTTAGTACTGCTTTAAGTAACGTAGTTGATGCTGTTTTAAAATTGCGTGATACTTCGATTTCTCATAATAGATGTAGTATTATTGAAGTTATGGGTCGTGATAAAGGTGATTTAGCTTTATATGGTGGAGTTGCTACTAGTGCTGATTTAATTGTAACTCGTGAACATATTTTAAATAAAGAAGCTATTTTTGCTAAAATTAAATCTTTAAAAGAAGCTAAACAAAGATGTGCTATTGTTATAATAACTGAACATATTTTTGATATTCATGCTTTAGCTAAAGAAGTTGAACAACACAGTAATTTTGAAACGAGAGCTCAAATTTTAGGACATATTCAAAGAGGTGGTAGACCTACTTCTGAAGATTTAGTATTAGCTACTCGTATGGGTAGTTATGCCGTTGAATTGTTACAAAAAAACGTTTTTAATTGTGGAGTTGGGCTACAAGGACTGCATTTAGTTCATGTAGATTTTGAAAAAATTTATTATCATCAAAAAGAACAATACAGATTGTATAACACAATATCAAAATTATTACCTAATTAATTATTAAATTAATTTTCAGATCACAAACAGCTTATATTTTGATATAAAAAAAATTGAAAGCTAAAGAGGCCTTTTTTATTTTATGACTACCAACAATATAGAGAAAAAAAACCTTTCTTCAAAACAGGAATCTATTTTTAAAGGTTCTATTTTGAGAAATTTAATTATTCTTACTATCCCTATTGCTATTTATTTGATTTTCCAACATTTAGGAACTTCTATTGATTTTGCTATTATAGGTGATACTGGTAAAGCAAAAAATGTAGATAGTACCATTACTTATATGAAGCAAATTAAAAAAATCCTTCAAAGTATTGCTGTTTCTTTAGGAGGAGCTGGAGTAGTTTTAGTAGCACGTGAATATAAAAAACAAAATATTAAACAAGCAAAACAATATGCTACTTTAGCTTTTTTATTGGCTGCTACTATTTCCTTTTTATGTTTGCTTTTTTTAGGATTAGGGGCTTTATTACCTGGTTTTTTAGGAGATATATTTTTAAAACATGAATATCATTCTGATGGTGGATTGCTATATTATTATTATTCTTTAATTACTTTTGTTTTTATTACTATTAATTCTGTTTTCATCGGTTTAGAACTTGCCAAAAATAAAAACAAATTTATTTTGTTTCTGAATATTTTATTAATTACTGTTAGAATCTTTATTTCCTTTATTTATAAATTTTCAAAAACTCCAGGAACAGTTCAAGTAACTGATTTGGCTTTAGCTGATTTATTATCTAATTTATTAATTACTTTTATTGCTTTTTATTATATGCTTAGTCCTAAAAATCCTTTTCAATTAAGATTTAAAAACTTGACCTTTTCTAAAAATATAGTTAAAACAATGTTGAAGTTATCAGGAGTTTTAATTATAGGAAAAGTAACTTATGAAATTGGTAAAAAATTCATTCTGGATATGGCTACCAATTATTATCCAGATTTAGTAGCTATTTCTGGATTAGTTGCGGTTGTTAATGGTATTTTTTACGCCATTTCTCAATCTTTAGAAGATCCACAATCTGCAATGGTTTCACGAAGTGTTGCTGTTGAAAGCAATCGTAAAACTTTTAAAATTTTTAAAAATGTTTTTTACGCCACTTTAATTATTGGTACCTTAGGTTTATTATCAAATTATTTTTTAGGAGAAAAACTTCTTTACTTGTTAAAACCTAACAAAACTTTCAGTCACACAGAAATAACTAATTTTAATATCATTTTGTTTTGGGAAGGAACTTCTTTATTTACTTCTGTTTGGTCTTCTATTATGATGGGTTATATCTTATCTTATAAAAAGAAAGCTAATCTTATTTTTTGTATGAATCTTGTAAGAGTACTTACAAGAGGAACTATTCTTTTTGCATTACATAAACTTGTTCCAAAAGGCGACATTCTTTCTTTTGCTTATCAATTTGGATTAAGTACTTTTGGTAGTAATGCAATAGTTTTAATAATAACTACCATTATATTTATTGTTTTTTTACAAAAAAACAAACGTATTTCAAAAACTCAAAAAGAAATAATTAATGAAATAAAAACGTAATAAAATAAAATTGCACAATAATTTTTAACTAAAGTTTTATATAAATTTTTTTATCAAAACCAATTATAATTTCTTTTTTTAATACATTTTAAGATATAAAGAACTTGGAATTTATATTCTAGTTATGAAAAAATTAAGGAGCTCAAAAATGAGTTTAAAACTAAATTTTAATGGAATCAAAAAATTTTTAAATTGGGATGAACAAAAAAAAACTTTTATCTCTCAAATAAAAACTATTCATCAAAAATTACATCATGATCAAACCATTAAAAATCAATTTTTAGGTTGGTTGGAATGGCCGTTGTATTATGACCGCCAAGAATTGAACAAAATTAAACAATTAAAACAAAAACATACTAATTTAGATGTTTTAGTAGTTATTGGCATCGGCGGTTCTTATTTAGGAGCCAAAGCTGGAATAGAATTTCTTCACACACCATTTCAAAAAGCTAAACCTGAAATAATTTTCGCAGGACACCAAGTTTCAGGTAATTATTTAACTAATCTTTTAAAATATTTAAAAGATAAAAATTGGGCTATTAATGTAATTTCTAAATCAGGAACCACTTTAGAACCCGCTTTAGCTTTTCGTATTCTTAAAAAAGAAATAGAAAGCAAATATGGAAAAGATAATTACAAAAACTTTATTTTTGCAACCACAGATAAACAAAAAGGAACTTTGTTTCATTTAGCTAAAAAAGAAGGATATCAAATGTTTGTGATTCCCGACTCTATTGGCGGAAGATTTAGTGTTTTTACTAGCGTAGGCATGCTCGCTTTTATATTTGCTAATTTAAATGTTGATGCTATGTTACAAGGAGCATTACAAGCTTTTAATGATACTTCTTCAGACGACATCAACCAAAACCAAGCTTATCAATACGCTTTAGTTAGATATTTGTTGCATACAAAATTAAACAAAAAAATGGAATTATTAGTAACTTATGAACCGCATTTACTTGCTTTTTCAGAATGGTGGAAACAATTATTTGCAGAATCTGAAGGAAAAGAAGATAAAGGATTATTTGTGGGAGCCATTAATAATTCTACTGAACTTCATTCTTTAGGTCAATTTATTCAAGAAGGTTCTAAAATATTATTTGAAACTATTTTAAATGTAGAAACTATGAAAGATGATTGCATTATCCCTGAAATTTTAAATGAATTAGATAATTTGAATTATATAGCCAATAAATCTTATTCTGAAATCAATCAAAAAATTCTTCAAGCAACTAAACAAGCTCATATTGAAGGGGGTGTTCCTAATTTAGAAATTATTATTCCTACTTTAGATGAATTTCGTTTTGGATATTTAGTTTATTTCTTTAAAAAAGCTTGTGCTATGTCTGGTTATTTACTAGGAATTAACCCTTTTAATCAACCAGGTGTAGAAATATATAAACAAAAAATGTTTTCTTTGCTTAAAAAATAGTAAAAAAACAGTTCAATTTTTTACTAAGAATTTTATCAAACATTTTACAGTTTTTAATATTAAGCATATTTATCTTTTTTTTGATTTTAAGCAAATTTTTAATACATATAAAAACTAAAACATGCCAAAAACACAAAATTGAATAAATATAACAAATTTAAAGAAGCTTTTCTAAGTTTCTTTTTTGTTATACTTTTAGCAAATAATATTAAATTTTTAATTATTCAATTTTTAAATTGTTTCTATTTTTTCCAAATTTGAAAAAATTAAAAAATTATTCAAAAAAAACATTAATAATAAAATTATTTATGATATAATTAGTTGGCGATTTATAAACAACTAAAATTATTTTTTAAAAATTATTTAAGGCGAGTAACTTCCCGGATAAATAACTAACTAATAAACTTATTTACGCATATATTAATCAATGATATGCTTTATTTTTAATTTCAAGAACAAAAAACACATAACACAAAAAATTAAAGAAAAATTAATTATCAAATCAATCTCGCTTCTTTGAAATAATTTCGAACTTAAATTCAAAAAAATAATTCAAATGTTATGGTTTGTAGTGAGAATAAAAAAAGAGAACAGTTGTTTGTAATCAACGACCATTCTTATAAATTTTTTACAAAATTTCCATTGGTAAATCTTGCAGTATTTTTGAAATAGTTCATATTTAACTAGTTAATTTTGTTCTTTTTGTTCCTTGTGTGTATTTTTTTTGCATAACTTCCCTTGATGAGTTATCATAAATAAACTATTACATACATGCTTTTTGATGTAGATAATTTAAATTTATGCAATTATGATTATAATTATGCCTTTTTTGTTAACCCCATTTTTCTTGATTTTTATTATTTTTTCAAAGATACAAGTTTTTTTTGATAAATAATTATTTGAGTTAGTTAGTAATAATACCACCCTTTTTCCTTAACTTATTATTTGTCCAATCAAGATAATCAAAGTACTGTACCTCAGACAATCACTTATAAAGCAGTTTAAAAAATTTCTGATAAACATAAACACAGTCACAGTAATTCTATCTCGATTTTAATTTTTATAAAACACAATATTTAAATTTTTTATATTTCACATTAAACTATTAAATTTTTCTCACATTAGAAAGGTGTTTTCACAAATAAACGCAAAATGAGCACCAAAATAAAACATAATTTTATTTTTTTTATACTTTTTATATTTTTATTTACATGCACAATTAACATTTTTGCTTTAGATATAACAAAAAATCAAGATATTATAAGAAAATCCAAAGTTGTCGATACATTAATACATAATTTTCCTAATGAATTAAAAAGCAATGATAAGTTATTAATTAAAATCATAAATTTTATTTCTCAAGAATTTATCAGTAATTTCCATGATTTTGATAACCAAAAGAAAGATGATTTGTTATATAATCTAGAATTCATGAAATCTTACAATATCATAGATGAATTCAAGAGTTCTATTCAACAAACTGTTTTTAACGCAAATGAATATATTTTTGTTTTTCCTGGTAATCCAACAGATTTCAAAAATTATAAACATTATTTACAAGCAAAAGCAAATAATTTTTCCAGTCCGAAAGAATTTTCATGGAGTATGTGGTCCCCTTCTAATTTTTCTTTTGTTTCTAAAAATTATGTTCAGTTTTTAATTGATAATTTTACAATTTTACAAGAAAAAGAACAAGAAATAAATAATTTAAAAATCAATATAAACACCAACAGTCAACGTCAAAATCTGCAAAAAAAATATAAAAAATTAGAAAAAAAATTTTTAGAACAAGTTAAAAAAATCAATCAACAAGCAAATATTATTAAAACTCAAAGCGAAGAAATATTAAGTCAAGAATTACAAATTAAGCAACAACAAGAAAATATTAAAACCCAAACTCAAGAAATTAAAAAACAAATGGATAACATTTTCGCTTTACAACAAGAAATCGAAGATAAAAAGCAAGAATTAACTAATAATCAAAAATTAACAGAACAACAAAAGCAAGTTTTGGACGCACAAATTGTTGATTTAACCACCAAAATTAACAATCATCAAACAAAAAATAACTTTTTAGAATCTCAAATAATTGATTTTTCTGATAATTTATCCCAAAAAGAAGTAGAAATTAAGAGATTAACTAACATTTCGCAAGCAGAAAAAAATAAATTACAAGAAAAAATTGATATTCAAAAGTTGTTCATTAAAGATAATACTAATCAATTTAATGATTTGAAAATCCAATATCAAAATCTGCAACAAGAACATCAAAAAATACAGCAAAAAATCCAAGAACAAACTGAAACACTTAAAGAACAAGCAAATATTATTAAAACTCAAAGCGAAGAAATAAAAACTCAGAGTGATGCAATAATTAATTTTAAAGATGATCTCTTATCAACTATTGAAGGGATTAGCGAAAAAACTTTTGATGCCCTTCAAGAGGCTAATAAAAAAATTAATAATTTAACTGAACAAACAAAACAGGAACAAGAAAATAAAATATTAAATTCGATAACCAATGTTCAACAATTCAAAGTTAATTCTTCAAAAATGCCTGAATTTAAAGATCTTATAGGGATGAAAGAAGAAGTTGAACAACTGCAAGAATTCTTACACTATTTAAAAAATACAGATCAATATAAAGATATAGGAGTTCAAAAACCTCCTAAAGGTGTTTTATTATATGGCCCTCCTGGAACAGGTAAAACTTTTTTAGCCAAAATTATTGCTGGTGAATCAAAATTACCATTTTTCACTTTAAATTCTAGTCATTTTTCGAAACAATATGTAGGAGAAGGGCCAACATTAATAAATGAAATTTTTAAACAAGCTCGCCAAGAAGCTCCTAGTATTATTTTTATTGATGAATGTGAAAGTGTATTTCGAAGTCGTATTAGTAATAAAGCAACGAATTCAGACCATGATAATATCATTTCGGCTTTTTTATCTCAAACAGAAGGTTTTGAAGTTGATTCAAAACATCCAGTTTTTTTAATTGGAGCTACCAACTATAAAGATGAAATCGATGCAGCTATTTTAAGTCGTTTTAACAGACAAATTAAAATAAATTTATTAAATGCAAAAGATAGAAAAGTTTTTACAAAAAAATTAGCTAAAAAATATAGAATAGATATTAGGGGTTATCAATATTTAGATAAAATGAATGATATTATAGAAAATCAATTTGATATGACTTTAAAATCACAAAGAAAATTAACAGATATCTTAGATCAAGCAGCTATTAAGGCTGTTAATACCCATAATCATTTAAGTATTTTGCCTGTTGATTTACAACTTACTTTAAATAGGCAAATGAATATCGATTTTAATTGGGAGGAACACGCACATAACCCTTATTCTTTGTCAGATTTAGAAAATTTAAAAGAATATAAAGGAGTTAAAATCAAACATCTTTATAAAGATCATAACAATTTTCATACACGGCAAGAAGCACAATATTTTAATGTTATCTTTAATTATCCCAAAGAAAGAAATCAAAAAGTATTTAATATTAATGATCACGAAATCAAAAAAATCACTTTTTCTAAAGAACTAAATAAAATTCAAAATTTTTATGGTACACTAGATTTTTTACCTCAAGAATTAATAGGATTTTATTTTCAGGATATGCCAAATAATGATCATATCAATATTCCTAACGTTAATACTTTAGAAGAGTTTTTAGATATAAGAGGTAAAAAATCCCAAAATATTTACTTTATATGGAATATCAATAAAATACAAAGAAATATTGATTTTTTACATGATTTTATGAATACTTACAATGTTGAATATCCATTTTTAATTTTTCAAAATATTTGGAAAAAACTGAATATTTTAATTTATCAAAAAGATACCAATCAAGAAATTATGCAACATGAAATAATAAAATATATTGATGATATTAAAAAACAATTTACAGAAGAAATATTAAAAGAAAATGTTATACAAAATAATTGGTTTTCAGAACAAGAAATAATGAAACATATATTGTCAACAGTAGAAAAAGAATTTCAACCAAAAAAAACATACTCATCATTGCTTGAAATGAAAAACTTTATTTTACAAGAAATTAAAAACCAAATTTATAATGATAAAAAATTATATATTAATAACTATATTCAAACACAAATAACTAATTTTCAAATTAAACACCCTATTTTTAACTCTAATGACATCACAAATACAAAAAGGAAAATTAAAAATAAAATTAATAATTTATGTTCGTCTGCAGATCAAATAGAAAAAATTACTAAAGAAGAATTTGAAAATTCAATAATAAAAATAAAAAATCAACAAATTACTGAAATGATTCAAAATCAATTAAATAATATAATTGATAATTTTCATTTTAATTATTCTGTAATTACCAAAAATAAAATTAAAAATATGATTGCTTCTCAAATAAAAGATGACTTATTCCAACCCAATCTTTCTTTTGAAAAATTCAATCAAAAAGCAACAAATATGATTAGTGGACAAGAAGGTAAGCTTTTAAATAATTTAACAGAAGAAATAATAGAAAATATTATAAATAAGGAAATATCTAAAAATAATTTAATTGAACCAATAAATGCTCAAGAAATAGAATCTATGAAAACAAAAATTATGTTTTTCCTTAAACAAGAAGCTAAAAAACCTGATATAAGTCAAGAAAAAATACAAAAAAGTATTGAAAATTTTATTAATAATTATGAATTTATAAAATCAAATGATGCATTTTCTTATTTTAAAAAACATATAACAACTATTTTATCGTTTACAATACCAATATTATTTTTCACTATTTTATTATCAAATACGAAAAACAAAAATATTAGAAAATAATAAACATTTTATGGATGCATTTTTTTGATCTAAATTCGATGTTATAATAATTTAAAAGATTAACTTATGGCAAGTTAGTCTTGCGATGTTTCGTTTTTTTAAACAACTTTTGTCTTTAAAATTGTTTTTTAAAATTTAAAAATAAGTTGATAATTTTATATCTTTTCAAACTAATAAAATATTTTGATTAAATTAAAAAAGTATCTAATTTTTTTTCATAATTTGTTAGTTGCAAAAGATATTTTATCTTTACGCTATATAGCGAGGTAAAAAAAGTTTAAAATCTACCTACAAAATTAATTTTTTTTATAATTATATCATTTTATTAAAAAAAGGCGTAATAAAACTAACTTTTTAAAAGGTTTATTTTAAAAGCTATTTTTTTAATTGCTTTATCTTAATCTTTGAGAATATTGAATAGGGGGGGATAATTTAATTAAGAGCCATTTTTGTTTCCAAAAAAGCAGGAAATTGTTTAATGATTTTAATTATTTTTTCTCTGGGGAATTTTGAAATAAAAAAGAATGGCGATAAAGTAAAATATTTTTCATTTTACCAAATAAGTTTTCAATAACTGCGTTATCTCTAGGAGTTGCTTTGCGCG
>NZ_JAGVRH010000001.1 GCF_018274325.1 'Fragaria x ananassa' phyllody phytoplasma | reverse complement strand
TTAATATGCAACTTTTCTATGATAGTTATATAAATCTTTTGCTTTTCCTGGGCTTTGATTTATATAACTATTTTTTTTTATATATTTTAATGTGGGTATTTAAATAAAAAAATGGCCCTACATATATCTAACGAACTACTGAAAAATATATGTAAGACCATTAATAATTTTAACATTTTTATTAAATTATTATTTATGTTTGTAAAGTAGTTTATTAACATAACTATATAATATAAATAAAATATTACAGATTAACTAAAGAACGATTTTCTTTTTGATAAGAACCAAATAATATAAATAAACCAGGAAATAATCCCCAAATAAGACCATATATACCACAAAATATTTTTGTAAATTTATTTGCTTTTGAATTATATAATCTCATATATAAAAAAATCAAAAAAGGAAATAAGAAAAGAATCAAATAAAATAATAATTCTAAAATAGTTTGGTTAAAAAAAATATTTTTTAATTTATAAAAATATTCTTTTCCAAATATTTTTATATAATAAAATTTAAAATTTGAATAATATAAAATTTTAATTTTTGATGATAAATTTATTAAAAAAGTATAAAAAGTCGTTTGAAAACAAATACAAAACCAACAACCAACTTTAACTAATTTATTTATTTTTTTCATTGTTTTCTTTCCATAAAAAATATTATAATTTATAAATATATTATAACATCAACAAATAATATTAAATTTAAAATATAATTTTAAATACTAATTACAATTAATAAGGAATTTTTTGTTTTTGGTTCTTAACTGGTTCCATTTTTTTGGGGTAGTTTAAAAAGTGAAAAATATTTTGACATTGATGGCTTTCATCCTAAAATTGAAACTGCTCGTGATATCGAAAAATCAATTGACTATATAAAAAAAGATGGAGAATTTATTGAAGAGGGTACCCCTAGACATAAAAAATACGTTCTTCAAAACCAAGAAGAACGTAAACAATTAATCTATGATGAAATAGATATATATTAAAAGATCAATATTATTATAATGATAATTTAACTTTAAGTTAAGTTAAAAAATTTCTTGATAAATTTATAATTAATTTAGATCGTGATTTTTATTTAGAACAAATATACTTAATCAAAAAAATTATAAAAGAAAAGTTCATCAAGAAAATCTTCTGATTGTTTGATGAACTTGAAAAGGAAACCGAAACATTTTTTAGTTTTGATAATTTTAAAGATAACCATAGTACTCAATAAATTATAATGACGATAAAGGAAGAGATGAATGTTATTCATCGTTCTAAATTCATTGTCATTTAGGGTTCTAGTAAACTTAGTAAAAATGAGTTTATTATTAGTTATTTAAATAATCAATGAGTACAATTCAATTATATCAGGGGTTCGTTGGATTTTAACAAAAATAGTTATAATGATATGTTTAAAATATATGTTTATGATGATATAAGTATAAGAGAGATATTAAATAATGTAGTTTTGTTAAAAAATATTATATGTGGTCAAAGAGGATTTATAGTTTATGTTAAATATGCTCTTAAAATAAAATTGTCTCGTAATAACGGCCATAGGTTCCATGAATATATAGAAGATAATTGTATTTTTATCTATGTTTCTAATAAATTATATTAATAAATTTTTATTCCGCGGAATATTAATTTTAATTTATTGATTAAATTTATAATACCTCTAAAATGCATTATTTTGCCCTTTAAATACATTTTAATATTTATATTAATATAAATTTATTATTACAAGTTGATATTCAGCAAGAAGGGAAGATACATTAAGTAATGTATTATTTCCCTTCGTCTCCCTTTTTATTCTTTTTTAGATCTGTGTTTGTGGATTCCGCTTGTTTAATCCTCATATAATTAAAAGTGTCTTTTTTAAGAGAGCTTGGTCGCTTCATCCGCTTGTCAATCCTCACAATATATAAAAACATTAAGTACACCAAAATCGAATGTAAAAAAAGGATTTTTTTATGTGAGATTTTGGGTTTAATGTTATATTGTGAGTTAGGATTGATAAGACGGATAAATGAAGTGACTAAGCTTATTATTTTATATATTAATTTTTATATAATATGAACCAAAACAAAAAGCTATAACAAAAAATAATACTATTAATATTAATAAATTTATTGAATGTTTTTTTCTGTTTTTTGAATCACTTAAATTTAATAATAATTTAAAAAATGTTATAATAATTGCTAATTGTATTGCAAAAAACATAAAAAAACCAAAAGCATCTAATGAATTCATTTTTTATATAATTTTCCTTTCATAATATTTTTAAATATATAAATATTGAAATATTTTAATTATTTATTTTTTTCAATTTATATTTCAATATAAATTGTACTATAAAATAAATAATTAAAATAATTATATAAATCAATTTTTTATTCTTATAAATTATTATTTTGAAATTTAGTTTTTTTATACAAAAAAAATCGCTAGGTATTTCCTTAGGGGGTCCTGCAAACTCTATACTGAAAAGTTATTCTTAGGGACTTTTTTTATTTTATTAGGTATTTCCTTATTTATAAGTGCATGGGCAATAACATTGCTCCATGCACTTATTAGTATTTTCCTAGGTTTTTTATATTCCTTAAATATCCCTAACATTTCAATGTTAGGGACTTTTATATAAATCTTAGGGACTAAGATTAGACTAAGATTAAAATCTTAGTTTTTTTTTTATTATCGTGCTTTTACCGTGAACTATCGGTAAAGGAGTTTCGAGAATAATTTGTTAATTATATGATTAAAAATATTTTTACAAAATGATATAATAATAATAGCATAGTCATTTATTTATCAATAAATCGTTCTATGTTTAAATTAAATATTTTGCATTTAATATGCAACTTTTCTATGATAGTTATATAAATCTTTTGCTTTTCCTGGGCTTTGATTTATATAACTATTTTTTTGTAGAACAATTTAAGAAAAAAAAGTCCCTACATATATCTAACTATCTACTGAAATATATATGTAAGGCCATTAATAATTTTAACATTTTTATTAAATTATTATTTATGTTTGTAAAGTAGTTCGTTAATACAATTATATTGTAACAGAAAATAATAAAGATAAAACTATATAATATAAATAAAATAATCATATAATTGACAAATTATTCTCGAAACTCCTTTACCGATAGTTTCACGGTAAAAGCACGATAATAAAAAAAAACTAAAATTTTAATCTTAGTCTAATCTTAGTCCCTAACATTGAAATGTTAGGGATATTTAAGGAATATAAAAAACCTAGGAAAATACTAATAAGTTCATGGAGCAGCAGCAGCAATGTTATTGCCCATGCGCACGAAAAGTAAGATAATACCTATGAAAATGAAAAAAAAGACTAAGACTTGTTTTTCAAAAATAAGTTTAGAGGGGAAATAATATATTTTAATTTAAATGAAGTGAATAAACTATATTATATTTATAAAACTATAAAAGAAAAATAATTATGCTATATTTAAATGAATTTACAACAAATAAAAAAGATGTTAAATTATTTTTTCATGCTCAAAAAATGTTTAATTCAATTAATAATAATAAAAGTTTCATTAATTTTGAAAAAGAAAAAATTGAAAAAGATTATCAAAATAATTTTTTTTTTAAAAAACTACTGATTTTGGTTTAGGTTGTATTTCTTATTTTACTAATTTATATTTTTGTTGTCTTATTTCATCAATGCAAGATAATAGAATAAAAAAAAATCTTAAAAAAAACAAAAAATAGCTTTTATTCATTATGAATTAAAGGTATTTGGTTATAATTTTTCTAATTCTGATATTATTAGATGATTTTGATGATTTTTATTTTCTTTATAAAACTAACTATAATTTAAAAGATAATAAAGAAAAAGTACAATTTATTAGAGATAAAATAAAAGAACTACCTCAATTTTAATGATTTTAAAAGTTATTTTGATAATGAATATTATTCAAAATTAGAAAATAATAATAAAAAACTAAATTCAATTTATAAAAACATTTGTTTTTAATTATTGGAAAAGATAAAGATAATTTAATTGTTAATAAACCAATTAATATTGAAAGTAAATTAATGGATATTAAAAAAAATATTAGACAATCTAAAAATAATGTTTGTTTTAAAGTTGTTTATAATTTTGCAAATGAAAATAAAATTAGTTGGTTAATTCTTACCTTAGTTCATCACAATCATAATGGTTCTTTATTACAATAAGTTAAATATTTAACCAATATTCAAAAATTAGTTAAAGAATTTATTAATCAATTACGTTATAATTATCAAAAATTAAAAAAACAAAAAATTAATATTTTAAATATTAAAAGATATTTAAAAAAAATTAAATATTTTATAGCTTTCCAATTACAAATTAAAGGTGTTTGGTATTTTCATATTATGTTTAATATTGTTTTATTAAAGATTTTTGGTTTTACTAATAAAATGATGTATCAAAAAAAAGATTTATTATTTAATTCAGAATTTTATGAAAACACAAGGATATTATTATGACCGTGGAGATAAATATAATGTTTAAAATGGTTGGAAAATTTATGAAAATCAAAATTTACAAATATTTTATAAAGATAATGAACAAACAAATAAATTAAAAATTAACGAATGTCAATTAAAAAAAGTGTTATTCATAAAGATATTTCCTTATTATTGTTTAATATGTTAGTAAATATGATGCTAGTTTAAGTGATAAAGAAATTAAAAAAATGATTTTATAAAAGAAAAATTATTTAAATGGTAAACATTTATTTCAATTTTCTTTAAGTTGTTAAAAATTACCTATTACTAAAACTATAAAATATTTACCTTTTGATTTAAAACACCCTCAATACCAATTTAACAGGTTTTGATCTTAGAAATGTTTTAGATTTTAAAAAAAGTAACCCATTTTTTAAATTATTAAGAAATGATATTTTAAGAACAAATAATAAAAAAATTTGTTTTAAAAAGGTAAATTATCTTTTTTTTTATTAAACCATTTTTTATGCCAAAAAATTGTTTAAAAATTATTTTAACAGTAAAAAATATTTTAAGACATGTTTTTTATTAAATAAATGTTTTAATCTTAATAAATTAGAAACTTATAAAAAATTTAGTAATAATTTAGACAAACAAATAAGATACATTCAATTTAATAATTATATTAATCTTTTATATCAATTATTTACTTAATTATATAAATATTAAATATCAAGAAAGGATTTTATTTTTAATTTAATTATCATATATTTTACTCTCTTTTTTAGAGGGTTTTTGTTTTTTTACATTTTTTTGTTACAAAACATTAAAATTAAGTTATGAATATCATCATGTTTGATAATTATTAAAGGCTTTTATTCATCATCTTTAAAAATAGTTTCTTTTGTGATATCTTGATTTTGATCACATTTAATTTCTTGTCTTTTTTTATTATTATAATTATATATATTTATTTTAAAATTTTACCAGTAATTTTTAAAAAAGAATAAAAAAATTTATCAAATAAATTATATTCTTCTAAAATAACAAAATCATTTTGCAATAACCATGTTTTTAAATAATCTAGTTTACTTTGAGTTCCTAATAAAAAATGTTTACTTTTATCAGGTGTTTGTGAAAGAATTTTAATAATGGTGTAAGTTCCCATCCCGCAAATTAAAGCTAAATCAAAATCTTGATCAATCTTGTTAAAACCATTACTTAAATAAAAAGTTACTGGATAATTTTGAAGATTTTTTTGACATTGCAACAAAGGTTTAATCCTGATATCAGAAGCAAGTGCTTTTTTAATATATCCTTTTTGAAAAGCTTTTTTAAGAACCAACCCATGATCAGTGCCGATATCTAAAACAGTACTATAGTTTTTGGTTAAAGAGGCAATAAAGGAAATTCGTTTCATTTATTTATAGTTGTGATATAGACTTTTTAACTTACTTTGTTTTGCAGGAGCTCTTAACCTTCTTAAAGCCTTGGATTCAATTTGACGAATACGTTCGCGAGTAACACCAAATAAATTACCAACTTCTTCTAAAGTATGGGTTTTGCCATCTAAAAGACCATAACGCATTTTAATAATTTGTTCTTCACGATCGGTTAAAGTATTTTCTAAAACTTCATCTAAAAGCTTTTGAGTTACTTCTTTCATCATATATTCATGAGGTGATAAAATATTAGGATCGGAAATGAAATCACCTAAAGAAGTTTCATCTTCATTTTCACGAGCTGGCGATTCTAAGGAAATAGGTTTTTTTTCAATATGTTGAATACTTCTTATTTTTTCAGTCGAAACATCCATTTTCATCGCTATTTCTTCAATTGTTGGTTTTTTCTTTAACTGTTGAGTTAATTTTCTAGTACAAAGAGCCATTTTGTTAATGGTTTCTACAATATGAACTGGAATTCTAATAGTTCTTGCTTGATCGGCAATAGCTCTTGTAATACCTTGGCGAATCCACCAAGTCGCATAAGTAGAAAACTTAAAACCTTTTTGATAATCAAATTTATCAACTGCCCTCATCAAGCCCATATTGCCTTCTTGGATCAAATCAAGAAATAAAATGCCTCTACCAATATAACGTTTAGCAATAGAAACAACTAGACGATAATTAGATTCTACTAAAATATCTTTAGCATATTGAGCTTGTTTGATTTTGTTTTCTAAATCTTGGATTTCTTGTTCTGGCAAAGGGATTTCTTGTATATGAGCTTTAGTCAATTTTTGCTTAGCTTGTTTGCCTAAAAACACTTCAATTGATTTTTTTCTCTCTTCTGTTGCTGAAAGCAAAGGGATGCAACCGATTTCTTTTAAGTACATGCGTACAGAATCATCCATTTTAATATCAGCAGCAACTTTAGTCGTATCTTCTTTGATTAATTGATTGTCGTTATCATCTAGGGTTAAGTTTAAGTCTTCAAGATCTGGTTCAGATTCTAAATTTTCATTTTGAGGATTTTCTGCCAAAACATCAATTAATTTATTATCTTTATTTTCTTTTTGAGAAGTTTCTTTTGATAAAGCAGATGTTGATTTTTGAGAGTTGGTATCAGCGATTGTTTCATCTTCTATCTGTGATTGTAATTGCGATGTTTTAGTGGGTTTGATATTGCTATTATGATCCATATTAGAAGAGTGATTTAAGACTGATGATAGAGGAGTCATAATTTGAATGCCTTGTCTTTTTAACTCTTTTTCTATTTGTTGATATGAAATTTCAAAATTTTCTTGGATTAATAACATTTTAATATCTTCCAAGTTAATTTTTTTAGCAACACCTGCTTTATTATTTAATGTTTTGACAATATCATTAAAATTCATTTATTAAATACCTCTTTTTTAATTTTTTATTCTTGTACAACTTTTATTAACTTAAATATCTTTAAGTTTATTTTCCTCTTGTTTTAATGCTTTTTGTGCATCTCTTAATTTTTCATATTTTTCAAGTCTTATTTGTTGATAATGATTCGCTGAATCATTTGTTTGCAATTGATTTTCAACTGGTAATCCTTGAATGTGATGATTTAATTTTTGAATTTCATTTTTAAGAATATCTTTCTGTTCTTTTAATTCTTGAATTTGCTTCTTTATTTTTAAAATTTGGATGTATTTTTCATATTTTTCTTTAGTAATAGTTACTTGGTTTTTAAAAAAATGATGCTTTTTGATTGTGTGTAACAATTCGTTTGTTTTTAAACGATTGGCTTCATTTTTAAAATATTCCCAAGGAATGGAGGTGGCTTCGGTATTGTTATTATAATAATTTTTAATTTTATTAATAAGATAAATAAATTCGATGTTAGGGTAAATTGATTCTCTATCAAAGGCGTCGTAATTTTTTTCAAAAAAAAATCGATTGTGACAAAATTCAATGACAATATGCATTACTTGATCAAAAAATTGATTATTAGTTTTAGGTTTGCTGGGTTGATTAATATTTGGTTGAAAGCGCGTTAGTAAAGATAAATTAATTGTTAATTGATAATTTTGTTGTAAATACTTTTGATATAATATTTTAGTAGCAAAATTTTGATTTTGAAACAACCCTTTAATTTTATTTTCTATTTGATTTTGATTATTAGCATTAAGTTGTTGACAAATAGCATCAATTTTAACAAGTAAAAAATCTTTAACATGGTGATCTAATAATTGCTGATAGGATTCTTTTCCCTTAGTTTTAATAAATTCATCAGGATCTAAATTATCAGGAAAATGAGCAATTTTAACTTGAAAATTATTTTTTTGTAAGGTGCCAGCAATTTCTAACGCAGCTGTTTTTCCAGCAGCATCGCCATCATATGCAATAATTATTTTTTGAGTTAATTTTGCTAATAATTTAATATGTTTATTAGTTAAATTAGTTCCCATTGTGGCTATAACATTTTTAATGCCTGCTTGAAAAGAAGAGATAACATCAAAAAAACCTTCATGTAAAATGATGGCTTGTTTTTTTTGAATTTCCTTTTGATTTTCAAAATATTGATATAAAATTTCGCTTTTCTTAAAAATAACAGTTTCAGGATTATTTAAATATTTAGGAGTTTGTTCGTCAAAACCGCGGCTAGAAAAAGCTATTATGTAACCGTTGGAATCAGTAATAGGAAAAATTAGTCTATTGCGAAAAAAATCATACCAACGTCCTGTATGTTCATCTTGATTAATTAAACTTAATTTTTTTAAATCTTCAGGATTAAAATTAGATGAATCAATCAAATAACGAGATAAAAGAGAGTTTTTAGGGGCGTATCCTAATTTAAAATGTTCAATAATGGCTGGATTTAAACCTCTTTGTGATAAATATGCCAAAGCTGTTTTATTATGTTTTAATTGATTAACATAAAATTCAGCTGTTTCTTTCATAATATGGTGCAAATGAGCATATTGATGAGTACTTTTGGCATTTAATAAAACCGTTTTAATGCCAAGGCGAGATGCTAATTGAAAAGCAGCTTCGTTAAAAGATAGATTTTTTATTTTTTTGTAAAAAATAATAGGATTACCACCTTTTTTACAAGACATACAAACAGCGATATTTTTTTCAGGAGAAACCGAAAAAGATGGTGTTTTTTCATCATGAAAAGGGCATAAACCTATATAATTTTTCCCAGTTTTTTTTAATTGAACAAATTCTTGAACTAATTCTACTATAGAAGTTTTGTCGTTAATTTTTTTTTTTAATTCTTCTTGCATTCATGTACCGATAAATTAAAAAGCATTTGTTCTGTTACATAATTTTTCACTTGTTCAACAGTCATAATTTGCTGTTTTAAAGTGTCGCGATCTCTTAAAGTAACTGTTTGGTTCCTGATAGTGTCATTGTCAATTGTTATACAAAAGGGAGTTCCTATCATATCTTGTCTCCGATATCTTTTGCCAATACTTTGAGTTTCATCATAACAGACATCAAAATATAAAGATAAATATTTTTCTATTTCTTGAGCTTTAGTTCTATGTTCTTTTTTAATTAAAGGGAGAATAGCGACTTTGTAAGGGGCTAAAAAGGGATGAAAAGTTAAAACTTGTCTTACTTCTTGTTTTGGTGTTATATCTTCGTGATAATTATTGATTAAAAAAGATAAAAATAATCTTTCAATTCCTAAAGAAGGTTCAATAACATAAGGATGGTATCGTTTTTTAGTTGTTTCATCAAAATAAGTCAGATCTTTTTTAGAATAATCTTGATGTTGGCGTAAATCAAAATCAGTTCGTGAAACAATCCCCCAAAGTTCATCAAATCCCCAAGGGAATTTAAATAAAAGATCTGTCGTTTTTTCAGAATAATGACTTAATTTTTCTTTGTGATGATCTTTAAACATTAAATTAGTTGGTTTCATTCCTAAACCAATTACAAATTGATACATAATTTTTTTCCAATAGGAAAACCAATCATTTTGAGTTCCTGGTTGACAAAAAAATTCTAACTCCATTTGTTCAAACTCGCAAGTTCGAAAAATAAAATTACCAGGCGTTACTTCATTACGGAAAACTTTTCCAATTTGACATACTCCAAAAGGAATTTTTTTACGAGTCGTTTTTAAAATATTTTTAAATTGAATAAAAATACCTTGAGCTGTTTCTGGCCTTAAATAAATAGGTTTTGAAGTTTGCAAAATTGTCCCTTGATGAGTTTGAAAAAGCATATTAAATGGTTTGATGGGGGTCCAATTAGCTGTCCCTAAAACTTTATGTTGCACCAAATATTGATGCATTTGTTCATAAGACAAGGTGCTGATATTTAAATTAGGGTTGTGTTCCTCAATTAAATTATCTACCCTAAATCTTTTGTTATTATCTTGATTTTCAGTTAAAGGATCAACAAAGGAATCAAGGTGTCCTGAGGCTTTCCAAACCTTAGAATTCAGCAAAATAGAGCCATCAAGTAATACATTATGATTTTGTTCTTGCACGAATTTTTGTAACCAAGCTTTTTTAATGTTATTTTTTAATAAACTACCTAAAGGGCCATAATCCCAACTATTAGCCAATCCTCCATAAATTTCGCTTCCAGCAAAAACGAAACCAGTTTGTTTAGCCAAAATAATGATTTTTTCTAAAGAATTCATTAACAAAAGCTCCTTCATTTAAGTTTTTGTTTTTTTTTTTTTTTGGTTTAATTTGTGTGACTGACTTTAAGAAAAATGATGTGGTCGTTTTTTCAAAGTTTTAATAGTCAAAACGATTTAATTCTTCTTTTTGATTGCGCCAATTAGGTTTGACTTTAACCCATAAGTTAATATGGGTTTTTAAATTTAGATGTGTATTTAATTCCTTTCTAGCATCAGTTCCTATTTGTTTTAATTTATTACCTTGCGATCCAATTAAAATTTTCTTTTGAGAACTTCTTTCCACTAAAATGATAGCCCATATTTCAATTAAAACTTTTGTTTTTTTTTCTATTTTCTCAATTAAAACAGCGGCTGAATGTGGTATTTCCTCGTGAACATAGTAAAGGATTTTTTCACGAATAATTTCTGATATGAAAAACTCTTTTTTTTGATCAGTTATCATTTCTTTGGGATAATAATGAACTCCTAAAGGAATATTTTGTAAAATAGTACTTTTTAATTTATCAAGATTTTTACCTTTAGTAGCGGATAGGGGAATGACATTTTGAAAAGGAAAATACTTTAAATAACTTAAAATAATATTATCTATTTTATTTTGTTGTTTGAAACAATCAATTTTATTAATAACTAAAAAGATAGCTTTTAAATTATATTTTAACTTGGTAAAAATGGCTTTTAATAAGAATTCTTCCTGAGGTTGATAAAAGGAATCTGTTAAAAATAAGATAACATCAACATCCTTAATGTTTTGAAAAGCAATATGATTCATTTTTTGATTTAATAAATGTTTATATGTGTTAATTCCTGGGGTGTCTAAAAAAATATATTGAGCATCTTGTTCATGGCAAATACCAATAATTTTATTTCTAGTAGTTTGTGGTTTATGGCTTGTAATAGCTATTTTTTGGTTAATTAAAGCATTAAGAAGAGTTGACTTACCAACATTGGGGCGTCCCAAAATAGAAATAAAACCTGATTTAAAATTCATATTTATCCTCAATTTTTTGATGTTTTTTGTTTTTTTTGTGGTAGTTTATGCTTTAATAATGGTGGATCGTGTTAAATTACTTTTTTGTAAAATCTGTTCTTGTAAATCAACCATTTTTTGTAATTCTTCTGGATTGCGATGTTGATACCCTTTGAGATGCAAGAAACCATGAACTGCTAAAAAGGCAATTTCTTTTTCTAAACTATTTCCTAAATTATCGGCTTGTTTTTGAGCTTGTTCCCAACAAATAAAGATATCTCCTAAAGAATTATTTTGTGCTTTGGCTTCTAAATGATGATAATTAGAAATATTATTAGGAAAAGATAAAACATCTGTAATAGTATTTTTTTGGCGATAAAAGAGATTTAACTGTTGCATTGTGTCTGAATTTACAAAAATAAGATGCATTTGGCGAGTTTCTTCAATAGTGAAAAATAATTGAATTAGCAATTGTTGATAAATATCTATGTTAAAAGAAGTTTGGTTATGAATTTTAATTTTCATTGACTAAATCCTACAAGAATAAATGAGTGGTGATTAGCGATTAGTAACTATATATTGATTTAATTAAAACTAATGAATAATATTAATCATATTTGTTAACTATTTTGGGTTTTTGGGGGAGTGAAATATATTTATGTTTTTGATTAATTTTTAATTTTTTCGAAGATTTTCGAAATTTTAAAATTAGAAATTAATAAGTTAACAAGTGTATAAATATTTTAGCTTGATTGATAATGTATGAATATATTTAAAGGAGCAAGTGCTCATAAAAGGTATTAAAATAGGGGTTACACTAAGAAACGACATAATAAAAACAAAAAAGCAACTTTTTTCAAGTAGCCTTTTTTATCCATTCTAACGTTTTTTATTGCGTATGCTTTTTTGACGATTTTTTCTTTGTACACTAGGTTTGATATAATGTTCTTTACGGCGTGCTTCTGCTAAAACACCAGATTTAGAAACTTCACGTTTAAAACGTCTTAATGTTTCTTCAATAGTTTCCCCTTTGCGGAAAAAAGTTTTTGACATTAAATTCCTCCTTTTTCATTCGTATTAATTTTTTTTTAAACACCTAAAAATGTCCAAAAAAATCAAAATAAATATCCAAGCTAATTTCAAACAAAATAACTAATTATATTATATCTTTTTTTTTCTTAATTGTCAATTTTTTTATTCTTTTTGTTAAAATTTGTTCAAAAAAATAACTTTATCAAGAAAATTAAAAAAAATTACATTAACCAAATAATTACAAAAATTAAAAAAAGTATATCATGTTAATTATTTGGTTTTTTTGAAAAAACAAAAGTAATTAATGTGATTATATCAAAAAGTAAAGTTAGCAAAGGTGATAATAATTTACAATTTTAATTGTTCTTTTGTCATTTTGTTTTTTTGCAATAATTGAAAAAAAATACTACATTCTTTAATCATTTCTTTGATAAATTGAGGATTTTCTAATACTTCTTTAGTTTTATGGTTTTGATCATTTTGATATAACAAAAAATAAGCTTTAAAGGGGGAAGAACAATATATTTGAGCTTGAACTTGAGCATAATAATAAATAGGAATTTTGTTGCATTTTAAAAAAGTACGCCAAGTTAATGTGTTTAAAGATATAGGACATTTAATTTCTAATAAACTTTGAGTTTTTTCATCCCAACCATCTAAAGAGGCTGACATAAAATCTTTAATAAAAACCTTAGGTTTAAAATTAAAATTTCTACTTTTATTAAAAAAAGAACGTGCCTTAGGTTCTAAAATACGTCCTTGTTGCATCGCTACATTATCTTGAATTTTAATATCAAAAAGTTTTCTTTGTAATAATTGCTCTTTAGTTTCAAAAGGGTTAAGTTCCATGATAGCTGCTACTTCAGAAGCATTAATATATTTTTTGCGATGTTGATGCCAAGCTAAAGTGTTTTGTTTTAATTCCATATAATCTCATTTTCTTGTTTTTAATTAATCAATAAAATACTAATAAAATTTATTATTTTTAATTTTACTTAACTTAGTATTTTGATTATTTAAGTATTTATAATATAACAAATAAATATTTGTTTGTCAATCAATAATGCTAAATAATAGTAAAAAATAACATAAAACACAAAATATTGAGGAACTGTTTCTAAATCATAACTTTTTATTTAGGTGATATCCTTTGAACTAATTTGCTGTTAGTGTCAAAATATTTAAAAACAATATAAATGTATTTAAAATAAATATTTCCTTGGTGCGCCCTCTTTTTCAGTTTTTCCTGAAAAAAATATCAAAAAAATAAATTATAATTTAAATAGATAATCAATTGTTCCTATTGTTACCCGTTAAGAAAATCTTTAAATTATCAAAGTTATGTAACAAATATGTGAACTTAACAAACTGATAAATTAACATATTTAATAAACATAAAAAAATTATTTTAAAATTAGAATGACTTTAAATACATGTTAATAAATTACCATTGAAAAATCTTTTGTTTATCAATTTCTTTATTAACTCCTAACAAACATACAATTAATTATGTGATTATATATCCCTAATCAATCTCAACTTTATGAAAAAATGTATTAAATATAGTAACATCACCAAATGAAAAACAAATAAAAGAAAGAATTATGACTTGTTTAGTTGATAAATTAGTTGAAAAAGTAATATACAATGGAAAAGTATATGATGATACTAATGCTATAATGATTTCATTAAAGTTCAAAAATATGCAAAACAGTGATAAAAATAATATCACTCTGATATTAATTATCAAGTTATTATTGAGGAATGTTTTTCCTAAGTTTTAGAAATATTAAAAAAGCATAAAAACTTATTAAATCAAATTATCAAAGAATTAAAAAAGCCAAAAACTTTAATTCGTTTGCAAATAGAAGTGTTAAGACAAGATGAAATATTTGATATGTTTCCAGTTATTGCATAAAAAAGATTTAAAACAAAAGAAGTTAATCAAAGCTTCTTTTTTTATTATAATATATTGGATTGATATTTGATTGTTTATTATCTTAATTTCTATTTTATTTGTATTTTTAAAGATATCCTATTATTATTTTTTCGATTACTAATGTTGTTGTCATTTATGATTGGAATCACAGGTGATTTAGATAAATTATTTAATGTAGAAGGGATAAAGGCAAATAGTGCTTTAATATTTAATTTTTCTAAGTGTTTTAATGCATTGTGTAAAGTAATTCTTGAAAAAATAGGTAATTTATATTCTTGAGGATTACGTATGTCATGTTTATTAATAATAATTTGATATATTAATTTTATTTTTTTATTTTTGATGAAATCTATTATTTTATTAATTTTTTGAGAACTTACTTGATTTAAATTTAATACTCTTTTTAATTGTTGAATTAAATCTTCTTGCAAACTTTTATCTTGATTAGTTATCAATTCTATAGAAACTATACCTTGATTAAATAAATGACTCATAGCTTTAGATGTTGATGTATCTTCATATTTTTTAACATGATGCATAATAATACCATCTGGAATTAATTCTAAGATATCACAAACTTCAAAAGGTGTTTCCTTTTGGGGATGAATTAAGTGAGCATCTAACAAAATAAAGTTTTTATTTCTTCGAGATGCAAATTCATTATATTTTGATTCTTTACGTTTACATTTAACATCATTATATTCAGGAAGTTTTGATGTTTCTTTATGCTCTTTTAGATATTGATTAATTTTTTCAATATAATTAGTATTAACATCAATATAATTATCATCGTGACTGTTAGTTTTATTTTTTATATGAACTATTGATAAACATCCAAAAATTACAATATTTAACAAAATGATAAAAATATGACTACTTATAATAATTCTTTTTTTATTTTTCTTAATAAATTTGATTAACATAATTTTTCTTTCTTTTTTTTTAAATTGTATTGTTAATAAATAATTTTATTTTCAATAAATAATATTTACTAATAATGTAAAATAAAAAAACAAATAAAATAATTAAAAATATTTTTATTTAAGTTATTTCCTTGTAGTACTTTCTGATACTATTTGTGTCTTTAACTTATACAAAAAAACGAAAAACAAAACAATACAATTGCAAGTTATTCAGCAAATAGGTACGCCAACTGATAATACATGTATGGAATCATTTTGGGCAAATATGAAGTGTGAAAATATCCATTATGAAAAAATGCAAAATCTTAATGAATTTCAAGTTAAAGAAATTATTAAAACAAATGCCCTCAATTAAGGAGGGCAATTTGTGTTGGCTTTTTATTCTTACTGGTTAAAAAATTGTTTACATTAAATAAATAAAATATATATAAAATACATTATTTTGTTCCTATATGATGTTTTAAAAAATAAAATTAGAAGTTTTATATACTATTAATTAAAAATATAAAACTATTTAAAGGGAAATATTTTGATTATTTATTTTTTTATTAGTAAATTTATTTTCTTGATCTTTGTTTTTTTTAGATAATTACATTGAATATGTTTTGTGATATTGTAGTTAAGCAATGAAGAAGTATTGTATTCTTTAATGGAATTAATTGTTTGGCTTTCCTTTTGATATGAAGTGGTTATTGGTTGTGTTCCTAAATCTACCAGTAACATCACTTCTTGTTTTTGTATCAGAAAAATAGCTGATTGAAAGGAGTCCTTGTTGTAGTTTCTTCATTTAGTAATATATTACTTTGATTCATTGGCATATTTGTTCCTTTGTTAATAGGAACTAAATTTCTTGTAATTTCAATAGAATGATTACCCCATTTGTCCATGTTACTTTGATCACGATGAAGTCACTCTATCTGTTGGTAGTTCTTGAGTCAAAATAATTGATTAAGGATTTGATATAGGATTTATTATTAATGAATCATCTGATGTATCATGTGAATAATTTGAATTATTTAAATAATTTGAAAAAGAAAATAGTTGATTTAATTAACTTATTTTTTTTATTAAAATTAAAATCAATATGATAAATAGCATAAATACATAATGTTAGTATTATTAAGATTACAGTTATCATAATTATTTTTTTGTTTTTGTTAATATTTGCTTTAACCTTTTGATTCATTTTTTCATTCTTCTCTCAATTTCCATATTTTTTATATAATTTTTATTATATTTATATTGTACTCTTTTTTTTGTTTTTTGCAAGTAATATTCTTTTTTATATATTTTTTATAATGTACTTTGTGACTTTGAAAATATTTGGGAGTATTTTTTATTTTTTTCACTATTTTCAAATATTTATTAAATTTATTAATATTAAAATATATTTTTAATCAAAAAAAACATTATAATATTTATTGGTTGATGAATTAACTATTTGGGAATCAGTTTTTTTCATTTTGTTCAATTATTTATTTTCCCCTTTATTTTTTTTATTTTGTATTAATTACTTTTTACCTATTTTTCTATTTTATTTTATTTACCCATATTAAATTTATGTACCAAATCTTAATTGAAAAAGGAGTTTTTTATGCCATTTATTGATAAAATTATGGCTCGTGAAGTTTTAGATTCTAGAGGAAATCCAACTGTTGAAGTAGAAGTATATACAGAAGGAGGCAGCACAGGAAGAGCCATTGTTCCTTCAGGTGCTTCCACTGGTGAACATGAAGCTGTTGAATTAAGAGACGGCGATGCTCAAAGATTCTTAGGCAAAGGTGTGAAAAAAGCTGTTACTAATGTCATGGAAATTATTTCTCAAGAATTAGAAGGTTATCCCGTAATTGAACAAAATATGATTGATGCTAAATTAATTGAACTTGATGGAACCCCTAATAAATCAAAATTAGGAGCTAATGCTATTTTAGGTGTTTCTTTGGCTTGTGCTAAAGCAGCAGCTAATTATTATAATTTAGAACTTTATGAATATATCGGCGGAAAACAACCAAAGCAAATGCCAGTTCCAATGATGAATATTATTAACGGTGGAGCTCATGCTTCTAATAGTGTTGATTTCCAAGAATTTATGATTTTACCAACAGGAGCACCTAATTTTAAAGAAGCTTTACGTTATGGTGCTGAAGTTTTTCATCATTTAGCTAAAATTTTAAAAAGTAAAAAGATGCCAACTACAGTAGGAGACGAAGGCGGATATGCTCCTGATTTGAATTCTAATGAAGAGGCTTTACAAATCATTATTGAAGCTATTAAAAGCGCTGGTTATGTTCCTGGTAAAGATATTTTTTTAGGAATGGATGTAGCTGCCTCAGAATTTTATAATAAAAATACTAAAAAATATGTTTTAGCTTCTGAAAATAATAAAGTTTTAAGTAGCCAAGAATTAATTAGTTATTATGAAAGTTTAGTGGTTAAATATCCAATTATTTCTATTGAAGATGGTTTAGATGAAAATGATTGGGATGGCTGGAAAGTTTTAACAACAAAATTAGGACACAAAATTCAATTAGTAGGTGATGATTTGTTTGTGACTAACATCCAAAAAGTATCTCAAGGAATTAAACAACAAATAGCTAATTCAGTCTTAATTAAATTAAATCAAATAGGAACTTTAACAGAAACCTTAGAAACTATTGAAATGGCTAAAAAAGCATCTTATACAGCTGTTATTTCTCATCGTAGTGGTGAAACCGAAGATACTACTATTGCTGATTTAGCTGTTGCTACTAATGCTGGTCAAATTAAAACTGGTTCTTGTTCCCGTACTGATCGCATTGCTAAATATAATCAATTATTAAGAATCGAAGAACAAATGGCAAATGCTCCTTATTTAGGTTTAGAAGCTTTTTATAATTTAAAAAAATAATATTTTATTTACCTTAATTCACTATTAACCCTTAACCTATAACAATTAACAATTATAAAAAGCATTATCAAGGTTATTATCTTCCTTTTGCTTGTTTTTCAATAATTTAATAGCCTTTGGGAAAAAATATAAATTAAATTATATGGAATAAAATGGAATAAATTAAGGAGTTTTCATACAGATGAACCTTCCAACAAAATTTGTCAGTCTTATTATTTTAGATGGTTTAGGGCTATCTCAAAAAAAAGAAAATAATGCTTTTCATTTGGCCAAAACCCCTTATTTAGATTATCTTTTCAAACATTATCCTAATACTACTTTAAAAGCTTCTGGTGAAGCAGTTGGCTTGCCTGAAGGACAAATGGGTAATAGCGAAGTAGGACATCTTAATTTAGGCGCCGGTAGAATTGTTTATCAATCCTTAACTCAAATTAATAAATCTATTAAAGATCAATCTTTTTTCCAAAATCAAGCTTTTTTACAAGCCATCGAACATGTTAAAAAAAACAACAGTAAACTTCATCTTTTAGGTTTAATTTCTGATGGTGGGATCCATTCTCATTTAAATCATTTTAAAGCTTTATTTGATTTATCAAAACAACGTGGTTTAGAACAAAAAACATATTTACATGCTTTTACTGATGGTAGAGACACCTCGCCTCATTCAGGGTTAAATTATTTAAAAGAATGCCTTGATTATGGATTTCAAATAGCATCAGTTTCAGGTAGATATTATGCTTTAGATCGCGATAATAATTGGGACCGCCTAAACTTAGTTTATAATATGTTAACTTCCCAAAAAGCCCCTTGTTTTTCTAATCTTTTAAAAAAAATCCAAAGTTGTTATCAAAAAGAGATTACAGATGAATTCATTAAACCTTTTATTGTTTTACCTCATGGTTTAATTGATGATAATGATGCCATTATTTTCGTCAACTTCCGTCCTGATCGAGCTATGCGTTTAGCAACTGCTTTATCAAATCCTCTGTTAACTTCTTCTTTCTGTTCGCCACAAAAAACTAATTTTACTGGTGACAAAGTGATTCATAATCTTTTTTTAGTCACTATGACTCAATATAATAAATATGTTAAAGGCATAGTAGCTTTTGAAAAAGAAGTTTTAAACAATATTTTTGGTGAAGTAATTGCAAATTCAGGATTAAACCAATTAAGAGTAACTGAAACTGAAAAATATCCCCATGTTACTTTCTTTTTTGATGGTGGCCAAGAACTATCACTTGCTAATGCAGATAGAGCATTAATTTCTTCCCCTCATGTTGCCACTTATGACTTAAAACCAGAAATGAGTGCTTTTGAAATTAAAAATTGTGCTAAAAAAGCTATTTTATCACGTAAATATCAAACTTTAATTCTTAATTTTGCTAACCCTGATATGGTAGGACACACTGGCAGTCTTGAGGCAACTGTTAAAGCTATTGAAGCAGTTGACACTTGTTTACAAGAACTTGTTAATACTATTTTATCTATTGACGGCAAAGCATGTATTTTAGCTGATCACGGAAATGCAGAACAAATGACGGATGACGAGGGGAATCCTCATACAGCTCATACTACCAATTTAGTCCCATTAATTGTAACAGATCAAACAATTACTTTAAAACAAGGTTCTTTGTGTGATGTAGCACCTACTTTATTAGCGTTGTTAAACATCAACAAACCCCAAGAAATGACAGGTCAAAGTTTAATTGTTAAAAAATAATAAGTTGTGTTAATCATTTTTAACATTTGATATAAGTTGGTAAATACCAAACAATATATCAATAACTTGCAACCACTAAATTTATTGATAGTTCAAAGTTATGAAGAAAATAAAGTAATAAAAAACAAGAAGAAAATCAAAAAATACAAAAAATAAATAAACACATAAACAAATCAACAAATAAAAATAGAAAATAATCGAGGATGTCAGAAAATGAATAAAACCAAATTAGTATCTACCTTAGGTCCTGCTTGCCAAGACAAAGCTATTTTAAAGCAATTAGTTAAAAACGGTCTTAATGTTGCGCGTTTTAATTTTTCTCACACTGATTATGAAAATAGTAAAAAAAATCTTAAAGTTATTCAAGAAATTAATCAAGAATTAAACACTTATGTAGCAACTATGTTAGATACCAAAGGACCTGAAATTCGTACTCATGAATTTGATGGACAAGTCCAAATCGAAAAAAATACTCAAATAAGAATAGCTTTTAAAGAAGTTTTAGGAACCAAAGAAAAGTTTTCCATTAACTATTATGAACTTTATGATGATATTAAAATAGATGATTTTATCTTTATTGATGATGGTTATCTTACTTTAAAAGTAATTGATAAAGATGAACAAAATCGTGAATTAGTAACTAAGGCTCAAAATAGTCATATAGTTAAATCTCGTCGTGGCGTTAATGTTCCTGGTATTAAATTAAAAATTCCTTATATTTCTGAAAAAGATACCTGTGATATCACTTTTGCTTGTCAACAAAAATATGATTTTTTAGCTCTTTCTTTTGTCAGAAAAACTCAAGATGTTTTAGATGTCAAAGAAATTGTAAATTCTTGTCAAAATAAAAATATTAAAATTATTTCTAAAATTGAAAACCAAGAAGGAATGGATAACTTAGCAGACATCATTGCTGTTTCTGATGGCATTATGGTAGCTCGTGGTGATTTAGGAATTGAAGTTTCAGGTGAATTAGTCCCCATATATCAAACTCAAATGATTCAAGATTGTCTTAATGCAGGGAAACCTGTTATTGTAGCTACTCAAATGTTAGAATCAATGCAAAAAAACCCTCGTCCTACAAAATCCGAAATTAGTGATGTATGGAATGCTGTTTTAGAAGGTACTACAGCTACTATGTTATCAGGGGAGTCAGCTTCTGGTCTTTATCCTGAATTAGCAGTTTCTTATATGACTAAAATCAATCATAAAGCAGAAGAATATGTTGATTATGAATTTATGACAAGTTTATATGAACCTACAAATACTACAGATTATTTAGCATATGGTGTTATCCAAATGGCGTTAAAAGGACGAATTAACATCATTGTAGTAGATGATCTTAAATATGCTTATGCTTTAAGTAAATTACATTCTCCAGTTCCTGTTTTAGTCGAAGTTAAAGATCAAAATGAAGGTAACTCTTTAGCTCTTAATTTTGCTAATATCCCTTATATTAATCAACATGAATTAATTACTAAATTAAAGATTTTACAAAAAAAAAAGTTAAATAACTTAGTTATTGCAACAATTACCAAAGATACTTTAACTCTTATTTAAAAACTAAAAAAACTAAAAAACAAAAATACCCTTAATATATCAAAAAAACAGTAGATTTAAATGAATAAATCTACTGTTTTATTATTTTTTATCTTTATTATAATAAAGAGTTCTTTTTTCACCTGTTTGCATAGCATATAAATCAACTTTACGAAGTTTTTGAATTTTACGAGTCTTCCAAAAAAAACCTTGAGATTTGTATTTATAATAAGGAAAACGAAGTTGTAAATCATAATTATATAATGAAAAAGGAGCTTTAATTTGACATTTAATAGGAAATTTAGCAACAATTTCATTATTATCTAATTTTTTTAAAAGAATACTTTCAATATTAACATAAGAAGGTCCATTGTAATCAGCGACTTTTTCATAAACGATATCAGTATAAAAATTTTTTTCCAAAAAATTAGCTTCACTTAAAGAAATAGGGATTTCATCTTTCCAAAAAATATACATGTTTTTAGCACCATTCCCTAAATTTTTTAAAGCTTCTAAAGAATAGCAATTGCTAGTATTTTTTCTAGTTCCTTCATCAAAATAAATTAATAAAAGCTTTTCAGGTAAAGGATTTTCTAAGAGAGAATTAAAACAAACATAAGATTGATATATTTGATCATTGTATATACCATATCTAAAATTTTTGACAAAATGTCGGTTAATGAATTTATTTTTTAACCATTCCAATGCTTTGCTATCTTGACTTTCAGAACCTAAATATATATTCCAAACATTCATATCTTGAATTTGAGATTCTAATTGTGGCGAGAATTGTTGACAAATACTTAATAATTTAGGCTTGTTTTTGTCATAATATGTATTTAATAATTCGATTTTACTTTTGGAAATATAATTTTTAGATTTTACAGGTTTGAAAAATTTTATTTTTTTAATCTCTTTTTTATTACGCTTTGATCTTGTTTTTATTTTTAACAAATTTTGATTTTTATGATATTGTTTATATTTTAAAATAGGGGATTGGGTTTTAAATTGAGATATATTATGAAAATTATCACTCAAATTATTATAATTAACATTTGGTAATGATAAAGATAATTTTTGAGGAAATAAATTATTTTGCAGAAACACAAGCAAAACAAAGATAATTATTAACATAGTAAAAAAGAATATTTTTATATGATAGATTTTTTTTTTCAAGGATGGCACTTGCACTTTTTTATTATTTGCCTTCCATTTCTTTTTTTTTAACTATTTTTTAAGATTTATTTTAAAATTTTTTTTGATTAATTATGAATTACGCATAATTTACAAAAAGAAAAAAAGAGATTAGTTAATCTCTATTTCAACATTTTCAATTACTTTAAATTATTTCTTTTTTTAAAAGATGATAAAAAAATCACTAATACAATTAATAAAACAATAGCAATGCTAGTAATTATAATATAAATTAAATAATTATTTTCTTTCCAAAATGATTTAAATTGATGATTAGCAACTTTAGAATTTAATTTTACTATTTCTTTAGGTTCTGTGTTTGTATTTGGGGCACTTATGTTAATAGTTTTATTATTTTCCGAATTTTCTGTCTTTTCTTCTATATTAAGGGATGTATCTTCATCTTTATAATTTATTTCAATAACTTTATCATTTTCCGAATTTAATAAGTTTTTTTGTAATTTTTTGTCTGTCTCGTCTTCTGTGTTAACATCTTTTTTATTTTCATTATCTGGTTGCTTATTTTTAGAATTTATTAAAATTTTTTGTAATTCTTTTTCTGTCTGTTCTTTAGCTTTTTTTAAAGCTGATTCGATATTAGGATCTTTTTTTAGTTCTTTGCTTATTTCTTGTTCAAGTTTTTTATAAAATTTTGTATGATTTATTTGGGAGTTATTTTCTAATTTATATTCTTCTTTTATTGTTTCCAATAATTGATGTTTTAATTTTTTGATGATAACATTTAATTTGATTTTTCCTTTATATTTCAATGATGTAGAAGGAGCTTTAACAGTAATCATGTTTGAACCTGATTTATGAGTATTTGTTTCAAAAATTAGTTCGTCAATATCTGATAAATTTAAATTTGGATTTTTTTCAATAATTGCTTTTGGAAACACTTCTTGGAATGATTCTTTTGTGTTAACTTTGGTTAATTGAATCTCTCCTAAATCTGTATTTTGAATTACATTATTTAAATCTTGTTTAACTTTAAAATAAATTTTTATTTGACCTTTTAATTTTGTAGCATTTTCTTGTACTGTAATTAAACCTTCACATTCATAATCTAAAGATGTATCATTTAGTATTTTAAATGATATTTCAGAATCTTTTAAATAATTTTTTGTATAAAGAAATAATTCTTGGTTTAATTCATTAATTCTTTCACAGATATCTTTTACAGTTGGTATATCTTCAAAAACCCCTAAATTAGGTTTAATAGAACCAATATCAAATAATTCTTTTTCTTGCTCATTTGCGGAAACTGAAAGAAAATGAGAATTTATGGCAAATAGTAAAAACAGCAATAAAATGCTTAAAAAAAATTGCCCACCTTTTTTGAAATTTTGGAATTTTTTAAAATTATTATTATTCAATGATTTCATTAATATATAACTTTCTAATATCTTAAGCCATTAGCAAGCTTAAAATCGTTTTAGAATTTAAAAACAATTTTTATTTAATGTCTTTCTACCATTTATAATGCTTTTAAAATCCAATAATATTATAACTTAACCAAAATGAAAAATAAATACTTTTTTTGAAATATTTTTATAAATTAATTTATTTTTTGTTTTTTTTAATGTTAAAATTTAGATATGGTGTTTGAAAAATAAAAATAATTTTCAAAACATCACAATCATTAATCACCAAATTCTTAAAATAAAAAAATATAAGATATATAATTCAATATATTGTATTTTTGTTTTATTTAATTTATTACCTTAATTTGTATTTGTAATTAAAATAATAATTTAGTTTCATTGGTGTAGATAAACAAAAAAATAACTTATTTTAATTTTTTTTGTTTAATAAATATCTTGATATTGGTAATTCAAAGCAATAAAATACTAATTAACAACATATCGTAAATAACAAATATAATTATTAAAATGATGAACTATCTAATTTAAAAATTCAAATAAAAGAATAATAAAAAAACAATAAAATCAAAAAAGAGATTTCAACGATAATTGCATGAATTTTACTAAAGAGGTTTTTAAAAGAAAAGAAGTTTTAATTAAATCTTTGAAAAATTTATTATAAATTAATAGTAAAATAAATATTTTCGATCTCCACAGAAAGGAAGCTCTTTTTGACGAAAGAAACTATTAAGCTTTAAAATATATGTTAGATTCAGGAAAACAAAATGGGTTTGAAGTAGTTAATGTTGATGAATATGAAGTAAATATTGAGTATAGCAAAAAAAGAGTAGATAGAAGTTATTAACCATTTAGATGTTATTCTTGCTGGCGCTAATTGGCATTATCTTCTTTATGAAGGGCAAATTTTATAAAATAAATTTATGGTAGGGGGGGCAAAGATGATAAAAGACCTACTATTGCTACTTTTTGGGTTTTAAACATTTTAAAAGAATTAAACTTAACGTTATAAAAAAAGAATTAAATTAATTTTAGGATTAGATGAAGAAACTGAATGAAGTTGTATGAATCATTATTTTCAAAAATTTTACCAATTACTTGTTTGTGGTTTTGTTTCTGATAACACTTTCCCTGTTGTTTATTTTGAAAAAGGTATTTGTATTTTTAGTCTAAAACGAATCTTCAAAGATCCCAAAATTATTAGTATTAAAAACCAGCAGCTTTTCTAATGTCGTTCCTGAATTTGCTCAAGCTATTTTAACTTTTGATCAGAAATATGAATTTTTATTTAATGTTTTTTAGCTCAAAATCCTATTAAAGCCACTTTAACACACATTTGTAATAAACCAAAATACAAATAGATTTTTTTTAGGTGTAACTGAACATGGTTTAACTCTTGAACAAGGAATAAATCCACTTTATCAATGGATAAAAATTTTAAATTCTTTAGAAATTAATAATTATTCAACTGCATTTTTAATCATTATTTAGTAGATGATACCAAATCACAAAAATTGGCGATTCGTTGTTGTAATATAGAAACAGGAAAAATGGTTTGTTTTTCAGGTATACTTAATTATGAATATAATTAAGTTCATTTTTTACTAAATTTAAGATATCCACGGGGGATTAAATATGAAATAATTTGAAAGAAACTAAAGCAATTAACATCCCAAAATAATTTTACTTGTACATTTTATTTTAGCCAACTATTTTTATATACCAACCCTTAAAGTAATTTTATTAAAAATTTAATATAATTATATCAAAAATATACTCATGATTTGGTTTCTAAACTTTTTTTATGTATTGATAGCGGAATCTTTGCTAGATATCTCCCTAATTTAGTAGCTTTTGAACTTCATTTTATAAGCGAACCATTTTTTTAACTAATCAAAAAGATGAATTTATATCAATTGATAATTTGATTAAACTAACAACTATTTATACTGAAGTTTTCTATCTTTTAGCTAAATATTAAATTAAAAAAAGAATTAATAATCAAAAAATAGGAAGTGAAATAAGATATGACTAATTATTTAGATTTATGTCGTTTAATTTTAAAGCAATCTATTGATAAAGATGATCGTACCAAAACAGGGACTAAAAGTATTTTTGGTCATCAAATGCGTTTTAATTTGCAATATGGTTTCCCTTTATTAACTACTAAAAAAATGTATTTAAAAGCCATTATTTATGAACTTTTATGGTTTTTAAAAGGAGACACCAACATTTCTTATTTAGTTAAAAATAATGTTAATATTTGGAATGAATGGCCTTATCAAAAATATAAAAAGTCATCTGATTTCCAAAATGAAACTATAGAAGGGTTTATCCAAAAAATCAAAAACAATCCCACTTTTGCAGCTTTATACGGCAATTTAGGACCTGTTTATGGTAAACAATGGCGTGACTTTAATGGTTTTGATCAAATTAATTTTTTAATTTCTGAAATTAAACAAAATCCTAATTCCAGGCGCTTAATACTTAATTCTTGGAATCCTAATGAATTAAAACATATGGATTTGCCTCCTTGTCATGTGTTAATCCAATTTTATGTTAATCAAGGTAAAATTTCTTTACAACTTTACCAAAGAAGTGGTGATGTCTTTTTAGGAGTTCCTTTCAATATTGCATCTTATTCTTTGTTACTCATGATGGTTGCTCAAGTCACTAATTTACAACCTTATGAATTTATTCACACTTTAGGTGATGCACACATTTACAATAATCATTTACAACAAATAGCAACCCAAATTAAAAGAGTTCCTAAAAAACTCCCTCAAATGATTTTAAATCCTAATGTAGCAGATATTCATCAATTTCAATTTAGTGATTTTACTTTAAAAAATTATATTTGTGATGAGATTTTGAAAGGAGATATTGCTATATGATTTATTTAATTACAGCTTTGGATAGTAATAATTTAATAGGAAAGGATAACCAATTACCTTGGCATTATCCACAAGACCTTTGTTATTTTAAACAAATGACGGTTAATCAAAATGTTTTAATGGGGTATGAAACTTATAAATCTTTAAAACAATATTTTAAAACTAAACCTTTTAATTTTAATAAAACTTATGTTGCCTCTTTTAACAAGGATTTACAATTACCAGATAGTGAAGTAGTTAATGATTTATCCATATTTTGGAAAAAATTTGTTAATCAAACAACCGCTAATCTTTTTGTTATTGGCGGTGGAAAAATTTATCAACAAGCCATACCTTATGTCGATATTTTATATATTACTCACATTCTTGAAAGACATCAAGGCAATGTTTATTTTCCTCCTATCAATTGGCAACAATTCCAATTGGTTACAAAAGTGATCCAACCACAATTAATTTTTGCAACTTATCAAAAAGGAAAGAAATAACCATCATGTTTATTTTAATATTTATAATTATTTGGCCTTTAGCCACTTTTTCCCTTTTTAAAATTCTTTGGTTAAACTCTTTTTATTTCTTTCCTTGTTATTTACTTTTAGCTTTTTTGTTATCTTTTTTAGTGATTTTTTTAGTTTTATTATTATCCCTTGTTTTGATGTCTTTTTTGCCCCCTAATCATCGTTTTAAAGGTTTTATCATTACAAGTATTTCTAACTTTATCAAATGTTTTTTAAGAATTAAAATAATTGTTAAAAACTTTCATTTACTTCCTTTAGACAAAAATATTGTTATTTATGCTAATCATAAATCACATATAGATCCTTTTGTCATTGCAAGTGCTCTTGCACCAAGAACAGTTGCATTTTCCCCCAAAGATAAATTTCGTTCTTTTTTAGGAAGTCAGCTATTTTTAAAATTAGCTTTTTATGCCTCTGATTGTATGGTGATTGTAAGAAGTGACATTAGAAAAACAGCTTCTAATTTGTTTCAAGCAGTTTCTAAAATCAAAACTGGTTTGGCTATGGTAATTTTTCCTGAAGGAGGAATTAAAGATCGCAATAACGAACAAGCAGTTCCTTTGTTAGGGGGAGCTTTTAAAATTGCTTTTAAAAGTCAAGCAGACATTGTTCCTGTTACTATTAAAGGAGCTAGTCGCATTAAAAATTACTTTTGGTGGCAACAAAAAACAATAGAAGTCATTATTCATTCACCTTTGGAATATAGGAGGTATCAAGAACAAAAAATGCCAGAATTAGTTGTTAATGTTCAACAAATAATTAATTCCGGTTTAAAATAAAAATTTATAAAGTTTAACAAAGATAATGCATATTATTAGCTTCATAATCGCCATCTAAATTGCGTATTTTATAAAAAATGAAGTTAATTACGGTGTTCCAAAAGTTTAGACATTTTTTATTTTTTAAAAATTCTTTAAGACTAATGATTAAGTCATTAGTCTTTTTTCTTTTCAAAGACTAAAATAATTTTCATATCTTTTCAAAAAATATTTTTTGAAAGGAATAAAATATTAAGACAAGAATTATTTAAAGAATTTTTAAAAAATAAAAAGAATTTAGAAATTCGTAATCAATTAATCGATTTACATTTATCGTTAGTAAATAAGATAGTAAACAGATTTAAATATTATCCGCGTTTATTAATTAGGAGAGGATTTATACCAAGAAAGAATCTTAGGATTAATCAAAGCCCTCAATAATTACCAAGATTTAGGTTATGACTTTATTACTTACGCAACTCCAAAAATCAATTTTAAAATCAGAGAACTGATAATAAAAAGCCACTCCCCTTCAATCCCTCAAAAAAATCATAAAACCAATAACACTTCTTTTCAAGAAGAAAAACACGTTTGGCATTATCAAATTCCTAATCCTTATTAATTGTGGCTAAAACAAGTAAACCATGAATTAATTGCTTAAAAAATTAAAAACCAAATTAAATAAAAACGAATTCAATGTTGTTATCCAATAAAGGTTTTTATTAATTTGTATTGTTAATTCTATTTTCTCTTTTTTTCTTTTCTGGATTATTATTGAATTTTTTTCTTTTCTTTTTTAAGTTTTTTAATAAAAGATGCTTGACCATAAATAGTTTCTCCAATAGCTAAAACAAAAAAACAATTAATCCCAAATATTATTAAATTCATAATTTTATTTTTTCTCTCTTCTCCTAAATAATTAATAATAAAATATATGTGAGTCATTGTTATCACTTTGAAAAACAAGAAATTTTAACGATTTCCTCTTTGAATTTGATAAATATTGGATATTTTATGTAAATTGGCCATTAAATTATTTAATTCTTTAATATCGATTACTAAAACTCGTAATTTCACAATAGTTTCTAATTTTTGATTATTAATGACATTAAATTCTAAAATACTAATTTTTAAACTATTCACTTTATTAATCACTTGTTGTAGTAAAGTATTTTTAGTAGTGGCTATTAAATTAATCCATACCGAATATTTAAAATTTACTGTATTCCCCCAACTAGCTATTACCATTCTTGTAGGTTCTGATTGTTTAAAATTAAGACATTCTTCACGATGAACGACAATACCGCGTCCTTTGGTTAAAAAGCCAGCAATAACATCACCCCAAACAGGAGAACAACAACTAGCTAATTTTAATTGAGGATTCTTAAGACCTTCGATAATTACCCCTGTTTCATTTGTGTGAGTTAATTTATTTTGCGATTTAAATATTTGTTTTTTTAAAAGGATTTCGCTTAAATTAGGACCTTTTAAAGATAATAATTTATTAATAACTGTTTTGATATTTAATTGTTTTTTACTAATTTCTTCATAAAATTCATTTAAAGTTTTAATATTGTAACGTTCGAAATGTTTTTGAATTAAATTTTGATCTAAAAACAACTCAATTTTATGCAAAGCCATTTCTTTTTCAATTATTTCTTTTCCCTTTTGAATGGCTAATAAATCTTCTTCTTTTTGGTCTTTTTTTAAAAAAGTTTTAATTTTTCTTTTAGCGTGAGTGGTTTTTACGATACGCAACCAGTCTTTATTAATAGATAGAATATTTTTATTAGTTTTAATAGAAATAATATCCCCATTTTTAAGTTGATAATCTAAGGGAACAATTTGACCATTAACAATAGCTGCTATCATTTTGCTACCAACTTCAGAGTGAATACGAAAGGCAAAATCAACAGGAGTAGAGCCTTTAGGCAGTTCAAAAACTTCTTGTTTAGGAGTGAAAACATAAACATTATCGCTTAAAATATCATTTTTAATAGCGTCAACAAAATCTTTTGAGGTTTCTTCGGGGTGATTTTGTGATTCATTAGTTATTTTCACCAGTTCTTGGTACCATCTTAATTTTTTAGCAATTTCAATTTGTTTATCTTTTTGAGAATAAATTTTATTTTCTTTGTAAGCCCAGTGCGCAGCAATTCCTTTTTCTGCTATTTCATCCATTTCTTTAGTACGAATTTGAATTTCAAATAAAGAACCATCTTTGGTTAAGACTGTTGTATGCAATGATTGATAAAGATTGGGTTTGGGAACGGCAATATAATCCTTAAATCTTAAAGGCAAGGGTGAAAAGTACCCATGAATAATCCCTAATGATTGATAACAAAGATCGACATTATGAACAATAATACGAATCGCTAAAAGATCAAAAATTTCTTCAAATTGAACTTTTCTTTGATTAATTTTTTTATAAATGCTGTAAATATTTTTAATGCGACCTTTGATAATAGCTTTTTTTAATTGATGTTTATCAAAAAGACTTTTAATATCTTGAATAATATTAATGACTGATTTTTCACGCTGTTCTTTTTTTAATTTAATTAAATTAGAAATGCGATAGTATTGTTCAGGAAGGATATATCTTAAGGACAAATCTTCTAATTGTGATTTAATTTGAAAAAGACCTAAACGATGAGTTAAGGGAGCATAAATTTCTAAAGTCTCTTTGGCAATCCGTTTTTGCTTTTCTTGTGGCATAATTCCTAAAGTTTGCATATTATGCAAACGATCAGCTATTTTAATAATAACTACACGAATATCTTTAGCCATAGCTAAAAACATATTTTGTTGATTATCAGTTTGTCCTTTATTTTGGTGAAAAGCAATTTTAGTTAACTTAGTAGCGCGATAAACTAAATAGGCAATATCTTGACCAAAAAGATCAGTTAATTCTTCCATAGTAGTTTGAGTATCTTCTAACAAATCATGAAGTAAACCAGCTATTAAAGTATTTGATTCACTGTTTAATTGAGCTAAAATTTTAGTAACAGCACAAAGGTGAATAAAATAAGGTTCACCTGTTAAACGCAATTGCCCTGCATGCTTTTTTTGAGCAAAAAGATATGCTTGAGTAATTTTATTTAAAATGTTAGTATCACAAATATTTTGCCTAATTAATTTCATTAAATCTTGATATAAAAGATCTTTTTCTAAAACTGCGATCACAATATCACCTTCTTTTTATAATTTTAATGGTTTCCCAACAATTATATTCATTTGAAATAACACATAATAAAAGAGCCAACAGAAGAACAGTTGTTAATATATTTTAAGCATATAATCGTTTTTGATTTTGGTAATAAACTTCTTGAATAAGACCGCCTCCATAACAAATATTTTGATCATAAAAAGCACAAATTTGACCAGGTGTAACAGCTTTAAGAGTTTGAGGGTAATAGATTTCTAAAGTATTATCGTTAATCCATGTTAAAAAAACAGTTTGGTTGGTTTGACGATGACGCATTTTGGCTTGCATTTTAGTTTTCTTGCAACTACCGCGCCAAATAACATCTACTATTAAAGCTTTATCGCTATATAAATAAGGATGAGATTTCCCTGTTTCAACATATAAAGTATTGGTTTTTAAGTTTTTTCCGACCACAAACCAAGGTTCATTAGTTCCTGCAATATCCCCTAATCCTAAATTTTTACGTTGGCCAATAGTATAATACATAACACCTTGATGATATTTTAAAAAAGTACCGTCTAACCTTTTAATTTCCCCTTTTTGAGCAGGTAAATAATTGGTTAAAAATTGGGAAAAATTACGGTCGCCAATAAAACAAATACCAGTAGAATCTTTTTTAGTAGCATTAATAAGTTGATTGTTATAAGCTATTTGTCTTACTTCAGGTTTGGTTAAATTGCCTAAGGGAAAGAGAATGTGTCTTAATTGTGAAGTTTTTAACTGAGATAAAAAATAGGTTTGATCTTTATTCGTATCAGAAGCACAAGCCAAACAAGGAATACCTTGGACATCATAAATAATATTAGCATAATGACCCATAGCAATATATTGAGGATTAAATTTTTGAAAGGCATAATCGATAAAAGTTTTAAATTTAATTTCATTGTTACATAAAATATCAGGATTAGGAGTTAAATTTTTTTTAAAAGCATCGATAAATGATAAAAACACTTTTTGCCAATATTCTTCAATAAAATCAACTCGATGTAAAGGGATTTCCAATTGCAAAGCCACTTGACAAGCATCTTGATAATCAAGTTCTTGAGGGCATGTTTTATTAACAGAAGGATTGCCATGAATATCAAAATTAAGATTACTATCCCAATTGCGCATAAAAACAGCTTCCACTGTATAACCAACTTGCTTTAAAAGTAAAGCAGCAACGGCACTATCAACTCCTCCTGATAAACCTACAATTACTTTTTTCATTTTAATTCTCACTTCCTTATTTTTTTAGTTTAATCATTGATAAAATTCTTCATTTTATTTAGTTATTTAGCAATTATCAAATATAGTTTATTCATTATGATATTTCTTAAAGTTTTTGATATAGTCTTATTGTCTTTGCAAATCAATTGGCAAACGATATTCATTTCGAGGAGAAAGACTATTTTCTAAAATTTTAGGTCCTGGAGCCATATATTGTCTTTTAAATTGACTTTGATGAAAAAGTTTTAAATAAGAAGTAACTAATGCTTGACTTTCTTTTTGATTGAAATTAAAAGTTTGTTCCAATAACCAAGCCATTTTGTCTTTTTCATAACCATTTTTAATATAGTTAAATAAAATAAAATCTTCTATTAATAATTTTTCAGAAATCATATTTTTGGTTTTTTGTTGGTAAAGTGATTGTAAAGTTTGATGATTTTTCCAAAAATCTTTTGTTAAATGAAAAAGAAGCAACTCTTTGATTAAAGTATTAGGAATGCCAACATTAACATTATAAAGGTGATCATAATATCCGCGAGTACTCATATTTCCTATTGCTATATTAGAAAAATTATTATTTTCTAAAAGTAAAATAGGAGGTGTTTGGCCGCTATTTAAAAAAGATAATAATTGCTTTTGATGAAAAAAATTATGTTCGCTAATATGAATAATTTTTTCAGAGATTAAAAAAGTTTTTAAAAGTTGATAATGATTTTGATCTTTAAAAGTTTGAGGATTAAGGACAATAATTAAATCATGATATGATTTGTGTAAAAGTGCAAAAGTTTGGCGCAATACCATAAAAGTTAAAAAATCATTATTATCATCAGTTATTTCTAAAATTACTTTCGCATCAACATTCTTTAATTTAGTTTTTAAAGCTAAAGTTTGAATTTTATTAGCTAATTTTAATTGATGTTCTAAAGGGAAAGCGGTAATAAAAGGAGTACGACTAAATTTATTTTCAAAACAATATAAAGGAATTTCTTGAATTGTAAAATAAGCTTTTAAAAAAGGAAATTCTTGTCCAATTCTTTGATCACCATAAGTAGTATCAATTCTTCTTTGAAATTTAATATAATCAATATCTACATCAACTAATAAACTATGATGTTCTTGGTTAAACAAATCCCCTTCACCTATTAATTGACCTACTACGGCAGCTATTTTATGATTAGAAAATAAATTATCAACAGTAGATTCAGTGATACCGCTACTAGTATAAAAATAACCGCCTATTTGTTTGCGCGAATGATCTAAAACCGCTATTTGGCGTGGAATAACTTTACCAATATGTTCTGTTGATGAGGAGAGATTAAAAATCAAATGAGCTCCATTTAAAGCAAGTATATCACTAGGAGAAAAAATAGTCCATAAATCTTGACAAATTTCTACTCCAAAAATAACATCATATTGTTGATTAATAAATAAAATATCTCCAAAAGGTACTTTTTGACTTAAAATATCAATATGTTGTGAACTCCATGTTTTTCCTGATTGAAACCATCTTTTTTCATGAAATTCTTTATAATTAGGAATAGTTTTTTTAGGAACAATTCCTAAAATTTTGTCTTTTTGAATAACCACAGCTACATTAAATAAAACCTCTTGTAAAGCCAAAGGCATTCCTAAAATATAAACTCCTTCATAAGTATTATTTTGTAATAACCAATCTAAAGCTTTTAAATTTTCTTTTAAAAAAGTAGTTTCAAAAAATAAATCTCCAGCGGTATAACTACTTAAACAAAGTTCTGGAAAAATCACGAAACTAGCTTTACTAATATTTAAAATTTGTTTAATGCTATAAGCATTAGCTAAAGGATTTGCTACTTTCAAAGAAGGACTTGATAATTGAATTTTGATAATACCGTTTTTATACATTTTGTTATTGTTAACTTTCTTAGTTTTTTTAGAAATAATTAATTATTATTATTTGTAGATACATTGGAAAAAGAAACATATGTTTTTGAAAAAAAAGCTTGGTGTTAATAAAAATAATTATATTAATTGCAATTATATTGCTATTTATCAGAATATATAAAGATGAAATAATTTTACTTGTTTGATAATAATTATATAATTATATTTGTGATTGCAAAAAACCATTATATATTATATATATTGTTAATCATAATTTTTAATAAAACCAAAACAAGAAAGCAATTTGCTAAAAGCAATACTGTATTTTTTTAATAAACATAAATTATTTAAAGAGTTTAAGATAACTTATCTTTATTAAAATTACTTTAATATTCTAAGCAAAAAAATTAATACATCAGGGATATAAAAAAAATAAAGAAAAAAAAGCTAGGTTTTAAAGCTAGCTTTTTAAAAAACATATTAGAAAAATTAATTAATTAAATTATTTTTGTTGTCTTTTTTTAATAAAGTAGTAAGAAACTCCGATGATTGCTATAATAACAGTTGCTATTAGAGTCCAAATCCACCATTTTTTGTAAAAAGGTGTTTCAGCGTTTTGTTGTTTTTCTTCTTCTTTATTAGCACTAGCACTTGGCTCAATGCGGTCTAATTCAAAAGCTTCTGAACTTAATATAGTGCTAGTTGATTTTGGTGTAACTTTGATTTTTGTATTGTTGCTGGTAAGTTCAACTTTTTCAATATCTTCTTTAGTAAGACCAACTATTTTTAGCTCATCAATTAGGTTAATTCCTGCTAAAACTTTTTCTACATCTTGAGCATCTTCTATTGATAATGTTACTTTTCTTTTATTGATATCTTTTACTATATCAGCAAACTTTCTTGGGGTAGCAAAAACAGAAGAAGTAACTAAACCTAAACTTAAAACAATAACAACAAATAAAGTAGTTAATTTAGTAATCAAAGACTTTTTAACGTTTTTGTTTTGCATGTTTTTTTTCCTTTCTTTTATGTTTTAAAAGTGTTTTAGTATATATTTCTAAGATAGAAAGATAACCAAAACCTACTATTATTTTAACATAAAAAAAGAAAAAAAGAAAAAAATTACTTAAAAAAATATTATTCAGGCATACTCATATTCATATCACTTGATATTTTCTCATCTTTTAAACTAACAACAGCGGCTTCAGTAGTAATCATTAAAGAAGAAATAGAAGCAGCATTTAAAATAGCTTGACGAGTAACTTTAGTAGGATCAATAATGCCTGCTTGAATCAAATCAACATATTGACCTGTTTTAGCGTTAAAACCAAAATTTATTTTTTGGTGTAACTGTTGTCTTACTATATGATCACCATCAAAACCAGCATTTTCAGCAATTTGATAAGTTGGAGTTAAAAGACTTTCAATAACTACATTAATCCCTTTTTGAATTTCTTTATGATCGCTTGATAAAGTATCTTTTAATTCTTGATAAACTTCAACTAAAGCTTTACCACCACCAACAACAGTTCCTTCAGTAATAGCTGCTTTAGTAGCGTTAAGAGCATCTTCAAGACGTAATTTTTTATCTTTTAATTCAGTATCAGTAGTAGCTCCAACTTTAATTAAAGCAATCCCACCAGTTAACTTAGCTAATCTTTCTTGTAATGTTTTCGTTTCGTAATCCAAAGTAGAATGTTTAATTTGCTTTTCTAATAATTCAATACGCTTATTTAAAGCTTCTGTCATAGCAGCTCCTACTAAGGTAGTATTATCTTTTTTGATAATGGTTTTATTAATAGTTCCTAAATCATCAATTTTAACATCTGTTAATTTCATATTTAATTCTTTCGAAACAAAAGTAGCTTTAGTTAAAACAGCAATATCTTGTAAAATTTCTTTTTGATTATCGCCAAAACCAGGAGCATTAGTAACAACTACATTAAAAGTACCTCTTAATTTATTAGCAACCAAAACTCCTAAAACTTCATTTTCGACTGATTCAGCCACAATTAATAAAGATTTAGATTCTTTCACAACACCTTCTAAAATAGGTAAGATTTCTTGAATAGTACTAATTTTATGATCAGTTACTAAAACTAATGGTTGGTTTAATTCAACTGCCATAGATTCTCTATCTGACGCAAAATAAGGAGAAGCATATCCTTTATCATATTGTAAACCTTGAACTACTTCTAATTCAGTTTCAAATCCTTTGGATTCATCTACATTAATAACACCATTTTTACCAACTTTTTCCATAGCTTGAGCAATAATTTTTCCAATTTCTTGACTTCCTGAAGAAATAGCTGCTACATTTTGAATATCCTCTTGAGCTGCTACTTTTTTAGTTTTAGCTAATAATTTTTGAGAAACTGCTTGCGAAGCTAATTCAATTCCTTCTTTGATTAAAATAGGATTAGCTCCTGCATCAATTGCTTTAAAACCACGATGAATCATACTTTGAGCCAAAACAGTTGCTGTTGTAGTTCCATCTCCTGCTTTATCATTAGTTTTAGCAGCTACTTCATAAACTAATTTAGCACCCATATTTTGATAAGGGTTTTTTAATTCAATTTCTTTAGCAATCGAAACACCATCATTTACAATTATAGGTGATTCATAATTTTTTTCCAAAATAACATTACGTCCTTTTGGCCCTAAAGTTACTTTAACTACATCAGAAATGGCATCAACGCCTTTTAATAATGCTTTTCTAGCATCTTTACCTAAAAGTATTTGTTTACTCATTTTTTTACTCCTTTAAGATTTGTTTTTATTGATGATTTTAGTAAATCAGTTAATGTGATTTATTAACTATTTAACTATTAATTATTTTTAGATATATATATACTATAATATTAATTGCTATATAGTAAAATCATATTATTAAGTTTTTAAGCTTTAATTTGTGCTAAAATATCTTTCATAGCCAAAATTAAATATTCTTCTTGATTTAAAGTAATTTTACTACCAGCATAACTTTTATAAACTACTTCATCATTTTGACAAAGTCCTTCAACTTTAGGACCTATATTAACCACGATGCCAACAGAAGATTTTTCTTTTTCAGATAAAGCCAAAAGAATACCACTGTCAGTTTTAGTTTCTTCCATTTTTAATTTTAAAACAACATTATCATGTAAAGGAACAATTGTTTTCTTCATTTTAAATTCTCCTTTTAGTTTGAATTTGATTTTTGAAAATATTTTAAATATTGAAATATAAATGCGAAATTAAAAAATTATTATTTTGGCAATTATATAAGGTTAGTGCCAAACCAACTTTATTATAACTGAAAATAAAATAAATGTCAATCATTTAAAATAGTAAGCAATATGAGATAATTGCTTTTGATATAAGTGTTTTAGTTATTTTAAAATAAAGGTAGCAGATAGGTGAATCATTTAATGATAAATTAAAAGAAGACCAACTCAAAAGTTAGTTTTAATATGGCGAAAAGGTTTTTAAATGAATTTTAATTTTAGAATAAAGCACTTTGCAACTAATTTAATCTGAGTAAAGCCTCTTTTTAAACTTATAAATCAAATAAATTCCAAAAGTACTTGTAAAAATTAAGAAACTTAAAAGAAAAAGCAAATAATCTTTTTGACTAGGAAAAGCGATGATATCATTCCAATAAGTATTGATTAATTTTTGATTGTTGGCGTTATATTGATAAATAGTGTCCTTGTCTGTGATTTCAATTGATTTGTGATTCTCAACTTCATAAGGAGAATTATATTTCATATATTCTAAATTAGCAAGATAATTTTCTTTTTTTCTTAAAAAATTAATAAATTGATAAACTAAATCTTGTTGACTTCCTTTAGGAATTACTAAAGCATCAACCCAAACATTAGTTCCTTGTAAAGGAGAATCTAAAATAGCTAAATTCTTATTTTTTTCTTTTAAAAACTGAGCATCTCCAGAATAAGCAACAACTACATCATATTGTTCTTGATTTTCTTTATACATACGATCAATTATTTGATCATTAATAAAAGCTAAATTAGGTTTTTTCTTTTTTAATTCCAAAATCCATTCTTTAGCCTTTTTTAAGTTTTCTTCATTTGTTTGAGAAGCTGCTTCTGTTACTTTTAAACCCACCATTAAACCATCACGTGAATTATTACATAAAGCAACTTTTAAATCTTTTTCTTCTAAGATGTTAAAACCTTTGGCTTCTATTATTTTTTGTTGTACTTTTTCTTTGTTATAAAGAAGTACTACTTTTCCCATAAAATAAGGAATAGCATAGAAATTAAATTGAAGGGGCAATTTCTTTGATATGTTGGTGTTGAATTGATTACTATATTCATGATAATAATCTTCTGTTTTTTCTAATTTCTTTGTATCCAACTTTTCTAACTTTTTTTCTTGCATTAATTGATCAATGGCGTATTCACTTAAAATAACTAAATCATATTGATTATTACTTTTAATTTTAGTAACCGCTAATTCATTGGAAGCAAAAAGTACTTGTTTTACTTGAATATTAGTTTCTTTTTCAAATTTTTGTAAAATAGCTGGATTTAAATATTCTCCCCAATTAAATAAAGTAAGTACTTGTTGCTGTTTTTTATTATCTTTAGAATTGATCTTAATAACACTTAAAGTTATTATTAAAATAACCATAACTACAAAGATCAAATACCAAAATAAAGAAAATCTTGTTAATTTCATTTTAATCTTTTAACTGTTCTTTTTTGATACATCACTAAATCAAAAATAACTTTGGAACTAGTTAAAATAATTAAAATAGTAGATAAAGCATTAACAGTAGGATTAATAGTTCCCTTAAGGCTATAAATATAGGCAGAAATATTTTGATATTCAGCACCACCAACAAAATAAGATATCATAAAATCATCAAAAGATAATGTGAAAGATAAGGTGGCACCAATTAACATAGCTCCTTTTAATTGAGGTAAAATTACTTTGGTTAAAGCTTTTAAAGGGGTAGCTCCTAAATCATAAGCAGCTTCTAAAGAATTAGGATTAAGACTAATAACTTTAGGATAAATTGAAACAACAACAAAAGGAGTACAAAAAGAAATATGAGTTAAAAGCATTTTCCAAAAAGAGGATTTTAAACCAATAAAGCCAAAAACAACAAACAAAGATAAAGCAGTAATAATTTCAGGAACAACAATAGAAAAATGACTCATATTCAAAATCATATTACGCCATTTTTTTTTTAAAGTTTGAGCTAAACTAATAGCTGCAAAAGTTCCTAAAAAAGTCGATATAATAGTAGTTAAAAGAGCAATTTTTAAAGTAATTACAATAGATGAATTAATAGTTTTATCTGTCCATAATTTTTGATACCATTGTAAACTAAAACCATTCCAATTGATTAAAGAAGTCATTCTGCCTTCCCCTCGATTAAAAGAAAAGATAATTAAAGATATAATAGGAAGATAAATAAAAATTAACATAATGGCAATATATAAAATATTAATTTTTTTAGGTTTAAATTTAAGTTTCATTATGTGCTCCTACAAAACTGGTTTTTTTAAAAAGATGAAAAATTAAAAACATAGTTAAAGATAAATAAATAGCAATAGCACAAGCTTGTTTAATTTCTCCACTTAATAAAGTTTTATTTTCAATTAATTCAGCAATAGTAATTTGATTAGTAGCTCCTAAATAACGAGGGGCTACAATATTAGTAACTGCTTGTAAAAAGACTAAAGAAACCCCAGCTATCACTCCATTAAGAGATAAAGGCCACAAAATTTTTTGAAATACTTGCCATTCACCCGCTCCTAAATCTTTAGCTGCTTGAATTAATTGAGGATTAATCTTAATAATAGCTGTATAAATAGGTAAAAACATAAAAGGTAAAAATAAATAAATTAATCCTAAAATCATAGCAAAATTAGTTTCTAATAATCCTATTTTTAAAAAATTTTGTAACATATCTAATATTTGAACTAAAGCTTGAATTTTAATAATCATATTAATCCACATAGTAGCATTAATTAAAATAACTAAAAAAGTTTGTAAAGTAGGATTTAAAAGAGAAATAATATAGGCTAGAGGATAGACAATAATTAACAGCAAAAAGGTAACAATAATAGAAATGGCAACAGAACGCAATAAAACATATAAAAAAGAAGTATTAGTTAAAAACTCTTGATGATGAATAAAAGTAAAATGAGTAGGGAAAATATCTGGTGTTAAGGCATTATTTTGAAAAGAATCAAGAAAAATAAAAACCATTGGCAAAAAAATTAACCCTATTAAAAGAAGATAATAAGGCAGAATTAAAAAACGATATAATTTTTGATTATCTTTAAAAGTATAAATATTATTATTTTTCATTGCCAAATCTCCATTACATGAATATCTTCGGGATTAAAGGTAATATCTACTTCTTTATTAATTGAGACATGATCTGTTGTTTGAATCGTATAAGTTCTTTTAAGAGTTTTAACATCAATCTCCCAATAAACTCCTTTAAAAACAACAGATTCCACTATACCTGTAATTAAACCTTTTCCTTTGGAAACAATATCAATATCTTCAGGACGAATCACTATATCTACTGTTTCATTTTTATGAAATCCTTGATCAACACAAGTAAAATCTTGATAATCAAAATGGACTAAAAAATCATTTTTCATCACACCTTTGATTAAATTAGATTCTCCTACAAATTGAGCAACAAATCGATTAGCAGGTTCATTATAAATTTCTTGAGGAGTCCCTATTTGTTGAATTTCACCATGATTCATCACAACTACTTTATCACTCATAGTAAAAGCTTCTTCTTGATCATGAGTCACAAATAAAAAAGTAATTCCAGTGTTTTTTTGAATTTCTTTTAATTCATATTGCATTTCTTGCTTTAATTTTAAATCCAAATTTGATAAAGGTTCATCTAATAATAATACTTGTGGTTTGTTAATTAAAGCCCTTGCAATAGCAACTCGTTGTTGTTGTCCTCCTGATAATTGCTCAATCATTCTTTGTCCTAATCCTTGTAAACTCATGATTTTAAGATATTTTAACACTTCATTCCTAATTTTTAATTCTTGAGTTTTTTTGTCAAGTAAGTTATTTTTTAATATTTTTTGTTTATTTTCAAATTGTTTAGTTAACTTTTTTATTTGTTCTTTTAATTTTTGATTTACTATTTGTTTTTCTTGGGAACAAGATGTTAAAGCTATTTCTTTTTTCCCTTTTTGCAATAATTGTTCTTTCTCATGATTATATTGAATTTGGTTATGCTTCAAACTCTCTTTATTTGTTAAATTAAAATCCTTTAAACGCAATCCAAAAGCAACATTTTCAAATACATTTAAATGAGGAAACAAAGCATATTTTTGAAAAACAGTATTAATTGGTCTTTTATGAGCAGCTAAATTTAAAATACTTTTTTGTTGAAATAAAATTTCTCCACTACTAGGATTTTCAAAACCACCGATAATTCGCAAAATAGTAGTTTTACCACAACCCGAAGGCCCTAATAAAGTAACAAATTCATTTTGTTTAATATCTAGATTAATCCCTCGTAAAATTAATTGATTATCAAAAACTTTAGTTAAATCTTTTAAAGTAATTAATGTTTTCATGTTACCATACCTACTTACTATTTTATAAAATTTATCAATTTTAATAAATTAATTATTGCTAATTTTAGCATATCATAAAATGATAAAATTAAGAGTATAAAAAATAATTTTTAACAAATAAATACAATGACAAAATAATGACAAATCAACAAATTGATCATTTTGAACTTTGATAATTTAATCATTATTGTCTTAATCATATAAAAAAATGAACTGCTCAAAAAAAATGGAACCAGTTAAAAACAACAAAATAGCCAAATTGAAAAAGGAGGATAAATGTTAGAAGCGGAGCAAATATTATTAGCAATATTTTTTCACTTTTTTATTTTTCTGTTTCTCATGGTGATAGCTATATCAGCTAATTGGATCATTTCAAAATCATTAGGTCCATCACCAATGCAAATTAATTAAAAAAATATTTATTAATATTAATCCAGCAATTACCTATTGAAATATCAAAAAATAAAAATATTAAATAATTATTTACAAACAGTTAAAACCTAATTAGAAGGTTTTATACAAAATACTAAAGGAGGTACAAGATGGGTCAGAAAATCAATCCTAATGGTTTAAGATTAGGAATTATTAGAACTTGGGATTCTCAATGTTTTGTTCAAGATAAAGAAATTCCTGTTTTTAATTAAAGAGAAGATTGTTTAATCCGTGAATTAATTAATAATTTTAGCAAAAAAATCGCGATTAGCCAAATTGAAATTTAACACTTAAAAGAAAAAACTAAAAATCGTATTAAAGTTCATATTCATACAACCAAATCCACCTTAATTCCGTATCCGTAAAAATGTCATTTCTGATCATGATTTTAATCAATTAGTAGGACTTTCAACAGTTTTTAACAATCTTTGAAAAGAATAGGTGATAAGTGAATAAAGTTATTTTTTCAGCTTCTAAAAATATAAAAAAACGGAGATTTAAAATGGCAAGAAATATCAAACGTTATTATTCTAAAATAAAATATTTTAGAAGAAAAAATTTGTATTTATCTAGTTTGTTTGGATATAATTGGAATAATTATGGGGATTTTAATTTATGAGGATTTAAATTGCTGATTAATTCTTTGATTTTGTTTTTTGGTTTGGTTTTTATAGTTAACTTGGAAAATATCTAAATGTGTTTTAAAGGTGTTTAATAAAGCGGTTGAGGGTGTTTTTTTTAATAGATGCAAAGTTTTATTGTTAATGAGGTTGTTATAAAAGTAATTAATAGATAATTTGTTTTTTGAGAAAAAATGTTGTTCTTAATTGGTTCCATTTTTTTGGAGTTTATCATTGTTATCAATTACTTGAAAAAAAGGAAAAATTTTTAAATAAAAAGGGGGAATAAGGTATAAAATATAAATGGATGATTATTTTTGTATTTCTTATTATAAATATAGTTATTCCTTGAAAAATAAAGAAAGAGTTTTATAAAATAAAAATGAATGTAAAAGAAAAAGCTTTAGAATTGCATGAAAAACACCAAGGAAAATTAGCTATTGTAAGTAAAGTTAAAGTCGAAAATCTGAATGATTTATCATTGGCTTATACTCCTGGAGTAGCAGAGCCTTGTCTTAGAATTAAAGCCAATCCCGAAGATGTTTATCGTTACACTATCAAAGGCAATATGGTAGGAGTAGTTACGAATGGAACTGCTGTTTTAGGCTTAGGCGATATTGGAGCAAAAGCTTCTTTACCAGTAATGGAAGGCAAAGCTATCCTTTTTAAAGAATTAGCTGGAGTTGACGCTTTTCCTATTTGTATTGATTCCAAAGATTCAGCAGAAATTATTAATATTGTTGAAAAAATTGCTCCTGTTTTTGGCGCTATTAACTTAGAAGATATCAAAGCTCCTCAATGTATTGAAATTGAAGATGCTTTAAAAGAAAAACTTGATATTCCTGTCTTTCACGATGACCAACATGGAACTGCTATTGTGGTTGCTGCAGGTATTTTAAATGCTTTAAAAGTAGTAGGAAAATCTATTCATCATGTTGAAATTGTTATTAGTGGAGCTGGTTCTGCTGGTATGGCAGTAGCTAAAATGTTGTTATTGTTAAAACCTAAAAATGTTGTGTTAGTTGATAAAAAAGGCGCTTTATATCACGGCGACAATACATTAAACTCATCACAACAAAAATTAACACAAGTTACTAATAACAAACAAGAAAAAGGTCTTTTAAAAGACGTTATCAAAGGAAAAGATATTTTTATTGGTGTTTCAGCTCCTGGCATAGTTACAAGTGACATGGTAAATACTATGAATAAAGATGCTATTGTTTTTGCTCTTGCTAACCCTATTCCTGAAATTATGCCAGATGAAGCTAAAAGTGGTGGTGCTAAAGTAATTGCTACAGGTAGATCTGATTTCCCTAACCAAGTAAATAATTGTTTAGCTTTTCCAGGAGTTTTCCGTGGTGCTTTAAATGCTAAAGCTACTAAGATTAACGAAGAAATGAAAAAAGCTGCTGTTTATGCTTTAAAAGGGATTATTAAAGAAAGTGATTTAAATGAACAAAATATTTTACCAAGTACTTTTAATAAAGAAGTAGTCCAAAAAATATCTTTAGCAGTAGCTAAAGCAGCTGAAGAAACAGGGGTTATTCGCAAGTGAACTTCTCTCAGGAACAAGAAAATATAGCAGATAAAAAAGGAAAATCCCCTAAAACTATTATTTTAGGTTTTAGTATTCCTGTTTTTGGAATTATTGTAACTATTACTTTAATGCAAGTATTATTGCCAATAATAGGAGGACCTGCGGTTGGGCACCCTTTAATTACCCCTTTATTAATCACTATGCTTTTAGCTGCTATTTTAAAAGCTATAGGCAAAAAGATTCCTATTTTAAAAGATATTGGAGGAGATGCTATTTTATGTATTATTGTTCCTTCTATTTTATTTACAGTTAATTTTTTTCCTGAAAAACATATATTTACCGAAATACAAAAAAATACATTAGACGGTATTAAACATTTAAACAAATCTCAAGGGGGAATTGGATTTACTACTTTTTTTGTTTCTGCTTTGATTATGGGAAGCTTCTTAGGAATGAATATTAAATTATTAAAAAATTCTTTTAAAAAATTTATTCCTTTAATTTTAATCTCCTTAATCACAGGTGCTTTGGTAGTAGGAATTTTAGGTTATTTTTTCACACCTATTAAAGGAATAGTGGCAGATGGTAAACCAACAATTTCTAAAGGCCCTTTTTTAGATGCTCTTTTTTATATTTTTATACCTTTAGCAAGTGGAGGAATTACTACAGGAATTATCCCTTTAAGTAAGGTTTATGGAACTAAAAACGATATTGTTAGTGCAGCTAATAGCCATATTTTCCCCGCTTTGTTAATAGGTGGAGTTTTTAGTATTTTGTTATCAGGGATTATTAAAAAACTTTTTTCAAAAAGTAAATTTAGTGGTAATGGAAAATTAGAAATTAATAATTCGTTATTAATTAATGATAATAAACCAACACCTAAATCTCCTGATACATTTAATTTATCTCAGTTTAGTACTGGATTAATATCTATTTTTGCTTTATATACATTTAGTATCGTGATTAAAGAAATATTAAACAAAATATTTCCTCAAGCTCAACCTTACTTCCCAGATACTATTGTCTTTATTGTCTTTATTGTTATTATCATTAAACTATTTAGCTTAATTTCTGATTATTATATTAAATGCATTAATCAAGCTGCTAAATTTATTACTGTTAATTTTATTTCAGCAATTTTAGTAATTTTAGGATCTACTTTAGAAATTAAAAAAGCTTGGGTTCATTTAAGCAACATTAATTTTATTGTTACATGTATTATGTGTGTCCTTTTAGTTGCCTTAATAGCTGGATATTGTGGTAAAAAATTAGGTTATTATCCTTTAGAAGCTTCTGTCATAGCAGGACTTTGTACAAATAGTATTGGAGGGGTTGGTAATATTGCTATTTTATCGGCATCTGATTTAATGGAATTAATCCCTTTTTCCCAAATTACTACTCGCATTGGAGGATCTTTTATTGTAATTATTGCAAGCATTGCTTATCCTTTAATATATAGTTGATAATTAACTAAATAATGTTTATATAAATTAAATTTTAAATAAAAAAAGTTGTTTAATTTTGGCAAAAAGCTTATTATTGTTTTTACTAAAGTTATAATGACTTTTTTTTATATTTATATAAAATATGAATTTATTAATATCAAAAAAAACTAACTAAAAAGTTAGTTTTTTATATAATGAACAAGGGGTTTTTAAAGTACACTTAGATATATCTAGATATCCTAACAAAATGGTAAATATTTATAATTATAATTTAACTATTTTCTATTTTGTTGTTGTTTCATTTTTTGTTTGAAAAAATTCATATATACGATAAAAAAACAACAAATACCAAAATTAAGAAAAATTTACTAAAATAAATATTTTATCAGCTAATAAATTCATCATATTATGAGCTATTAATTGTCATTTAATATAACACGAGAAAAGAAACAATATAGAAAACAATTGTCAAAAAAAACAATTGTAAATGGTTTTGTTGTATGATCTATTTTTTTCACATTTTTTTGGTTTTTTACAATAAATTGGTTTAAGTATTAAATAAAAACATATAGCTTTGTTTATGGAAGAAACTACTGCTGACCATAAAGTCATTAAAAAACTAAAAATAAAAATTATACTATAAATAAATTGAATAATATTTTTTAAAATTTTATTGCTTTCATAATTTATTTGAGTAAAAAAATATATGCTGATAAACAAAATAATAAACCAAAAAAATATTTAATAAATAAGTACGACAAAAAGTTTTATCTTCATCTATTTTTTTACCATTTTGATCTAATTCTTTTTCAAAGATAACAAACATTTTGGAAGCCCCTTTTTATATTTTTTTAATTAATATTGACTATAAATTTAACACTTAAAATAAAATTATTTCTCTGTATCAATAATGTTTAGTATTATAATAAATCAATTATGATAAACATAAAAAAAACCCAATCAAAGGGGTTTTTATATTAAGTAAAAATATAGAAAGCTATCTTTTAATCCAAATATTTAAAGAATTAATAAAATAAATTAATTAAAAAAATATATGATTAATCATTTTTTTCATAATAAGTTTTAATTAAATCATTTAATAAACGTACACCAAATCCTGAAGCCCAAGAATTATTAAATTCATTTTTTGGTTGCAAACAAACTCCTGCAATATCAATATGTGCCCAAGGAATAAGGTCGCCTACAAAACGTTTTAAAAATTGAGCTGCAGTAATAGAACCTGCACCACCACAAACTGAATTAGTCATATCAGCAAATTGACTATCAATTAATTGATCATATTTTTTATCTAAAGGTAATTGCCATATTTTTTCTGATGTATTTTTACCTGATTGAATTAATTGTTTGGCTAAATTATCATTATTAGCAAAAAGTCCAGCATATTCTTTGCCCAAAGCAACTTGAATAGCACCAGTTAAAGTGGCTAAATCAATAATTAATTGAGGTTTAATAACGGTTTTACAATACCATAAAGCATCACATAATACCATTCTACCCTCAGCATCAGTATTAACAACTTCAATTGTTTGACCAGACATGGAAGTAACAATATCACCAGGTCGTTGAGCTTTGGAACTAACCATATTTTCAACTAAGCCTACAATTCCAATAACATTAACTTGAGCTTTTCTAGTTGCTAAAGTATGCATTAAGCCAACAACAACTGCAGCTCCTCCCATATCACTTTTCATCTCTTGCATTTTAAAGGAGGGTTTAATAGAAATTCCTCCAGAATCAAAAACTACCCCTTTACCAACAACAGATAATGGTTGACTTTCCTGGGATGTTTGATCACCCTTCCATTTCATTACCACTAAATAAGGAGGTCTATCAGAACCTTGAGCTACCGCTAATAAAGCATTCATTTGTAATTGTTTTAATTGTGGTGCCTCTAAAACTTCAACTTCAATTCCCATTGTTTCTAATTCTTTAATTTTTTGAACAAATTCTTTGGTTCCTAAAATATTAGCTGGTTCATTAATTAATTCTTTCGATAAATTAACCCCTTCAGCAATAGCTTTAATTTCTTGCATCTTTTTTTGACAAGCATCAACTTTTTGAGTCACAACTTTAATTTCTAAATTACTATTTGCTATTGAGTTTGTGTTAGTATTTTCTTTTTTATAAGTATGATAACGATCAAAGGAATAACTTTTTAATAAAATCCCTAAAACTAAATTCATAATTTGAGTTTCTGTCACACTAGCACCTAAAGCATCAGCAAAAATAACTACTTTTTTATTTTTTTTAATAGCATCATAACAAATGCCACCTATTTTAAGCCAATTTTTATTAGTTATTTCTTCTTTTTTACCTAAACCTAATACTGTTACACAAGAATAAGGAGAAGCTTCCAAAGATAATAATTTAATTTGCGAACCCCAAGTTCCTTCAAAATTTTCAACTTCATAACTTTTTTTAATAATATTTTTAGGATCGACTTTTTCTAAACCAAATAGTTTATTTTCTTTTTGAACTTGTAAAAGGATGGCAGCATTAATACCATTAGGTTGTTCTAATTTTGTTATAAAAGAAATTTTCATATTTTTTAATACTCCTGATATTTGATGATTTTTTAATTTTTAAATTATTTTAAATTGCAAAATAGACAAGAAAATAAATATATAAATATAATATATTTTTTCATAAATAATAATACTCAAAATAAAGGAAAGGAAAAAGAGTTAATTCTTATAAAATAGCACTAACGCTAACAAAGCAAGAATTAAATTGTAACAATTAATAATTATCATAATTAACTTATTAATTACTTTCAGTATAACATATGAGAAATAGTTTATGGCAAGAAAATAAAAAATAGATATTTGATTTTTACTAAATTTCAACTCATTTTTAAAAACTTACCAAAAAAGAAAAAAGATAACCTCAAAGGCTATCTTTTTCTAGTATACTTTCTTGTATGCTTGCTAAAAAAAATAATCAGCAATATTAATAATATCAAGACATATAAAATACCAAAAATCCAAGAAAATAAAATTAAATTTGTTTGCGTAGGAGATGATATAGATGATATAGATGAGAGAGATGAAGGATTGGTAGTATTGAGCGGATTTTCACTAGTGAAAGTATTGTATTCAACATTTAATTCATCTATCTTCAACATTATATCATTTAAGTTGCATGTTTTTGCTAAAAGGATTTCTATTTTATCTATTTTTTTCCTTAATTGCTCACAAAAATCTTCATTAGCAAATCTAGCATTTTGGTCTTTTATATCATTATTTATTTGTTTCAAATTACTTATCATGTTATAAATCCACTTCAAAGTTTCTACCCATTTTTTACAATGTGAAGCTACTTGATTAAAATTAGAACTATTTTTTTGAGTTAATTCTTCAAGATAAAAAGCAAGGTTAAATATTGCATTTTTGATGTCTTCTAAATATTTTTTTATTGATTCTAAAAGGATTTTATCATTTTCGTTTTTAGTATTAGTTTCGAAACTTTTTATTTTTGAAATATCATTGTGATAGAAACAGAACGCTTACAGTTTAAAACTGGGTTTTTCTGAGCCTCACACAACACCGTACAAGCAAGTTTCCAAGCATACGGCGTTTATATATTAATTAATACAATCATTAAATATTGATAATATAAACATGAAAAAATACATAATTAAAACATTATAAAGGCATGTATTAATCAAGTTTTTCATAATTTTTATCTAATAGTTGATCAATAATGAAAATAAAATTTCAAAAGTAATTAGATTTGTTTGATATTATTTATTAACAATTTATATGAGATTGATGTGAGATTATCAAATGCATAAAAAAATATGAAAAAATTGATATATAATATATTTCCTCTTTCGCCTTGTACTTGGCTTTCCCAAGCTCTTAAGTGAGTCAGTCCAATTAAGTATTCCAACTTAATCTTTGAATATCTCACGACTACTATGATTCTGCTTTCTCCTTGAGTCCCATAATCATAAAAATGGTTTTTCTAGTTTTTTTAAATTAAAAAAGTAAATAAATACTAGATACTTTTAGGAGGATACAAGTTACTCAAATTATCTACCTATCAATAGTTTTAGGTGAGAAACCTCAAAATAAAGTAATTATCACAAGGAGAGGTGATATTTTAGGTAATATATCAAAGCTTTTGCTATGATGGTAATTTTTAATACACGTAAACAATGTATAAAACGCCCTAAAATTACGGTTTTAGTTACCACCGCAAGCTTTTAAAAAAAACTATCCTTAATTCCCTTAGACTTCTTTCAAAGTTTATCCATGACTATTTTTCAACTAGCAAAAACACTAAATTTTTAGTTTTTTAGTTTTTTGCGTTTTTTTTCTGCTTTAATCTAGACATTCTTTCGTCTGCTAGACCGAAAAAAGGTTGTACTGCATTACCACAACAGTTGTAATTGGTTAAATTACTCGATAATTTGGCCTCTTTGTCGCCCGTTTACAATTTTTTGATCTTCTTCATTTAAATTTTTTAATATTGCTTTTTGATGAGTTGTTGCCATATTTTTCAATTTATCTTTAATTTCTTGCATGTTTTTTAACATCTGTTCGCATTTATATTCGATTTCATTTGTTTGATTTTTTTTATTTAAAATTGAAGTTATTGTTTTTTCCATATCTTCGTCTTGTTCAGAAGCAAAAATAACATGATGCTTACCAAAAAGAAAAATAAATAAAAACCCTAATAATATCAAAATGATAATATGATTTTTATTTTTTACCATATATTTAAAAAAAACACCTACTTTCTTTTTAAAAATTAAAAATTATTTCCAAGAAAAACTTGAAATACTTGAAATAAAAGAATGAAAAGCCAAATCACTAATCCATATCTAATAAAAATTATCATAACCTAATCATTCCAATTGCAATTATAACATAAAATAGAGAGTATTTAATATGACAAGATCATATTTTTCTGTCTTTATCAAACAAAAACCACATTTAATAATTGCTTTAAGCAAAAAAAATGATATAATTAAATTGCATGAAGAAAACAATACTGTATAGAATTTTTAAAATTAGGAGGTTTAAATAATTGTTAAAAAAATTAATTAAAAATAATTATTTAAAATGTTTGATATTAATTGCTTTATTGCTTGCATCTTGTTTAACTACAATAGCTACTAACAAGGTTTTTGCATTAAAAAATAATGAACAGACAGATTCCAATCAACTAAACAATTTAAAACTTTCTAGTGGTACAACACAATATTATGAACTTGTTTCAGAAGATATCAATTCTTTAAAAGAAAAAGTTACATTAGGAATATCTAAAACTGCTTATGAATTAAAAAAACAATTACTACAGGCACTCCCTTCAACCGAACAAAGACACCTTATTAATAGTTATATGAATAAATTACATGAAGAAGTTTTAGATATAGAAAATTGGGACGACTGTAATATTGATAACTATACTAAACATACATATGATGAAGAATGGATGAAACAATTTACACAAGATGCTATAATTAATATTTTAACAAAAGCTGTTAACTTAACCAAAATTGATACCAATTATAGTGAATATAACACTGTTTATGAAAAAATTACAACATTAAAAACAATACCTTCTTTAGCTATTAACACCTTAAGATCTCTTTGGTTTTCATCTCATTAATTTTATCATTAAATCACTTTATCAAACTATTTATGCGAATAACACTCATAAATAGTTTTCTTATTATAATAAGATAAATTTATGGTAAGATAACAAATATAAAAAAACAAGTAAACACTCAGATATAAAAATTATGTGATCAATAAAACTTGTTTTTTTTTTTTTTTGATAATGTAATAATTATAACGATAATTATTTAAAATAGTAATTAATAGTTATTCACACATTAATATTGATAAAAAGAAAGGAGATTATTTACCTCATCAAAAAGCTATTGATATAGAAAAAATATTATTAATAATTAGGATAAAAGTAAACGTGATTTTTGAAATTTTTTTTTAATCATCTCTATAGAAAGAAAAATAATATACATGCCTCAAAACATATATTTAATGACAATCATTTGTATTGTTTTTTCTTCATTCTTTATATCAATTATAATATATAAAAATAAATCAAATGTAAGTAAACAAAACAACAAATTCGTGATTTAATGAAACCAAAAATACATTTTTATCACGCCATTTATTACGAATTAAAAAAAAATAGATTCCATTATTATTAAAATCTAAACACTTCATCTGAAAATGGTGTTATTATATGATTCATTTCATGAAATAGTAGTTGTTGCGGTATTAAAGTAATTTTTTGAGATGGTTTATCATTTTTATTTGTATTAGCAAAAATATTATTATTTGTTAATAATACAACCATAATTAAAATAAAAAAATAACTTAAAATTTATTTTAAAAAATTTTTATATTCTTTTTTCATTAAAGAAACAAAAATTCTCCTTTGTTTAATAATTTTATAAGAAAAAAAATTAAACTGTTAATAAATCATAAAGAAATTTTTTTCTTATAGAATTATTATATAACCAATATTTAAGTTTTAATAATTATTTTCTATTATTCTGTTTTTTTTGAATTGTAAGTGTTCAAAAAATGTGATAATTTCTATTAAAATAGAACAAGTTAATAAAATGGCTAAAAATTTCTAAAAATAGTTATTATCGGTGGCTCAAACAAAGTATTAATCCTTAAAGGCCACATAATGACTTGGAAAAAGCATTGTTTCAAATATGCAAACAAAACTCATATATTATAACTACGGTAATTAGAAAAAAACGTTTGGGATATCGGGTGGTTCATCAAGAATTAAAAGGGATTGGTTTTAAGATCAATGCTAAAATAGTATTAAAGTTGATGCATAAATTTGTTTTATTATCTGAAAGAATCAAACGCAAACAACGATATTATTATGTTTTGGCTATTAAAAAAGAAAATAACTTAAATAACCTTCTTCAAAATAATTATGAAGCAAAGTATTTATTAGCAAAATTATGTACTGATATTACTTATATTCCCTTTGGGTTTAATAATAAAAAATTATTTTTTTCAGCTGTTGTGGATTTACATAACCGCGAAATAATTAGTTATAATATTTCTAAAGCTGCAGATGTTAATTTTGTTTTAGATATTTTAAAAAATATTCCTAAATTAAAAAAATCTGATGTTATCTGTTCTGATAGAGGTAGTGTTTATGACGTCTAAAAGATATCAAACTTATTTAAAAGAAAATAAATTAATTGGCAAGTTATTCAGCAATAGGTACGCCAACTGATAATGCATGTATGGAATCATTTTGGGCAAATATGAAGTGTGAAACTATCCATTATGAAAAAATGCAAAATCTTAATGAATTTCAAGTTAAAGAAATTATTAATGGATTTATATTAAATATTACAATGTTTATCGAAAAATAAATAAATGATTAAATTTTATGCCTTTAATTTGTGTTGTTTTTTTTATTCTTATGGTTAAAAAAATGGTTTACATTAAACAACTAAAATATCTATAAAATACATTATTTTGATCCTATATGATGTTTTAAAAAAATAAAATTAGAAGTTTTTTATACTACTAATTAAAAATATAAATCAATTTAAGAAATAATATAATAAAAAATAATTAACAAACAATTTATTTTTTCTTAAAAAGTATTGTTTTTATCCAGTGTCATTTCGTGGAGCTTATCCATCTATTAGTTCGTTTTTATGAATTTACCTCAGGTACCACAATATTAAAAATATTCAAGGAGAAAATTTATGAAATCTAATGGACGTTGTCTTACAAGATACTTGGATTTTTAAAGTAATTATCTTTGAAAATATTCAATACGGTAACTTAAAAGCAGCCAAATATCAAAAAATAAATTAACCACAGCCAAAAAAAGCTAAATATACATCACTTTATTATGAAAAAAGATGGTTACAATAACTATCATAAGCAAAATGAAGCAAGTAGTTTTTATTCCAATGCAAAAAAAAAACAACTTATTAATATTATCCGAATTTTATTACACAAACCTGCTATTTTAATTTTAGACGAAGCCACATTAATTGTTGGTACACAAATTAAAACTAGCCTTTCAACAATCTATCTAAAAATTATTATCTCCAAAAAAAAACATCATTCATTTTTTCCCATAACTTATCAACTATTATCAATGCTGATAAAATTTTAGTATTAAATCGTGGTGCTATTATTGAACAAGGCATACACCAACAACTTTTAGTTAATAAAGGTTTTTATTATAAGTTTTATCAAAGCCAATTTTGCCAATAAAACCAAAATCCTTTATAAAATATAATTAACAATTATCATAATTATCTTCAAGTTTTTCAAAATTAAAATATTTCTAAAATAAATATATGCAATATTTGATTCTTTCGTTCTTTGATTTTAATCTATTTTTATTTTTACCCAAAAAAACAACTTATTAAAAACATATTTTTTTATGAATAGTTGTTATAATAATAGTAGTATAGTAATGAAATCATTATTTTGGATTAAAAAGAACATATTTTTCAATTTTTTTATTTTCATTATGTTCCCGATAATAACTAACATACTAGTATGATTTCATAAAATCATCAAATAAATATTAAAAGAGAGGTTTGTTGTGTTCCCTTTGTTGGCTAATTTAATTACTGTTTTTCGCATTGTTTTAATTTTTTGTCTGCTCCCTTTAATGATTAATCATCAATATCCATGGCAATTTGTACTAATTTTTCAAATTATTTTTTTAGCTGCTATCATTACCGATTATCTTGATGGTTATATTGCTAGAAAATACAAACAACAAACAGTTTTTGGTAAATTTTTTGATCCTATTGCTGATAAACTTCTTGTTATTATTGCTCTATTTTATCTTGGTCATTTCCGCTTTTCAAAACCACCAATACTATTTATCATTCCTGTCGAAATTTTTCCTGTCATCTTAATGATTATTGTAATACGAGAATTTTTAGTAACAGGAGTTAGGTTATTAGCTTCTGATAAAGGAATTGTTGTTAGTGCTTCTTTTTGGGGAAAAGCTAAAACTTTATTTACCTTTTTAGCAATATTTTTTCTTTTTTTTGGATTATATTGTAATCTCGATCTTCAAACCTTCTTTCCCAAAATATTTAAAATATTTACCTTTTTTAACAAAATTGGCGATATTTTTTTAATTTTAGCAATATTTTTAACCATTATTTCTGGAGTTGACTATTTTTACAAAAATTATCATATTATTGTTAAAAATTTTTCTCCACAAAATAATACTAATACCAATTCTTAATATAAATTTAAACTAAAAACAAATTTTTGTATACTTTTATGAATTTGTTTATTTTTTATTTTTTCATAAATGTGTTTTTCATTTTCTTATTAATTTTGCCTATTTGGCTTTCATTATTTTTTTTTTATTTAATGTAAAATTGTTGTAAACTAGCAAACTATATAAGTTAAACAGTAATAATCATCGCTCAAAAAATACAGATAAAGATAAACTAATTTAACTTTTTAAAATTAATAAAAATCAAACAAAGAAAATGAAGTTATTTCAATAGGATCCTTATCACTTGATATTGTATGAGGAATGGGAGGTTATTCCAAAGGCCGTATCGTTGAACTTTTTTGCCCCGAAAGCTTAGATAAAACTACTTTAGTTTTACATGCTTTCGTAGAAGTGTAAAAAAGCCATGAGAAATATTGCTTTTATTGATGCTGAACATGCAGATGCGTTTTATATATGCCAAATTTATTGGCGTAGATAGGAATAAATTTTATTTATTATAACCTAATTCCGGAGAACAATTTTTAAATATTTCTTTTAAATTAATCGATAGCGTTCATATTAGTTTATTAATTGTCAATTTTGTTTAACGGGTCTTAGTCCCTGAAGCTGAATTAGTAGGCAATATGAGCAGCAATTATATAGTTCTTCAAGGTTAGAATGATGGGTTAAAGCCATGCGTAAAAACAGTTAGACATTATTGCCAAAACTAACACAATTGTTATTTATATCAATCAATTAATAGAAAAAAACTGGAATTAATGTTTGGCAATCCCGAAATCACCCCTAAAAACAGCTATGATTGATATTGTTTATGGTAAAAGAGATATACAAATAGTAGGAGAAGTTGTAGAAATAACTACTAGACACAATTTAATGCAAAAAAAAGGATTTTGTTATAGTTATAAAGGTGAGAAGATAGCCTAAGGGTTATGAAAATACTAAAAAATATCTAATTGCTAACTCCAAAATGTATTATTATTTATTAACAGAAATTAAAAAAATATATAATATTTGGAAAAATTAAAACGTGTATAAAAGTTTTATTTATTATTTATTTTGTTTTTTTTGATCTATTTTTAAACAATGGTAATGATGAGGCATTACAATTATTTTAAAAATAAAACAGTTAGTTTGTGTTTGATATTCTTTTTATTATTTTTTTATACATCATGTTTTAATCATCTCTTATTTTAACAAAAGCAAATATAACTAGAAAACAATGATATAAAGCCAAAAGAGTGAATCAATAAGAAAATATTTGAAAAAGTAGTAGTAGCAGAGGAATCGGGTGTCCCTTTTTTTCTTACAATGGAACCGATTTTTTACAAATAATTCATGGTGCTAGTGTTTACAAAAGTCAAAAGGGTATTTAAAGAATCCTATTTAGAAGTTGAAAACAAAAATGAAAATAATTCTCCTAAAGGAAGTATTATTTTTATTGATGAAATTTATTTTTTTTTTTTTTTGGAACCAGCAAAAACGTTTTCATCAAAAAGAAAAAGAAGTTCTAACCACGTTTTTGATTGAAATAGATGGTTTTAAATCCAAATAATAAATAGCTCTTGTTATTGTAATAGCGATTACCAATGGATTTGAATTTCTAGACTCTGCTTTATTGCGTTCTGGAAGATTTGATTATAAGGTAAAATTGCTACTCCTTGATTTTGAAGTAAGAAAAGCTATTTTATCCCTTCATGCAAAAAAATAAAAAAAGGGATGATCCTCAAAAATATAGAACAATTTGTTCAATAAACTCAAGGTTTCAGTGGCGCTCAATTAAAAGCTATTTTGAATGGAAATGGCTATTTTACAAGTAACTGGTGATTTTGAAGAAATTAACGATGAATTAATGGCCAAAGTTAAAGATAATATTTTATTAGGGATTCTTAAAATTAATAAATATAATGAAGCTGAAAAAAATCTGTTGCTATTCATCAAGTTGCTAAAATAATAGCTAGTTAAGTATACCAAACTTATTTTTTAAATTCAGTTACTTTAATTCCTTGATTTAATGATAAAGTTTTTAACTTTGTTTCTCGCAAACGAAAACTAAAATATTAAATTTAGTGATGTTTTGTTAAAAGAAATTATAGTGAATTTATCAATAAAAGCAGTTGAAGAAGTTTTATTAGAAAAAACTGTTGATAAATTTTTTCAAGATTTTCAAGGAGGAATAGGTGATAAATGCTAAATAATTTGAAAGTTATTTATTTTTGCTTTGGGAATTAACATTTATAACTAACCTTTATCTTTCACTATTTATACCTATATTATTACCTTAATTTTAAGGTTTTATAACATAAAAATGTAAAAAAAACACCAAAAACCCTCTAAAAAAGAGGGTAAAATATATGATAATTAAATTAAAAATAAAATCCTTTCTTAATATTTATATAATTAAGTAAATCGTTGATATAAAAAATTAATATAATTATTAAATTGAATGTATCTTATTTGTTTGTCTAAATTATTACTAAATTTTTTATAAGTTTCTAATTTATTAAGATTAAAACATTTATTTAATAATAAACATGTCTTAAAATATTTTTTACTATTAAAATAATTTTTAAACAATTTTTTGGCATAAAAAATAGTTCCATAAAAAAAAGATAATTTGCCTTTAAATTTAATATATTTAGATAAATATTGATTCTTATTTTTTTCAAAATCAATTGAATTTAAACTATTTTCTTTAAAACAAACTTTTTTATTATTTGTTCTTAAAATATCATTTCTTAATAATTTAAAAAATGGATGACCTTTTTTAAAATCTAAAATATTTATAAGATAAAAACCTATTAAATGATATTGAGATTGTGTTTAAATCGAAAGGTAAATATTTTATAGTTTTAATAATAGGTAATTTTTTACAACTTAAAGAAAATTGAAATAAATGTTTATAATTTATTAGTTTGTTCATTATCTTTATAAAATATTTATAAATTTTGAGAACGTGGATTTAATCGTTTTAAATTAAATATTCCACTTTTGCTATCGACAATATCATCCCATAATTTAAAAATATTAGGAATAATTAAATTTTTTATTTTCACTAATTCCCCATCCATTATCAATATTATCTTTATCTTTGCCAATAATTAAACAAATGTTTTTTTTATAAATTGAATTTAATTTTTTATCATTATTTTCTAATTTTGAATAATATTCATCATCAAAATAACTTTTAAAATCGTTAAATTGAGGTAGTTCTTTTATTTTATCTCTAATAAATTGTACTTTTTCTTTATTTATTTTTTAAATTATAATTAGTTTTAGCAAGAAAATACCAAATCATCTAATAATATCAGAATTAAAAAAATTATAACCAAATTCCTTTAATTCACGATTAATAAAAGCTATTTTTGTTTTTTTAAGTTTTTTTAATCTATTATCTTGCGTTGATGAAATAAGACGATAAAAATATAAATTAGTAAAATGAGAAATACAACCTAAACCAAAATCAGTAGTTTTGAAAAAAATAAATTATTTTGATAATCTTTTTCATTTTTTTCTTTTTCAAAATTACTTAAATTTTTATTATTATTAATTGAATTAAATATTTTTTTAAGCATGAAAAGATAATTTAACATCTTCTTTATTCATTGTAAATTCATTTAAATATAATATAATTATTTTTCATTTATGATTTTATAAATATAATATAGCTTAGTCACTTCATTTATCCGTCTTATCAATCCTAACCCACAATATAACATTAAGCCCAAAATCTCACATAAAAAAATCCTTTTTTTACATTCGATTTTGGTGTACTTAATGTTTTAAATATTGTGAGGATTGACAAGCGGATGAAGCGACCAAGCTCTCTTAAAAAAGACACTTTTAATTATATGAGGATTAAACAAACAGAATCAGCAAACACAGATCTAAAAAAGAATGAAGAGGGAGGGAGAAAGAATGGTGCATTACTTAATATGTCTTCCCTTATTGCTGAACATAAACTTGATTAATTATTTTAAATTGTAAATCCTAAACTTCTTAATTGTCCACGTGTATATCCTGCATCTACTAATTCTTTAGGTAAATATTCTGCATCTACTAATTCTTTAAGTGTATATCCTGCATCTTTTAATTCTTTAAGTGTATATGCTTCATTTCTTGCTTCTTTAGCTGTATATTTTGCATCATTTAAATCTTTAGCTGTAAATCCTGCATTTTTTAAAGTTAATATTGATCTTGTATCTAATATTTCTTTAGCTGTAAATCCTGTATCTTTTAATTCTTTAACATTATATTTTGCATCTACTAATTCTTTAAGTGTAAATCCTAAATCTTTTAAATCTTTAAAAGTTGCTCCCAAATTTTTATAATAATTAATATCTAATTCATTAATTTTATGAAAAATAACTTTGTTATCTGATTTAATAGTTTTAATTAACTTTTTATTATCTGAAGTATAATATTCTATATCTCCGTTTGTTTTTATAATTTGATAAGGTTTAAATTCTAAAAATTTATTTTTATTTTTTAATTCCTTATTTTCTTTTTCTAAATTTTTATTTTTTTCATGTAATGAAACATTAAGTTCTTTTGCTTTTTGTTCAATATCTATATTTTGTAATTTACGTCTTTCCTTGGTTGCTAAATGATAACGATAAGCAGCTGAGGCAATTAATAAAAAACAAAAAATTAAAACACCAGTAATAATTAAAAAAGGAATTAAATGATAATATCTACCTTTTATTTTAATTAATCTCATAAATATATATTCCTTTCTAATAATAATTTTGTTTTATATTAATTTATTCAAAAGCAAATAAATAAATAAAATTCATTAAAAATGATAAAACAAAACTTAAAATTATTATAACATTTTTTAATAATAATAACCATATTTTAAGAACAATTACAAAAACATCTAATATTCTTAAAGCAAAATTAATCATCAAATAAACCACATTAATAAAAAATTTAATTAAAAAAGATTGAATGCTTATAATACATAACATAATAGCATTTGCAATTTTAATAATAAAAATTCCCATTTTACAAGCAGTACTAGTCATTTTATCAAAAACATTTGCAACATCACCAACAGGACCATCAACAACACTGGAAACAGCAGCAGAAAGAATAGTAAAAATAACAGTTTTTCCACTTGTTAATTCCTCAGGAGTTGCTGTTAAATATTTTTGATTACTAAGAATATCAAAAAAAGATTTAAGATGAATAATAATACCATTGAAACTATTTTTAAAAACATCAACAAAAATTTGTTAAAATATCAATTAAAAAATTAAACAAAGAAGAAAATAGTTTTAAAGGATAAATTAAAATAGTTAGTTGTTCCCATATAAAAAAAATATCACTTTAATAAAATTAAAAATATTAATAAAATTTTTATTCCAACCAACCTCATAATTAAATAAAAAAGATGGTTTAGTTAAAAAAATATTATAAAATAAATCATATAATAAATAATAAAAATCTTTTAAAACATTAAAAGTAAATAAATATTTCAGAAAATCAAAATTTAAAAAACATTTTCATTATCTTCTATATTTTCTACTATTAAAGGATTTTTTAAATTAGATAATCTTTTTTTTAATTTTAAATTTTCTTTTAATAATTTATCTAAATCATTTGATTCATCTTTTTTATTTTCTTTATCATGCTCTTTTTCATCAAAAATACCTTCGGAAAAATTAAGACCACTATGTTCTCCAAATTCTTTAATCATTCTTTGAACATGTTATTTATATATTCCTAAATAATTACACATATTAACTACTATCTAATTAATTGATATTATCAATTTTTTACAATAATTACATATTATTAAGTGCATCTTTTTTGATAATATTTTAGTATCATGAAACTAGTCATTTGAAAATGATAATAATCAAAAAGTATTTTTATTTTCTTCTCATAATATGTTATAATAATTAAGAGATTTTTTTATATTTAAATATTTAATATATGCGTGATTTGATTATTTATTAAATTTATTAATATCATAATTATGATAAAGATAGTTATGCCAAGGGAGTTGATAGTGTCTTATTTAGTTTTATATAGAAAATATCGTCCTCAAACTTTTAAAGATGTTGTCGGTCAAAAAATTATTATCCAAATTCTTAAAAATACTATTAGATATCAAAAAATTAATCATTGTTATCTTTTTAGTGGTAACAAAGGAACTGGCAAAACTACTTTAGCCAAAATATTTGCCAAAGCTATCAATTGTTTTCAACCTCAAGCAGGAGATGTTTGCAATCAATGTCAGTCGTGTCAAAATAATATGACAACTAATACTGATGTTTTTGAAATTGATGGAGCTTCTTATAATGGAGTTGATGAAATTAGAGAAATTCATGATAAAATCCAATATAAAGCTCATGTAGGAAAATATAAAATTTATGTTATTGATGAAGTACATGTGCTTACTTCTAATGCCTTTAATGCTTTGTTAAAAATATTAGAAGAACCACCGCAACATGTTATCTTTATTTTAATTACGACTGAAATTTATAAAATTCCAGAAACTATTTTATCGCGAGCTCAAAGTTTTTCTTTTGAAAATTTATCATCAAAAGATATTATTGGGCAATTACAAAAAGTGACTCATTTAGAAAAAATTGTGATCACTGATGATGCTTGTAAAACTATTGCTAATTATGCTGAAGGTAGTATGCGTAATGCTTTGAGTTTATTGGATCAAATTAGCTCTTATCAAAATAATTTAATTACTTCAGAAGATGTTTTAGAGGTAAAAGGACTTGTTTCAGGTACCTTTTTAAAAAATTTGTTGCAATCTTTGATGGATAAACAACCTCATAAAGCTTTGCAATTATTAGAACAAGCTTGTGATGCGGGTAAAAATTTAGAATTATTAATTATTGATTTAATTACTTCTTGTAAAGATTATCTCTTCTTACGTTTAGCAGATGTTAACCAAGTGACTTTTAAAAATACAAATACTAAAAATACAATGACTAATCAACCCTTATCCTTAAATTATGATGCTTTTCATCATATTGATGTCATTGTTAAAACTTTGATTAAATTACAGCAAGATCTTAAAAAAAGTGTACAAAAAAAGGTTTTTGTGGAAATTGCCTTTTTACAAATTTGTATGATTGATCACAAAATCTCTAAAAAAGAAACTTTAACCTCTTTAAACCCTGTGTCTTCACCTTTAGATGATAGTCAAAAATTCCCATCAACTAAAACAATTCATAGTGCACAAGCAAAGCCTTTAACTAAGTTATTGCTCAAGGATAATTCAACAAATCCTTATCTTTTGGAAAAACCCCCTTTGAACTTCGCTAATAAAACCCAATTCTTGAAGCAAACATTAACACCAGATTATGATATCTTTTCGATTAAAAATTTACTGATGACAGTTTATAATATTTTGTTGCAAGATAACCAATCTCAAAAACAAATGATTGTCAATTTTTGGGATAAATTACAAAATCATTATCAACATTCGTTTAAAAAAACTACTGCTACACTTTTGTATAAAGGGAAATTAGTAGCTTTGAGTCAAACTAAAGAAATGATTTTGGTATATCAAGATAAAATAGCTTGTCAACAAATGTTGAAAAAGACTATGAAAGTTAATGTGCTTAATCTTTTAAATGCCAAAAGCGAACTAATTAAAAATTATGTTTGCCTTTTAGAAGAAGATTGGCAATCTTTAATGACTTTTTTACAAAATAATGCTAATAAGTCGATTGATGTTTTTTTAACAAATTGTAATTGGGATATTAATTTTTATAAAACTAAAGCTGCATCATCCATTAAAATGCCTTTTATTGTACAATTAGCTTATGATTTTTTTGGTAAAAATATGGTAGAAATAATTAATTAACAAATAAAGAGTTAATTAGGGGTTAATAAAAGAGGAAACATGGAAACTAAATCTAATATGTTGACAAAATTACAAAAAATACAAGAAGCAATTGAAAGTGCTCAAAGAACATTAGAATTACAAGAATTTATTGGTAAAGCTGGTAATGTTATTATTGTTTTACAAGGAACAAAACAAGTAATAGATGTTATTATTGAAAAAAATAGTAATACAGAAATATTACAAGAAAGTATTTTATTAGCCTTTAACGCAGCTTTAAAGAAATTAGAAAAAACTTCTAAAGAAATTATGGGTCGAGTATCAGTTGACTTAACAGAATTTTAAATTATTTGGCAACTATTAAGTTTTTTTGATGAGTGTTGTTAACATAATAACAAATTTTATAAATTAAAAAAATTATTAAAAAGAGGTGATCATGAATTATGAAAATAATAAAAACTTCTAAATCACTTTTAGAAACTGCTTATGAAATTATGCAAAAGCAACATAAGCCTATTGCTATTTATGATTTATTAAAACAAATATGTAAAAAACACAAAATTAAAGATTTTAAAGATGTGCAAACTATTAATCAACTTTATTTAGATATTACTTTAAGTGGTCAATTTGTTTTTTGTGATGATCATTCTTTGTTTATTAAAGAAAATAATAAAGCCTATTGGGATCAAGATTTTTTTGAAAAACCTTATGTGGAACAACTTGAATCTAACCCTGATGAAATTGCGGTTAAAAATTTAGATTTTATAGATTTTATGGTTGATAAATCAGAAATTGATGAAAATGATTCTAATAATCAGAATGAATTAGAAAATAATTTTTTGGAAAATGAACAAGATAATTCAGAAGAATCCAAAAAGAATACTGATGAAACATCAGATGATAAAAATAACAATTATGATGATTCATTTGATGATTATGAATATTTTTATGATAAATAAACATTATTTTGGCAATTTTTAAACTCTTATTCTTTATTCATTTGTTGGATAAAGGATTTTTTATATTTTTCCTTTCTGCTTAGAGTTTGCAAAAAGAAATAAAAATACCAAGGTTAAAATGATGAAAAGAACAATTTTTTAAAAAATTAGTAAATGAGGTTTAATGTGTTTTTAGGTTTATACAATTATACTACTTATTTAACTTATCTTAATTTAATAAGTGGTTTTTGTGGTATTGGATTTGCTGTTCATGGTAAATATTCATATGCTTTAATTTTTCTTTTAATTTCAGGAATTTTAGATATGTTTGATGGGTTGGTCAGTAGAACTAAAAAAAATCGTACTTTATTGGAAAAAAAATATGGGGTACAAATTGATTCTTTAGCTGATATGATTAGTTTTGGCCTTTTGCCTGTTTTTATTAATTATACTTTATTGCCGCAAGATAACATACCTACAATAATTTGGTTTTTTTGGAGTTTATACATTTTGGCCGCTTTAGTTAGATTAGCTTATTACAATGTGTTAACTGAGGAGCATATTGCTTCTTATTCTCAAGTTCAAAAATTTATTGGTATTCCTGTAACCACTTCAGCTATTGTTTTTCCTTGTTTAGGTTTGTTACAAAAGATTTTTAAAAACGTGTTATCAACTGATAAAAGTACTTTTTTTTGGATTCATTTCGTTTGCCTTCTTCTTTTAACTTTTTTATTTCTTTTTAAAAAAATTGAATTAAAAAAATTCAAAAATAAAAAAATTATGATTATTATTTCTGTTTTTTTGGGAAGTTTTTGGATCATTTCTGTTTTATAATGTTCAAATTTGCGAAATGGTTAAGTTGCAATGTATAAAATTTGTCTAAAAATACATTAAAGTGAGTAAAAAAATGAAAATTGTTAATTTACAAGGAGAAACGATTACCAAAGATTCTGCTTCTGCTATTCAAAAATTTTTATATCACAATATAGAAAAAAATCTTTTTAAAAGAATTCTTGTAAAAATATTAATTACAAGACCTATTTCATGGATTGTTACCTTATATTGGTACACTCATTGGTCTTGTCGGTATGCCCAAAAAATTATTAAAAAACATCAAATTATGATTAATAATTTTGAAAAAAATAAATTTAAATCTTATAATGATTTTTTTACTAGAAAATATAAAACAATTACTTTTGAACGCGATAATGCCGCTTTTATTAGTCCTTGTGAAGCTAAATTAAGTATTTATCCGATTACCAAAAATGCTTTTTACTGTATTAAAGATACTGATTATAGTTTATTTGATTTATTGCAAAATCCATCATTGGCTAGTCAATATCAAGAAGGTTATTTGTTGGTTTTTCGTTTAGAACCTCATGATTATCATCGCTATCTTTTTGTTGATGAAGGAATTTTTTTAGGGAAACCTCATAAAATCAAAGGGAAATTGCACACAGTAAATCCTATTGCTTTTCAAAGTTTTAATGTTTTTAAAGAAAATACAAGAGAATATAGTGTTTTACAAACTAAAAATTTTTATCAAATTGTTCAAATGGAAGTAGGAGCTTTATTGGTTGGCAAAATTAAAAATCATGTTTGTCAAAGTTTTCAAAAAGGTCAAGAAAAAGGTTTTTTTGAATGTGGAGGTTCTACTGTTGTTATTTTAGTAAAAAAAAATATTGTATCTTTTGATCCTCGTATTTTAAAACATACTCAACAAAATTGGGAAACTCAAATTAAAATTGCTGAAGTAATTGGTAAAAAAATAGCTTAATAAAGTTTATTTTAATTTTGGCTTTCTTCTTTCGATAGTACTTATTTTTCGTGTTTGTTTGCAAAAATATTTAAATTTTTGGTATTATTATAAATAATTGTTATAAAGAAAGGACTTAAGTGCTTGAATCATCAACATTTAAAAACTAAATTTATTTTTATTACTGGAGGAGTTGTTTCTAGTTTAGGCAAGGGGATTTCTGCTGCTTCTATTGGGATAATTTTGAAAAATAGAGGTTTAAAAGTTAGTTTGCAAAAATTAGATCCTTATATTAATATTGATCCTGGAACTATGAGTCCTTATCAACATGGAGAAGTTTTTGTTACCGATGATGGCGCTGAAACCGATCTTGATTTAGGGCATTATGAAAGATTTTTAGATGAAAATATGAGTAAAAGATCTAATGTGACAGCAGGACAAATTTATCAAAGTGTGATTAATAAAGAAAGAAAAGGATCCTATTTGGGAAAAACTGTGCAAGTGATCCCTCATATTACTGAAGAAATTAAACATAAATTAAAAGAAGCAGCCTTTTTTCATCAATCAGATGTAGTGATTGTTGAAATTGGGGGAACAGTAGGAGACATGGAGTCAGCTCCTTTTTTAGAGGCTATTAGACAATGTAGACATGAATTTGGATATCATAATGTGTTATATTTACATACTACTTTAATCCCTTATTTGAAAAAAGCTAAAGAAATTAAAACTAAACCTACGCAACATAGTGTGAAAGAATTACGTTCTTTAGGAATTCAACCACAAATTTTAGTTTTAAGAAGTGAAATTCCTATTCATCAAGAAACTAAAAAGAAGATAGCATCTTTATGTGATATTGAAGATAAAGCTATTTTTGAAGCTTTAGATGTTGATGTCTTGTATCAAATTATTCTTAATTTACATCAACAAGGGATTGATGATTTTATTTTACAACATTTTCAATTATCAAATAATAATCCAGCTGATTTAACCAAATGGCATCATTTAGTTAATAGGATTCAAAATTTAAAGGAGAAAGCAGTAATTGCTTTAATTGGAAAATATGTTGTTTTACATGATGCATATTTATCTATTGTAGAAGCTTTAAAACATGCGGCTTATGATAATAATTGTGATCTTGAAATTAAATGGATTGATTCTGAAAAAGTAAATCAAAAAAATATTGCTTCTTTGGTGCAAGGTTGTTATGGTATTTTAGTTCCTCATGGTTTTGGGGCTCGCGCTATTGAAGGTAAAATTATAGCTATTCAATATGCTCGCGAAAATAATATCCCTTTTTTTGGAATTTGCTTTGGGATGCAGTTAGCAGTGATTGAATATGCTCGTCATGTTTTGGGCTTAAATTATGCTAATTCAATTGAAATTGATCAAGATACCCCTCATCCAGTTATTACTAAAAAAATTACTACTACGGATTTAGGAGGAACTTTGAGATTAGGTTCTTATCAATGTGATTTTGAAGAAGGAAGTAAAAGTAAAACTATTTATCAACAAAAGACAGTTTATGAAAGACATCGTCATCGTTTTGAAATGAATCCTGATTATTTTGCTTTATTTGAAAAAACTAATGATTTTATGATTACAGGTGTTAATTTAGAAAAAAATCTGCCTGAAGTAATTGAGCTTAAGAATCATCTTTGGTTTATTGCAGTGCAATTTCATCCTGAATTTTTATCAAGACCTTTAAGACCACATCCTTTATTTAAAGATTTTATTAAGACATCTTTGCAAAATCAAAAATAATTAAAAGGTTGTTACTATTTGCTGATATCAATGTCAATTCTTGAAAGGGATTGAATTAAATAAAATAAACCATCATTGGTGATGGTTTTTTCTTTTTTAAAAATAATCTTATAACTCATTTATAATTGCTATATTACTATTCAAAAAATAAAGATAAAAAATCGATTAATTCCAATATTTAACTACATATTTTTACCATGACTACCTCTTTTATGCTATAATATCTTAAGATTGGAATTATAAAATAATCTTATTTTTATATTTTTTTATCTATTTATCTAAAAAAAGTAAATTATCAAATAAACTTAAAAAAGGAGCACTCATTCTTTTGAAAAAATACAATGCTGATAGTATTCAGATTTTAGAAGGTTTAGAAGCAGTACGAAAAAGACCAGGAATGTATATTGGTTCTACTGCTGCCAAAGGATTACATCATTTAGTTTGGGAAATTATTGACAATTCTATTGATGAAGCTTTAGCAGGACATGCTAATGAAATTACTTTAGAAATTATGCCAGGAGATGTTATTAGTGTTACTGATGATGGTCGAGGAATACCTGTAGGAATTCACCCTAAAACAGGGAAACCAGCGGTAGAAACTATTTTAACCACTTTGCATGCAGGTGGAAAATTTGATGGTTCTGTTTATAAAATTTCTGGTGGACTTCACGGTGTGGGGGCTTCTGTTGTTAATGCTTTATCTAGTTGGTTTACTGTTGAAATTCATTTAGATAAAAAAATCCATTATCAAAAATATGAAAAGGGTGTGGCTGTTACCCCCTTAGAAATCGTTGGAAAAACTAATCGTAAAGGGACTATTATTAAATTTTTAGCTGATCCCAAAATTTTTAAAGAAACCACTGTTTATAACTTACAAATTTTAAAAGATAGATTGCAACAATTATCTTTTTTAAATAAAAAGCTAAAATTAAATTTAATTGACAACAGAAAAGATGAAGCTGTTAGCTTTAGTTTTTATCATGAAGCTGGGTTACAAGATTATCTTAATTTTATTGATCAAACACATCATCAAAAATGTTTTCATGATATTTTTTATTTAGAAAAAGAGCTTCCTGGTTTGACCTTAGAAGTTGCTTTTGAATATACTGTTGATCAAAAAAATAAAAAACAACAAATGCAAGAATCAAATAAAGATGTAGAAACAGATGATCAAATAGTTCAAAATTATACTCAAACACAAAAAATTTACTCTTTTGTTAATAACATTCATACTCACGAAGGGGGAACTCATGAAGAAGGGTTTAAATTAGCTTTAAATCGTAATATTTCAAAATATGCTAAAGAATTTAATCTTTTAAAAAAAGACGAACATTTAATGAGTGAAGATATTTTAGAAGGAATTACTGCTATCATTTCTTTAAAACATCAATATCCTCAATTTGAAGGTCAAACTAAAGCTAAATTAGGAAATGTAGAAGTAAGAGCTATTGTTTCACAACTTTTTGGTGAATTTTTAGAAAAATTTTTATTAGAACATCCTCAAAGTGCTAAAAAAATAATTGACAAATGTTTACTTTCAGCAAATGCTAGATTAGCGGCTAAAAGGGCTCGTGAAATTACTAGAAATAAACCTCTTGATTCTTTAGGGTTTGCTTCTAAATTAGCTGATTGTCGTAGTAAAGATCCTCAAGTTTCTGAATTATATATTGTTGAAGGTGATTCTGCTGGTGGTTCTGCTAAACAAGGAAGAGACTCACGTTTTCAAGCTATTCTTCCTTTGCGTGGAAAAGTCCTTAATGTTGAAAAAACACAATCTTCTAAAATTTTAACCAATAAAGAAATTAAATCCTTAATTCAAGCAATTGGGGTTGGCGTTAACGTTGGTAAGACCAAAGAGATTCCTTTTGAAAAAATCCGTTATCATAAGATTATTATTATGACAGATGCTGACGTTGATGGTGCTCATATTAGAACTTTGCTTTTAACTTTCTTTTTTAGAAACTTTAGAGTTTTAATTGATAAAGGTTATATTTATTTTGCAAGACCTCCTTTATATAAATATCAAAAAGGTAAAAATATTACTTATTTTTATGAAGAAAAGCATAAACAAACTTTTGCTTTACAAAAAAATATTAAAGAGGGATTCCAAAGGTATAAAGGTTTAGGAGAGATGAATCCTGATCAATTATGGGAAACAACGATGAATCCAGAAACAAGAACCCTTTTAAAAGCTACTTTACAAGATGCTTTAACAGTGTTAACTCAAGAAGAAGCCATGAAAGAGGCTGATCAAACCTTTAATACGTTAATGGGTAAAAAAGTTTTACCAAGAAAAAATTTTATTTTAGCTAAAGCCTTAGAAGCAGAACTTGATGTTTAATTGTTAAAATAAACATTAAAAAATAAGACATATAGATATATTAAAAAAAATAAAGAGGTTAAAGAAATATGAGTGATGATAAATCCAAATTAGAACAAGATATTTTTAACCAAGGGAATATCGAAAACGTTAATCTTAGCGATGAAATGAAAAAATCTTTTTTAAGTTATGCTATGAGTGTTATTGTTTCAAGAGCTCTACCTGATATTAAAGATGGTTTAAAACCTGTTCAAAGACGTATTTTATATGGAATGAAAGAATTAGGTGTTTATAGTCATTCTAGTTATAAAAAAGCTGCTCGTGTTGTCGGGGATGTTATGGGGAAATTCCATCCTCATGGTGATTCTAGTATTTATGAGGCAATGGTACGTATGGCTCAAGATTTTAGTTATCGTTATCCTTTAGTTGATGGTCATGGTAATTTTGGTTCTATTGATGGTGATAAAGCAGCAGCAATGCGTTATACTGAAGTTAAAATGGCTAAAATTGCCATGGAATTAATTAAAAATATTGATAAAGAAACTATTGATTTTGTTGATAATTACGACGGTAGCGAAAAAGAACCTTTAGTTTTGCCAACTACATTTCCTAATTTATTAATTAATGGAGCTACTGGGATTGCTGTGGGAATGGCTACTAAAATACCGACTCATAATTTGGGTGAAGTGGTTGATGGTTTAATTAGTTATATCCATAATAAAGAAATTTCTCTTCATGAATTAATGCAACATATTAAAGGACCTGATTTTCCTACTGGTGGTGAACTTTTAGGTTTAAAACAACTTGAAAATGCTTATAAAACAGGTCAAGGAACAGTTATTCTAAAAGCTAAAGCTCATATTATAACTGAAAGAGGACGTACTTCGATTATTGTTACTGAAATTCCTTATCAAGTTAAAAAAAGTGTTTTAATTGAAAAAATCGCTCTTTTGGTGAAAAACAAAATAGTTGACGGGATTACTGACTTAAGAGATGAATCTAATCGCCAAGGAATGAAAATAGTAATTGAATTAAAAAGAGATGCTAACGCTAAGATCGTCTTAAATCAATTGTATAAACACTCTCAATTAAGAGTTTCTTTTGGTGTTAATATGGTAGCTTTAGTTGACCGTAAACCTCAGTTAGTTTCTTTAAAACAAATTTTAGAAGCTTTTTTTCATTTCCGTATTAATGTTATTAATCGTCAAAAAATGTTTGAATTGCAAAAAGCTAATGCTCGTAAACATTTAGTGATAGCTTTTTTAACTATTTTAAAAGATATTGAACACGCCATTCAATTAATTAAAAAATCTGCTGATGTTAAAGATGCTCAACAAAAATTAATGTCACAATATCAATTTGATATTTTCCAAAGTAAAGCTATTTTAGAAATGAGTTTACAAAAATTGGCTAATCAAGAAACTCAAAAATTAATCATAGAAGAAGTTAATTTAACTAAAGAAATTAATGAATGTGAAAGTATTATTAAGTCTCAAACTAAAAAAGAAAAAATACTAGAAAAAGAACTTTTAGAAATTAAAAAGAAATATCAAGATCCAAGAAAAACAGTCCTTAATTTTGATTCTTTGCTTGATTATCAAGATGAAGATTTGATTGAAGAAAAATCTCTTATTATCACTATTACTAATAAAGGTTATATTAAAAGTATGGAAATAGATACTTATAAACAACAAAAAAGAGGTGGTCAAGGAGTATCTGGGATGAAAGTTTATGAAGAGGATTTCATTGAACATTTAGCTATTACTTCTACTCATGATTATCATTTGTTTTTCACTAATAAAGGAAAAGTTTATCAATTAAAAGGACATGAAATACCTTTAGGTTCAAAACAATCCAAGGGAACTCCTTTAATTAATTTTTTACCATTTGAAAAGGGAGAATTTTTAACTTCTTTCACAAATGTTAAATCTTTTAACCAAATCCAAGATTATTTATTTTTTGCTACTAAAAAAGGAATAGTTAAAAAAACCCCTTTAAAAGAATATTATAATATTAAAAAAAGAGGTTTAATTGCTATTAGGTTAAAAGAAGGAGATGAAGTGTTAACAGTTAGTAAAACTAATGGACAACATACTATTGTTTTAGCTTCTAATAATGGTAATGCTATTTGTTTTGATGAGATGCAAACTAGAAAAACTAGCCGTAATAGTATGGGAGTTATGGGTATGCGTTTAAGCTCAGAAGAATTCTTAATTGGGGCTGCTGTTTTTGCTGATAATTCTTTAACCCAAAGTATTTTAGTGATGACTGAAAATGGTTTTGGCAAAGTTACTAATATTAATCAATACCGTATTCAATCTCGTAATGGTAAAGGTTCTAAAACTATTAAAGTGAATGCTGAAAAAGGACAACTAATTGCTTTAAAAGTTGTTTTACCTTCTGATGAATTAATTATTTCTTCTGATAAAGGACAAGTAGTAAGGGTTTCTATTGAAAATATTAAAAAAACTAAAAATAAAGCGACACAAGGAACTAAAATTATTAAATTAAAAAGCACTCATAAAGCTGTTTCAGCAGCTATTATTCAAAAAGAAGATTCTTTAAAAATTAATGTTTAATTGTGATTGATTTTTTTCCCTTTTTTCCACCAACATCAAGACTATTAAAAAAGTGGTTTAAAAATGATATATTGTAATCAATTAACTAATTCTTTTTAAGAAACTAAAAAACTAGGTTTTTGGTTAGGTCAATAAATTCCTAATCGAATTCAAAAAACTATTATTTTGTTACAAGGAACTGTAGGTTCTGGTAAAACAATTTGTACTAAAGGTTTGATTCAATCTTTGGGAATTAATGAAATTGTTACTAGTCCTACTTTTGTCTTTATGAAAACTTATGAAACTACTAATCATAAAGTTTATCATTTAGATTTATATAAAGTACCCTTAGAAGAAGAATTTTTAGAGAAGTTATAAGAAGAATTTATTAATCCTGATATTTTAATAGTTGAATTTCCCCAAGACCATCGCTATCTTTTTCCTAATTTTATTTTTTTGATTAAAATTAATTTTATTAACGAAAAGCAACGAATAATTACTATGACACAAAATATATAATTTTCTTTTTTGGGTAACAATTTTTTAAAAAGGTAATTTCATTATGAAAACAAAAAATATTTTAATCCTAGATTCTTCTAGTAAAGGTAAAATAATTATTTTAAGCAAAAATAATCAAATTAAAACCTTAAAACAACCACTTATATCAAAAGATTATGTCGCTTCTATTATCTCTTTAATAGATACCGTTTTAAAAGAAAATAACATAACTTTAAAAGACCTTGATTTTATTATAGTAGGTGTTGGCCCTGGTTCTTACACTGGTACAAGAGTATCTGTTTTAACTGCTAAAATGTTAGCTTGGACTTTACAAATTCCTTTATATCAAATTAGTAGTTTAATTCTTTTAACTAGTGGTTATTCTTCCCAATTTTTAACTCCTTTAATAGATGCTAGAAATAATTCTTTTTTTGCTTTAAGTTTAAACTTAAAGCAAATTTGTTTAAAAGAAGGACGCTATGATAGTTCCTTTTTACAATCTTTTAAAAATCATATCTTAATTTCTTTAGAAAGCATTAAGATATCGCTTGATAATATTTATCTTTTTATGACACAAGTTTTAAATCCTCATTTATTGGTTCCTAATTATTTAGTAAAAACTCAAGCTGAACGTCAATTAAAAGATCAAAAGATAATTAAAGATAATATAAAATAAGGTGCATTGTTTCGTTTTTTTATACAACTTTTGTCTTTAAAAACTATTAAACTAAATTATAAATATTTTTCTGTTGACATAAATCTATTTTAAGTTATAATGAAATTAATTAATAGACAATTTGTTTTTTGAGAAAAAATTATATTTTTTTTCTTAAAAAGTGTTGTTCTTAACTAGTGTCATTTTCATGAATCTTATCAAAGTCAGTAATTTTGTTATTTAAAGGTATGGTGTTTTGAGGTTGAGTTTGGCTTAAAGGATTAATAATTTAAAAGAGTTTGTATTTTATTAGTAGATACCATAGTTTTAGGGATAATTTTAAATAATAATAAAAAATGGTGAATTGCAAATAAAATATGGAATTATAAATTAATACAATTATATAAATATCCTTCTATGGTTAAAAGTTTTGGGGCATTAACAAACTGAAGGCGCATATATCATGCGTCTAAACCTATAGTAATTATGATATCTAGATTAACCAATTATAAAAAGAAGGGCTTCATAAATGACATTATTTTAAATTTCTTAACGGATGGTTTGTTATAATAAGTGTTAATATGATTAAATTTATTTATTTTTTTGTTAAAAGTGTTTAGGGTTTTAATATTTTTTTAATCCCTATGACATTAGATCTAATTTGAGAATTCATTGTTTCTAAAGTAATTTGTTGTTGTTCTGATAATTTATAAGTATGTCCAATAATAAAGATTGATATATTAATATAGAAATAGCCATAATAGCACTACATGATAAGGAAAGATAGGTGCGGCAGATAGAATAAAGATAAATCATTAGCATAATAAAGGGCTAAAATGGTGATTTTATAAAAAAAAGAAATAAAACCAATTATTTAGTTGATATTAAAAAAACTACGATTCATTAAAACAGAAATACCTAATATTTGTACTTTGTTAAGAGAAAAAGTTTGAATTTTATTAAATAAATTTACACTTAAATCATAAAAAATTAAAGAAGATATTTTAGAGGCACAAAATTTAATGATTAAATAATCTAAATATACCCAATATGACAAATAATATTAAAAGTTTAATTACGTTTCGAAATTGTTCTATTTTCATATAGCGATTATCACCGATACATTCCATAAGATAGGGCATTCTTATTTTTGTAAAAGTCATTAATAATACATCTATTATGTTAAGAACATAATTTTTTTATATTTAAAAAGATATTTAAATATTATTTTTATAATATTATGTGATTAATTTTTCTTAAAAAGATTAAAAGGAACAAAAAGGATAAAATTTTCGATAAATAAGGTTAAAATATTTTTATTTATGATAATTAATTTAAAATTCTTCAAAAAAAGCTTTTGATTTAGGATATTTATTAGTTTCGAAAATTTCTTTAGAAGGCCCTTTTTCAATGATTTTACCTTTTTCTAAAAAACAAATAGTATGCGAAACTTTTTTTGCAAAATTCATTTCATGAGTAATGATGACTAAAGTAATTTTTTTGTTATTAGATAGTTTTTGTAATACTCGTAAAACTTCATGAGTAGAATCAGGGTCAAGAGCTGAAGTAGGTTCATCTAGTAAAAGAATTTGAGGTTTCATACATAAAGCTCGAGCAATAGCAACCCGTTGTTTTTGTCCTCCTGATAATAAGTTAACATCATAATTAACATAATCTTCTAATCCCATTTCAGTTAATTTTTCAATAGCAGTTGCTTCGGCGTTTTCTTGTGATACTTTTAAAACTTTTATAGGAGCCAAACAACAGTTTTCTAAAACAGTTTTTCCTTCAAATAAATTAAAACTTTGGAATACCATTCCTACTTTAGTTCTTAATTCTGATAATTTAATACCTTGATTTAAAATATTTTGTTTATCTATTATAATCGCTCCTGAATCAGGGGTTTCTAAAAGATTTAAACACTTTAATAAAGTTGTTTTACCTGAACCAGAATGTCCAATAATCGTAATAATTTCCTTATCTTTAATTTTCAAATTAATATTTTTTAATATTTTTTGATCATTAAATTTTTTTTGTAAATTTTGGATTTCGATTAAATATTCCATTTTTTTACTTCCTTTTATTTTTCTGTTTTTTTGTTAAAGATAAAACTAATATCATGAAGGTACAGTTTACTTTTGTTTTATTTTTTAAATTATTTTTTTAGTTTATCAAAAACGTTATTATGATTGCAATACAATTTAAAAATAACTTTAATATAATTATATACTTTTGAATTTTGAGAATTATTTTTAATAAAAAAATAATAAAAGTATATTAATTATAATTATACATCATTTTTTTTTATTAGTCAAGAAATTTTTAATATTTTTTTAATAAAAAGTATAAAATAATTTCAAAAAAGGAGTTTGGGTGATATTTTTGAGTCATTCCAAAAGTTTAGACACTTTTAGAATGATTCATATTATTTCATGAAAGTTAATCTTTATTTATAAAAAAACAAGTTACTACTTTTTATCCTTTTTTTACTTATTTATCTAATTTTTTAAAAGAAAAAATGAATTTTGATTTTAAACAATTTAAAATAAATAATTTATCTATGTAAATTAATTTTATTAAACCTGATTTTATTTGTGTTTATTATGATAAACTATCTTTAGATGAATTACCTAACTATTTGGAATAGCAAAATGGAATTATATTTAATAATTAAACCACCAAGTGATACCTTTAGGGTTGTTTACAAGATATTCATTGGGTCTCAACTGCCCCAAAAAAATGAAACCAGTTAAGAACCAAAAAAATAGCCAAATTGTTTATTAATTAATAATAAACGTTTTGGCTATTTTTTTATATCCAAACTGAAAAAGGAGGATAAATTATTAGAAGTGGAGCAAGCATTATTAGGAACATTGTTTTTAAACCCTAAAAAAATGTAATCAATTAAGGACAACACCTTTTAAGAAAAAAAATATAATTTTTTTTCAAAAAAAACAAATTGTCTATTGATTATTTTTATTATACTCTTTATATTAAGACTCAGTATGGTAAGTATAATTTAAAGTATATATTACTTCATATATATTATTCATCAAAAAAATATCCGTATTTTTAATGACTAATATCATCTTTATTTTATTATTTATTTCTATTTATTTAATTCTTATTATTTAATCTGATTACTATCTTTATGTTATCAAATGCATTTCTAAAGACTCAAATAAAAGAATAATCAAATTACATTTTAATTTTTAGACAAGATAAATAAATTTTTTTATTTTTTCTAAAAAAACAAAAAAAATCAACTTAAAAGTTGATCTTAATTGCTATTTTTTTATATATATTATATAAAATTTTAAAATATACTTCGAATTTTACAAATCAAAATTTGATAATTTTTACTAATTTTGATGCATAATTTCAACAATACTATTATTTATATATTTTTCAATTTTATTTATTTCTCCTTTTGTGTTATATATATTATGGTAAATAATTTTTTTACTTTTTTCGCTAGAATTATTAGAGGGTTTTATATATATTATAAATAATAATTTTTTTGTAGGGCCATCATATATATATTCATATAAACAATTTAATGTATTATCTTGATCATATATGTGAACATTATCTAATAACAATTCATTATTTTTATTTAATTCATAAGTAGGAACATATCTCATACATATATCACCTAAAAATTTTGCATTGATATTTATTAATTTTTGGTCTTTGTTATAAAAACTTTCAAATTCAAAATTCATTGATTTAGAATCTATTGTCGCAACTTTAATTTGTTCATCAGAATTATATTTATAAACAAATGAATAGTCAAATTTATAATCATCTTTATTATCATTAATATTATTTATATATTCTTTAATTGATTTTAACTTGTTTCTTTCGTTATGACAAAAAACAAATTTACGATTCTCGAAAACCCCTTCTTCATTGTTGTGAGGATATAATAAAATATTTAATTTATTAACAAAAAAACTAGGCATAGGTATTGATATAAAAACTTCATCTGAAAATGGTGTTATTATAGGATTCATTTCATGAAATAGTTGTTGCGGTATTAAATTAATTTTTTGAGATGGGTTATCATTTTTATTTTTATTAGCAAAAATATTATTATTTATTAATAATAAAGCTATAATTAAAATAAAAAATAACTTAAAATTTATTTTAAAAAAATTTTTATATTCTTTTTTCATTAAAGAAATAAAAATCCTCCTTTATTTAATAATTTTATAAGAAAAAAAATTAAATTGTTAATAAATCATAAAGAAATTTCTTCTTATAGAATTATTATATAATAAATATTTAAGTTTTAACAATTATTTTATATTATTCTGTTTTTTTTAATTGTAAGTGCTCAAAAAATCTGATAATCTCTATGAAAATTAAAACAAATTAATAAAATGGATTAATATTAATAAAAATAGTTATTATCGGCGGTTGTGCACTGTTCTTTTTTAATACAACTTTTGTCTTTCAAATTGTTCTTTAAGACTAAAAAAATAAGTTGATAATTTCATATCTTTCCAAACTAACAAAGCATTTTGATTAGATTAAAATGTGTCTAATGTTTTTTCATAATTTGTTAGTTTCAAAAGATATTTTTACTAATATTTTATCCCTTCATTATATAATTAGGTAAAAAAAGTTAAAAAATCTCCTACAAAATGAAAAGAAAATAATTTTTATTATTAATAATAACATTTTATTAAAAAAAAGGCGCAAAAAAGTCACCTTTTTTTAAAAGGTCTGGTTTTAGATAATATTTTAAAATGATTTATCTTAAACTTTGAGGATATTGAAGAGTCGAAAGATGATTTAATTTAGTTAAGAGCCATTTTTTATTCCAAAAAGAAGGGAATTGATTAATAATTTTACTTATTTTGGAATTGGAATCTTGATTTGCAAAAAAAAACCGTTCCAAGATGTTGATATGTTGTTGTTTTCATCAACATAAGGGCATTTGATTTCTAAGAGGGTGTTGGTTTTAGCATTATAACCGTCAAGGGAGAATGGAAACATTTGGATTTTGTCATCAGTAAAAATTGTATCAGGGAAATTTAATTGAGTGGTTTTTTCAAAGAAAGTACGGGCGATAGGTTCCATTTTGTTACCATGTTCGGTGTATTTGTTGCTTGTGAAAATAGTGCCAAATATTTGTCATGGACTAATTGTTCTAAAGAACGGAATTTGTCATTGCCTGTGATATTGCCGATTTCAGAAGCGTTGATAAATTTTTTACGATGTTGATACTATTCTTTGGTACGTTGGGATAATTTGATTTCCATCGTTATTTCCCTTTCTTAAATAATAAGATGATATATTTAAAGAAATAATAAATGAATTTAATTATATAATGTAAAGATTTAAAAAGAAAAATCAATTAAACATAATATATGAGGTAAAAATAATAAAATAATAATTAATAAAGCTAATTTAAGCCATTGTTTTTGATAAGTTAAGAAATAATTATTGACAATATTAAAACCATTGTTTAATTTAGCTAACCAAGTATTAATTAGGTTCCACATGATTGTGATTTTTATTAGTAGTTAGATATTGATAAAATTGAACTACTATTCCCTTCTTTAATCTTTGGATGCTTAATTGATAAGTGAAGAGGTAGAATTTGATTAAATAATTAATAAAAAAGATAATGATTAAAAAGATGATGTTATTTGGTAAAGAGGTTAATATTTTTTTGAACATATTTTTAATTAGTTCCTTTCTTTTTTTAAATGATGGTGTAATAAAAAAAGACCCTAGAAAAAGGTCTTAGTTTTATGATTAATTTAATTTACTTTTAAAAAAATAATTCTTTTATAATTTTTAAAAATATTTTTATGATTTTTTTGTTGTTTTGTTTTTTTAAATATTATTTTGATTAAAAAATAATACTAATTGATTTAATTCTTTTAATTTAGATTTTTCTTTTTTGAATAAATCTTCAGGAATATTTACAAAAGTATTTATATGTTGGTAATTTTCTTTTAATTCAAAAATTAAATTTCGTTGTTTTTCTAGATTTTTGATTAATAGACAGTATTTATAATATCTTTCGCTTAATATATTATAATGAAGTGCCCCAAAAAAATAGAACCAGTTAAGAACAACAAAATAGCCAAATTGTTTATTGATTAAAAATAAACAGTTTGGCTATTTTTTTATACCCAAATGGAAAAAGGAAGATAAATGTTAGAAGCGGAGCAAGCATTATTAGGAACATTGTTTTTAAACCCTGAAAAACTAGATGCTGTTATAAGTTTGATTAATACCAACAATTTTAATAATCTAAGTCATCGTTATATTTTTGAAGCAATGAAACAACTTAAAAAACAAAATCATGATATTGATTATATTTCTGTAAGTTCTATTTTAAAAAATAACAATCATTTAAATAAAATCGGAGGAATTAATTATTTAATTGAGTTAACTGAAATGACTCCTTCGAGTCAATATTTAGAAACATATATTGATTTAATTAAGGAAAATTCATTAAAAAAAGATTTATTAACTTTGATCCAGCAATTACCTAGTGAAATATCAAAAACTAAAAATATTCATAATTATTTACAAACAGTTAAAACTCAAGTAGAAGGTTTTATTCAAAATACTAAATCACCATTTATATCAGTTTCCACACTTATTCCTACTTAAAAACTATGGCAAAAAAATTAGTTGAATATAATCAAACCAAAAAAGAAGCAACAGAAAAAATTTCTAACCGTGATTTAACTACCTTAATTGAAACTGCTTATTATAAAACTAATACTCATAAATCAGAATTAAGAGAAAAAAATCAACCAATTGAACTTCATGAAGTCATGTTACCTTCTGATTTAGATGAAGCTTTGGAAGATGTTATTTTAAAAACTAAAACTCCATTACAAGAAGTTGAAAAAAGAAGACAAGAATGTGAAGAACAATATCAATTATGGCGTCAAGGAATAGTTCAATATCTGCAAAAACAAGATAAAACTATTATAGAAAAATCTTGGACTTTTGATAGATTAAATGGAATTTATAATGAACTTCGTGAAAGATATGTTGTGATGAAAAACAATATTGAAGGCGAAAGAAGAGCCAAAATTGAAGCCATTTTTGATAAAAAGAGAATCCCCAAAGATTTATTAATGGGAGAGATGGATGATGTGTTTTTGGATACTCCTTTTTCAGAATGGAAAAGTTACTTTGGACGATCAGGGTTTTATCCAACTGATGATAATTTATTATGGGTTCATCATTCTACTTGTAAACTTTGACATCGAACACCCCGAAGACCCCAATATTGTTAAAATCAGCTACAAAGGACCTAAATATTTAATTGATTTAGATAAAGATTATTATATTGGTGGCACTATTTTAAACACTAATCAATTTTATTATGATCGTGGTGTGAAAATGACTGTAAGCAAAACTTATCATCTCCATTTTAACCCAGTCCGCAATACCATCAGCGTTTTTACTGAAAAATTTAATACTGGTAAAACTGATTTAATTGAAAATAAGTAAAAAGAAAGGAAAAAACAATGAAACGAATAACTAAATTAAACAAGCAAAAAAAAATAAAAAAACAAAAAAAGATTAAAAAAATAAATTCCAAAAACAAAAAGAAAGCAACTATTCCAAAATCTCAAAAAAAAGTTACTGTTCAAAATAATAAAATCCCCACCAAAACAAAAGATAAAAAAATCAAACAAAACCAACATTAAAAAATAATAGTTGAAACAAAACAAAAAAGTTGGTGGCCTAAGTTTACTAATGTTTTATTTAAATTGGTACCATTTATATTAATTTTAGGTCTTCTGGGAATTGGACTTTATAAAGTGTTTCCAAAATTTGCTGAAGTAATTGATGAAGGTTTTAAAGGCATTAAAGTGGCATGGAATGGCGCCTCACAACCTTTTACAATTATAATGAGATATATTAAAGATTTTTTCCAAAATAAGTTAAATATTGGCGAAACAGTAAGCAAAATTATAGCTACAGTTGTTATTATAGCAATTACTTTTTTTATCGCAGTTTTATTTTGGGTAATCCCTATTATAGGTCCATTTTTGAGTTTAGTAGTTACAGCATTAGCAACAACAGGAATATTTAATTTTTGGCAAATTAAAGATGAAGATACAACGACTTCCCCCAATCTCAATCACAAGAAATAGTTGAAAAACATTTTAATAAAGCAGATATCGATAGGTTGCCCGAGGGAGAGGAAAAAGAAAAATTAAAGAAAAAGTATAATGAAGAATATGAAAAAGAGCTTCAAAAAAAAAAAAAAATAAAGAATCAGGAGTAAATTCTACTCCTGAGGATTCTTTTTCAACACCAAAGCAAAAACATGAAATCTTTTTGCAAAAACCAGAAATTAAAGAAGAAATAGAAAAAAAAGTAGCAGCAGAAAAGTTGCAACAAGACCAAAATTTAACTGAACAAAAATATTTAGAAGCTTTGCTACAAAGCCAAAAATTAGAATTAATGAATTTTGAACATGACAAAACTTTTTTGCAAAACTCATTAGAACAAAAAAATAAAGAACTAAAAGAAAATCAAACTTTAAGTCAAGAAACAAAAGATAAATTACAAAAAGAAATTGCTAATAAAACCATTGAACTTAATGATTTAAACAACACTATCAATAGTAAAAATAATGAAATCACTCAAATTAAAATTAAAGTTGAAACTTTAGAAAAAACCATAAAAGAAAAAGATCAAGATTTAGAAAAATTAAATAATGAAATTAACGATAAAGAAATTTTAATAAGACAAAAAGAAAATGAATTATTAAAAAATCAACAATTATCATTAGAAGAAAAATCAAAATTACAAAACACTATTATACCTCTAAAACAAGAATTAGAAGAAAAAATCATTAATTTCGAAGTTCAATTACAAATAAAAGATGAAAAAATCAAACAGTTACAAAAAGATAAAAACGATTTAGAACAAGAATTAACTCAAACACAAAATGAACAAATAAATTTAAGGGAACAGCATCAAAAAACCCTAGAAGTAATTCAAAGCCAAATCAAAAACTACAAAAATACTGTTACCCAATTGGAAAAAGAAACTGAAGATTTAAAACAACAAATTGAAAAAAATAATGAAGATGCCAAACAATTACGAGAGAAATTAAAAGAAAAACAAATTAAAATAAACAATATTAACCAAGAATTAGGAAAACTTCAGGAACAACAAAATATTTTACAACAAGAAATGAGTAAAACATTACAAGATTATAATGATTGGAAAGAACAAGCAGAAATAAAAGCAAATGAAGGTTTTTTCCTCAATAGTGGAAAAATGAAAGATTTAGTGGTGTATTATTCTCCTGTTCCTTTTGAAATTAAAGTTTCTCCTATATTGAACGCAGAAGATATGAGAGATGCTAGGGCTAATCGAGATTTTACAAAAGATAAAGTCCAAATAATGTCAAGTAATCCAATAAAAATTGATAACAAGGAATTATTTTATATAAGAATTGATATGTATTCCAATCATTTTAATAGTGTAACACCTGCATTTAATAATACAAAAACAACCATATCTAGTTATAAATTTTATGAAGATGGACCTAACAAACAAGTAACTTGGGAATTAAATCCTGGCAGTGAATTAAGTATTACTCCTCCAAAATATAATTACCCAGAAAAAACTTTAGAAAAAATAAGAATTTCTAATAAAATTTTTGATGAACTAAAAGTAAAAACTCAAGAATTAGGGGCTTGTCAACAAGAATATAATGATTTATTAAATAATCAGCAACCAGATCAAACCTTAGAAATCGAAATCCGAAATAAAGAAAGTCACATCAAAACCTTAAAAGATGAAATGCAACAACTAGAAATCAAAGAGCAAGGTTTTAGAAGTGAAATTGATGGTTTAAAATTAGAAAATAAAACTTTAAGAGATAAATATACTAATGATTTAAATAAAATACAACAACAACTTCATGAATCAAAAACCGAAAATGATCAACTAGAAAAAGAGATGCAAGAAATACAAGATGAATTATTAAGAAACGGTAATGCGAACGAATTTTTAGTGAAACAACTAGAAACTAAAAAAGAAAAAATAAAAGAGTTTAAAAAGAAACTATTAAAACTAAAGATGATGAAATTGCTAGTCTCCAACTTCAAGTAACAACTTTAGGAGATGAAGTTAATCGTTTAGGAGAATCATTAAAAAACTCACAAGAAGTAATTGAAAAACAAAATCAACAAATCAAAGAAATGGAAGGTGAAATTAAAGGATTAGAAGGGGCTAAAAAGTTACTAGCACAAGAAAATAAAGAATTGCAAGCAGAAATTAATCGCTTAAATGCTGAATTGATAACAGTTAAAGAAGATAGGGATGAAAAGCAAAAACAAAAAGATATACTTTTCGAAAAATTAATGGCTAAACAAAGAGAAGTTGATACAGCAATGAAAAAATTAAAAGATCAAACAGAATGGACTAACAATCAATATAAGACACCTGATATCCCTTGGCTTTCAAAACCAATTGATAAATTATTAGATTGGTTTAAATGATAAGTTTTTTCAAGCAAAAATTTTTGTTTATGTGTTAAAATATTTAATATTGATAAACAAAGGAAGAAAAAATTTAATGAAAAAATTATTTTCTAAAAATAAGATTATCGTTTTTATTATTTTAATTTTAATCACATTAACAATTAGTTTTTTTATTTACAAATCTAATTTACCAAAAACACCTAAACAAAGGAAAATAGTAGCCATCCCAGAGACAAAAGTAAATACTATTAAAGAATGGGACGATTATATCAAACATCGAACTCAAATCCCGCCAAATATTAAAATGGTGGAAAAAGAATGGATTTTTTATGGTTTAAATGGATTAGGTTATTATGTGAAACAAAAAGCAATTAATGATGCCAAAATTGCTAAAATGAAACAAGAACGTGATGAAGAAAAAATTATATTATTAAACGATCACAAACATAAAGTTGAATTGGAACAAATCGGAGTAGAAACTTATGGCAAGGATTTTTATCAGCAAATTGATGATAAATATATTACTAATCACAAAACAGAAGCAGATATTCAAAAACTAAAGGGGATCAAATCAATCCAAGAACGTTTACAAACTCAAAAAGAGCCCAAAGATTTATTAATGGGAGAAATGGATGATGTGTTTTTGGATACTCCTTTTTCAGAATGGAAAGGTTACTTTGGACGATCAGGGTTTTATCCAGCCGATGGTAGTTTATTAATGGCTGATTACCCTGAAATGGATAGGGCGTGTGCTCTTGAAATAGAACATCCCGAAGACCCCAATATTGTCAAAATAAGTTATAAAGGACCTAAATATTTACTTGATTTAGATAAAGATTATTTTATTGGTGAAACTATTTTACACACTAATCAATTTTATTATGATCGTGGTGTAAAAATGCCTGTAAGCAAAAAATATCATCTCCATTTTAACCCAGTCCGCAATATAATAAGTGTCTTTACTGAAAAATTTAATACTGGTAGAACTGATTTATAAAAGAAAGGAAAAAGAAAATGGGAGCAAAAACATTGAAGAAAATTGGTTTAATTTTAAAAATATCATTTATAATTAAAAATGGTTAAAAAATAAACAGGAATGAGTTTTTAATTGTTAAAGAAATTAAACTTTTACTCCCTAAAAATTAAACTTAAAGCCATTTTTATGAAAGAAAGTGGAAAATCAAACCAAGAAATTCAAAAAGAATTAAAAATTAAAAATCGCAGTCAAATTTATATTTGGGTTAGATTGTATGAAAAAGAAGGGGCGAGTCGATTAGAACAAACAGTTGGTAGGAAGAAACAATTACACACAACACCCAATGAAGATGTTTTAATTAAAACTAAAATTAAAAAGAAACTCGCCACTACATTTAGAAAAAACAGAAAATTATATTTAGATATTATTAACCAATATAAACAAGATATTTCACTTAATCAATTAATAAAATGGCTTAATATTTCCAAAAATAGTTATTATCGGTGGCTCGAACAAAGTATTAATCCTAGGCCACATAATGACTTGGAAAAAACATTGTTTCAAATATGCAAACAAAACTCATATATTACAACAGATGGAAGAAGAAAAAGACGTTTGGGATATCGGGTGGTTCATCAAAAATTAAAAGATGTTGATTTTAAGATCAATCCTAAAACAGTATTAAAATTGATGCGTAAATTTGGTCTATTATCTGAAAGAATCAAACATAAACCTCAATATTATTATGATTTGGCCATTAAAAGAGAAAATAACTTAAAAAATTTTCTTCAAAATAATTATGAAGCGAAATATTCATTAGAAAAATTATGTACTGATATCACTTATATTCCTTTTGGGGTTGATAATAAAAAATTATTTGTGTCAGCTGTTATGGATTTACACAACCGCGAGATTATTAGTTATAATATATCTAAGACGGCAGATATTAATTTCGTCTTAGATATTTTAAAAAATATTCCTAAATTAAAAAAACCTTGTATTATCCATTCTGATAGAGGTAGTGTTTATACATCTAAAAGATATCAAATTTATTTAAAAGAAAATAAATTAATTGCAAGTTATTCAACAATAGGTACGCCAACTGATAATGCATGTATGGAATCATTTTGGGCAAATATGAAGTGTGAAACTATCCATTATGAAAAAATGCAAAATCTTAATGAATTTCAAGTTAAAGAAATTATTAATGATTATATCAAGTATTATAATACTTATCGAAAAATAAAAACCTTAAACTATTTATCACCTTTAGAATATAAAAATATTAATAAATAAATGATTAAATTTCATGCCCTCAATTAAGGAGGGCAATTTGTGTTGGTTTTTCATTCTTATGGTTAAAAAATGGTTTACATTCAACAACTATAATACCTCTAAAACACATTATTTTGCCCCTATATGGAGTTTTAAACTAAAATTAGAAGTTTACCACTAACTATAAATATAACCTAATTTAAAAGGCATTATTTTGATTATTTATTTTTTTATTAGTTAACTTATTTTCTTAATTTTTATTTTTTAGATAATTGTGTAAAAAAATAATTTTATTTAAATTTTAATATTGACAAGAATCTAAATATAAGAGTATAATATATTTGAAGTAATATATAAGAAAGAAATAAAAACTATTCAAAAGTTTTTTATTTCTTTCTTATATTATATATATACTTATATTATACTCTTATATTATATATATACTTATATTATACTCTTATTTAGATTATGTCTTTAAATACTATTAAAATAAATTATAAATAATTTTTATGTTGACATAAATCTATTTTAAGTTATAATAAAAGTAATCAATAGACAATTTGTTTTTTTGAGAAAAAATTATATTTTTTTTTCTTAAAAAGTGTTGTTCTTAACTGGTTCCATTTTTTTGGGTCAGTTTGTTAACCACTGAATTTCAACAAAAAGAAACGGAATATCAAACTATCATCACTCAAAAAGAACAAGAAATAACCCAATTAAACCAAATAATCAATAACCAAGCTAATGAAATCAACCGTTTAAGTGATGATACTCTAAAAACAAATTGATAAATGGGTGAAACAAGGTATCAACATCTAATCTTTAGAAGGAACCATCAAAACCTTAGAATCAGCCTCAGGCAAATACCTCCAAGAAAACGCTGAACTCCGACATGAAATTGAAACCCTGAAAGAAAAACTAAAAACCGAAAAAAAACAACACGAAGCAACTAGAATAAAGTTGGAAAAAAATAAGAAAAAATTAATCTCCACAACCGCCAAATACAAGAAAATAAAAAAACAATTATAAAATCAAAAAAACTTGGTCAGGCTCTTTCCAGCCTATCCGCACAAATATTAATAATAAAATTATCGAACCAATAACTTCTTGGCTCAAAAAATGGTTTTAAGGTTAATTAAAAAGTTAAATATGTTAAAATACTTGTATATTGAAAATTCTTCCAAAGGAATTAATAAATATGATCAAAATTAAAAAAATAATCAAATGGTTTTTCTTAATAATTATTTTTATCATTATCGCTTTGATTGTTTTTATCATCTTAAATGAAACAGGGGTTATTCAACTTCCTAAAAATCCTATTCCTAACTTAAATAAAACTGACATTAATAAAATCAGAGAATGGGAAGAAAATGATCATAACGGCCGAACTAATTATATGATCGAATTTTATTATAATAAATTCGATTGCTTAAATGGCATTGGTTATTACCAACAACAACTTAACGATAAAACTAATAAAAGTTCTTTTGAAATAATGACTATCCAAGACCGTCTCCCTGTTCTCTGTACTTTATCCATCTTCATAAACACAATAATGATAAAACTAAAGAAGCCGAAATGAACAAAAAACACCCTAGTGGGTGGTAAAAATAAAAATTAAAGGAGATTTGATTTATGGTTAAATTAAAAAAACAATTTAAAACAATTTATTTTTGTTTTATTAGTTTTATAGCAATATTATTTACAATTAATAATCACCAATTAATGGCAATGGAAAATGATAAAAATAAACAAAAAAATAATTTTGATATTTTTGAAGAAGTTGTAGAACAATTCAGTGAGGGAATTGAATATTTTAATAAAAAAGGAATACAAATTAATTTAAATAAAATAACAAAATTATTATCTCAAAATGAAAAAAGAAAACAAAAAAACGAAGAAAAATCTATAAATTCTAAAAATAATAAAAAAATGACAAAATAATTAAAAATAAAATATTTACCAATCAAAGACTCTTTTTAAGGGTCTTTTTTTATTTCCCAATACTTTTAAAAGAAAGGAACTATTAAATATGTTCATTAAAAAAAAATATTAACATCTTTACCGAATAACATCATCTTTTTCATCATTATCTTTATCTTATTAATCCCCTTAGTTTTTATTAATTATTTAATCAAATTCTGTTTTTTGACTTATCAATTAAACATCCAAAGATTAAAATAAAGAACAGTAGTTCAATTTTATCAATATCTAATCACTAATAAAACTAATAATCATATGGAATCTAATTAATACTTGGTTAACAAAATTAAATAATGGCCTTAATAATGTCAATAATCATTTCTTCACCTATCAAAATCAATGGATTAATTTAGTTTTATTAACAATTCTTTTATTATTTTTACCTCATCTATTATGTTTAATTGATTTTATTTCAAAATCTTTTTATTTTATTCTTAAATTTATTTATTATTTCTTTAAATATATTATCTCATTATTTAAGAAAGGGTAATAACGATGGAAATAAAAAAAAGGAGTACCTATTATTACTGGTTAAAAACAAAAGAAAAATTAAAATTAAAACAAGAAAAATATCTTTTACAACAAAAACGTATTGAATCTTTATGTAAAATTCATGAATATTTATTAGGACATTGAAAAATCACTGATTTATACCAAAAAATATTTAATGAAACTATCACTAAGAAAAAAGTTTATCTTATTATGAAAGAAAAAGGAATTTGTTGTCGTTTAAGAATTAAAAAGAATAAACATCATTATCGTTCTTTAAAAGAAAATTTAAATATAGTCCCTAATTTAATTAAACAAGACTTTAAAACAACCCAAACGATGCAAAAACTCTTTACGGATATTACTTATTTTCAAACAAATGAAGGTTTTTTATATTTTTCATGCATTATTGATTCTTTTAATAATCAAATTATTGCCTCATATATTTCTAATCGTCAAAATAAAGATTTAATTCTAAACACTATCAAAATAATTCCTAAATTAAAAAACCTTGTATTATCCACTCCGATCAAGGTACAGTTTATCAATCTCAAAAAATACAACAAATTTTAGTTAAAAAAGGTTTTCTTATCAGCATGTCAAAAAAAGCCAATCCGAGAGATAATGCAGTAATTGAAAACTTATTTGGCCAAATGAAAAGTATTTTATCGCGATCCTTTTTTATTCCAAAAATCTCCAGCAAAAATAAGCAAAATCATTAACCAATTCCCTTCTTTTTGGAATAAAAAATGGCTCTTAACTAAATTAAATCATCTTTCGACTTTTCAATATCCTCAAAATTTAAGATAAATCATTTTAAAATATTATCTAAAACCAGACCTTTTAAAAAAGGTAACTTTTTTGCTCTTTTTTTGCATAAAATGTTTTTATTAACAATAAAAATCATTTTCTTTTTCATTTTCTTAACACTTTTTTTTAACTTTTTTTACCTAACTATATAATGAAGAGGTAAAATATTTAAAAAAATATCTTTTGAAACTAACAAATTATGAAAAACATTAGACACATTTTAATCTAATCAAAATACTTTGTTAGTTTGAAAAGATATGCAATTATCAACTTAATTTTAAGTCTTAAAGAACAATTTTAAAGACAAAAGTTGTATTAAAAAACGAAATAGCGTACAATTATATTCTACCCTTTAATTTTACTTAAAACTAAAAAGAAAACAATAAAAATACGGAAAAAAGTAATAAAAAAGTATTAACTGCAAATATTATTTTATCAATATGAATAAAGAGGGGAATAAAATACAAGATAATAGAGAAAATAAAACAAAAGAAAAAGCAAAATAAACACAAGAAAATAAAAAGAAAAAGAATAAAGAAACAAAAGAAAAGCACCAAACAAATAATTTAAATAAAAGAGTGTTTAAATTATTTGTTTGGTTTTAATTATATGAATATATAATTATAGTTTGGCTTTTCTTATAATAACTTGTAATAGTTTCATAAAAGAAAGGAGGTCAATATGCATAAGCCATGTTTTGTCTTGTTAAAAAACAAGTGTGATCATTTATCTGCTACTATAAAAGTAGTGTAAAACTGACTTCATTTCATCGTTTTACATGCCCCTACCATTTTTTTGGGTTGTTAGCTTGAGGGGTTTATCACGTTTCACCTAATTATTTCTAATTAACTCGTCTCTGTGACACTTTCAGCTTTTATTTCATAAATATAATTATAAATTAATTTATAATTAATCCTTAGAAATAAAAAACGCCGTTACTTTGCTTTCAAAGTACTCTAAGTTATGAATTCCTTAGACACAAACACTACATGCAATCGCAGCATGTGCCAACATGGACTTTCCTAAATTTAAAAATAATAATATTTTTAAATCTCGATCACCTTCTATTGACCCTTTTTATTTTATCAAATTTGATTAAATTGATCAAATAAAAGAATATTATTTAATGCATTTAGCTATTTTCTTTTTATATATTGATTCATTATTTACTTCGCTCCAATAAAACAGTACTTTTAAAAAAAATTATTGTTATTATATAAAAAAATTATTAATATAAATTGATATAATAATAGTATGAATTCTATAAAAAGGAGAAATTTATGTCTGTAGTTGCACAACAAAAAATTAAAATAGTTTATGATGGCTTATTCAAAGGTCAAGTTTATGAAATGGCTCAAAGTTTAGATGCTAATGTCAAACATGTCAATGATTATAACAAAGATAATAGTTCTTGCGAAAAGCTTTTTTTATTAACTCGTAGTGTTAAATTTGGTGAAGTATCAAAAGACACTAAAAACTTTTTAGATAAAAACATCTCTTTAGTTATTGGAGTGGCAGTTTCTGGAAATAAAAATTGGGGTTCCAATTATGGCAAAGCTGGTGATATTATAGCAACTACTTATAATATTCCTTTAGTTTTAAAATTTGAAGGATCTGGTTTACAAGAAGAAAAATCTTTTTTAAAAAAATGGCTCTTAGCATATAGCAATCAAAAAAAACTACCATCTTTACCCTCCCAAAACACCCATCAGACATCTCCTTTAATAGAAAAGAAAGCAAGTAACTCCCATATTCAAAAAACTTTACCTCCTTGGATTATCCTCAATAATCAAATTATTGACGAAAATGGTTATATTAAAGATTTACAAAAAGATCAAGAAGCCCTAACAAGTTTTATCTTAGAAGAAATAGAACCTAAATTAAAACGTTTCCCTACTTTAAAAGAAAAACTAACTTTTTTGCAAAATAATGAATATTATGAAAGTGATTTTTTAACTAAATACAATGATAGACAAATTAAAACTATTTATCAAATAGCTTATCGTAAAAAATTTCGTTTTCCTACTTTCATGGGAGCTTTTAAATTTTATCATGATTATGCTTTAAAAACAAGAGATAAGCAATATTATTTAGAAACTTATGAAGACCGTTTGGCTATCAATGCTCTTTATCATTCTCAAGGAAATTTTGAAATTGCTCAAAGAATGATTACTTCTTTAATTCACCAAGATTTTACTCCCGCAACCCCTACTTTATTAAATACCGGCAAAAAACATCGTGGCGAATTTGTTTCTTGTTTTTTATTAGAAGCAGGGGATTCTTTAAATGATATCGCCCGCATTAATGAATTTTCTATGCAACTTTCTAAAATTGGCGGCGGTGTCTCTATTAACATCACTAACTTGCGTGCCAAAGGAGAAACAATTAAAGGAATTGAAGGAGTTTGCAAAGGAGTAGTTGGAGTTTGTAAATTATTAGACCATAGTTTCCGTTATGCTGACCAAATGGGACAACGAACAGGAGCAGGAGCAGTTTATTTAAATGTTTTCCACGCCGACATCAAAGACTTTTTAAACACTAAAAAACTAAGTGCTGACGAAGATGTCCGTATTAAAACTTTATCTTTAGGAGTTGTTGTCCCTAATAAAATGATTGAATTAGCCCGTCTTAATCAAACTATGTATACCTTTTATCCCCACACTGTCTTTTTAGAATACGGCCAAAACTTTGCTGATATTGCTGTTAACATGGATCATTGGTACGATATTTTAGTCAATAACCCTAAAGTCCGCAAAAAAGCCATTAACCCCCGTAAATTATTAGAACTAATCGCTCATATGCAAGGAGAATCAGGTTATCCTTATTTAATGTTTTGTGACAACGTTAACCAAAAAAATCCTCTTGATTTACAAGTTAAATTTTCTAACCTTTGTACTGAAATCCTACAACCAACTATTACCTCCCACTATACTTCTTATCACCAAACTTCCCAAGACCAAATTGGTCTTGATATTTCATGTAATTTAGCATCAGGTCATATGGGTAATATGATTAAAAATAATACTATTGCAGAAACTGTCTTTATGGCTATGGAAGTGATGAATACTGTTGCTAATAACACCAATATCAATTATGTACCCGCTGTTGCAAAAGCAAACCGTCTTAATCGTAGTGTTGGTTTTGGTATCATGGGACATCACGGTTTTTTAGCTCAAAATTATATTACTTTTGGAAGCTCTGAAAATAAAGATTTAATTGATGTTTTTTTCAATGCTGTTAATTACTATAGTATCTTACACTCTTGCCAAAAAGCTCGTCAAACAGGACAAAAGTTTTATCGATTCGAAAAATCAAAATATGCCAATGGTTCTTATTTTAACAATCGTGGCGAAATCCTACCAAAAACACCTAAAGTAAAACAAATCTTTTCCAACATCAACCTACCAACCCAAAACGATTGGCAACAGTTAAAGCAAGACGTTCAACAGTTTGGGCTTTACAATTCACATCGTTTAGCTATTGCTCCTAATGGTTCTATCGGTTACATCATGGGTGCTACTCCTTCCCTAACCCCAATCAAACAATTAGTCGAAGAACGTACTTACGGTAATTCTAAAACTTATTGTCCAATGCCTGGTTTAAAAGAAGCTGCTTTTATGTATACAACAGCTTATAAAATGAATAAATATGATTTAATTGATGTCATTGCAAATGCCCAAAAACACATTGATCAAGGTATTTCCTTTGAATTAGGAATTACTTCTGATATCACTACCAGAGAATTACAAAGATATTATCTTTATGCTCACCATAAAGGAATTAAAACCCTTTATTACACTCGTACCCAAAAATTAAAAATTGATGAATGTGAAGCTTGTGGCATTTAATCTCATTAATTTTTCTCTTTAACTCAACAAGGCTATCTTCATTAGATAGTCTCTCTTTTTGTATCACTTTCTTTCTTATTTCTTTTATCATCACTTTTTTTACCAATTACCCATTTATCCTAAATATGAAAAAATATGAAAAAGCAAAAAAAAAAAAAAGAAACAATAACATAACTCTTCTAAAAACAAAAACTAATCTAATAAAATCAAATATCTTTATTATAAAGGAGTTCAAATGCTAAAATTTTTATCAAAAATATACCAAGGAGCTAATTGGAATCAATTAGAAGATCAATACACACATTTTTTTTATGAACAAAATTTAAGCCAATTTTGGCGCCCCGAAGATATTAGTTTACAAGGAGATCTTGCTTGCTGGAACCACCTAACCCCTGAAGAAAAAACTGTATACAATCGTAATCTTTTAGTATTAACTTTTTTAGATACTTACCAAGGAGACTTAGGAATCCCTGTTATTGCTCTTTCTTTGGATGAAAAAGAACATCAAAAAAAAGCTACTCTTAATTTTATGGGAGCCATGGAAAATGCTGTTCATGCTAAAAGTTATTCTAATATTTTTATGAGTTTTTTAAGCAACCAAGAAATTAATCAACTTTTTTCATGGGGGAAACAACAAATTAATTTACAAAATATTATGAAACAAATTATTCAAGTTTATGAAACCCTAGAAGAACATATTTATCTTAAAAAAATAAAAGACCTACAATTTAATCAACTTGAATTCCAAAAAAAACAATGGCAAGCTATGGCAATGTCTGTTTTTTTAGAAACTTGGTTATTTTATAGCGGTTTTTATTATCCTTTATATTTTTATGGCCAAGGACAATTGATGCAAGCAGGAGAAATTATTAATTTAATTATCAGAGATGAAAGCATTCATGGTGTTTATGTCGGACGTTTAGCAATAGAATTATATCGTTTTTTTGATATCCCAACACAACAAGCTTTAAATAAATGGCTTGATAAAATAATGCAAATTTTATATCAAGAACAACTTTTATTAGTTAAAACAATTTATCATCAATTAAACTTAGAAAATGATGTTAATAAATTTGTTCGTTATAACGCTAACAAAGCTTTAATGAACTTAGGTTTTGACCCTTATTTTCCTACTGAAGATGTTAATCCTGTGATTATTAACGGTCTTAATACCGAAACTAAAACAATGGATAATTTTTCCATGAAAGGGAATGGTTATCAAAAAATGCGTTCTGAAACTTTAAAAGATGAAGATTTTTATTTTGATAATTGTTAAAAAAAATAAACAAAATAAATCATCAAGGGATTTTTCATAATAACAATGTCCTATTTTCTTTTAATATTCTTTAATATTCCTAATTTCTAATAAAACATAATTTTTTCATATTAAAAAATGTTATAATAAAGGAGTTAAAATTTATTTTACTCTCAAAAATAATTCCTCAATTGATTAATTTGTCTCATTTACTCTTTAATCATAATTTTATTCATTTATTTCTCTCTTTCACTTTTATTTCTAGTTATAGCGACATCATTTCTCAACTTATATCATATTTTAAAAATATATATTTTTTTATATAAAATATCAAAGGAGTTTTTTTATTATGATCGATACTCATAACTTAGCTGAAAAATCTTTAAAGTTCACCAAGGGTTTTAAAAATTTTATTACTCGCGGTAATGTCATGAATTTAGCCGTTGCTGTTGTCATTGGGCAACTATTTGCTAAAATAGTAAGTTCTTTGGTGGTGGATATCATTATGCCTCCTTTTTCTTTATTATTTGGTTATACCTCTGCTTTAAAAGACTTAAGGTTTAAAATTAAAGGTGATGTCTATCTTAATTATGGCAATTTTTTACAAAATATTTTAGAATTCGTAATGCTTTCATTTGTTATTTATAGTATTTTAACTATTTTTATCCGTACATCCAAAAAAACATCAGATACAAGCAAAAATGAAACAGCCACTATTTTAAAAAGTTTAAAAGAAGAAGTTACTTTATTAAAAGAAATTAAAGAAATATTACAACAGCTCCCCAATAAGAAACAACTAATAAATAACAAAAAAACAAAAAAAGACTAGCAGTCAACAAACATCATCAGAGGGACTATTTAATAAATAGTCTTTTTTTTATTGTAAATTAAAACAATTATTATATCATCTCATATTCGCATTTCATCTTTTTTCAATGAAAATCTTTTTATTTCTTATTTTTGCATAATTTTCCATCTCTTTTTAATAAAAGGTAAAAAGAAAATGCAAACAAAATAAGCAAAAGTAAGAAAAATTAAAAATAAAAATATCTTTTCAAAATTTATCAAACAAAGGAATTATAAATTTAAACTTATGAAAATCATTTGGAAATATTTAATAAAATATAAAGTTTTATTATTTTTAAATTTAATCGCTGTATTATTAGTATGTTGTGGCGAATTAGGGATTCCTTTTATGATTGGTAAATATATTGTGGATTACACTAACAATAAATTAGACCCTTTATATTTATTACTAATTTTAATTTTATTTGCTTGCTGTGGTTTTATTGGTAATTTAATTCTTAACTATTGTTCTTCCCGAGTTTCATCACTCTTATTTCGTGATTTAAGTGGCGATATCTTTAAAAAATTCCAAACCTTTTCTCCTACAGAAGTACAACAATTAGGAATCGCTTCACTCCTTAATCGTACTACTTCTTGTGTTTATCAAATTATGAATTTTATTTCTGTCTTTTATCGTACTGCAGTTGTTTCGCCCATTATGTTAATTATTAGCGTCATTGCTATTTGTTATGTCGCCTCTTTCTTAATTTTAGGAATCCTTTTTATTTTCCCTTTTTTAATTTTAGTACTAATTATCATTATTAAAAAATGCTATCGTCTGTCCCAAGAACAACAAAAAAAATTAGATAATCTAAATGTTATTATCCGTGAAAACTTAATTGGGATTAAATCTATTCGTGCTTTTCGACAAAGCAATTATGAAACTCAACGTTTTGCTAAAATAAATAAAAAATATAGTCTTTTTTCTATTAAATTATTTAGTTTTATGGTATCAATTGACCCTATTTTTTATTTTTTCCTTAATTTATCTATTTTAATTAATTTTGGAATTGGAGCTATTATACTCACTAATTCACATTACCGCAACTTATTTCCTAATTTTACTATCGGTCAATTATTGTCTTGTATTGATTATCAATTACATGTTTTATTTTCTATTTTAGATTTTTTACTTCTTTTTATGATGTTCCCCAAAACTTTAGTTTCTATCAAAAGAATCGAACAACTATTAAGCATTACTCCTACCATCAAAAACACTATTTCTCCTTTACAACCACAAATACCATTTCACAAATTATCTTTTGAAAATGTGACTTTTTCTTATCCCAATACTTCCAAACCAATTTTAACAAATATTAATTTCACCTTGAATCAAGGAGAAGTAATTGCTTTTGTTGGAGCAACAGGAGCAGGAAAATCAACTTTAATCGGTTTAATTCCTCGTTTTTATGATGTTAACCAAGGAGTGATTAAAATTAATAACATTAATATCAAAGAATATGACCTTTCTTATTTAAGAAAAAAAATTAGTTTTATTTCCCAAAAAAATGTTTTATTTAAAGGAACTATTAGGAGCAACTTAGCATTTGGTAAAAATGATCCTCAAAAAAAACAAATGTTAGAGGCTTTAAAGTTAGCCCAAGCCCAAAATATTGTTCAAAATAAAAGCCATAAATTACAAGATAGAGTCAGCGAATTTGGCGCTAATTTTTCTGGCGGACAAAAACAAAGACTTTCTATGGCTCGTGGTTTTATTAAAAAACCAGATATTTATATTTTTGATGATTCTTTCTCAGCCTTAGATTATAAAACAGAATATGAAATTAGAAAGGCTTTTTTAGAAATGAAGCAAAAAGCTTTAGTTTTAATTGTAGCTCAAAGACTTACTTCTGTTTTAACCGCTGATAAAATCGTTGTTTTAAACGAAGGATGCATCGTTGCAATAGGTCCACATGAAGAATTAATTAAAAATTGTCTTTTATATCAAGAAATTGCCAAATCGCAAAATTTAAAGGTGTCCTTATGAAATACATTTTAAAATACCTAAAACCTTTTAAAACCAAAATTATCATCAGTATTTGCCTCATTTTAATAGTTACTGCTGTGAGTTGTTTTATTCCTTTTTTCGAAGGAAAATTTATTACTGATAGCATTAAAAATCAAATACAATCACCTAAAATAACCGATTTTACCAAACATATCCTTCAAGTTTTAATTTTAAATTTATTACTTTATTTATTTATAGTTATCTGTCGTTTGATTTTTAATAAATTATTAATCCAATCTATCCATCAAAGTATGTGTGGGTTAAGACAAGATGTACAAAGAAAAATTCATAATTTACCCATCAAATATTTTGATCAAAATACTTTAGGAAATATTATGAGCCGCATAACTAATGACATTGAAGTTATTTCTAACTGTTTACAACAATCATTTTCAATTATGATTTCTGCTTTTTTATTAATTTTTATGATTATTAGTTTTATGTTTGTCTTACATTGGTTTTTAGCGTGTATAGTTTTTATTATGATTCCTTTATCTTTTTACACCACTTATTGTATTTTTAAAAATTCACAAAAAGTATTTATTCAAAGATTTGAATCAACAGGTAATTATAATGGTTTTTTACAAGAAAAATACACTGGATATAAAGAAATTATCCTTTACAACCAACAAAAAGCAACAATCAAAGAATTCAATGAATATAACACTCATTTACAACAATTAATTTTTAAATCCAATTTTTTATCTGGATTATCAGGTCCTATAGTTAGTTTATTTACTTATTTAACTTTGGTTGTAGTAAGCATTACAGGATATTTTCTAATCCAACCCCAAACACCTAATTTCTTAATGAATTTAGGACTTACAGTAATTAAAATTGGATTATTTAGAACTTTTCTACAATATGTATGGCGCTTAGGAAATCCCATTATTGAATTAGGACATATGTCAGTTCTGATTCAATCTGCTAATGCTGCTTCTAAAAGAGTTTTTTCTTTCTTAAATGAAATCGAAGAAGCCCCTGAAGTAACTAATCCCTTAGTTTTACCTAAACCAGAAGGACAAGTTATTTTTGAAAATGTATCTTTTAGTTACAATAATAAAGATATGCTTTTAAGGAATATAAGTTTTACTGCCGAAAAAGGGCAAACTATTGCTATTGTAGGACCTACTGGCTCTGGGAAATCAACTTTAATCAATCTTTTAATGAGGTTTTATGATGTTAACTTAGGTTCTATTCAAGTTGATGGCATTGATATTCGTAAATTAAAAAAAGATAATTTAAGAAGTATCTTTGGCATGGTCTTACAAGAAACTTGGTTTTTTAAAGATACTATTTGGAAAAACATTAAATACGGAAATCAACAAGCAAACGATGAAGAAGTTTTAAAAGCTGCTGAAAAAGCCCAAGTTAATTATTTTATTAAAAATAAACCTGGCGAATACCAAATGGTAATCAATGAGGAAGCCGATAATTTATCACAAGGAGAAAAACAACTAATTACTATCGCAAGAACTGTTTTAAGCAATCCTAAAATTTTAATTTTAGATGAAGCCACTTCTAATGTTGACACTCGTATTGAAATTTTATTACAAAAAGCTATTAATAAATTAATTCAAAACAAAACATCTTTTGTTATTGCTCATCGCTTATCAACTATTATCAATGCTGATAAAATTTTAGTATTAAACCGTGGTGTTATTATCGAACAAGGCACACACCAACAACTTTTAGCTAATAAAGGTTTTTATTATAAACTTTATCAAAGCCAATTTCAAAACTAAACTATTTTAACAATTCAACCAAGAATCCAAAATATAAAAAGAGAGACCCTTATTAAAAGGGTCTTTTAATTTTATATAAACGTACTAAATAAACAAACGCATATTTATAATTATAAATATTGATGAAATTTATGAATAATATTTCTAAAATTACATTTAGCAATTTTTTTTAAAATATCAGAACCATATTGTTTAACAATCCAAGCAATTTGATGATCAACTTCCTTATTGGCTCCTAATTTTAATGAAGTGGCAACCAACTTCCCTATTTTATCAATAGCTATTAAAAAAAAATAACGAGCAATAATAGATGCAGCAGCAACACTTAAATAATGACTATCAGCTTTTGTTTCAAAATGAATTTTTTGATAAACTGTTGTTTCATCTTTTAAATATTGAAAATAATTTTGAGGATTGCAAAATTGATCTAAAATAACAACTACTTGATGAGGTGTTTTAGCTACAGTTTTTTGAATAGCCTGATTATGCAACAAAGATTTTATTTTGTTAAGATTATATTTATGAATAACCTTATTATAATCTTCAGGCATCATTGTTTCTACCGAAAATAAAAAATTTTTAATCATTAAAGGGGCTATTTGAAGAATTTTTTGATCTGATTGCTTTTTAGATTCCAAAATAGAATCTACTTTTTTCAAAAAAACAATATTTTGGGGAGAAAGATATACACAACAAACAACAATAGGGCCAAAAACATCTCCTGTTCCGACTTCATCAGAACCAATAGATTCCAAATAGTAATTTTTAGATAAATGATTAGCTTGAGTTTTTTTGAAAAAAAAATTATCTAAATGGTGAAAATTATTTGTTTCTTGAAGAGGGATTTGTAATAATTTTTTCAAAAAATTCATTTTAACCAAGGCTTTATTGCCTTGTACAAGCAAAGTATAATTACGATACACAGTTATTTTATCATCAATATCACAAATGACAAAAGCTACATCCTTATTAAGAGTCGTTTGTAATTGCTTATGATAAAATTTTTTTATTTTTAAGAATTGTGATGCATCTAATTTTAAAACATAATTTAACATATATATATATTAATAATTTCCTTTTATTTATGAAACAACGCAATCAAATCAAAATAACTAAATATCATTATTTATTATCAGATAACAAAGGTTTGTAAAAATTCCTTTTTTCTAAAACAAGAATAGATTCTGTAAATGTTTGTACATCTGTTTTTTGTAACATTTCGCTCAAAGATGTTAATTTACAATCAATATTATCTAAATACCATAACAAAAGAACTTCTCCTATTTGAGGTTTTTTCACTGAACCATATTCTAAAAGTCCATGATGAGCAATTAGCATATGTTTTAAAAGTAAAATTTCTTCTTTTTTTTGATAACCTAACAAATTAACTTCTACTTCCACATCACAAGCGATCATCACTAAATGTCCTAATAATTTTCCTTCTTTAGTATATTCTTTTTTGTTAAAATCTATTTCTTGAATTTTGGCCATATCATGCAAAATAATACCTGCATAAAGTAAATCACTATTTAAAAAAGGATATATTTTTAAAAGCGGTTCTGCCATTTTTAACATAGTTAAAGTATGATATCCTAAACCACCATAATAATTATGATGTATTTTCAAAGCTGCTTTAGAAATTAAAAATTTATTTTTATAACGTAAATATAAATTAGTAGTGACTGTTTTTAAAATATGATTTTTAATTTTAGCAAGGTATTTTTCTAAATCAGTTGCAACAACTGCAAAAGAAATAGGGGCACATTTATAAAAACTTTGAAATACTTCATATAAAGTTTGCATATCCAAACTATCTTGTGCTAAACTAAATTTTTGATTCATAAAAATTAATTCTGTATTTTTCACTAAGCAAATAGTTTCAAAGCAATATATCTGTCCTAAAATAGGTTTAGAGGAGGGAATATCTTTATTTAATTTAATATTAACATCACTTTTATCAGTTAATTGAATATTAATATTAGCAAAATGATAACCTTGATTTAAACTAGTTACTTTTCCTATAAAATAATTAATTTTTCCTGGTTCTTTAATTGGTGTAATAATATTTGAATTTACGTTCATAATGTCGTTTTCTCTTTTTTTAATTTTTAAAATTTTTTTGAAACAAATTATATCAACTTATTTTTTAATATAATTTATGATAAAATGCATGAGTGCCTCTTTTTGATTAGGTAATTGTTGGTTTAAAACTTTACCAATTAATTTTTTTTTAAAATTTTTTGGCAATATAAAGGAATTATAACTCATTTGTGCAAAAACTTCTTTCAAGCAAATTTTTAAATCAGTAATTTTTTTTAAAGGAAGATTTTTATAAATGGTTTGAAGCTCTTGTATATACATCAAAAAAGAATGAATCGATGAATAAGAAGAAGGATTTAAAAGATAATTGATTTTAGCAACTAATAAACAATTTGCAAGCCCATATTGAAATAAATTAAAGGTTAATTTGTATTTTGATGTTATTTGGTCTTTTAAATGAAGTAACAATTGAGATTGCTTTTTTTTGGCTTTTGGAATGGAGTAAATAGTAAAAATATTTGAATTAAAAGTTGAAGCTATGCTCCAAAAAATACTTTCTGGCAAACTAGTTTCTATTTGTAGTTCTTTGAGAGTGTCAGAATTTAAAGACGCAAAAAAAGCAATTGTAGGAGTTAAAGAGTTACAAAAGAAGTGAGATTTAGTTTGCATCATATTTTGAAAACTAATGTGCCAATAAGGATAAATTATTATTTTTTGTAAATATTCATAAATTCTTTGATAAGAGATTTTAGTCAGTAAATAAGATTGTTGAAGTAAGGCTTGTTGAGTGTTGGTTTCTATGTGAAAACCTAATTTAGCCTGGAAATAAAAAGTTCTCATAATTCTTAAAGCATCTTCTTTAAAACTGACAAGGGGATTTTTGACAGTGCGCAAAATTTTTTGTTCTAAATCTGTTATACCTGATGCAAAATCAAAAATTTGTCCGTGTTCATCCATAAGTAAAGTATTAACAGTGAAATCGCGTCTTAAAAGGTCTTCTTGAATATTTTTGATAAAAACCAGTTTTTTAGGGTGACGATGATTTTGATATTCATCTTCTTTTCGATAAGTAGTAATTTCAAAGGTGTTATTTCCTATCATAAGTTTCATACTACCATAAGATACAATTAGTTTTTGTTGTGGAAAAAACTGAATTATTTGATATGGTAGAGCATTGGTAGTAAGATCGATATCAGAATTTATAGGAGTGTTTAATAAATAATCTCTGACCACACCACCAACTATAAAAGCTTCGAATCCTTGGTTTTTTAATTTTTTGATAATGTTTTGAGCTATTTTAATTTGTGAAAATTGATTTAATTGTAACATATTTTAATTTATCATTCTTTTAAAATATAGGGAGGGGATGGATGAGAGGAGGGACTTCGAAAAAATGACTTTCTTTTTTATTTTTTTATTTAAATTGTTTATCAAACTGTTATCATTAAAGACAAAAAAACAAATGTAAAATGTAAATTGTGCAAACAAAACAAATAGAGAAAAGATAAAAAACAAAAAGACCATCAAATGATGATCTAGATAGTAATTGTAAATAATTTTTATGTTTTTTGAAAATCATCTTTTTGTCTTAATTTTTGAAAAAAGTGTTTTAAAAGATCTGAGCTTTCTGGAGCCAAAAAACCTGATTTAGCAATAACTTTATAAGAAGAAAAAATACTTAAAGAAGAATTCATATTTTCCATAGAGTAGGTTTTAAAATCACTAGCTCCATAATATAATTTTTTAACTCCTGCTTGGATTAAAGCGCCAGTGCACATTAAGCAAGGTTCTAAAGTAACATAAACTGAAATATTATTTAAACGACGAGTTTTTAATTTTTTATTAGCTTTAATAAGGACTAAAAATTCAGCGTGACCAAAAAAAAAGTTTTTTTGATGACGATTATTGTGAGCACGAGCAATAATTTTATCATTTAAAACTACTACCGCTCCTACAGGAACTTCTTTTTTTAAATAAGCCTTTCGGGCTTCTTTTAAAGCGGCTTTCATAAAGAAAATATTTTTGCTTTGGTTTTCCATAAAGAATTAAAACGCATCCAATTTTTTAAGTTTTTTTATTTTTATAAAGCGATAATGGTTTTATCTATATCCAATAAACTATGATATTTACGAGTGCGAGGTTCGTGGGATTCTCTAGCTCCCACTAAGATAATAGGATCACTGCTTTTAGCCGGTTGGCCATCAATTAATCTTTGAGTTTTGGTAGCTGGTTCTCCGCTAATGGCGCAAACTGCTGTTAATTTAGTAACCTTTTCAGCTAAAGCTAATAAATAAGGCATTGGTCCAAAAGGCTTTCTTCTGAAATCTAAATCTAAACCTGATATAATCACTTGAATATTGCGATTAGCTAAATAATCGACAATAGCAACAATATCATTATCTAAAAATTGAGCTTCATCGACAATAACTACATCAGTTTTTGCATTAATAAAATTAAGAATTTCGCTACTTTTATCAATTAAAATAGCAGGAATAGTGTTAAAGTTATGAGATACTATCTCTTCTTTAATAGAATAACGATTGTCTATACGAGGTTTAAAGGATAAAATATTTTGATTAAGTTGTTGGGCGCGTTGACTACATTTTATAAGTGTTTCTGTTTTTCCTGCAAACATTGGGCCGCAAATAACTTCAATAAACCCTTGTTTTTCTTTAGTCATTATATTTTAATTCCTTTATAAATTTGAAAAGTAACTAGATTAAGATATATTTTCATGTCATTTAATTAATTATGTTTACTTAAAATCCTCATCATTATTATTTACTTTTTTTGATTTTACACCGTAACGTTTGTTGAATTTGTCAATTGGACCTGCTGCTACCACAAAAGTTTGAGCTCCAGTATAAAAAGGATGACAATTAGAACAAGTTTCTATTTTAATACTTGCAACTGTTGTCCCAATAATATGTTTTTTTTGACAAGTGGCGCAAGAAATTTCAACTTTTTGAAATTGAGGATGAATCTTAGCTTTCATATGGTTACAAATGCTCCTTGTTTTTTAATTATAATTTAAAAAAAATATAAAATGATTTAACATCGTTTTAGAAAAGAAAAATCAAGAAATGTTATTAAACTCTTTGTAATTTAAGTTTTTTCAAAGCACGAGCAGAAATTTTTACTTTTTGGACTTTCCCTTTTTCATCAATAATGCGGATATTTTGTAAATTAGATTTCCAAATTCTTTTGGTAGCGTTCATGGCATGACTACGACGATTGCCAAAAAGAGTAGTTTTACCAGTAACATAACATTTACTCATTTGTTTATCTCCTTTTTGTTAATATTTACGTATTTATTTTACATATACTTTAATTATAACATAAATAATAAATCTATAGATAAAAATATATTTTTGTTTTATATTTTTTGGTGTTTTTTTGTTTACATTTTTTTCAATTTTTAATGCTTTTGTTTAATATTTTTGTGATTACTGATTTTTTTAATATTTTTTTAACACACGTCTTTAAAAATTTGATATTTGCTATTGACAAAATAAACAACTACATAAATAAAGATTATATCCCATATCTCACATATCTTACTTTTATTTTTTTTGTTGTAACAGTGCAAAATTAAAATATGTTATAATTAAAAAGAGGTTTTTATTATGATCATTTATTAGTGGTTTATTTGTTGATATCAATATAAATAGTACAAATGCAAATAGTAAATAGAGAAATTCTTTAAAATCATCAATAATGAAAGAATAGCAATAAAATGTTATATCAATTTTATTTGAAATAATTAAAAAAAGAAAAAATTAAAAAAACTAATTATTAAAAAATTTCAAAGAAAGATTAAAACTATGAAACAAAAACAAATGATTAAAAACATTGATGGTCAATTATTTAAAAACATGATTATCAATGGAGCTATCAATTTACAAAATAATTACCATCAAATTGATAATTTAAACGTTTTCCCGGTTCCAGATAGAGATACAGGAACCAACATGAAAATTACTATGATGTCAGGAGTGAAAGCAATTCAAAATTTAACAACTAATTCCATAGTAGAAATTTCACAAATCTTATCCAAAGCTTTATTAATGGGAGCTAAGGGCAATTCAGGAGTTATTTTATCACAGTTTTTTGCAGGAATGGCAGCTACTTTTATTCAGTTACAAAAAAAAAATATTAATTTAGTAGAATTTGTACAATCACTTGAAAATGGTTATCAAAAAGCTTATCAAGCTATTATTAAACCTACCGAAGGCACTATTTTAACTGTTTTTCGTGAAGCAATTAAAGAAACAGTTAAACATACCAACCAATTTAAAACTATTACTGACGTAATCGCTAATTTTTTATCAAATGCTCAAAATACATTAATTCAAACAACTGATTTATTACCTGTTTTAAAACAAGCTGGAGTTGTTGACAGCGGTGGTGCTGGTTTTGTTGAAATTTTAAAAGGTATTTTACGCTTTTTGCAAGAAGGAAAAAACATAAAAATACAAGATCATGCGTCCAGTAAGTATGAAACTGCTCATCACATTAAACACTTAGGACAAATTGATATTAAATATACCTATTGCACAGAATATATATTTAAATTAAAAAATAGCGATCAAATAGATATGGAACAATTAAAAACTTATTTTTTAAAAAAAGGTGACTCTTTAGTTTTGGTACAAGATCAAGAAGTTTTAAAAATTCATATTCACACCAATAAACCAGGAGCTATTTTAGAAAAACTTTTAAAATATGGCGATTTACAAATTAGCAAAATTGATAACATGAAAGAACAGCATCATCAAGTCCTTCATGAAAAAAGTAATATATTAAATCAAACCACCATTTCAAAATCAAAAAATGGCATCTTAACACAAGAACAACAAGAAAATAAATACTATTTGATTGCCTTTGTTAAAGATTCCAAAACAAAAAAACTATTAGAAGAATTTAAGGTAAATCAAATTATTAAACAACAAGATTTTTCCAAAACAACTTTAGTTAATTTAATTAACCAAAACAAAGTGCCATATATTGTTGTATTGCCTAATAGTTCTGAAATCTTTACTTCTTTAACACAAAACAAAATCAAGACCTCAAAAGAACAACCACAAATAATTATTTTACCAACTAAAAACATTGCTCAAACTCACAGTGCTCTTTTAGCCTTTGATCAATCATTGACTTGGGATCAAAATTATCAAAATATTAAAGCTACTCTTAAAAATATGAAAACTGGGAAAATTATTGCATCTTACCGTGTGAACAAACAAATTCAAATAAATAATCAAATTAATATCAAAAATATAAATGAAAAAGATTATGTATCTATTTATGAAGATAAAGTTGTATCAACAAATCCAAATAAATACAAAGTTATTAGTGAACTTTTACAAAAAATGATTACACCTGATCATACTTTTTTAACTATTTTTTATAATACTTCTATCACTGATCCTCAAGAATTAGAAAAAATAGAAAAATATTTAAACCAAACATATGATTTTATAGAAGTAGAAACTATCGAAAACGATCATGATAGTGATCCTTATCTTGTATCTTTAGAATAAAGATGATTATATAAATATCATCTTTATCTTTTTTGCTGCGGGTATGACGGAATGGTAGACGTGCATGTTTGAGTAACATGTGAGATATTTCTCGTATGAGTTCAAATCTCATTATCCGCACCATTTTTAATTTCAACAAATTTTAATTTAATAAAACTTAACACTTAAAAAAACAAGAGTAATCTTTTATTATAAAAAAGATTACTCTTGTTTTATATATTTGATAACATTATATTAATTAAAATAAATACATTATCATTTAAAAAAACACGGTAGTACAAAATAAATAGTTTAACAAAAAAATCTCATATCTTTATAAATTGATATAATATTATCAATTTTTTATTTGGAGCGGGTGAGGAGAATCGAACTCCCGTCTCATGCTTGGCAAGCACGTGTAATAACCACTATACAACACCCACATTTTAAATAACTATTGTTTTTGGTGCCCTTAACAAGAATTGAACTTGTATTTCAGCATTACCATTGCTACGTTCTGCCATTAAACTATAAGGACTTAACATTTGTTATTATAACATAATTTTAATTATTATCTCAAATTATCTTTTTTTCATAAAAAAATAATATTATTCATGTTATTTACGATATTTTCGTAAAAATAAACACAATAAGTAAAAAAAGTAAGCAAAAAAAGATTGACTCAGAAAATAAATAAGTTATAATAGATATTAGGTTGTAAAACCGAAATATTTTCAAAAAGGAGTATTAGTAATAATGCAAGAAACAAAACAACAAGGAACATGCAGATGGTTTTCCAAAGATAAAGGTTATGGTTTTATTTGTTCATCTGACGAAAAAGATATTTTTGTGCACTATAGTTCTATTCAAACAGAAGTTTATGGACGTAAAGTATTAAACGAAGGTGATAAAGTTGAATTTAGCGTTAAAGAAGGAAGACAAGGAGGTATTCAAGCAGTAGATGTTATCGTTATTCAAGAATAAGTAATACCATACTCACAAAAAAAAGGATTTAAATCCTTTTTTTGTTATGTCAGTTATATCAAATATACCAAAAACATTGATTTTATTGTTTAAATTTTAACCTATATAACTTTATTAACAACAATTTGTTGATTTCCTACTTGAAATTAGTTAAAATAAAAATATGGGGATGTTTTGGATTTGCCAAAGTCATTAAAATTTATATAGCATATCTTGGTTACGCAAGTAAAAACGTCGAGGTTAAAATAACCGGAAAAAATACAAATACAATTGGTGTAAATTCAAGCACAGAACAAAACATATATAGTTATGTTCCTGCTTCTTACAGCAATTATTCTTCAACTCTTGCTTGTTATTAATTAAATAAAGTAAAACCTAAACTTAAATTAGCTTAAGGTTTAAGTTAGGATAACAAAAGTAAGCTTGCTCAAATGGTTTGTTTTTGGCTTTTTGTTGCAAAATTAACAAAGACTCGTAATTTATATTTTTGTCTATTTTGTAATAAATTATCAAATATTTAAAATAGACTAAATATGTAGAATATATAAATGAAAATGGTTTTGTACATGGGTTCGACTCCCATCATCTCCACCAAAAAATTTCTAAAAATCTAAAAATTCGATTGTTTTTCTTAAAAAGAATTTTTTTAATACAAATTAAGAAGTTTCTTTTTGGGAAAAATCATAAAATCGGGTTAACTCGTTAATTTGAGTAATAATTTTAGCAATTTTAATATAATTATTATCCGTTATATTATTGGATAAATGTTTTTCTAATTGCAAAAAATTATAATTACTACTAATAAAAATAGGTAGTTTATTTTCAGATCGATAATGTAAAAGAGGTAACAATATTTCATCTCGAAACCAAGGATTCATATTTTCAACCCCTAAATCATCTAAAATTAAACAATCAATTTTTTTTAATTGTTGAAATCTAGTTTCTAATGAATTATTATGAAAAAAACTCTTAAATTTACGAGTTAAATTAGGCATAAAAAGAAACATAACAGGAATTTCTTTTTTTAATAATTCATGAGCTAACACTTTTAAAAAAAAGGTTTTTCCAATTTTAAAAGAACCATAAAGATAAAAACCTTTTTCAGCAGTTGCAAAATTTTTAATAATTTTTTGCATAGCTTGTGATACTTTTTTTTTATTTTCGTTATCAACTATTAATTTATTAAATGAATATTGATCTAAATTACATTCACCTTCAAATAAAGCATTTTGACTTTGCCAATATTCTTGAAATTGTATTTTTTTAGATTTTTCAGTAGGAACCCAAACAACTCTTGTAAAAGGAGTTGTTTTTAATTCTTGACGATACCCATATTCATTATCTTTTTTATTGTTTTGCAAATAATAATAATAAGTTAATAAATCTTCATCAGCAATATTTAAATTTTTATTATTTTCATCTTGAGCAAGCATTTTTCTTATTTGTTTTTTGATATCTTCTAAATCCATTATTTATCACTCCTTTTAAATTGATGTTGCTTGTATCCATTTTTAAATTAGATAAAATTAATCATATTATCTTAATTCAATGAATTATTGTTCTTCAAACAAATATCGAACACAACGCAACACAAAACCTACTTTTAACCATTACTACATTAATTCTTGTATTTTGTTTTTTTAAGTTATAACAATAAAAATTAACTAAATTATGATTGCCAATTTTTTTTAATATTATCTATCCACTTAGGTTTATTAGATTTTTTTTTAAGATCAGATTGATTTTGTACTTTACTTTCAACCAAAAAATCATAGGCTGTTTCTGTATCTATAATTCCTTTGTAAGCCCATGATTGTAATGTTTTTTCTAAATAAACCACAGAAGGCAAAATCCCTTCGCGATATCTTAAAATATAAATTAATAAAGCATTAACCAATCCTAATTCTAAATCATTTCTTTCCAATAATTGAAAAACTGTATCACTTGCCATAGATTGAATATTTTTTTGACAATAATCTTTAATAATTCTTTGTGTCGAATTAGCTTTTTTTAAAAAAGAGATCATTTCTTGATCATCATTTCCTATTTTAAGAGAAGACACAATTTTTTGATCAGAATTGTTTTGATGGTTATTTTTTTTCACATTCAAACGTAATTTTAATAAATTAATATCATTTGCATTAAGAAAAGTTTTTTGATATATATCAGCCATTTTTTTAGGAGTTAAGTTATATACTAAACTTAATTTTTGAATAAAATCAATTGTTTTCCATTCAATCAAAAAAGGTTTTTTAAATCGCTCAGGAAGGTGTTTCAAAAAAAGTTCATAATCAAAATTAGTTTTTAACACCATTTTTGTAGAATTACTTATATTTTCATTTTTATTTAACAAAGATTGATTAAAATTAATTTTTTGAAATTGATAAACATCAGAAAAATTTTTACTTATATCTTTAAAACCTTCTAAATTGGTAATTTCGGGTAAAAAATGATTTTGCAATTTAAAATAATGTTTTTCACCAATTTCACTTAATAAAAAATCACTTAAAAGTGGATCTTGTAAGAAATCTTGAAATTTATAAGGAGCAATTAAAAAATAAATTTTGGGTTTTTTAATTTGATTAGCATCAGCACCTTGACTTTGATAAGTAGACAATAAATGCAAAGCTTCCAGTTTTGCTTGTACTTCATAAAAAACATTTTCCGAAATATTTCCAAGATCAAATAAAAACTGATGTTGATATTCATAATTATTTTTTAAAGATAATAAAATATGATAAATCCCTAAAGCTTGAGGTCCTATTAATGGTTGATAAAGCAAATTTAAAGCTCTTTGTTCTTCCAATGATAAAAAGATTTGATTTTGAATTTGAAATAAATGTAAACGACTAGACATAACTACCTCTTTTAAAAAAAATAATAAATGAATTGAATTAGATATCTAATTCTTGTAATAAATATTGAATAAATTGACATTAGCAATTTGGTAGGTTTTATAATAAATCGTTATTTTAAAAATTAAAAAATTAATTAAGTGATTTTTTTTGACACAAAGGACAAAGATAAGTTCCTCTACCACCAATTTTAATTTTAATAATTTTAGTATCACAATGACTACAAAGCTGATCTTTTTTACCATGAACTAAAAGGTAATTTTGAAAATAACCTTGTGACCCTTGTTGTGCTTCAAAAGTACTAATAGTGGTTCCTCCTAATTTAATAGATTTTCTTAAAACTTTTTGAGCAATTATTAAAATATTTTTAGTTTGTTTTAAAGTTAAAGAACTAGCTTTAAATTCAGGATGTAATTTGGCTAAAAATAAGATTTCATTGACATAAATATTACCTAATCCAGAAATTATTTTTTGATTTAGCAAAACTTTTTTTAAAACACTTTTAGTTTTTAAGATTCTTTGATAAAAAGTATGTATATTAATTTCAAAAGGATCTAAAGCTAATTGATGGAGAGTGGTTTGAGTTAAAAAATTATTTTGATGATAAACTTCAAACCTTCCAAATTTACGAAAATCATAATATCTTAAAGACGTGTTATCGTTTAAGATTAAAGCGAAGTGTTCATGTTTGTCATGTTGGGTTTGAATAGGTTGTATAAATAATTTTCCTTCCATTCTCAAATGGCCAATTAAAACCAATTCTTGTGTTAAAAAAAATAATAAGAATTTCCCTTTTCTTTGGATATCTAAAATAATTTGTCCTTCGATTTGTTTAAATGTATTCTTATTTTTAATAATGGGTTCATAAAATACTTTAGTTGCAATGATTTTTTTACCTTGCAACTTATTTTTTAAAATACGAACAATAATTTCAACTTCAGGCAATTCTGGCATAATCATTAATTCCTTTTTTTTGTTTTTCAATATTTATTAGATAAAATTTTTTTAAAATTAAAAACAATATAAAAAAAACAAAAAATAACTAATAAAATTATTAAAAATTTTAACTTTTTTTTAAATTGTTGTTTAAATATAATTTTTAATATCTAAAAAATAGTTATAATATTGAGAAACTAATGGCATATTATTTTGGCAATATTTAAGCAAAAAAGAATAAGTAATTGGGGTATCATCAGAATAATTTAAATTATTTACTTTTATATTGCCCAAACTACTATTATTTTTAGTTAAACAACGAAATGATTGTAATATGATCATTTTATGAACATCTAACATGTTTTCCTGCAAAAAGAAATATAATATTGATAAACCATGATCTTTTGTTGTTAGCAAAAGAGGAGATTTGAAAAAAATTTTTCTTTTTAATAATGTTTCTAAATATCTATTTTGATTAATTTGATCCAATAAACGCTTAATATATGCCAATATTTCGCCATCAACATGTAAATATTGATTTACCAACATTTGAGATTCTGTTTCAGAAATATTTAACTCTTGAGATAAATGAAAAGTGATATCGCAATTATCATGATTGGTTTGATTAATTTTGTTATTCATCAAATCTGAATTATTATTGGGAGTTGAAGTTTCATTAATGCCAAAAAAACGTAATTTATCCTGATTTAATCCTTGAAGATCAACATTATGAAAAAAAGCTTTAATCTTTTGAATATTACCTAAAGTAGCTAATGTTTTTAACAGTATATAAGGCATCAGGAAAAAATATGAAGTTTTTTTTTGTGCTAAATCATTGATAAAACGTGTACCTGATATATAATAATGCTGTTGAAACAAAAAGGATTCTAATAAATCATTTTGTTTTGACTTGGATGTAGATGCAGATGACTTTTTTACATGAGTTGCCATTTTTTTAGGAGTTACTTGTTTTAAAATGTTTTGATATTCTAAATTAGCTAAAAGATTAGATAAAGGCAACTCTATTTCTTGAAATAAAAATAACTGATTTTGCAATTTTAATTGATAATAAACATTTTCTTTAGTTTTTGCTATAACAAAAGCTTTTAAAGATATACTTTCTTCTAATTGAGAAACTTTGTTTGATAATTGCTTATAATAATTAGTATTATTTAAGATATCTATTTGAACAACTATATTAATAAAATCCCGTTTTTCCAAGGGAAAAAGTAGATAAATAGCTGATAATAAATCAAAAATGACACCAGCAACTTGTTGTTGTTGAAAAGATAAAAATAACTGTACTTTATGATAGTTAAAAATATGTTTTAAATGATTTTCATCCTTTAAATAAGCAAGAAAAAGGTGATTGTTTAAAGCTATATTAGGATCTAAGTAAAAATTATTAATGCCATCAGAAAAGCCAATTCCTAAAAGCGAACTTGGAGAAGTTGAATTATCGTTTGTGATAGCATCAAAATCAAAATAACAAGACCAAATTTGTGAAGGGGTAATCCACACTATCAGATTATTTAAACTGATATCATCCTTAATTATCTTATACCTGAAATCATCTTGATTATGATAAGAATTGGAATTGGTTGTAGATGATGGGGGCGTCATCGGATCTTCTTGTTCAAAACGAATATATTTAGTAATAGCTAATCTTCGAAAATCCATTTCTTCATAAAAGTTTTTAAGTTGATTGTAAGACACTGGTTGCATTTGAGTTTCTAAATATGTAAAAGGTAAAGGAACCAAAGTATCAATTGTTGTTAGTTGTTTGCTCAAATTTAAAATAACCATACTATTATTAATTTTAGTTTTTAAAACAGGTTTAATTTGTTCTAAACATTTGATTAAATTATCTAAATTATCATAAGTTTGAAGTAATTTTTGCGCTGTTTTAGGGCCAATTCCTGCCACTCCTTTAATATTATCAGAAACATCTCCTACTAAACTTTTATAATCAATCATTTGATATTCTTTCAGTCCATATTCTTCTAATAAAGTTTGTGGTCGGTAATATTTAATTTCTCTTAATCCTTTTTTAATTAAACAAACAGTAATTTGCGAATCTACTAATTGCAATAAATCCTGATCACTTGAATAAATCAAAACTTTTATGTTATTAAGACTAGCTGATTTGGCTAAAGTACCAATAATATCATCAGCTTCATATTCATCTTGAAAATGATGTTTAACCCCAATTAAAGTTAAATATTGTTTAATTAAAGGAATTTGAATAATTAATTCTACAGGAATAGGAGGCCTTCCTTTTTTATAATCATCATATATTTGATGTCTTTTGGTAGGTTTATGAGTGTCAAAAGCTACTAATATATAACCTTTAGTTTTTTGCAAAATTTTTTCAAACATTTTAATAAAAGCCAAAAGAGCATTAGTATAAACCCCTTTTTTATTTTGTAAAATTTTTTTACCATTATTAGCAGTTGCATGATAAGCTCTAAATATTAACGAATTGCCATCAACTAAAACTAAATGTTTCATATTTATTTCTCCTATTGTAATCATTCCTTAATTATTTTGTGTGGCAACCAAACCAAAAAAATCATTTCTTAATAATTCAAGGATGAAGTTAACATAAAAAAAAGAAAGTTTCAAAAACTTTCTTAAAATACCTTGTTTAAATTTATTATTGTTTTTGTGAAATAATATTTTTTCTTGACACAAGAAAGTTATTATTAAATTAAAAATATTGATATCTATAAATATTTTTTTTAAAAAGATTAATTATAAGCAATTATTATAAATTATTAAAAAAAGATAAAGGGTCATTTTGTAATTTTGACATATCTTTATTATTAAATTTTTTCATTTGTTTAGTCATTTTTTTTTGCTGTTCTAAAATATTAATTAACTGGTTAACATCGCTTAATTTATTGCCAGAACCCGAAGCAATTCTTAATCTTCTTCGACTACTTGAAGTAATTAACTGTGGATTTTTCTTTTCTTCTAAAGTCATACTTTGAATTAAAACTTCAAATTTTTTTAACCCTTCATCATTAAGGTTGGATGAAATATGCTTCATTTTTCCTCCTAATCCAGGAATAAAATTTAAAATTTTACTAAAAGAACCCATTTTTTTTAAAGTTTTTAATTGTTTTTGAAAATCATAATAATTATAGCTATCCTTAAAAAATTTATCTACCATCTTTTTGCCTTGATCAAGATCAATTTTTTCTGTAACTGTTTCAATTAAAGTCAAAATATCTCCCATACCTAAAATTCGAGAAGCCATTCTGTCAGGGTTAAACTGCTCTAAAGAATCGATAGTTTCAGAAGATGAAGTAAATTTTAAAGGAAGTTGTGTCATAGTTCTTACAGATAAAGCAGTTCCTCCTTTAATATCAGCATCCATTTTCGTTAAAATGACCCCTGTAGCACCCACTTGTTGATGGAAAGATTGCGCATTTTCAGCCGATTGTTGTCCTGAAAGAGCATCTATAATTAACAAAACTTCAGAAGGTTGGCATTGAGATTTAATTTGTTGTAACTCTTGCATCATTCTCTCATCTATAGTTAAACGCCCTGCAGTATCAATAATAGCAACATCATGTCTTTGATTTTTGGCATATTGCAAACCTTCTTCAATAATTTTATTCACAGAAACGTTAGTAGTTTCTTTTTTTGAAAAAACATCGATATTAATTTGTTTACCAATGGTTTTTAGTTGTTCTATGGCTCCTGGACGATAAACATCACAAGCAATTAATAAAACTTTTTTATTATTTTTTTTTCTTAACCAAAGAGCCAACTTTCCTGCTGTAGTTGTTTTCCCACTACCTTGTAATCCGATTAACATCATAGTAGTTACGTGGGGTTCAGGCATTAATGATAAATCAGCACGAGTAGCTCCTAAAATTTGTGTTAAAGTTTCATTAATGATTTTAATAATTTGTTCTTTAGGTTTTAAACCTTTTAAAACTTCTTGTTTTAAATTTTTTTGATAAATAATATCATGAAATTTATCAATAACTTTCAAATGTACATCTGCCTCTATTAAAGACAAACGAATATCTTTCATAATGGTTTCAATATCTTTAGGTTCAATTATTTTTTTACCATTAATTTTATTAATGATTTTTTGCAATCCATCTCCTAATATACTCATTTAAAATGTTCAACCTCCTTGTAGGTTTTTAATTATTTCATTTTAAATTTAAAATGAAATAATTAAATAATTTTTTAATATTTTTAATTGTTTCTTGTGTTCTATTGTTGGGCGCAACTGAAAAAGACTCCCAAAATTTTCAAATAATTATTTTGTGAGAACGCTAAATAATTATTTGAAACCCTAAAGTAAATGTGATTTAGGGAAAAAATTTTCAAATAAATGAAAAAGATAATTGTGAATCTCAAAATCAATAAGGTCTTCTAGTTTTTCTCCTAATCCAATATATTTAATGGGCAAATTATATAAATATTTAATTGAAAAAACTATTCCTCCTTTAGAAGTGCCATCTAATTTAGTCAAAATAGCCCCTGTTAAAGGAACTACTTCATTAAAAACAGCTACTTGATTAAGAGCATTTTGCCCTGTATTAGCATCTAAAACTAATAAAGACTGCAAATTTTCTAAAGGCAAATGTTTTAAAACAACTCTATTAATTTTAGCAAGCTCTTGCATTAAATTCATTTTATTTTGTAATCGACCAGCAGTATCACACAAAACTACATCATATTGTTCTTTTTTAGCCAATTGTAATCCTTCAAAAATAACATTTGAAGGACTAGTAACACCATGTTTCGCAAAAACTTTACTTGCAGCACGTTTCCCCCAAATTTGAAGTTGAGTAACTGCCCCTGCACGAAAAGTATCTCCTGCAATCAAAAGCACTTTTTTACCTTTGTTTTTTAACTTAATAGCCATTTTACCAATAGTTGTGGTTTTCCCAACCCCATTAACTCCTATAAATAAATATACTTGAGGAAACATAGGATTTGCCACTTTTGGTTCTAAAGTATTATCAAGATTACAATTTGAAGCGAGTTTGTCAGAGGTAACATCATGACTATTAACACTTTTTACAGATGATAACTTAGATATTGCACAATTCTCATATAAGTGAAGCATTTGTTTTAAAATAATTGATGGTAATTTTAAAGCATCTTTAATATTTGTTTTTTTCAAATAATCTTTAATCGATTGCATCAAAAAAAGAGTAGTTGTAACACCAAAATCACTTTGAATCAAAATATTTTCTAAAGATTGTAACAAAGATTCTTGAATATTTTTAGTTTCTTTTAAAAGTGTTTGAAAATTAGCAAAATTATTTTTTGTGCTTTGAAGACTTAATTGATATTTATCTTTATCTTTATTGGGAAAAAAATTTTTTTTCAACCATTTAAACATTTTAAAATCTCCCTTTTATCTTTATTTTATCTATTTAATCACTAAAATAATATTAAAAAAGGTATTAAAAATAAATACCAAAGGTATATATACTCATGAAAAAATTCTACATCTTTATTATAACTTAAAAAACACTTAGCTTTTAAAATTAATTTTTCATTACTAAAATATGAAGCAAATAATAAATTTCAAACTTAAATATTTTTTTAATCGTCATGTTACCAAATTTTTTCAAAACAGTATAATAAGAAATAACAGTTATTAAATAATATTATGGGATATTTCTTAATTATATATTCTTTTGATCATTTTGTGTATTTGCAACCAAAAAAAACTTACTTTACATTTTTTACAACAACAAAATATTATATATTTTAATCTATATTGATATTAACAACATCAAGGGAAAAATAAACATATTTCAAACAATACTTCTATATAAATTAAAAAAAACTAACTTTGATAAAGTTAGCCTTTGAATTTTTATACTTATGTTATATTGATTAAATAAAATATTACTAAAGTAAATAAATAAGATAATTAAATTATAAATTATATTTTATTTTAACTCTAAATAACGTTTTTCTGAATGATTAATTGTTATTTTAGGAATAATTAATTTTAATAATCCTGCTTCTAAACTTCCTTGAACATCTTCTAAAACAAAATCTTTATCTAAATAGAAACTACGTTTAAAAACCCCTTGAAATCTTTCTTTTATAATGAAATTTAATTCTTTTTTATTATTTTCTTGCGAATTCTTAGCTTCAACAGTTAAATAACCATTTTCTAAAGCCACTTTAACATCTTCTTTTTTAAATCCTGGTAATTCCATAGTTATAAGATATTGTTTATCTTGTTCTTCAATATCTGTTTTCATAATATTACTCATTCTATTAAAAGAATTAATTTTGATATCATCAAATGCATTTTCAAATAAATCTTGATTTTTTTGAATTAAATTAAATAGCATTGTTTATTACTCCTTTTTATTATTTTTTGATATAAAACAAAAACTTAAAAAACAATTTTTTTTAAATTAAACATAAAACTAATAAACTTAAAGGTTTTGTTCTGCAATTCACATGCATAAAATTTACATGCATGAAAAGAGCTTAAATATAAATGCTTAATACTTTGTTTTTTTAAGTTCATTTTTATTCTAACAAAAAAAATTGGCACTGTCAATATATGAGTGCTATTTTTTTTAAGATCGATAAATATCATTTTAAGGTACAATATTATTGTAAAAAATATTAAAATCAAGAAAAACCATCCAAAAACAAAGCAAATATAAATTAATGTTTTAAATCATATAAATTAAATAAATATTTGATAACAAATCAAATTGATCTTAATCTGAATCAAAACTATATAAAAAACTATATAAAAATAAATAAGCGAGTATAAATAAAATTGAAAAAAGTTAATTATTATAAAAAATTTATAATTTTTTTTGGTATATCCATTGTTTTTGGTATAGGATTAATTCAATTAATCATATATCCTAAAAATATCTATTATAAAAATAATTTAATGCCTGCTAATAATCAATGGCAATCACTAAATAAAAACGATAGAAAACAAATAACCAAAGAAATAAATATCAAAAGTAAACAATTAGAAATATTAAAAAATAAATTAAAAAGCGATTTACAAGAAAAAGAAAACATAAAATCAAATCAAATCCGTCAAAATAAAAATAAATTATGTCAAATTAAAACATTAAGTCAAAACCAAACATTAGGAATCATAATATTGACTGATAATAATAAATATTGGATAATTACCCCTAAAAATGAAGAAATACCAAAAAATAAAATTCAAATCCAAGTCAACAATACTTACGAAATAGGACAAAAAGAAACAAGTAAAGATCTGCCACAAGGATTAAACAAATTATCCAAAGATTTTGAAATTATTAGTTTTTCATCTAAAAACAAGTATCCTATAATTGCTTTAGATAGCCAAAAAGGTAATCAAAAATACTATCAAGGACAAATGCTATATTCTTTTGTTATCAGTCCTTCAGGAATAATAGCTTTTCAAGAAAGTTTTATTAGTGAAAATATTAATTTAACAAATCAAAATATATCAACAAATGTGCAAATACCTATTTCCAGTCGTAATGATTCCACTAATCCACAAACTGTTTTTTTCACTGAAAATGGCAATTTATTAGGATTTTTAACCAATGCTAAAAATAAAAATGAAAAAGGGATTAAATATTTAAAAGTTATTTTGCCAACCTCCTTTAACAATGAAATTATTACCAAAAAAACACCACAGGTGGAAACACAAAACCAACAAAAATCATCACACATCGAAACCTTAATTCCTGAATTAAATACCATTACTTTGTTTATTAATACAGGATATAATTTGGGAACTGGTATAATTGTTAAACAAGAAAAAATACTAAATCAAAAAAAAATAAAATATTACGCTTTAACTAATCGCCATGTAATTGAAAGTTTTTACAACGCACAGAATCATCCAAATAAATCAAAATCAATTTATGTCGAAAACGAAATTATAGGAGAAACACCAGCTGAATTATATGCTTTTATTGGAAATAAGCGTGAATATGATGATATAGCTATTATCACTTTTACCCTAAATGAAGGGAAAGAAGTTAAAATAATCAACGAAAATATAAAAAAACATGTTGATTTTGATGAACAAAATCTAAAACAAGAAATTAATATTGAACAAGGAGAAACTATTTATGCATTAGGTTGCCAAAAGGGTTTACAAACACAAATACAACCATTTACTTTCTTAGATTTGTATTTTCAAAACAAACAAAAAGTTCAAATACAATATAAAAAAAATTTATTTAAACAAGGTATTATTTCTTATTTAAACGAAAAAGAAATTAATTTAGATATCACTTTAGATGCTGGAAATAGCGGTGGCCCTCTTTTTAATGCATCAGGGAAACTAATAGGAATTAACAAAAGTTATTATAAATATTTACGAATTTCACAATCAATTAACATTAATCACGTGAAACAGTTATTTTATCATTTGTTAAAATTAAAACAAAACAAGAAAGAAGAAACGAAATTTAAATTATCTGAAAATATTCCACAAAAAATTAAACAATTACAAGAGTTATCTCCTGCAAAAACACAAATTATTTTAAAAGATTTATTTAAATATTTACAAGATCAACACGAACATAAAATTATTTTTGAATCTTCCAATAGAATTAACCAAATTTTAACAATTAATTTACATGGTTCCGAATCGTTACAAATTGTCAATTGTGATTTCAAAACATATCATAAATTAGAATTCACCGTTGAAGAGGATCCTCAATCAGAAACATTCCTTTTAACCTTTCAATTATTTCACAATCAAGAAGAAACAAAGCCAACTTATCAAGAAACAATTTCTATATATCCACAAGATATTGAAAAAATATTTTTAACATTTGAAACTAAAGAACTTTCTTATGAATCGTTTTTAACCAAAGAAAAAACAAATTTAGAAGCGAAAATAGCTTTAATTACTCAAGAAGAAAACGAAAAAGACCCAAGAGAAAAACACCAAGATCAAGAAGAATTTATTAAAAAAGAAATGTTACAAACTGTAGTTTTGTGTCAAAACATTGATAACCAAAAAGATCCTAATTTAGGTATAATCATTAACAAAAAACAATTAGATAACGAAACTCCTAATTTTTTATATACAGTTATTTTCAAACAAAATAATAATCAAATAACAGATGTTATCTATAATACTTTTAACAATAAAGTCAAAATCACTATTCAAACACCTTATGGTTTGCAAGATGAAGAAGGACAATATCAAAATATAGCAATTTTATTTAATCCTTTTGTTTACATAAATTTTACATCTGATAAAGAATATTTGGTTACTAATCTAGCACAAAATAATCCTATATTAGGAGAAACTATTTATTTAATTAGTGATTGCAATGATATTTCTAAAAAAGCTTTAGCCCCACATATTTTTCATAGTCATTTAGCTAATGACATTTATCATCACAGCCAAGAAATTATGGTAGATACTACTTTTTTAACAGGATGTTTGCAAGAAGAAGCATCTTCTACAAATTCTTATTATAACAATTGGTTTCTTTTTGATTCCCAAGGAGATTTAGTAAATATTTGTTCTAAGCAAGATATTATTAATTATTCTATTCCCGAATTTCCTTTTATTATTTTTCCTAAATTAAATATCACTTTTAATAAATTATTACAGATTAATTTCGTTAAAGTTTATATTTTTATTATTTTGTCTTTATTATCTTTTGCTATTTTTCTAATCATTGCTTATTTTAATAACCAAGAAAATAAATATCGCTGTTTACAACAACAATTATCACTTTATAATTAAAAAAAACACCCTTCTTTTTAATAGAAGGGTGTTTTTATTTAAAAGGGTAATAAAATCTCTTAAAACGATATAATAAATAAATACTTAATAATAATAATATAAATCCTAAAAAAAGAGTGCATAAATCTAAAAAACTAAATTTTTTGTAATAATACCAAGTTCTTTTTGGATTTTGTCCAAAACGTCTTAATTGCATAGCATTAGTAATAATATCTATTTTTTCTAAATTCCAAAAAATTAAAGAAATAATAGTAAATGTGATTTTTTGAATCTTATTAATTATTTTAATAATAAAATTCTTCTTAGAAATTCTTTTTAAACCACGCGCTTGTTGCATTAAATTCATATTTTGATAATCTTTTTGAATTCCAGGAATATAGCGAATTGTTAAAGCCAAAGCATAACTAGTTTTATAATTAATACCCCATTGATTTAGACTAGCAGCTAATTCACTAGGATTAGTGGTTAAAACAAATACCAAAAATAAAGGAATAATACAACAATATTTTAAAAATAAATTAAGATGATAAAACAATTGAGCGCGAGTAATAAACCAAAAAAGAGGAGGAGCAGAATCGTGATACACTATAGCCCCATATTTATGAAAAAACAATAAAATCATCAAATTGTTAAGACACAAAAAAAATACAATTCCCTTAACTATTTTTGCTATTTGATACCACTTAATTTGCGAACAAAACAACAAAAACAAAGATAAAATAGCAATTCCTAACAAAAACCAAATATGATAAACAAACATAGAAGCAATCGATATTAAAATAACAAAAAATAATTTAGTAGCTCCTTGGATTTGATAAATAAAATTATTTTGACAACGATATTCTAAAATACGATTTTGATACATTAGTTAACCAATCTCCTTATTTAAAGTAGTTATTTTTTGAAACAAACTCATTTTATCACCAATACTTATCGATAATTTTTGCAAAAAAGTTGTCATAGTCATAGGTTTTATGCCTGCTTTTTTCATTAAAACATTATTATTTAAAATAGATATAGGAGTGTTATTTGCCATAATGGTTCCTTCAGATAAAAGCCATGTTTTGTGAGTATATGTTAACGCCAATGAAAGATCATTTGTAATAATGACAATAGTAGTTCCTGTTTGATTTAGTTTTTCTAAAAATAACATTAATTTGGTATAATGGTAAAAATCTTGACCCATTGTTGGTTCATCTAAAATAATAATTTGCGGCTGCAACGCCAAAATAGCAGAAATAGTTAGTCTTTTTTTTTGTCCAAAACTAAGAGAATTGATCAAAGAATTAGATAAAGAGGTTAAATCACAAATATTTAAAACAAATTGAACTCGCTTTTGAATTTCTTGATGTGTCAATTTTTGGGCAAGCAAACCTAAAGCTACCTCTTCAAAAACAGTTTTTTGTGAAATCATATGATAGGGATTTTGAGAGACAAAACCAATTTTAGTAACTTTTTGATACCACGGTATTTTGCATAAATGTTCACCCTGCCATTTAATTTCTCCTTTTGAAGGGATTAAAAGACCTGCCATAATTTTTGCCAAAATACTTTTACCACAGCCATTTTCTCCAAGAATACTAATCATTTCACCTGCATGTAAAGTTAAAGAAATATCATTTAAAATATTTGATTTTTCCTTTGCTTGTGCTTGTTCATTTTCGTATGAAATATTTACAAGTTGTAACAAAGGTTCTAAACTATAAGGAGTTGAAGGTTGTGATATTGGAACAGATCTTGTTATCTTGTCAAGAAAAATCATAAATTCTTGTGCCAAATCAGCCACTTGCATTTTTTCCAAATTTAGCAAATTATTAATTTTGGTTAAATTAATCTCAGTATACCTTAAAAGATTAAGATAAGTTGGTTCTTGAACACCTTGTTGCAATAAAATTTTAGATTGAATAATTTGATCACTTGACATGTCAGCAATAATTTGACCATCATTAAAAACTATAACACGGTCAAAAGAATCATCTAACACATGTTCTAAGCAATGTTCTACCACCAAAATAGTATTTTGATTTTGATCATGAATTTGCTTAATTAAAGTAGTTATTTTTTTTTGCATCCAAGAATCAAGATTCGATAAAGCTTCATCAAACAATAAAATGGCAGGATTATAAATCAAAACTCCAGCCATAGCCACTAATTGTTTGGTGCCTTCTGATAAATCTTGAGGCTTTTTATCTAAAACATATTTTAAATTTAATTTTTCTGACCATTGATTTACTTGTTGCTGCATTTGAGAAACAGTAACACAGTCATTTTCTAAAGCAAAAGCCATATCTTCTGCCACTGTTAATCCTACAAATTGATTATCAGTATCTTGCATAATAGTTCCTACATCAGAAGATAAATCAAAAATACTAGTTTGAATCAAAGATCTACCTTTAATCATCACACTACCTGTCATTTGACCAGGATAACTATGAGGAATTAACCCATTAATACATTTAAGAAAGGTTGATTTACCACTGCCATTTTTACCAATAATCAAAGTTTTTTCCCCTTGATAAATTATAATATTAAGGTTTTTTAAAGTATTTTTTTTTTGATTATAATATCTGAAACTAAAATCTTTAAAAATAATTAATGGTTTTTTCATAAAATCCTCTTTTAGTAATGGGAGTGGTAATAGTAACGGTTTTTTTAATAGCATTATATTGTTTCATATATTTTTTTTCTTTTCTATAAACTTCAAATAACAATGCGTGTGTAAGAAACTATATGGTTATTGGATTGCAAGAAGTTTACAAAGTAATATGAGTGTGGTGGTGATTGTAACACAGCATCAAAGGAATCCCTATAAAACTACAGGCAATAATATTAATGATAACTATTAAAAAACCTTGAAAAAAAACTAATTGCCAAGGTTGATGATAAATCCATAAATCAGATATAGGAGCAAGAAAACCCCAAACTGAAAAATTTACCAAAACTTGATAAAACCAAAATCCTACTATTTTTTTTTTGTTCAAAGGTTTATATTTAAGATTAATGATTTTTTGTAACAAACCATAAAGAAAACCAATGACACCAGAACAAATAATCCAATTCCAAAACACATTACCAAAAACAATAAAATCTTTAATAGTGTGTCCAATAATTCCTACATAAAAACCCACAAAAGGTCCAAATAATACAGAAACGAAAGCCAAAAAAGGAGAAGCTGTTTCAATATCAACATTAGGAGCAATAGGAATTGAAGCCAAACAACTTAAAATAACAAAAATAGCAGCATTAATGGCAATAGTAACGGTTTTTTTAATAGCATTATCTTGTTTCATATATATTTTTTTTCTTTTCTATAAATTTCAAATAACAATGCGTGCGCCTAAAGAGCAAGATCACAAAGGAATTAAGGTTATGAATGTTTACCATTGTGACTTGCTAATAATTTATCATATTGCATACGATAAGTATGATATTTCTTTTTTTCGATTGCAATTTTTTGAGGAGAAGCTTTGCTCAAAAACAAAGGATTATTTAAAATTTTTTCACTTCTAGCAAGTTCTTCTAAAAGCATCTTTTTTTGTTTTAAAAAATTATTTTGTACTTTAATTTGATTAAAATGTTGAAATACTGCTTGATCAATATAAAGATTAATTTTTTTTTCTAAAAATAAAAGTATTTTATTAAAATCTGCTACTTTTTGAGCAATAGTAAGACTATTAGCGTGTAATAAAGTTTGTAAAGGTTTAGTTAAAGGGGCCAAATCTTGTTGAAGCTCGCTTGTTGTTTCTAAGGTAACATTTAAAAAAATATCATTTTCAATATTATATTCATTTCTAAAATTTCTCATTTTAACAACTAATTGCTTTATATCTTCGAAAGCACTTAAAGCTTGAAGATTATGATATGACATGGGTGATAATAAAGTTTGGGTAATGTTAGTAATAGTATCAAAAAAAGAATAAAGAGCATCGGTTACAAAAGGAATAAAAGGATGTAACAATTGTAAAATATTTTTAATAAGGAAAACTAAAAAATTAGAAGTATTTTGGTTATTAGTGGAATTATGTTCATTTAAATCATGTTTGGCAAAAATTAAATACCAATTAGCAAAATCTTCCCAAATAAAATGATATAAAAGTTTTCCAATTTCTTTTAATTCATATTTTTGATATAATTTAGTAATTGCTTGTGTTATTTCATGCAATTGATGCAAAAGAACTTTTTGAGGCAAAGATAATTGTTTAATATCAAATTTCACATCAATTGTAGTTGTCTTAATATTTAATTTAATAAAACGACAAATATTCCACAATTTATTAATAAAATTCCAAGCGGCTTTAACTTTAATTTCATCATAAAGCAAATCATATCCAGGAGCAACATTAGTAGTTAAAAACCAACGCAAAGCATCGGTACCATATTGATCAATCACATCCAAAGGATCAACACCATTGCCTTTAGATTTAGACATTTTTTGACCTTGACTATCTCTTACTAAACCATGTAACAAAACATCTTTAAAAGGGTCTTTCCCTGTTAATAAGATGCTTTGAAATACCATTTTAGAAACCCAAAACGTTAAAATATCATATCCTGTCACTAAAACATCAACAGGAAAACGTTTTTGAAAAACCAAAGAAGTTTCATCAGGCCATTCTAAAACGTTAAAAGGCCATAAAGAAGATGAAAACCATGTATCTAAAACATCATGATCTAAAGTCCAACCTTTACCAGGAGAATGAAGTTGCACTTTAATTTCTTTCCCCTTATGCCAAGCAGGAATTTGATGACCCCACCATAATTGACGCGAAATACACCAATCTTCAATATTTTCTAACCAACGATTAAAAACATAATTAAAACGTTGAGGATAAAAATTAATTTTATTATCTTTTAAGGTTTGTTTAGCAATATCTTTGGTTTTTAAAAACCACTGTAAAGAAAGTCTTGGTTCAATCACAGCTCCTGAAATACTTGAATATCCTAATTGATGGACATGATTGATAATTTTAGTAATTACTTGTTTTTGTTGTAAATCTTGAATTAATTTTTTACGACAATCAAAACGATTTAAACCTTGATATTGATTGGCTAATTGATTCATTATCCCATCTTCATGCATACATAAAACAGCTTTTAATTTATGTCTTTGCGCTACTTCAAAATCATTAAGATTATGACCTGGAGTAACTTTAACCACTCCTGTTCCAAACTTAGAATCAACATGGTAATCACTGATAACAGGAATTAAAATATTAGTTCCAGGAATAATAACTTGACACCCAATAAAATTTTGATAACGTAAATCATCAGGATGAACCATCAAAGCTTGATCAGCAAACATAGTTTCAGGACGAGTGGTAGCAATTTCTAAAAAAAGATTGTTTTCTTTCAAACAAGGACTATCATTTTTAGAATGACTGACTAAATAATATTTAATATAATATAATTTCCCTTGTGTTTCTTGATAATTAACTTCTACATTAGATAACGCTGTTTTAGTTTCAGGATCCCAATTAATAATTTTATAACCACGATAAATCATTTTTTTTTGATACAAAGTAATAAAAACATTTTGTACTGTTTGACTTAATTTATCATCAAGAGTAAATTGCTCCCAATTATAATCTAAATGTAATCCTAAAGCTTGCCACTGTTTGCGAATATTAGCCGCATATTTATCTTTCCATTGCCAAGCATATTTTAAAAAAGTATCTTTATCCAAAGATAAAGTCAAAAGTCCTTTTTCCTTTAATCGCTCTTTCACCTTGTTTTGAGTAGCAATCCCTGCATGATCCATCCCTGGTAAAAAAAGAACATCAAAACCTTGCATCTTTTTAAAACGAACAATAATATCTTGAATAGTATTATTCCAAGCATGCCCTAAATGCAATTTACCAGTAATATTAGGAGGAGGAATGACCACAGTAAAAGTTTTTTTGACGTTATTACTAGTAATAAAATACCCTTTTTGTAACCAATTTTGGTATCTTTGGTGTTCCACTTCTTTAAAATTATATTTATTTTTCATAAATAATTTTTCCTTTTGTTAATTTATGACTTGTTCTTGTTCTTGCATCTTGGAACAAGATGGCTTTACTTGGACTCTATTAATTGGACTAGTTTTTATTATTTTAAAAACCACTAACTCAAAAACAAATTGCTTTAAAAATAACATTTAGCACGACAAAATTATTGCTGCGTTAAGTGTACTAAAAATTCTTTTAATTCTTCAAATCCTTCTAATTTAGTTGATGAAATCAAAAAAAAATATTGAATATGATTAAAATGATTTATTAATATTTTTAAACGATGTTGTTGTAAGTTTTTTTTAATTTGATCTTTTTTTACAAAGATAATAATTACCTGAAATCCAGCTTGAAGCAAAGCTTGATGAATTTGATCATCTTGCCAAGTAGGACCTATTTTAAAATCAATTAATTGCAAAATAGTTTTTAAATTAATAGTGTTTTTCAAAAAAGATATAATCATAGGCAATAATTCTTGTTTAATTGTTTTATTTTTTTGAGCATAACCATAACCAGGAGTATCTATTAAATAAAAATTATGATTAATCATATAATAATTCAAAGTGATTGTTTTACCTGGAGTACGAGAAGTTTTAGCAAGTTTTTTTCTTTGAGTTAAAGCGTTAATAAAAGTACTTTTACCAACATTACTACGTCCCATTAACATAATTTCAGGATATTTTTCTAAAGGGGCGTCTTTAAAATTAGTAATACTGCGCAAAAAAATAGCATTTTTAATCATATTAATATTTCCTTTGTTACAATTCTTGACAACATATTGTTATTTTATTTTAGGGGGGGGTAATTAAAATCCCAAACTAGCAGTTAAAATCTTTAATTTATTTAATTTAGCAAATATCGTTATAACAAAATTATGCTTCGTGATTAATTTTTTACATTTTTGAAATAATTTATTTTTTGCAATAATCTTCTTTTATAAAACATAATTTTTTTGATAGAATATTAAATAGATCAATTATAAATTCTCAGGATTATCATAAATTTAAAAAATGTAGCATTCTTAAACAAATTGAAAATGAAAAAAACAAAAAAATAAAAGTGAGATCTTGACATGTCAAACAAATACATATATTTAATCATAGGACAACAAAAGTTTTTTCTTGAAAACAAAATGAAAGCATTGATAAACCATTATCAAAAACAATTAAAAGATGTTATTTGTTATCAATCCCAAGACATTTTTCAAGGAGGAGTTTTAGAACAAGAAATAGAAGCCACTTCTTTCATTCAAAATGATTCTCATAAAATCATTATTATTAAGCAAAGTGAAATTTTATTACAAGCCAAAAGAGAAGAAATAGCTTATTTAATATCTTATTTGAAAACACCTCGTCCAAACATTTTTTTATATTTCTTAGCAGAAAAAAAAAAATATAATACAGAAACTTATACAATATTTCAAAAACATTGTTTTTGTGAAACACTTCCCTTTTTAGAAAAAAAAGATTTTTATAATTATGTTAATAATATCTTTGAACAAGATGGTTTTCGAATTGAAGTTCAAGGTATTCAAATGTTATTGCAACAAACCGATTATGATCTTTATTTTTTAGATCAAGAAATTAAGAAATTAAAATTATGTCAATTTGATCAAAAAATCATAACTTGTCAATTAGTCAATCAATTAACTATTTTTCATAAAGAATCCCATGTTTTTAAACTAATTAATCTTTTTATCAATCGTCACACAATAGAAGCTTATCAAATGTATCAAAAATTAAAAAAACAAAAAATTAATCCATTCCAAGTAATTTATCAAATGACCAATAAAATTAAAGATTTATTGTTAATTAAAGAAATTGCTCCTAATTTGCGATATCCTGAAACAATATCGCAAATATTAAAATGTTCTACTAATAAAGTGTTTTTTTTATTAAAAGAAATAAAAACCATTACGAATATGGCACATTTAAAAAATTGTTTATTAGATTTAATCAAATTAGAAGAACAAGTTAAATCAGGATTAATCCATCTTAATACTGGTTTGGAATTATTTTTATTAGGCCAAAACAACATTTTTGAATAAAATATGGATATATGGAAATTATAGTTTCTTTAATATGTGTTTGATGATGGATGAGTCAAGAGCTCCTTCTCTTAAAATAGTGCTTTTAGCATTGGTTAATTTTACAATAGTTGAAGATATTTGCGCCATAGGATAATTATTAGGATAAATAAAAGATACTTTTTGTTGATAAATTTGATATATTTGATGATAATCGTTTAAAGGTGGTTGTTTACTTTCATTGACAGAAGTAGTTTTTAAAGGGCCGTATTTTTTTAAAAGTTGTAAAGCTAAAGGATGATTAGGAACTCTTACTCCTAAACTCATTACTTTAGTTTTTTGAAAATAAGAAGGAGTTGTTTTCATAATCAAAGTTAAAGACCCCGGCCAAAAACGAGCAGCCAATCGTAAACTTACTGATGAAAATTCAACCAAAGATTGAGCTTGTTCTAAAGAAGCACATAATACTAAAATATCTTTATTAATAGGTCTTTTTTTAAGTTGATAAATTTGATCAAGTCCAATTTTGTCATATAATAAAGTTCCCATTCCATAAACTGTATCTGTTGGAAAAATAATAATATTGGGTTTGTTATTGGCATAGGGGAACTGAGAAATTTTATTCATTATTATCCAACTTTTCTTTTTGCATTGTATTGATTAAAGGTTCAATAAGAAAATCTAATTTCCCTTCCATAACGATATCTAGGTTTTTCAAAGTTAATGCAATTCTATGATCTGTCACGCGATTTTGCGGATAATTATAAGTTCTAATTTTTTCACTTCTTTCGCCAGTTCCTACTAAACTTTTACGATGTTGATTTTGCTCTTCTTGTTTAGTGGTTAACATTTGATTATAAATCCTTGTTTTCAGCAAAGTAAAAGCTTTTTCTTTATTTTCATGTTGACTTTTTCCTTCTTGACAAGCAACACTAATTCCTGAAGGAATATGCGACAGTCTAACTGCTGATTTAGTAGTATTTACTGATTGTCCACCAGGACCACTAGAATTAAAAGTGTCTATTCTAATGTCGTCCCAATCTACTTTAACCGCTAATTCTTCTGCTTCAGGAACGACTAAAACAATTGCAGTAGAAGTGTGAATTCGACCTTGTACTTCAGTTGCAGGAACCCGTTGCACCCGATGAACTCCTGATTCATACTTTAAAAAAGAATAAATATTTTGACCTGAAATCAATAATTCTACCGAAGACAAACCCCCTTTAATACTAGGATTTAAATTAAGAATTTCGACTTTCCATTTTTTGCTTTCAGCATATTTCATATAAGTTCTTAATAAATCGGCTGCAAAAAGATTAGCTTCGTTTCCTCCTACAGCTCCTTTAATTTCTAAAATAACATTTTTTTTATCATGAGGATCTTGAGGCAATAACAAAATTCGCAATTGTGATAAAATATTTTCTTTTTGTTCCATAAGATCATTTTTTTCTTGTTGTGCTAATAATAATAAATCTTGATCTTGATTTGTTTGCAAAAGAATGCCTATTTGACCTAATTGTTCTTCCAAAGCTAAATATTTTTGATAAAGTTCTACTGTTGGAGTTATTTTACTTAAATTTTTTAAAATTTCAATTTTATCAGATATATTTTGTGATTGCAGCAAAAGTTTTTGCCAATCTTCATATTTTTGATACATTATTTTTAATCTTGAAAGCATATGTACCTCTTTTTGTTTTTTCAAAATTTCATTATTTAATTTAAATAGGAATGATAAGATAAATTAAAAGATAAATTAATTTTCACTAATATAAGGTTCTATTTCAGAAAAAAACATAAAATCAAAGTTAAGATTAAATTCACGAATACCGATAGCACCTTGACGATTTTTAGCCACAATAATTTGTGTTTTACCAGGACTTGTTTTTTTATCTTTTTGATAATAATCTTCTCGATATAAAAACATCACAATATCAGCATCTTGTTCAATCGATCCTGAATCTCTTAAATCAGCTAAAATAGGTCTTTTATCTTCTCTTTTTTCAACATCTCGCGATAATTGAGATAAGGCAATCACAGGAATTTTTAATTCACGCGCCATTTGTTTTAAGTTTTGTGAAATTTCAGCTACTTCTTCTTGACGATTATTTTTTTTAGTTTTACGGATTAATTGTAAATAATCAATCATAACAACATCAAGTTTATTTTGACTTTTCAATTTACGACATTTAGCTTTAATATCTAAAATATTAACTGTTGCTGAATCATCAAAATAAATATTTAATTTATTCATAGTATAAATAGCTATCTCTAAAAGTCGTTTTTCATTAGAATTAACACTGCTTAATTGAATTTTTTTATGTTCAATTTTAGCAACAGAACTAAGCATTCTCATAGCTAATTGTTCATTCGACATTTCTAAACTAAATATAGCAATGTGTGGGCTTTGTTGATTATGTTTGATGTTGGCAATATTAAGAGCCAAATTAATCATAAAAGTACTTTTTCCCATCGAAGGTCGTGCTGCTACAATAATAAATTCTTCTGGTTTAAATCCTAAAGTAATATTATTCAAATTTTCAAAACCTGTTGAAAACCCTATTAAATTTTTTTTTTGTTGAGTTTGAATGTTTTTAGTTTTAATTTCTTGTAATAAATTTTTTAGTTCTAATAACTCATTAGTTTTTTTTCTTTGAGTTAAATTAAAGATTTTTTCTTCTGCTTCATCTAAATAAGTTTGAACATCAATATCTTCATATCCTTTATTAGCTAAATAAGAAGCTGTATCTATAATTTCTCTTTTAAGAGCTGTTTCTTTAATTAACTCAATATAAGTATCTAAATATTGTGTTGAAGGGGTCATTTCCACTAATTCAATTAAATAATCAATGCCACCAATTTTTTGTAATAATTTTTCATTATCTAAAGTGCTACTTACTGACACATAATCAATCTTTTGTTCTTCTTGATATAATTTTTTCATTGCTTTAAAAATATCTTGATGTTTAGTATCATAAAAAACATTTTCATTAATCATATCAACAGCAAAAGCTATTTTTTCAGGATTTAAAAGCAATACTCCTAATAAAGCACGTTCGGCCTCAGGACTAAAAGGGATATTTTTATAATATTGATTCATTTATTTTTTTCTTTCAATGATATTTAAAAAGAAAGTAGCTTTAATTTCATCTGTTAAAATAACATCAACAGAATAAATACCAGTAGAAACAATCTCATTTTCTAGGGTGATTTTTTGACGATCAATATAAATATTGTAAATTTTATGAAATTGATCAGCTATTTGTTTTAAAGTAATTTTACCATAAATTTTTCCTTTTGGTCCTAATTGAATATGTAGGGTAATTTTTTTATCATCAATTTCTTGTTTCAATTTATGCATTAAAATTTCATGTTGTTGTTGTTGTTGTTTTTCTAAAAGTTTATTTTTTTGAATTTGAGATAAGTTATTTTTATCAGCTAAAAGAGCTTTTTGATGTTTAATTAAAAAATTACCATAACCATTATTAACTTTAATAATATCATGTTTTTTGCCTTTATTAGGAATATCGGCTAATAAAATAATTTCCATATTCTTTTCACCTCTTTCATATTCTAATTTTAAAAAATGTTTTAAATTGTCAACTATTGTTTGAATATTATTCCCTTCAATTTGAGTAGCAGCACTATTAAGATGTCCTCCACCTTCCATTTGTTCCATAATAGTTTGCACATTAACTTGATTGTAAGAACGAGCACTAATAGCTATTTTATTTTCAGATATTTTAGCTATCATAAAGGCAGCATCAATGTCATTAATATTTAAAACATTTTCAGCTACTTGTGCTAAAAAGGAACGATTATCATAAACTTTATTACTGCAAATAATAGCAAAATGATCCATAAAAATTTCCATTTTAGAAATCAATTCGTTAATTTCTAAAACATTAGCAAAATTTTTACGCAACCAACTTTTAACTTCGATAGCATCAGCTCCCCAATCTTTTAATTTAGAAGCTACTTCAAAAGTTCTTGAACTAGTACGATAGATAAAAGTATTAGTATCAATTAAAATACCTGCATACATGATGCTTGCTTCAAAGGAAGTTATTTTCACTTCTTGTTCCAAGAAATCAATAATTTCAACTAACAATTCTACTGTTGAAGAAGCAGAAGATTCCACATAAGAAAAAATAGATGGAATAATTTCTTCAGTAGCACGATGGTGATCAATAATCACAATGTTACTAGTTAAAGTAAGTAATTCTGGACTATTTACCATATCTTTTGTTTGGGTATCAACGATGACCATTAAATCTTGGAAATTAATTATTTTTAAAGCTTTTTGAGTGTTAATGATGTTAATGGTAGGTGTTGTTTCTTGTTGAAGAAAACACTGATAAACAGGGATTAAACTTTTATCTAATTTTTCTTCATCAATCACAATATAATGATTAGCTTCAGGTTTAAGAGCTAAAGCTATTTTATAAAAAGCAATCATTGATCCTAAAGAATCAAGATCGCTGTAATTATGACCCATAATAAAACAATGAGGATGATTTTTGATAATATCAAATAGATTTTGAGCATTAACACGAGCACGAACTTTGGATTGTTTACTTAAAGAAGCAATTTTGGCTCCAAAATATTTAATTTTTTCATTCTCAATATTAACAACTACTTGATCACCGCCTCTTTTTTGTGCTAATTCAATCGCATTTTGACTATAAATCGATAATTTATCATAAGATAAATTCCAGCAAGCAACCCCCATGGAAAGAGTAACTTTTAATTGATATTTATGAGAAATAGTTCGCACAGTATCTAAAATACTAAATTTGTTTTCCATCATTTTATCAAGATTTTGACGATTTAAAAGCAACAAAAAACGATTATCAACTAATTGCTTTAAATAACCTTCATAAGGTTCAATAAAATCAGAGAGAGCACTTAAATATTCCCCTTGAATTTGGCTTTGATCCGAAAGATCATAACGAATCAAAGATTCTTCTAAGTTATCAAAAGCAATCATGGATAAAGCTAAGGTTTTTTCTAAAAATAATTGTTTAATTTTTTCTTTTTCAGTTGCATCAAACAAATAAAAAACACTTAATTCTTTTTTATAAAAACACTCAAATTTTTGTTTTTCTAAAGTAATAATAGTTTTAGTGTCATCATTGTTAACTAAAAGCGCCATTGCTTCATTAATTTGCTTTAAAGGAGTGTTGATTTCAGGATGCTTTAAAAGTGAATTAGCATAAGGATTAAGCCAATTAATTTCTTGACTATTAACATCGATTAACACAATTCCAATTGGCAATTCATTTAAAACCTCTTCCCCAATTTGACTCACATGAAAAGATAATTTAGACCATAAAGATAATTTAGATTTTAAATGTTTAATTTGATGATGTTTTTTAATATGTAATAAAACACTAATAATACAAGCACCTAAAGTAATTTTTCCAAAAAACTTAAAAATAAACAAGATAATTTTTTTATCAAGTCCCTTAGGTTCCAAATATTGTGTTGATTTTGGAGTTGCATTTAAGTTTTTAATAGTATCAAAAATTTCTTTGATATTTTTATAATCATAAACAAAACCTATGACAAATAAAACAATAATTAAACCAATTATAATAAATTTAATATTGTGTTTGTTTTTAGGAAACATAAAGAATCTCGCCTTCATTCGTTTATTTGAAAACAATTAATAATTTGTAAAAGATAATTGGTTAATGAATAAAATCTTTTAAATAATAACCAAAAATGAATGGGTGTAATAATTAAAAAAAAGGAATTCATTAATCATAATTTTTTATAAAAATTAATATTTAAAAATATGAGTGTTAATTTGTAAAAAGTTAAAAAGATTCAACATTAATAAAAAAAACAGGATCATACCTGTTTTTATTGTTGGACAAAAGGGATCAAAGCCATATGACGCGCTCTTTTAATAGCAATTGCTAAATGACGTTGCCATTTCGCCGAAGTATTAGTAATTCTTCGAGACATAATTCTACCGCGGTCAGTTAGAAATCGTTGTAAAAGTTCTATGTCTTTAAAATCAATTTTAGTAAAATTATTTTCCGTAAAATAACAAACTTTACGACGTTTTTTGAAAGTATTTTTTTTAATATGTTTCATATTTAAATTTTTATTCCTTTCTTAAATGTTAAAAAGGAGAACCGTCATCTATTGGTTGATCTTGTTGTGTGTTTTCGTGATATGATATTTCATGAGAATCATATTCATTTTCAAATCTTTTCTTAGGTTCTAAAAAGTGAACATTGCTACAACTAACTTCAGTTGACCAATTAGTACGACCGTCTTTTTCCCATTTTTCTACTCTAATACTACCTTCAATTCCTAATAAAATTCCTTTGGAAACATATCTACTTAAATTTTCAGCTTGCTTACGCCAAACTATGCAATTAATAAAATCTGTCTTTCTCTCTTCATCAGAAGTACCAAAGTTTCTATTAACTGCTAAAGTAAATTTAACATAACTAATATCACTATTATGAAACTTTAATTCAGGATTTTTAGTAATTCTACCTACCAAAACAACTTTGTTAATCATATTAAAATCACTCCTTGATTGGTTTTTTTAAAAAGATGAAAAAAGATAATGACATCAAAACAACTAACTATTATTTGATAATGATAAAACGAATAATTTCTTCAGTAATTTTAACAATACGATTAAATTCTAAAACAGCTTCATTATCTGCCTTGACCGTAAACCAACCATAATAACCTTTTTTATGATTATGAATAGCATAAGTTAAATCTTTTAAAACTGTTTCTTTTTGTTCTAAAACTTGATTAGGGTTTTTAGCAAAAACATTTAATAAAATATTGTTAATTCTTTGAACTTCCTTATTCTCTAAATTAGGACGTAAAATATACATAATTTCATATTTTTTCATTTTTTTGCTCCTTGCGGTCTGTGCGGTCTTTAAATATAATAAAGACAAGGGATAAGCATCTATCTAGTACCTATTTATAAGACATTAATATTATAACAAATTTTTTAGTTTTTATATTTTTTTATTTATTTTTTTTATTGATCACCATTTAGCACTTGTTGATAAACATTTAATACTTTTTGACCAAAAACCTCTTGATTATATTGTTTTATTGATTCTAACGCTTTAGCAGATAAACTTTGGCATTGCGCTTTATTGTAAGATAATTGAGTTAATTTATTAATTAATTCATTCTTTTGGTAATAAAAAAAACCATTTTGACCATCTTTAATAATGTCTGATAAAACCTGATCATAACGTACTATCAAAGGCAATGAAGCAGCTAAAGCCTCAATATAAGTTAATCCTTGAGTTTCAAACAAAGAAGCGTTGATAAAAACATCTCCTAATTGATAATATACTCCTAATTGCTCATAAGGAATGAAACCTAAAAAAATAACTTTATCACTAATACCTAATTTTTTAGCTTGTTTGATTAAATTTTTCTTTTCAGGACCATCGCCAATAATAAGAAATTTGGTTTGAGAATTGGCACGATTAAGTGCCGCAAAAGCATCAATTAAATAATTAATTTCTTTCTCAGACGAAAGTCTGCCAACATAAAGGCAAACGAAGAAATCTTGCAAATTTAATTTATCTTTTAAAGCGTTAACGTGATTTGGTTCTAAATTATCTTTATAAAAATTAGTTAAATTTAATCCTGTAGGAATGATTGAAGCAACAGAAGAAATAGAAGCATGATAATTAGCATCCATATGAAAACATTTAACAGTAAAATCTAATACTTTTTGAGTAGGAAAAATAATGGCATTAGCATTTACCAAAGATCTTCGTACAATTTTATTAGCATAATTTAACATTGTTTGACGAAACATTTTAATCAAAAAAGAATTATTAATTTCAAAAAAAGAAACATAGAGCGTATGCATAGTATAAACTAAAGGTAATTTTAACTTTTGCTTAGTATAAATTCCAAATAAACCTAATCCAAATTCTGTATGAATATGAATAACATCTAAATTTAAAGCTTTAATTTTAGGCAAATGATGTTTATATTTTAAAACCCAACGATAATTTTTAAAAATTTTAAAAGGCAAAGGGATCCCTTTAATTCTAATCACATAAGGATCAACCTCTTTTTTGACATGAGGAGAATTAGTAGTCACAATATAAACTTGATGCCCTAAATTTTCTAAAGATTTCTTTAAAGTTTTAATTGAAACAACTACCCCACTAATTAAAGGATCATAAGCATCTGTAAAAATTCCTATTTTCAAAAAAATACCCTCCGTATTTTAAATAACAACTAATCAAACCATGTTATAAGAAGAATTTAAGATAACAAGATAGTCATACAAGTACGCAATTATTAACAAAAAAAATTAATCAAAAATTAAAAAAATAAATAATATTAATGGCCAAAATAAAACACATATAATAACGATATCTTAAATATTTTATAAAGATAAAAAGATGTCTAATCCTAAAGATATTATAACAAAATAGATAAGTTTATAATGAATAAAATAATTAATTACTTAATCCCCTTAACATTTTTTTAAATCCATGTTTTCTCTTACTGCAATTAAACAATATCGCATTACAACAATAACTATTAACACTTTTTTATTAATAAATGAATTCTCATAATTCTTAAATATCTAAAATAAAAATATAAAAAAATGATATACTGTTAAATAGTATTATAATAATTAAAATATTAAAACTAAAAAGTATAAATTATATTTAATATAAATTTAAGATAATAAAATAGTTATTTTTAATTTTCTAATAATTTTAAAATTATATTTTTGTTATTCTAATTTTTGTTATTCTAAGAAATTAAACAAAGAAAACTTGTTGAAACGAGAAAAAAAATGAAAAAAAAATCTTCAAGAATAATATTAACAAAAACCAATACTAAAAAAATAAAGATATTATTATATTTAATATTATGTGCGTCTTTTGTAATTATTCATATATTATCATATTATTTAATCACAGAGACAACCATTAAAATACTTCACAATAATCCCCAAAAAGTAGCTATATATAATAACAAAACAAACGAAAAGATATTAAATTTAGGAATAAATATTTTAAATAACCCAGACATCAAGCATTCTTTTCTTGTTATTATTTTAATTATTATGAGTCTAATTTATTTAGGTGCTGGTTTTTGGTGGATAATCTTTACTCCTTATTTAGTTTATAAACATTTAAATAAAGATAGAATCTATCAAATATTTATTTCTTTATTTGTGGTTTTATTAATTACTTTAATCATATTTTTTATTTTTCCAGTCCAAATAACAGATAATTATCAATGGAACTATCAGCAACTAAAGGATACAAATAGTAATTTAAAACAGTTATTGTATCATTTATTAAAATTAATTTATGAACACGACTCTAATCGTAATAATTTATTACCTAGTTTACATGTATCTAATAGTTGGTTTTGTTATATTGTGTTCCGTAATAACAAACATATTTCCAAAAAAATTATTTATAGTCAATTAATTATAGCTCTTTTAGTTTTTGTTTCTACTTTTGTTATTAAACAACATTATATCATGGATGGAATATTTGCTATTATTTTAGTAGAAATAGTGGTTTTATGTGTTAGTAAACAAATAAAAAGTCAACAAATAAAAAGTCAACAAATCAAAAATAAATTAAAAAAGCGTTAAATCGATAAATTAAAATTTGTTTATACTAAAAATATTGGATTTAAATTAAATTTTCAATAAAACCATTATTTTTGATGGCTTTTTTTATAACTAAATTCATTAAAACAAAACCAAGAAACTTTTGTAAGTATTTTTTTTGTTTTATATATGTTAATAATTTAAACTAATTTTTCAATTTCTTCTTTAGTAATGGTTTTTTTCATTAATAAATTGGCTCTAGAACAACTAATACAAATAATTTTTTGTTACTTATTCAAAAGGGAATATAAGTAATATCAGTACATAATTTTTCTAATGAATGCTTTTCTTCATAATTATTTTGAAGAAGGTTTTTTAAGTTATTTTCTTTTTTAATAACCAAAACATAATAATATCTTGGTTTTCGTTTGATTCTTTCAGATAATAAAACAAATTTATGCATTAATTTCAACACTGTTTTAGCATTGATCTTAAAACCAATCCCCTTTAATTCTTGATGAAACACCCGATATCCCAAACGTTTTTTTCTAATTACCGTAGTTGTAATATATGATTTTTGTTTTCATATTTGAAACAATGCTTTTTTCAAGTCATTATGTGGCCTAGGATGCATACTTTGTTCTAACCACCGATAATAACTATTTTTAGAAATATTAAGCCATTTTGTTAATTGATTAATTGAAACCTCTTATTTATATTCGTCAATAATATCTAAATATAATTTTCTGTTTTTCCTAAATACATTACTAAGTTTCTTTTTAATTGTAGTTTTAATTAAATCATCTTCACTTGGTGTTTTATGTACTTTCTTCTTCCTACCAACTGTTCTTTCTAATCGGCTCGCTCCTTCTTTTTCATACAACCCAACCCAAGTATAAATTTGACTGTGATTTTTAATTTTTAATTCTTTTTGAATTTCTTGGTTAGATTTTCCGCTTTCTTTCATAAAAATGGCTTTAAGTTTAATTTTTAGGGAGTAAAAATTTAATTTCTTTAACAATTAAAAACTCATTCCTGTTTATTTTTTAACCGTTTTTAATTATAAATGATATTTTTAAAATTAAACCAATTTTCTTCAATATTTTTGATCCCATTTTCTCCTCTTTAATTTATTTTTTTCATTCTTTTTTAACTATTTTTACTCCTATTTTTAAACTTTTATTTAACTTTTTAATAATTATTTAAATTTGTTTTTTGTATTTTAGAAACTTTCTCTTTTAGTTTATCTTTAAGTATAGCGTCTGTTTTATTTAATGTCACGATTTTTTTTTGTAAGATATAATGTTGTAATTTCATTGTTTTATTTATTTCTTCTATTTTGATATTAACTTTTTGAAACCGATTTAAAATATAAAAATTAATAACAAAAATATAAGTGATAAGAAATAAATTATAAAATAAAAAAAAATTAATTTTGGGTATTTTCATATATTAACCTTTTTTTCTACCACCTTCAATTCGATCACTTTTTTTATTGTTTTCATTAAGAATATTATCATAAGTTTTTTTTAGTTCTTTCGTAGGAGAATATTCAAAAATGTTTAAAATTTTTCCATCAACCGAATATTCAGTTGCTTTGATAATTTTGCCAGTATGTTTGTCATATTCTTCAATGTATTTAATAGTTTTTCCATCATCTTGATAATAAGTTAATTTAATTAAATTTTCAGTATCTTTATCATATTCGTTAATATATTCAATTGTTTTTTCATCATCTTGATATCTAGTGGATTTGATTAAATTTTCAGTATCTTTATCATATTCGTTAATATATTCAATTGTTTTTCCATCATCTTGATAAATTATTTCTTTAAATTTATCACCTTGGGAATTTAAGAATTCTATTTTTCTTATTATTTTAGTACCTGGTTGAAAAATAACATTTTTAGTTGTAGTTAATACATCAATTTCTTTATCAGCTTTGGCCATGATAGCATTATATGTTTTTTCTTGTTCCTCTGGAGATGGAATATTAGATTGATTTTCAACAGTTTCTTGTTCTTGTTGTTTTGGGTTTTCAATTTTAGTTTGATTTTTATTAATAGCTAATAAAAGAATAATTAATAAAAAAAGAATAGTTGCAGTAATAAATAAACCCCAAATGATAAAAATAATACGTTTTGATTTGTTTTTATTATTATTTTCCAATTTTACTTACCTCTTTGATTATAATTTTGATTATTTAACAGTTTAATAACATTATTTCTTTTTTGTAAATTAAGTTTTTATATTCTAACTTAGATATCTTTCTTTGTAATTTAATTAAATCGTATTTATTAAATTCATTAGGTTTAATTGATTGATTATCAGATAATTTAAGTTTAATAAATAATTTAATTAATTTAATAATTCCTTTAAATGATAATTTTATTATTTTAATAATATTAAAAATAGGAAAAATTATAAAAACTAACACAGTGATAAAACATAAAATATAAAATAAAGATATAAAAAATTTACTAAGTATATCTGTACTATTTAAAATATTGTCTAAATTAAAATTAACATCTTTAATGTCAATTATATTGTTGAAAGTGTTTTTTAATGAATGATATAATAATAGCATAGTCATTTATTTTAACAATAAATTATTCTATGTTTAAATTGAATATTTGCATTTAATATGCATTTTTTCTATGGTAGTTATATAAATCTTTTGCTTTTCCTGGGCTTTGATTTATATAACTATTTTTTTTTTTTTTTGTAGAACAATTTAAGAAAAAAATGATAAGCTCCACGAAAATGGAACTAGTTAAGAACAACACTTTTTAAGAAAAAAATATAATTTTTTCTCAAAACACAAATTGTCTATTAATTACTTATACAATTATCTATATTATACTCTTATATTTAGATTCTTGTCAATACTAAAATTTAAATAAAATAATTTTTTTACGTAATTATCTAAAAAAAACATTTAAGAAAATTAACTAACTACTAAAAAAATAAATAATTAAAATATTATTTCTTAAATTGGTTTATATTTATAGTTAG